>NZ_DAMBEF010000026.1:35523-55188 GCF_032061965.1 Stenotrophomonas sp. | reverse complement strand
CGGGCAAGCAGTACCCGATCGCCATGTTCGTGCACGGCGCCGGCTACCTGCAGAACGTGCATGCGCGTTATTCCAACTACTTCCGCGAGCAGATGTTCCACAACCTGCTGGTGCAGAAGGGTTACATCGTGCTGGACATGGACTACCGCGGCAGTGAAGGCTACGGCCGCAACTGGCGCACCGCCATCTACCGCAACATGGGCCATCCGGAGCTGGAAGATTACCTGGACGGCCTGGACTGGCTGGTCGAGACCAAGCAGGGCGACCGCAGCAAGGCCGGCATCTACGGCGGCTCCTACGGCGGCTTCATGACGTACATGGCGTTGTTCCGTTCGCCGGGCACGTTCAAGGCTGGCGCCGCGCTGCGCCCGGTCGGTGACTGGCACCAGTACAACCACGCCTACACCGCCAACATCCTCAACACTCCGGACATCGACCCGGAGGCCTACCGCATCTCCTCGCCCATCGAATATGCAGAAGGCCTGCAGGACAACCTGCTGATCGCGCACGGCATGATGGATGACAACGTGTTCTTCCAGGATTCGATCAACATGAGCCAGAAGCTGATCGAGCTGCACAAGGACAACTGGTCGATCGCGCCCTACCCGCTGGAACGCCACGGCTACACGCGTGCCGATTCCTGGCTTGACCAGTACAAGCGCATCCTGAAGTTGTTCGAGCAGGAACTGAAGTAAGCATCAGCAAGGGCGCCGCGAGGCGCCCTTGTTGTTTGTGGGCTCGGCTTGGCCCCCTCCCCTTGGCTGCGGCAAAGGAAGGGAGCGGCTTTTCCCCCTCCCTTGCGCGTAGCGCAGGGGAGGGTTGGGGAGGGGTGCTCTTGATCTTGATCTTCCCCTTAGCTCCTGCTTACACCCCAACACCACCCAAGCCTCCAGTACCATTCCCAGCACGGAGCCCTACCCGCAGGAAGCGCATGTCCCCCACCGCACCCACCATCCGCATCGTCACCGCCGTCATTCTCGATCCACAGCAACGCGTGCTGGTGGTACGCAAACACGGCTCGGACACCTTCATCCAGCCTGGCGGCAAGCGCGAGCCCGGCGAACATGCCCTGCAGACACTGGCACGCGAGTTGCGCGAGGAGTTGGACATCGGCGTGGACACCGACAGTGCCGTCGCCCTGGGAATTTTCGAGAACAATGCAGTCAACGAGCCCGGCCACCGCGTACAGGGCGAGGCCTTCCTGGTGCGCATCAGCAGCGGCGTCCCCGCAGTACAGGCGGAGATCGCCGAGCTGGCCTGGATCCCGCTGCAGGCACCCCACGGTGTGAAGTTGGCGCCGCTCAGCGCGCAGCACATCCTTCCTGCAGTACTCGCCGTGATGCAGGATGCTGGGCAAGCACATTGAACCCGGCGATAGTTCGCCATCACTGGACCCACTCCTGCCGTGACGCCACCCGACATTGCTCCCCGGATCCAACCCGACAACGCCACCCGCTTCATCGATACCACCGCCAAGCTGTCACTGCTGATGGCGGTGCTGGCCATCCTCTGGTGTCTGTGCCAGTGGCTGGTCGTGGTGGTACTGGGGCAATTGGATATCGTCGGCTGGATGCAGGGCGAAGGCCTGGCGGTGCCCGCCGTGTTCTTCTGGCTCAGCCGTCACGCCGGCGCGCTCAGCCTGTTGATGCTGATGCTGTCGATCGGCCTGTTTGCGGTCTCCTGGGGACTGCTCAAGCACCGCGAGTGGGGCCGCACGGGCTTTGTCGCCTTCCTGGTACTGATCGCCGTTGCCAACTTCGCCCTGATCCCGCTGGTCGATGCCGTCATGCTTGGCCTGCAGACCGTTATTCCTGCCGAGGTACTGCAGTCGGAAGAAGGCCGTGATCTACGGGTGCAGCTGCTGGTCAGCCGCTGGAGCATGCTGCTGCTGACCGTCGGCTCCTCGCTGGTAATGGCGGCGCTGCACGGCTGGTTGATCATCAAGCTGTATAGGCCCCAGGTACGCAAGCTTTTCCGCTGAGATGCATCCAGGTCTGGCGGATCGCGGGCCCACAAGCGGGGGCTGCGCTACAGTAAGCCCATGAACGAATTCGAGCGCGTACGCGATTACCTCACCGGCCTGCAGGATCGCATCTGCACCGCCATCGAGCAGGCTGACGGCCAGGCCCATTTCCAGGAAGACTGCTGGCAGCGTGCCGAAGGCGGCGGAGGCCGCACCCGCATCCTGCGCGATGGCGCGGTATTCGAGCAGGCCGGCATTGGCTTTTCCGATGTCGCCGGCACCCGCCTGCCGCCCTCGGCATCGGCAAACCGCCCGGAGCTGACGGGCGCGTCCTGGCGCGCCTGCGGTGTGTCGTTGGTCTTCCACCCGCTCAACCCCTATCTGCCCACCACGCATGCCAACGTGCGTTACTTCCAGGCCGAGTTGAACGGCCGCAAGGTGGCGGCGTGGTTTGGTGGTGGCTTCGACCTGACGCCGTTCTACCCCTTCGACGAAGACGTGCAGCACTGGCACACCGTTGCCCGCGATCTGTGCGCACCGTTCGGCGAAGAACGCTACCCCGCGCATAAGCGCTGGTGCGATGAATACTTCTTCATCAAGCACCGCAACGAAACGCGCGGCGTGGGTGGTTTGTTCTTCGACGACCTGCATCATGGCTTCGACACCGACTTCGCCTACCTGCAGGCGGTAGGCGATGGTTTCCTCGATGCCTACCTGCCCATCGTCGAACGGCGCAGGGACACACCCTATGGCGAACGCGAGCGTGAGTTCCAGCTCTACCGGCGCGGCCGCTACGTCGAGTTCAACCTGGTGTACGACCGTGGCACCCTGTTCGGCCTGCAGAGCGGCGGGCGCAGCGAAAGCATCCTGATGAGCCTGCCGCCACGCGTACGTTGGGAGTACGGCTACCAGCCCGATACCGGCAGCGACGAAGCGCGCTTGGCCGAGTACCTGGTGCCCAGGGATTGGTTGGGCTGAGGATGCGTGTGCCGCTCACGGTAGTGCCGAGCCATGCTCGGCATGGCGTTTGACGGATTGCAGGTAACGCCCCTGCCGAGCATGGCTCGGCACTACGTGCGTTTGTCTGACTTGAGGATGATGGTGATGTGGCCATCCGTCTCCAGCAGGGCCAGGTCGACTTCATCCACCTGGGCACACCCTGCATCGCGCATCGCCTTGTTGAAGTCCGCCTTGCTGACCAGCTCGCGACGCAGCACCTGCTGCAACACATGGCCGTGCCGCGCCAGCACCACCGGCTCGCCCTCGATCACCCGCTCCAGCTTCGGACTGCGGGTGGTGATCCAGCCGACAAAATAATTCAGTGCGATCAGTGTGGCTGCGAGCAGCAAGCCACCCCCCAAGGACGTGTCCTTGCCCAGCAAGGCGTTCTGCACTGCGTTGCCCAGCAACACCAGCAACAACATATCGAACGCGGTGAATTGGCCCAGCGCACGCTTGCCTGCCACCCGCACCATCACCAGCACCACGACATAAACCACCACCGCGCGCAGCATGAATTCCCACCACGGCATGGCCAGTGCGAAAAGGTCCTGCATCTGCGTCTCCCGGTTGAGCCATGACCCATCCGTTTGATGCTCGATCAAACGCCATCAAGGCCGTGCGAGGGAAGGACGCACCATCCGCGTGGATGTTTTATGTACAGACAAAAAGAAGCCCCGCCGACCAGGGGGGGGTCGACGGGGCCGGGGAGCGGGCATTTGGGGAGGAATCCCCGCTCCGAGATCTGCTCCAGGGGATGGGAGAGATCCATGACAGACGTTGCGTCTGTCGGGACCTATAACAGCACCTTCAACCTTGATGAATCGTGAAGAATTCGTCTTGCATGCAAAAAGATTAAGGAGTGATTCATCCACTGAAACACAAGGCATTTAGTTGAATACGATGCGCTGCGACGCATCGTTTCATGAACACGCATATTCTGGTTAAAAAACCAGAAAATTAGTGTGCCTCGTCC
The DNA here is from genome assembly GCF_032061965.1 of Stenotrophomonas sp. Lineage (GTDB taxonomy): Bacteria > Pseudomonadota > Gammaproteobacteria > Xanthomonadales > Xanthomonadaceae > Stenotrophomonas. The sequence continues at coordinate 51,250 of NZ_DAMBEF010000026.1, read as the reverse complement.
CAGTTTTCCCCGATACCAGTATCAACTACGAGGGGTACACGCAGGCTCGCAGCTGCCGACATCCGCGACTCGACTTCAGCACGCAAGGTATCGATGAATGCGGCGTCGGCTTCGAACACCAGTTCATCGTGCACCTGCAAAATCATCTTGGCCTGGTCGCTGTAACCCTGCAGCCACCCATCCACGCTCACCATCGCGCGCTTGATGATGTCTGCCGCAGTGCCCTGCATCGGTGCATTGATGGCCGCACGCTCGGCACCCGCGCGCAAACCCTGGTTACGGGCGTGGATGTCGTTCAAATATAGCCGGCGCCCAAACAGGGTTTCCACATACCCCTGCTCGCGCGCCTGAACGCGCATCCTTTCCATGAAGTCACGCACCGCCGGATAACGGCTGAAATACAGCGCCACATAATCCTGTGCCTGGCCGCGATCAATACCCAGGTTTTTGGCCAGGCCGAATGCGCTCATGCCGTACATCAAACCGAAGTTGATCGCCTTGGCGGCGCGGCGCTCGTTCGGCGTCACGTCCTCCAGCGCGCGCCCAAACACTTCGGCGGCGGTGGCACGGTGCACGTCGGCGCCCTGTTCGAACGCACGCACCAGGCCCGGGTCCTCGGACAGGTGCGCCATGATGCGCAGCTCGATCTGCGAGTAATCGCAGGCCATCAGCTTGCGCCCCGGCGGCGCGACAAAGGCTTTGCGGATACGGCGGCCGTCGTCGGTACGCACCGGGATGTTCTGCAGGTTCGGATCGGACGATGACAGCCGCCCGGTTGCCGCACCCGACTGGTGGTAGCTGGTGTGCACGCGGCCGGTATCGGGGTTGACCATTTCCGGCAGCTTGTCGGTATAGGTGCTGCGCAGCTTGGCCAGGCCGCGGTATTCCAGGATTACCCGCGGCAGCTCATGCTGCTCGGCAATCGCCTCCAGCGCTTCTTCGTTGGTGCTGGGCTGGCCCTTGGGGGTTTTCACCAGTGCCGGCAAACCCATCTCGTCGAACAACACCGCCTGCAGCTGCTTGGGTGAGTCCAGGTTGAAGGTATGGCCGGCCAGCTCGGTGGCCTTCTGCTGCGCAGCCAGCATGCGTGCTGACAAGTCGCTGCTCTGACGCTTCAATTCGGCCATGTCGATGCTGACGCCATTGGCCTCGATGCGTGCCAGCACCGGCACCAACGGCATCTCGATATCGCGGTAGACGCTTTCCAGCGACGGCACGGCGGCCAGCTGCGGGCCCAGCACGCGGTGCAGGCGCAGGGTGATATCTGCATCCTCGGCCGCATAGGCGCCGGCTTCGTCGATGCCGACCTGGGCGAAGGAGATCTGCTTTGCCCCCTTGCCCGCCACGTCCTCGAACTTGGTGGTGGTGTAGCCGAGGTAGCGCTGCGCCAGCGAGTCCATGTCATGGCGGGTGGCGGTGGAATTGAGCACGAAGCTTTCCAGCATGGTGTCGTCGGCATAGCCCTGCACATCGACGCCGTGGCGGCGCAGCACATGGATATCGTACTTGCCGTGTTGGCCGAGCTTCTTCTTGCTGGCGTCCTGCAACAGCGGACGCAGTGCATCCAGCACCTGCTGCATCGGCAGCTGGGCTGGCGCACCCGGATAGATATGGCCGACCGGGATGTAGGCGCCCTTGCCCGGCTCCACCGCCAGGCTGATGCCGACCAGGTTGGCGCGCATCGCATCCAGCGCATCGGTTTCGGTATCGAAGGCGAACTCGTCGGCGGCCTGCAGGCGCTGCACCCAGGCCTGCAATTGTTCGGTGGTGAATACCGTTTCGTATTCACCCTTCACCGCCATGGCCGGGTCCAGGCCAACAACCGGCTCGCTGTCGGCGGCCTTGGCATAGCCGGCGGCGGTGCCGCGCAGACTGGGCTTGGCGTCGCCAGCGGCCTCCGGTGCGGCCACGCCACCCAGCTCACGCAGGGCCTGGGTGAAGCCGTAACGGGCATACAGGCCACGCAGCGATTCAACGTGCTGCTCACGCAACTGCAGGTCACGCGGCCCCTGATCCAACGGCACGTCGGTGCGGATGGTGACCAGGTCACGGTTCAACGGCAGCCGCGGCAGCGCAGCGCGCAGGTTCTCGCCGATCTTGCCCTTCATGGTCGGCGCCGCGGCGATCACGCCGTCCAGATCCTTGTACTCGGCCAGCCACTTGGCAGCGGTCTTGGGCCCGCACTTTTCCACGCCCGGCACGTTGTCGACGGTGTCGCCCATCAGCGCGAGGTAGTCGACGATCTGCTCGGCGTGCACGCCGAACTTGTCCATCACCGCCGCGTCCGAATCGGTACGGCTGCCGGTCATGGTATTGACCAGCGCCACGCCCGGGCGCACCAGCTGGGCGAAATCCTTGTCGCCGGTGGAAATGGTCACCTCCAGTCCGTCGGCAGCGCCGGCCAGCGCCAGCGTGCCGATCACGTCATCGGCTTCCACCCCGTCCACGCGCAGGATGTCGATGCCCAGCGCCTGCACGATGTCGCACATCGGCTGCACCTGCGAGCGCAGGTCGTCGGGCATCGGCGGACGGTTGGCCTTGTACTCGGCGTACATGTCGTCGCGGAAGGTCTTGCCCGGCGCATCGACCACGAAGGCGACGTATTCGGGCTTTTCCTTCAACGTGGAACGCAGCATGTTGACCACGCCAAACAGCGCGCCGGTGGGCTCGCCATTGGCGTTGGTCAGTGGCGGGAGCGCGTGGAACGCACGGTACAGGTAACTGGACCCGTCTATCAGGACTAATCTGCTCATGCGCTGATTCTACGCGGCGGGCCGTTGCTGCACGTAGACAGGCATAATCGGACCATTCCCACCGAAGGAAGCGCCACCATGAAATCCTTGCTGCTGATCCCCCTGCTGGCCCTGGCCGGCTGCGCCACGCTCGGCGACGGCTCGCCACCGGTCGACGTCAAAGGTGCGGATATCACGCGCAAGGCGATGGACAACGGTGACACCATCGAGGAGTACCGCGTCGGCGGCACCCTGCGCATGGTCAAGGTGACCCCCTCGCGCGGTGCACCGTTCTACATGTACGACCGCGATGGCGACGGCCGCATGGACAGCGACAAGGACGGCACCAAGCCGGTGTACTGGAAGCTGTATAGCTGGTGATCTTGCCCCCTCCCTTGCGTGCGTAGCACGGAGGGGAGGGTTGGGGAGGGGTGCTTCTGGCAGCCAAGCCTGAAGGCCGGCTGGCCTTTTCACCCGGGAAGGAAAAGCCCTCGTTTGAGGGCTTTGTTGATTTTGGCTTCTTGTTTCTTGGGGGGGGCCAAGCAAGAAGCACCCCTCCCCAACCCTCCCCTTCGCTGCGCGAAAGGGAGGGGGCTCAACGCGTCAGCGGATCACCAGCACCGGTACCGTGCTGCGGGCCAGTACTTCGGCGGTCTGGCTGCCCAGCAGTACGCGGGTCATGCCGCGGCGGCCATGCGAGGTCATCACCAGCAGGTCGCTGCTGCAGGCATTGGCGGTGTCGATGATGCCGTCGGCCGCATAGCGGTCGAGCACATGGTGGGCCTGCACATCGGCGACGTTGGCCGCGTGTGCCGCTTCCAGCGCCGGCCGCAGGATCTTCTGCGCGGCTTCCTCGCGGTCTTTCTTGTACTCCGGGCTGGCTTCATAGCCGGCACTCCAGCCCATGGCGTCGTACATGCCTACTGCCCACGGCTCGGAAACAGTGACGATGTCGGCGTGGGCGCCCAGCTGAGCAGCCAGTTCCAACCCCTTGGCCAACCCCTTGGCGGAAAGCTCGGAACCATCGGTGGCGATCAGGATGCGCTTGTACATGGCAGTTCTCCTTGGAAGGTGGTGGGGACACCATTGCACACCCGATGGTGCCCCCATGCCTTGCGCAAGATCAAACCGGGCCGATCAACGGCTGATCCATACCTCCCAGTGTGGTCCACGCTGCTGCCAGTCGAACTCCACCGGCAGGAACTTCTCGATCAGCCGCGCATTGCTGCGCAGGTGGTCGCTGATAACCGCCGTGGTGAAGCTGCCACCGCCAGCCAGGGCCATCGGCAGCAGCAACTGGTCGGACAGGTGCTCGCTCACGCAGGCGCCGCCATCCAGGTAAGCCTGGACGGTCGCAGCCAGCCGGCCCGCCACGTCCTCGGCAGCCAGCCCGCGCTCACCATGACTGTCGAAATGCTCGACATGCTGGTCATGCCGCACCGTCATCGAGACGACGTTGCCCGGACCCAGCGCCGGCCGTACCACCCGCACATGGCGTGGATGCGCATCCACCCCGAACCGCTGTGCCAGCGCGTCGAGTTCGCGCTGGCCGATGGCGGCGGGCAGGCCCGACACCAGCGCCTGTGCGTCCAGCGCCTGCAAAGGCCCGCGCACGCTGAACGCCTGCGCTTGCAGCTGCGGGCAGGCCTGCACCGTCGCCTCCAGCACGCCGCCACCGGCTGGATGGAAGCCCGGCGCATGCAGCTGCAGTTCGGCCTGCACGCCCATCCGTGCCAAGGCCGGCAGATAGCAGCTGCTGATGAAGTCGGCACTGGGCGCCATCGGATTGTGCGTGCCGCCCTCCAGCCGCACCCGCGACGGCGCAGCGGCCTGCCACAAGGCCGGCAACAGCGTCTGCAACACCAGCGTCGCCGAACCGGCACTGCCGATGGCGAACTGGTAGTCACCGGCCTGCACCGGGCCGGGCGCGAACCGCAGGGTGGTCGCACCCAGCGCAGCGCCTTCCACCTGCGCACCGCTGATGCGGGCCGCCGCGTTGACCGCGGTCAGGTGGTGACGCATCAGCCCCGGACGCGGGCGCCTGGCGCGGATGTCCTGCATCGCAAAGCCAATGCCGGTGCACAGGCTCAAGCTCAAGGCCGAACGCAGCAGTTGCCCGCCGCCCTGGCTTCCATCGATTTCAATCATCTCCATTGTCTTGCCTTCCTTTGGCGCCCCACCGCAGCGGGGCGCTCTTTGCTTATCCTTTCACACATACCACCTGACGCAGGGTATGCATGATCTCAACCAGATCGCGCTGCGCCTCCATCACTGCCTCGATCGGCTTGTAGGCGGCCGGTGACTCATCCACCACCTCGGCGTCCTTGCGGCACTCCACGTGCGCGGTGGCCTTGATGTGGTCGTCCACGCTGATCAGCTTGCGCGCCTTGGTGCGGCTCATCACGCGGCCGGCGCCGTGGCTGCAGCTGTGGAAGCTGTCCTCGTTGCCCAGCCCACGCACGATGAAGCTCTTGGCGCCCATGCTGCCCGGGATGATGCCCATCTCACCCTTGCGCGCACTCACCGCGCCCTTGCGGGTAACCAGCACATCCTTGCCGAAGTGGTGCTCGCGGTTGACGTAGTTGTGGTGGCAGTTGACCGCCTCGGCCTGGGCCTCGAACGGCTTGCTGATCACCGTCCGCGCGGCCGCAATCACGTTGCGCATCATCACCTCGCGGTTGATGCGGGCAAAACGCTGCGCCCAGTCCACCGCGAACACATAGTCGCCGTAATGCGCGCTGCCTTCCGGCAGGTAGGCAAGGTCCTGGTCCGGCAGGTTGATCATCCAGCGACGCATTTCCTGCTTGGCTAGCTCGATGAAGTAGGTGCCGATGGCATTGCCAACACCGCGCGAGCCGGAGTGCAGCATGAACCACACGCGCTGCTCTTCATCCAGGCACACCTCGACGAAGTGATTGCCGGTGCCCAGCGTTCCCAGGTGCTTGAGGTTGTTGGTGTTCTTCAGCTTGGGGTGACGCTCGCAGATCAGCGCGAAGTCGGCAGCAAGCTGCGACCAGCCTTCCACCGCCAGCTCCGGCGCGGTGTCCCAGCTGCCCTTGTCGCGGCCACCACGGGTCACGCTGCGGCCATGCGGCACTGCGCGTTCAATCGCGCTGCGCAGGGCCGACAGATTGTCCGGCAGGTCGCTGGCAGTCAGCGTGGTACGGGTGGCGATCATGCCGCAGCCGATATCCACGCCCACCGCCGCCGGGATGATGGCGCCGATGGTCGGCACCACCGAACCCACGGTTGCGCCCTTGCCCAGATGCACGTCGGGCATCACCGCTACCCATTGATGGATGAAAGGCAGGCGCGCGATGTTCTTCAGCTGCTCACGGGCTTCGTCTTCCAGCGGCACGCCGCGCGTCCACAGCTTGATCGGTGCCGCACCCGGCTCCTGGATCACGTTGTAATTGGTGTCGTTCATTGATGGCTTTCCTGTCATCTTCAAATCTAAAGGTGCGGTGACAAAGGGGGGTGGAACTGTCCGCAGAACCAGATCGGAACCTGATAAAGCAGCCGGGACTTGAACCCGACCCCGAAGGGCTTCCAATGTAGTTCCACCTGCATTCACCGCATGAAACATCTGCAAAAGGTGCCGGCCTGCACGACGAAGATTGAAGGAACATCCTGCTCTAACCAGACTGAGCTACCGCTGCGTTTCCACAGCGGGCGGGATTCGAACCCGCGACCCGGAGCTTAAGAGGCTGTAGTTCCTTCGGCATTCGTACATGCCGACATTGAAACCGTCATGCCGAAGCATGAAGTAATACGAATAGGGTGCCGGCTTGTACGACAAGAATGAGGGAACGTTTCACCGCCGTACCACGAGGGCAAGGCGGCGATCCTGCTCTATCCACTGAGCTACCGATGCATTGCGGCATCGGGCGGGAATCGAACCCGCGACCTGGAGCGTGAAAGGCTGTAGTTCCATCGGCATTCGTACAAACCGACATTGAAAGGTGGGAGCAGACGGCAAGGTGTGAACTGACTTTCCGGATTCGAACCGGAATGAACAACCAATGTAGTCAGCCCGGCATCCGCCTTCTCCCATGAAATAGTCTCCAGGCCCGGCCGGCCCCATTGCCGGCCGGGCATCACATCGGCGATATCCGTACCGCCCTTACAAATCCATCGCCGCGATCCGCTCCACCCAGCGCGGGCGCTGTGCCGGCGGCAGGCTGGCATTGGCCAGCAACTCGAACACCGCATCGCTGAAGCCGCCGATATGCAGCACGTCCTCGCGCTCGACCGTCTGGCTGGTGGCCACCGGCTGCAGGTCGATGCAAACCAGCTGCGCCTGCGGGCAACGCGCCTTCAGCGCCGCCCACTCACGCATGGTTGCGGTCTCCCGGTTGCCACGGGTGTCACGCCAGCTTTCGTTGTCCGACACCAGTACCAGCAGATCCACCTGGGCGCGCTTGCGGTTCAAGTAAGCCAACGGCGCGCTAACCGACGTACCGCCACCATTGATCGCCAACTGCCGTGCCAGCGTCATCACGCTGTCGCGCGGGTTCAGCTGCTGCGGACGCACCTCGGTATCGAACGGCAGCACCTGCGCCTGCGGATGACCGCGCAACACACAGGCCGCGATCAAGGCCGCCACATCCACGCAACGCGCCGCCGAGCTTGCGCCCTGGCGATAGCCGGTCACCGGCCACTGCATCGAACCGGAGACGTCCACCGCCACCACCACGTTGCCCTGCAATGCCGGCACCGAGGCGGTCGCCACTTCCATTGCGTCCTGCAGCGCATCCAGGATCGGACGCGGCAAGGCGGCACCGGCGTGGTAGGCCATCAGCAGCTGGTACGGCATTACCCGCGAACGGGCGATCTGCTGCGGGTCACGCAGCTTGGCGGCAACCTCGGCCACCATCGCCGCGTCCTCGAACACACCGTGACGGGCAAAGGTGTTCAAGTTCATCCGTAGCTGCTGCCAGGACGAGTTGCGTGCCAGCACCGACCACTGCGCCGCATCCAAGGCCAGCGCGCTGTAGTACTGGAACGGCAGGTCCGGCAGCATGCCGCGCGGATCACGCTTGAATGCCTCATAGGCACGCAGTTCCGCTGGCAACAGCGCCTCGTCGTACGGCCGCCCGATCACCCAGGCATACAGCGCTTCACGCGCGGCATCCTGCGGCTTGGGGTGGACCATGCGGATCACATCGGCCAGCGACGGTTGGTTGCCGATCGCCGCGCGGATGATCGCCTTCGGCGAAGCTTGCTGCAGCCACTGCCGCAGCAGACGCTTCGGCAGCGAGCCCAGCGAGCGGCGACCGATCCGGCCACTGCGCATGACCTGCACAAAGGTACGCAGCATGCGGCCGTTGTCGATCACATGCGGGAAGGCGGCGGCAAAGGCCTCGCCATCGCGCACGCTGAGCATCGCCAACAGCAACGCCGGCATGTCCTTCATATGCGCCACGCCGTGGGCATAGGCCGCGGTGCGGGCAATGAAGCCGGCATCGACCTCACTGCACAGCGCCTGCATCTGCTCCAACTGCGCATCGGCGCTGGCGTAGAAGGTGTTGTTCAAGCAACCGGTGGCCGCAAACAGGGCCAACGCCGCACGCGGATCACGGGCATAGGCCGATCCACCGGCTTCATTGCGGACCGTGGCCTTCGGCAGCAGGGCGCCACGGAAGGATGCGAACAGGTTTGCGTTGGCCATTTCGTACTCCTCGGCGGGAAAAGCCCGCGTCTGTGCTGGCCCTATACATCGCAATCGCCGTGCCAAGTTTTTGCATGGAGCGCCAACCTGTTGATTTAAATAGTGATATCAACAGAATTACCGCTCCACCAAGTTCAATCTCCTTGATCTTTCGTATAGTTCTAGCGCGTTATCTATAGGAATGGATATGTCCAAGCGTCAGGTGATCTTCGGCATGCTCGGCACCCAGTTGGATTCGGGTAGCGGCCCCGGCCGCTGGGAGAAATGGCGGCCCACGGTCACCCTGGGCATGCACGAGGACTTCCAGCCCGACCGCATCGAGCTGATGCTTGACCAGCGCCGCTTCAGCCGGCTGGCCAAACTGGTGCAGGAGGACCTGGCGCTGGTATCACCCAGCACCGAGCTGCGCCTGCACGACACCTACCTGATCGATCCCTGGGAATTCGAGGGTGTGTACGCGCGCCTGCATGACTTCCTGGCGGCCTATCCGTTCCAGCCGGACGAGGAGGACTACTACGTCCACATCACCACCGGCACCCACGTCACTCAGATCTGCTGGTTCCTGTTGACCGAGAGCCGGCACTTCCCCGGCCGCCTGCTGCAGACCTCGCCGCCGCGCAAACAAGGCAATGGCGACCCCGGCAGTTACGCAGTAATCGACCTGGACCTGTCACGCTACGACCACATCGCCCAGCGCTTCGCCCAGCAGCAGCTACAGGACCGCGACCTGCTCAAGAGCGGCATCGCCACCCGCAACCCCACCTTCAACCGGATGATCGAGCAGATCGAAAAAGTGGCCACGCGCTCGCGTGCACCGATGTTGCTGACCGGACCCACCGGTGCCGGCAAGAGCCAGCTAGCCAAGCGCGTGTTCGAGCTGAAGAAGCTCAAGCACCAGCTGCCCGGCCGCTTCGTCGAAGTGAACTGCGCCACGCTGCGCGGCGACGGCGCGATGAGCACCTTGTTCGGCCACACCAAGGGCGCCTACACCGGCGCCAGCAGCGACCGTGCCGGTCTGCTGCGCTCGGCCCATCAGGGCCTGCTGTTCCTGGATGAGATAGGCGAGCTGGGCGCTGACGAACAGGCCATGCTGCTGCGCGCGTTGGAAGAAAAGCGCTTCCTGCCGGTGGGCAGCGACCGCGAGGTGGAGAGCGATTTCCAGCTGATCGCCGGCACCAACCGCGACCTGCAGCACGACGTGCGGCTCGGCCGCTTCCGCGAGGATCTGCTGGCGCGCCTGAACCTGTGGACCTACCAGTTGCCCAGCCTGGCGCAACGCAGCGAGGACATCGAGCCCAACCTGGAATTTGAACTGGAGCGCTGGTCACGCGAGCAGCATGAGCGTGTGCGCTTCAATGCCGAGGCACGCGAACGCTACCTCCGTTTTGCCAGCAGCGCCGATGCCGCCTGGCGCGGCAACTTCCGCGACCTCGGTGCCAGCGTGATCCGCATGGCCACACTGGCCAATGCAGGACGCATCCAGACCGATGGCGTGGATGAGGAAATCGGCCGCCTGCGTGCGCAGTGGCATGGCGGCGAAGATGCATCGCCACTACAGGCCCTGATGGGGGACGCGGCAAACCAGCTGGATCGCTTCGACCGCGTGCAGCTGGAAGAAGTAGTACGCGTCTGCCTGCGCTCAAAAACCCTGTCTGCCGCCGGCCGCGAACTGTTCGCGGTGTCCCGCACCCAACGCGCCAGCACCAACGATGCCGACCGCCTGCGCAAATACCTGGCCAAGTTCGATCTGGACTGGGAACAGCTGCGCCAGCACGCCGCTGGTTGAAAACTCGCGGAATCCAACGCGCCTCGCTCCCCGGGTGCGCTGCGCTTACCCGGGCTACAAATCCGCTCCACCTGTAGTGCCGAGCCATGCTCGGCAGCTCTTCGCGCACAAGCCGGTGCTCCGATCACTCTGCGCCTACCCGGGCTACATCAAATCACCGTCAGATTCGCATACGCCATCACCAGCCACTTGCTGCCGGCGTCGGCGAACTCGACCTGCACGCGCGCGTGCTGGCCGTTGCCTTCGTAGTCGGTGACCATGCCTTCGCCGAACTTCGGGTGATTGACCAGCGCACCGAGCTTGATCGGTGGCGCCTCGATATTGGCGTGGCCGCCCATCACCCGGTTGGCACCGAGCGAGGCGGGGCGCGAGACCTGCACCTTGGGGCGCACTTCATTGAGCAGCTCGCGCGGGATCTCGCGCAGGAAGCGCGACGGCAGGCTGTAGTTGTCCTGGCCATGGATGCGGCGCGATTCGGCGTAACCCAGCACCAGCTTCTGCCGCGCGCGGGTGATGCCGACGTAGGCCAAGCGGCGCTCTTCTTCCAGCCGCCCGCTTTCTTCCAGCGACCGTGCACTCGGAAACAGTCCCTCTTCCATGCCAGCCAGGAACACCAATGGAAATTCCAGGCCCTTGGCCGAGTGCAAGGTCATCAGCTGCACGCCTTCCTCGCCAGCCTGCGCCTGGCCTTCACCCGCTTCCAGCGAGGCATAGGACAGGAAGGCGACCAGCTCGCTCATGTCCTCGGCGCCTTCTTCGATATCGTCTTCGCGACGCACGAAGCGCGAGGCCACCGAGATCAGCTCGTCAAGGTTGTCGGTGCGCGATTCCGAATCCAGTGCGTTGCGGCTTTCCTTGCTCCAGTGCTCACGCAACGCCGAGCGTGACAGCACGTGTTCAATGCGCTCGGCCAGATCCATCTCCGCGGTTTCCACGGTGATCTGCTGGACCAGGTTCAGGAAGCCAGCCAGTGCGTTCTTGGCGCGCGAGGTAAGGTCATTCCCCTGCGTGGCCAGCATGGCCGCCTCCCACAGCGACAAGGACTGTTGCCGGGCGATACGCCGCACTTCGTCCAGCGTGCGCTCACCGATGCCGCGCGTCGGCGTATTCACCGCGCGCTCGAACGCAGCGTCGTCATTGCGGTTGGTCATCAAACGCAGGTAAGCCAACGCGTCCTTGATTTCAGCACGCTCGAAGAAGCGCATGCCGCCGTAGACGCGGTACGGCACCTGCTCGCTGAGCAGCGCTTCTTCAAAGGCGCGTGACTGTGCATTGCTGCGGTAAAGCACGGCGATGTCGCCATAGCTGCCGCCATCACGCACCCACTGGCGTGCACGCTCGACCAGGTACCGCGCCTCGTCCATTTCGTTGTAGGCGGCGAACAGATCGATCGGGTCGCCATCACCACTGTCGGTCCACAGCTCCTTGCCGATACGGTCCGGGTTGTGTGCGATCACCGCATTGGCAGCGCCAAGAATATTGGCGCTGGAACGGTAGTTCTGTTCCAGACGGATGGTCTGCGCGCCCGGGAAATCCTTGAGGAAGCGCTGCACGTTTTCGACCTTGGCACCGCGCCAGCCATAGATGGCCTGGTCATCGTCACCGACCACGAACACGTGTGCGCTGTCACCGGCCAGCACACGCACGAAGGCGTACTGGATGGCGTTGGTGTCCTGGAACTCGTCGACCAGGATCTCGCGGAAACGGGCACGGTAATGCGCCAGCAATGCCGGGTTGTCGCGCAGCAGCTCATGCGCGCGCAGCAGCAGCTCGGCGAAGTCGACCAGACCGGCACGGTCGCAACGCTCCTGGTAGGCCGCATAGGCCTGGCGCAGGGTTTCGCCCCACTGGTCATGCGGCTCGGGCTGGATGTGCTGCGGGCGACGCCCCTCATCCTTCTGCGTGTTGATCCACCACATCACCTGCTTGGGCGGATACTTGCCGTCATCCAGTTCCAACTGCTGCACCACGCGCTTGACCAGCCGCAGCTGGTCATCCGAGTCCATCACCTGGAACGCCTCGGGCAGCTTGGCATCGGCCCAGTGCAGGCGCAGCAGGCGGTGGGCCAGGCCATGAAAAGTGCCGATCCACATGCCACGGCTGCCGTTGGCCAGCTGCGCGTCGATGCGGTGGCGCATTTCGCCGGCCGCCTTGTTAGTGAAGGTCACAGCAAAAATGCCATGGGTGGGCACGCCGCAGACTTCATTGAGCCAGGCGATGCGATGGGTAAGCACGCGGGTCTTGCCGGAACCTGCGCCGGCGAGAATCAGGTGATGACCAGGAGGCGCGGAAACGGCCTCGCGCTGGGCTGCATTCAGCCCGTCGAGAAGGTGGGAGACATCCATGCCGGCATTTTACGGGATGCGGGCCAACGCTTCCGCAGCAGCGCTGCCGTGAAACACGCAACACTCAGAATCAAGGCAAGCCACAGCCGCGCCTTGGATTTGACAGCCGGGCAGGCTAGCGCGATCCTCAAACGTCACCAGAATTACTGTTTTACAAGAAATTACGCAGTTCTCAATCCGAGGAGTGTGAAATGGCAAGGAACAACAGTGCGGTTCTGACGGGCATGGCGCTTGCGATGTTGGTGAGTGTGGCGCATGCCGCCGACCCCGCCCCAGTGCAGGAGCCGCAACAACGGGTGCTGCCTGTATTGGTGAAACTCAATGCCCAGGGCCGGGTGACCGACGTCAACCCCGCCACGCGGCTGCCGCCCCGGATCAACCGCCTGCTGCGGGCGAATATCACCGAATTGTTTGCAGGCCCTGCCAATACTCTGGCCCCGGGCAACACCGAAGCCAGCCGTCAATTCGTCGCCAATATGACGACCGTCGCCACTCCCGGCGAATCCGAAGACCTGAAAACGGTCCATTTCGCGCTGGTTTCCACCCAGGCGGTGCCCATTGGCAACTGGTACTGGACACATATGGACGGTCGCCGCCTTGCCCTGGCCAATCGAAACCTACCCCCAGCAAGCAGCTTGCCGCGCGAACCGAGGGACGGATCCATGAACGGACCTCCTCCTTCCAAGGACGGCAGCTCCTCAGGTGGAAATGGCAACAGCTCACCCCCGGCAGGTGGCAAGAACACCTGAACCAGGCTGGCGTAATGCTCCCAACCACATCGGCGCTGCCTAACGCAGCGCCTGTGTCGCGGCTATCGCCGCCTGTGCACGCAGATCAGGGATTGCCAGGCTTTCCCACAGGCTGCCAATGCGCAGGCTACCCACTACCTGCACGCGCGGCTCAACCACGCCATCAGCATCGATCAGACTGCCGTCAGGCGCTGTATCCAGACCGATCCCATGCGGCCCGGCCCGGCCCACGCCGCTGCCGAGCAACTGCTGCAGCAACGGGTTACGCATTGCCTGCGCGCGCATCTCCACACCGGTGGCATTGACCACGCACTGCACCTCCAACTGCAACGGCCGACGCCAGCGGTCCTGTGCGCCCAGACACACGCAGGCGCCTTCGGCCACGGCTGTCTCCAAGCGTCCGCGATGAAGCTGCAGCCGGCCCTGCTGCTGTACTTCCTTCAGTTGCGCGTATACCGGCGCCGCGATGCGGTGGCGATGGATGTCCCAATAACGCACCACATGCCGCAGAAACCGGCGCTGGTCATCGAATGACAGCGTCTGCCACAGGCGCTGGACCATCGGGCGGATCCGTTCCATGACGCTCTGCCACGGGATATCGCGGCTTGCCGCCTCGGCTGCATGCTGGCGCAGGGCATGCAGCCGCTGGCGCAGGTTCATCGCCAGCAAGGGCTCCGGGTCGTAATCGGCGGGCGCGCCCTTGGCGTGCGGCAGCGGCAACAGCGCATGTCGCGACATCACGTGGATGCGGCCGCGGTGGCCATTGGCCTGCAGGCTGGCCACGGTATCGGCCATGCTCAGGCCCGAACCGATGATCGCAACGTCGGCATTGGCAGGGATGTCGCCCAGCGCCGGGTAATCCCAGGCTTCGATGCGCTTGCCTGCAGGCAGGCTGCTGGCGCCACGCGCCGGCAACGGCCGCAAGGCATTGCCGACGGCCAGGATCACGCGCCGCGCCATCACCGCACGACCGGAATCCAACTGCAGCCGCACCGCGTCGTCGCCGGGCTGCAGCGACTGCACGCGCGCAGCAATGATTTCCAGCTGTGCCGGACTGCCATCCACTGCGTCCTGCAGACGCTGGCGCAGATAAGCCGCGTAATAGCTACGCGACACAAAACGCGCTGCCAGCTGCTCGCGAGATACCGCCTCAAATGCGGGCAACCCGCTCAGGAAATCGAGGAAATCTTCCGGTTGTTCAGGAAAGCCGCTCATCTTGCCGGCCGGCACGTTCAGCACGTGCTCCTCGCGGGTGGTTGCGTAGGCAACGCCGCGCGCCAGCGGCAGCGACGGCTCGATCACCAGCAACCGCAACGGGCTGCGTGCACCGCGCAGTATCCCGATCGCCGCAAGCACGCCGGCTGCGCCGCCACCGATGATGGCTATCTCACACACTTGGGGAGTATCGATTGCACTCATCTGTCCGATTGTAGGCGATGACATGTACCCCCCTGATGCTCCCGTTGCATGTATTCATGCTTGCACGCCAGGAAGTTTTTCACCGTGCTGAAACACAAAACCCGCCTTTCGGCGGGTTTGTGTCGAACGCAAAACAAACAATCCCGGAGGATTACTTGATCTTGCCTTCCTTGTACATCACGTGCTTGCGAACAACCGGATCGTACTTCAGGAATTCCATCTTCCCCGGGGTGTTCTTCTTGTTCTTGTCGGTCGTGTAGAAGTGGCCAGTGCCGGCCGAGGAAATCATACGGACCTTATCGCGCTTACCTGCCATGATCGTTTACTCCTCAGACCTTTTCGCCGCGGGCACGCAGCTCAGCCAGAACGGAATCAATGCCGTTCTTGTCGATGGTGCGCAGTGCATGCGCGGAAACACGAAGCTTGACCCAGCGGTTCTCGCTGGCGACCCAGAAACGGCGCTCGTGCAGGTTCGGCTGGAAACGACGACGGGTCTTGTTGTTGGCGTGCGAGACGTTGTTACCCGTCTGCACTCGCTTGCCGGAAACTTGGCATACGCGGGACATTGCGCACCTCGGTAATGTTGATGACTTCCTTAGCCAGGAAGACGGCGGCCCCGGCGGTTACCCGCCACGCGTCATGGGAATCAAAGGGTTACGCCGACGAGGATGGCCAGATGACGTGTTCCCGGCCACCGATCCGGAGAATTCCGGACACAGCGAGCCGCGTATTATGCCCAGAGTGGGTCTTGATGGCAACTCGCCGGGGGCTCTCCTAGCCTTCAGCCCATTCAGATTAGCGCTCTCAGCCAACGGTTGTAGTGCCGAGCCATGCTCGGCAGAGGCCTTGCAAGCGCACCCTCCCCCTTCTCTCCCGTACAGGGGCTTGAAGGAGCGCGGTAGCCCGAGTAAGCGCAGCGCACCCGGGAGCCCTCCGCGAAAAACCCCCGGGTGCGCTGCGCTTACCCGGGCTACGTGGTTCTCGGCTCACCCTGTAGTGCCGAGCCATGCTCGGCAGGGGCCTTA
>NZ_DAMBEF010000026.1:0-35423 GCF_032061965.1 Stenotrophomonas sp. | reverse complement strand
CTACGTGGTTCTCGGCTCACCCTGTAGTGCCGAGCCATGCTCGGCAGGGGCCTTACAAGCGCGCCCTCTCCCCAACCCCTCTCCCGTGAAGGGAGAGGGGCTTCAAGCCGACAAGCACCGCAAGCACCGTAGCCCGGGTAAGCGCAGCGCACCCGGGAGCCCTCGCGAAAAACCCCGGGTGCGCTGCGCTTACCCGGGCTACGTGGTTCTCGGCTCACCCTGTAGTGCCGAGCCATGCTCGGCAGGGGCCTTATAAGCGCACCCTCTCCCCACCCCCTCTCCCGTGAAGGGAGAGGGGCTTCAAGCCGACAAGCACCGCAAGCCCCGACCAACGGTTGTAGTGCCGAGCCATGCTCGGCAGAGGCCTTGCAAGCGCGCCCGCTCCCCAACCCCTCTCCCGTGAAGGGAGAGGGGCTTCAAGCCGAGAAGCGGCCCCGATCGGCGCTACTTCCCGTTCCGATGCAGCCAGCGGTACAGCACCGGCAATACCAGCAGGGTCAACAGCGTCGAGGACACGATGCCGCCGATCACCACCGTTGCCAATGGTCGCTGTACTTCCGAGCCGGCGCCCACGTTGAAGGCCATCGGTACGAAGCCCAGCGATGCCACCAGCGCAGTCATCAGCACCGGTCGCAAACGGCCCAGCGCGCCTTCGCGCACGGCCACGTCCAGGCTGCGGCCCTGCTCGCGCAGGTGGCGGATGAAGCTGATCATCACCAGGCCATTGAGCACGGCCACGCCGGACAGCGCGATAAAGCCGACGCCGGCCGAGATCGACAGCGGAATGCCACGCAGCGCCAGCGCCAACACGCCACCGGTCAGTGCCAAAGGCACGCCGCTGAACACGATGCTGGCATCGCGCGCCGAACCGAATGCCCAGAACAGCAGTGCAAAGATCAGCAGCAAGGTCACCGGCACCACCACCGCCAGGCGCTGGCTGGCCGAGATCAGCTGCTCGAAGCTGCCGCCGTACTCCACCCAGTAACCAGCCGGCACCTTCACCTGCGCGTCGATGGCCTGCTGCAACTCACTGACGAAGCCACCGAGGTCGCGATCACGCACGTTGGCGGTGATGACAATGCGGCGCTTGCCGTTATCGCGGTTGATCTGGTTCGGGCCTTCGCTGCTTTCAATCCGCGCCAGCTCACGCAGCGGCACCGTGCGTGCATCACCACTGCGCCAACCGCCGGCGCGACTGGATTCGTCGGCACTGTCCTGGGCCAACGCCGGCTCCAGCGATACCGGCAAATCCGCCAATGCCGCCGGGTCCTGGCGGATGGCTTCAGGCAGGCGCACGACAATGTCGAAACGACGGTCACCTTCGAACAGCTGCCCCGCCACACGCCCGCCCACCGCCGTTGAAACCGTGGATTGCAGTTGGCCCGGATTGAGCCCGTACCCGGCCAACGCCGCGCGATCCGGCGTGACCGTCAGCAGAGGTAGACCACTGGTTTCCTCCAGCCGCACATCGGCTGCACCCGGCACCTTGCTGGCGACCGCGACGATGCGCTGGCCTACCTGCGCCAGCATGTCCATGTCGTCACCAAACAGCATTACCGCCACGTCAGCACGCACGCCGGAGATCAACTCGTTCATGCGCATCTGGATCGGCTGGGTGAACTCGTAGTTGTTGCCCGGCAGTTCCTCCACTGCAGCTTCCAGTTCGGCCAGCAGCTGCGCACGCGGCTTGCGTGGGTCCGGCCATTGCTTGCGCGGCTTCATCATGATGAAGGTGTCGGCCACCGACGGCGGCATCGGATCGGAGGCGACCTCGGGCGTGCCGATCTTGGAAAACACCTTGTCCACTTCCGGCAGCTGCTGCAGGCGAGCCTCCACCTGCTTCTGCATGTTCACCGACTGGCTCAGGCTGGTGCCGGGGATGCGCATGGCATGCATGGCGACATCGCCTTCGTCGAGATTGGGCACGAACTCGCTACCCAGCCGCGTTGCCAACACACCACAGCCGATCACCAACACAAAGGCACCGGCAACTACCCAGCGCCCTCGTCGCATCACCCAGGCCAACAAGGGTTCGTAGCGTGCACGCAACCATGCCATCAAGCGGTTTTCTTTTTCCTCGACACGGCCACCCAGGAACATCGCAATCGCCGCCGGCACGAAGGTCAACGACAGCAGCATCGCGCCGCTGAGCGCCAACACCACAGTGATCGCCATCGGGTGGAACATTTTTCCTTCCACACCGGTCAGCGCGAAGATCGGCAGGTACACCGCGGTGATGATGCCCAGGCCGAACAGGCTGGGGCGGATCACCTCGGCGGTGGCGCTGGCGGTTTCAGCAAAGCGTTCCTCGCGGGTCATTGCGCGGCCCAGCGCATGCGTGCGTTCGCCAAAGCGGCGCAGGCAGTTCTCGATGATGATCACCGCGCCATCGACAATCAGGCCGAAGTCCAGCGCACCCAGGCTCATCAGATTGGCGGAGACACCACCACGCGCCATGCCGGTAAGAGTGAACAACATCGCCAACGGAATCACCGCGGCGGTGATCAGCGCCGCACGGAAGTTACCCAGCAGCAGGAACAACACCACGATCACCAGCAGTGCGCCTTCCAGCAGGTTCTTGGCGACAGTTCCGATGGTGCGATCGACCAGCGCGGTGCGGTCATAGCTGGCGGTGACCGTGACGCCTTCGGGCAGGCTGCGCTGCGCCTGTTCCAGCTTGGCCGCTGCGGCCTGCGCCACCTCGCGGCTGTTGGCACCGACCAGCATCACCACCGTACCCATCACCACTTCGTGGCCGTTCTGGGTGGCGGCACCGCTGCGCAGCTCCGGCCCTTCGCCCACTTCGGCCACATCGTGCACATGGATGGGCACGCCTTCGCGCCGTGCCAGCACTATGTTGCCGATCTCCTCCAGCCCGGCCACCTGCCCCGGCACCCGCACCAGGAACTGCTGGCCGTTGCGTTCGATATAGCCAGCACCGATGTTCTGGTTGTTGCCCTCCACGGCTTCGGCGACATCATCCAGGGTGAAGCCGAGCGCACGCAGCTTGGCCGGATCCGGAGTGATGTGGATCTGCCGCTGGTAACCACCAATGGTATTGACCTCGGTCACACCCGGCACGTTGCGCAGCTGCGGCCGCACCACCCAATCCTGCAAGGTGCGCAGGTCGGTGGCGGTGTATGGCGAACCATCGGGCTTGCGCGCTTTTGGATCTGCGTCGATGGTGTACATGAAGATCTCGCCCAGGCCGGTGGCAATTGGCCCCAGCTGCGGGTCCAGACCTTCCGGCAACTGCGACTTCACCTGCTGCAGGCGTTCGGCTACCTGCTGGCGGGCGAAGTACAGATCGGTGCCGTCCTTGAACACCACGGTCACCTGCGACAGGCCGTAGCGCGACAGCGAGCGCACTTGTTCGAGCCTGGGCAGGCCCGCCATCACTGTTTCCACCGGATAGGTGATGCGCTGCTCGCTCTCCAGGGGCGAATAGCCATCGGCGGCGGTATTGATCTGCACCTGGACGTTGGTGATGTCCGGCGTGGCATCGATGGACAGGCGCGTGAAACTCCAGCTGCCGATCGCGATCAGCGCCAGGGCAAGCACCATCATCATCCAGCGATGGGCGATAGCACTGCGAATGATGCGCTCAAGCATGGCGGCGCCCTCCGCGTTGGCTGCGGCAATCAATGTTCATGCGCGGCCCCCGCCTTGCCCAGATCGGCCTTGATCACATAGCTCTGCTCGACCACGACCTGCTCGCCCACGCGCAGGCCGTCCTTGATCTCGACCTTGCCGGCATCACGCGCGCCAAGCGCTACCGGCCGCGCGGTATAGGTATCGCCATCGCGCACGAACACGACATCGCGGCCTTCCATGGTCTGCAAGGCCGACAAGGGCACAACCACCGCTGCCGGCTGCATCGCCACCACGATGCGCGCTTTCACTGCGGCGCCGGGCCGCCACAGGCCATCGTCGTTGCGCACGCTGGCGCGTGCCACCGTGCTCTGACTCGCCGTGGCGGTGCCAGGCAGTACACGTTCCAGCGTGGTGGTTTGGCTGACGCCGTCGGTCATGCGGGTGACGGTAACGGGCACGCCTGCGGTGATGTGCTGGGTGTCGTTGCCGAAGATATGCAGGTCCACCCACAGCTCGGACAGGTCGCCGATTTCAAACAGCGGCGTGCCCTCGCCCGCCACC
Organism: Stenotrophomonas sp.; assembly: GCF_032061965.1. Lineage (GTDB taxonomy): Bacteria > Pseudomonadota > Gammaproteobacteria > Xanthomonadales > Xanthomonadaceae > Stenotrophomonas. Next base: position 31,268 of record NZ_DAMBEF010000026.1, on the reverse strand, counting down.
GCGCCTACCTGTGCCTGCCGCGACAACACCACGCCACTGATCGGTGCGCTGACGCTGTAGGTGGTCAGGCTGAGGTTGCTGTCGATGCTGGCCAGGGTCTGGCCGGCACTGACGCGATCACCCACATTTGCACGCAGCGAACGGATGGGCCCGGGGAAACGCGCCATCACCTGCGCCACGCGCCCATCCACCGGCGTCAGCAGGCCCTGCACTTCGTGCTCATCGGCGATGGTGCCGCCCTGCGCAGCTGCGCTGCGGATGCCGGATTGTTCGGCCATCGCTGCCTTGATGGTGGTGCTGTCGGCCTCGTTTTCTTCGCCTTCTTCGTGGGCATGGCCGTCTGCATCTCCGCCCTTTTCTTCACCATGCGCATGGCCAGCTTCTTCTGCTGCACCGGCGCCGGCTTCAGCCACCGGCTTTGCACCGCAGCCGACCAGCAACAAGCTCATTGCCAGCACGCCGGCAACTACAACACTCAAAGGACGGCTCATCGTGCGTTCTCCACGGCAACGGTTGCATCGGTGGCCAACATGCCCTGGCCGGTAAGACGCTGGATTTCGATCAGCGCGGTGTGTGCGGCGATGGCCGCATCCAGCTGGCGCTGGCGCGCCTCGATACGCATGGCCTGCAGCTGTGCCCACTCCATGTAGCTGACGGCACCGGCGCGCCATGCACGTTCGGCGGCGCGCTCGGCCTTCTGCAGCTGCGGCAATACATCGGCCTGCATGCGCTGTACTTCCAGGCGCGCGGTGACGTAACGGCCGTGGGCCTCGGCCAGGGTGGCGTAGAGCTGCTGCTGGCGCGCCTGGCGTTGATACGGCAACAGCGCGAGGTCGGCCTCGGCCTCGCGGATTTCCGGCGCGGCGCGACGGGCGCTACCGAGCGGAATACTGAAGCCACCGAGCAGCGAGGTGGCGTTGTCGGCGCGGCTGTTGCGCACCCCGGCCTGCCAGCTCCAATCCGGGCGGCTGCGCGTGCGCACGAGTTGCAGCTGGGCTTCACGGATGCGCTGCTCGCCGAGCAGTTCGGCCAGCTCAGGTGCGCGCTGCAGATCGTCATTGAGCAATGCGAAATCGCGCAGCGCCGGCAGTTGCAGGGCATCGCCACTCACCGCGTTGAAATCAGGCGTACGTGCGCCCCACAACGCGGCCAGCGATAGCCGTGCTGCGCTGGCTTCTTCAGTTGCACGATCGCGGTCCAGTTCGGCCTGCGCCAACATCGCCTGCGCAGTGAACAGCACCGACTCCGGCGAGGCACCGGCCTGCAGCCGCAGGCGCGCGGCATCAACCGCGCGGCGGCGCTGTTCGATATCGGTGTTGGCGATCTGCAGCGCCGATTGCGCCTGCGCTACCGCGAGGTAACGGCGTGCGGTTTCGGCCAGCAGATCGAGCCTGGCGGTGGCACGTTGTGGCGCCAGCGCGTCGATATTGGCCTGGGCCAGCATACGGCGGGCGTCGAGTTTGTCGCCGCGCTCCAGTACACCGGACAGGCTGACCGTCGCTTCGGCACCCTGCACACCACGGGCATCACCGCTGCCGAGCAGGTTTTCCAATTCAACGCCCAACTGCATCGGCGGACGCAGCAGCGCGGCGTCGCGGCGGGCTTCGAGTACGGGACGCTGCGCATCGATCAGGCGCAGGTCGGGGTGGTCAAGTGCAACGCGGACGATGGCATCGTCCAGCGTCAGCGGCACAGCAGACGCCGGCACCTGCGCATACGCGCGCGGCACCAGCGCGAAGGCGACAACAGCCGCCAGGCGCATCCACATGGGTTTCTCCAGATAGCAGGTTCAGACGTGAGGGCCGGCCATGCAGCCGGGACGTCAGACGGCTATCGGGGGACGGAACAGACTTTCGGTCGGGTGCGAGACCGCTTGCGTGCCCAGGCTGACCAGCGCTTGCTGCGCAGGTGGTGATGACAGGCTCCAAACGGGAGTAACGGTCGGCAGGACGCCGCCGTGGCCGTGGCAATCCACGCAATGCACCAGGGCGTGAAGCAGCGCGTTGGCACTGTCTTCGGCATCCGGTGCCATCGCCAGTTTGCTGTCGTCATGCTCGTGCACGCCGGCACCGATATCGGTGTGCGCCAGCATGTGGATATCGGTCAGTGCTGCGGCCAGCGAGGTGCCGAACACGCCAAGGCCGACCAGCGCCAACATCAGCAGGCGTAGCAGGTACAGGCGGCGGTGGCGCAGGGATTGCAGCATTGGGGCAGGTTAGCCGGTGCTGCTTGGGTTACACAATCGCAGAGCGGGTGCGGTGGTTCAGGTGTGCGCTGCTGCTCCTCCCCTTTGGCGCAGCCAAGGGTGAGTTTGGGAGGGGGTGGCTTTGTTTGTTGCGGTTGCACATGCGGTGCTCCCCCTCTCCCCAAGCCCCGCTCCGCGCCCCGGTCCTTGCGCTGGCGCAAGGCCGTTCGAGGGGCAGCGAACCAATGGTTCGCAACCTGCCCCTCTCACCCCGCGAGGGGAGAGGGGCTTTATGCAAAGCTGCAGTTGCGAGCAGTGCTTCAGGCTGCAGAATCCGAGCCCCTCTCCCCTTGCGGGAGAGGGGTTGGGGAGAGGGGCGGCTTTGGCTTTGCCTTATCGCCTGAGATTTCTGCCAAGAGCACCCCTCCCCGACCCTCCCCTGCGCGTTGCGCAAGGGAGGAGACACAGCTCTTACTTCGCCACTTTGCGCTCGGCGATATACGCATTGATCTGCTGCTCCAGCACCGGCAGCGGTACCGAGCCCTGCTTGAGCACGGCGTCATGGAAACCCTTGATGTCGAACTTGTCGCCCAGTTCCTTCTCGGCCTTCTCGCGCAGCTTGACGATGGTGATCTCGCCCAGCTTGTAGCTCAGGGCCTGGCCCGGCCAGGAAATGTAGCGGTCCACTTCGGTGGTCACTTCATGCTCGCTCAGCGCGGTGTGGTCACGCAGGTAGGCAATCGCGCGGTCGCGGTCCCAACCGTAGTGGTGCACGCCGGTGTCGATCACCAGGCGGCAGGCACGCCACATTTCATAGGTCAGGCGGCCGAAGTCTTCATACGGCGTCTGGTAGATGCCCATGTCGATGCCGAGCTTCTCGGTATACAGACCCCAACCTTCGCCGTAGGCCGAAATATAGGCGGTGCGGCGGAACTCGGGCTGGCCGGTCTGCTCGGCGGCAAGTGCCCCCTGCAGGGCGTGGCCGGGGTCGGACTCATGCAGGGTCAGTGCCGGCAGGTTGTACAGCGGGCGCGCCGGCAGGTTGTAGGTGTTGAGCCAGTAGGTGCCCATGCCGCCACGGCCGGCGGTCCAGAACGGGGCGATATCCGGCGGCACCGGCACGATGGTGAAGCGGGCACGCGGCAGGGTCATGAACTTACCGATCACACCGTCCACGCGCTTGGAGATCCACGCCGCACGCCACAGCAGTTCGTCCGGCGTCTTGGCGTAGAACTGCGGGTCGGTGCGCAGGAATTCCAGGAAGTCGGCGAAGCGGGTCTGCTCGCTCTTACCCTTGAAGCCCACCTTGTCGATGATGGCGTTCATCTGCTGCTGGATGCGGTTGACCTCGGACAAACCCTGCGCATGGATCTGCTGCGGGCTCAGGTCCAGGGTGACGTACTCGCGGATCTGCGCCTGGTAGAACTCCTTGCCACCGGGCATGGCTTCGGCCGCCAGGGTGGTGCGCGACTGCGGTACGTACTCTTCGCGATAGAAGGTCAGCAGCTTGCCGAAGGCCGGCACCACGCTGCCGTTGATGGCCTGCTTGGCCTCGGCCTGCAGCTTGGCCTGTTCGGGGGCGGGAATGCTGTTGGGGAGCTTCTTCAACGGCTCGTACAACGGCGACTCGGTCGGGTCCTTCAGTTCGGCCACGGTCGAGATGGACACGTCGCGGCCTTCCAGCACCGCGCGCGGCACGCTGAAACCACGCGCCAGGCCGGCGCGCATATTGACCATCTGCTGATCGAAGTAACGCGGCACATCGTTCAAGCGCGCGATGTAGTTGCGGTAGTCCCGCGCGGTCTTCATCTCGCGTCGGGCCATGAAGCTGAGGTTGGACCAGAACGAGGAGTCCGAGTTGAACGGCATCTCGTAGCTGCGCAGGCGTACCTCTTCGGCCAGGCTTTCAACCTGGTACTTGTAGATGGCGTAGTTGACCTGGTTCTCGGCCGAGAGCTTGGCCGGGTCGATGGCTTCGAGCTGGGCCAGCACGTCGTCCCAGACCTTCAGCCGCGCCTGCTGGGCAGCGGCGCTGACATCCGGCAGCTTGGTGCTGCTGGCCGGCGCGTCGCTGTCCTCGCTGGCTTCGCCGCCACCGGTCTGGCGCCAGGCCCATTCCTTTTCATAGATCGCCTTGAACTGGTCGTCCAGGCCTTGCGTGGCCAGGCTGGCCGGTGCCGAGGGCGCGGCAGCGAAAGCGGGCGTGGCGCTGAGGCCAAGGGTGAGCAGCAGAGCAACGGTCAACGACGATTTCACGGTCAGGATTCCCCAGGTGGTTCAGGTCACCCGGATCATCGCATTGAAGCCGCCACCCGACCTAGACGGATTCGGGCAGCAAACGGCCAGATTTGGGCACAGTCGCCCGCTCAGTGCCCAGCCTTGTCGCGCTGCCAGCCACGGTGCTTGATATCCAGGCGCAGGCTGTACAAGGCGGTGAATGCAGGAAACAGGTTCTGCACCACGCCCACCGCATCCTGCTTGGACGAAAACAGGAAGTAGCTCAGGGTCATCAGGCTGCCCAGCACGCTCATGTACCAGAACAGGCGCGGGATCACCGGCTTGCCGGCGCGGCGCGAGGCCACGAACTGCACCAGCCAGCGCCCGCCGAACATCAGCGCGCCGGTCAGGCCTATCAGCTTCCACGGCGACATGTGCACGCCGGTCCACTCCAGCCAGACCAGCGGTTGATTCATGAACTCCATACTCAGACCTCTTCCACCGCGGTGCGCTTGGAACGGGTGATCAGCCACGCCACACCACGCAGGTCACGGATGCCGACCAGCGCGCGCCCCAGGTTGTTGTACTTGGACACGCCCGCGGTGCGATGGCGATGGTTGACCGGCACGCTCACCGTCTTCCAGCCGGCACGCTGCATCAGCGCCGGCAGGTAACGATGCATGTGGTCGAAGTACGGCAAGTCGAGAAATGCGGCGCGCTCGAACAACTTGATGCCGCAGCCGGTATCCGGGGTGTCATCGCGCAGCATGCGTGCGCGGATGGCGTTGGCCCATTTGCTGGCCCAGCGCTTGCTACCGGAGTCCTGGCGATTGACGCGCCAGCCGGCGAACAGCTTGACCTGCGCTTCGGCATCGTCATGCGCGGCCAGCAGCTTGGGGATATCGGCCGGGTCGTTCTGGCCGTCGCCATCGAGCGTGGCGATCCACGGTGCACGCGCGGCCTTGACGCCGGTGCGCACCGCCGTGCTCTGCCCGCTCTGGTTGACGTGGTGCAACACCCGCAGTTCCGGGTTGGCGGCCTTCAGCGCCTGCAGTACCTGCAGGCTGTCGTCCTTGGAGTTGTCGTCGACGTAGACGATCTCGAAGTCGATCTTGCCGCGCAGGGCGGCGGTGATTTCGTTGACCAGCGGAGTGACATTGTCGCGTTCGTTGAAGACGGGGACGACGACTGAGAGTGCAGGCTGGTTCATGACGCGGTTCCGGTTGCTTTACGTATTCAGGAAGACCGCGCATTTTCCTGTTCGCGTATTAGCGGAACATGAAATCAGACACGCGGCCCGAAATAAGTGCGACACCACTCCACCACCGGCGGCAGGCCAACTTCAATCGGCGTACCCGGCAGGTAGCCGAAGGCGGCCTGCGCGCGCGCGGTATCGGCCATGGTTTCCACCATGTCCCCCGGCTGCATCGGCTTGTACACCTTCTGCGCCGGATGCCCCGCAGCGGCGGCGATCACGTCGATGAAATACTCCAGTTCCACCGGCGTGTGGTTGCCCAGATTGAACACCTGATGCGGCGTGGCCTGGACGGAGGGATGCGACAGCGCACCGAGGATACCGGCGACGATGTCAGAAACATGTGTGAAATCGCGCCGCATGTGGCCGTCGTTGAACACATCGATGCTGCGCCCAGCCAGCACCGCGCGCGAGAACAGCAACGGTGCCATGTCCGGCCGGCCCCAAGGCCCATAGACGGTGAAAAAGCGCAGGCCGGTGGCCTTCAGGCCGTAGAGCTGGGCGTAGGTGTAGGCCATCAACTCGTTGGCGGCCTTGGTGGCTGCGTACAAGGAACGCGGCTGGTCCACGCGCTGGTCTTCGGAGAACGGCGGTGTGGCCGAGTTGCCATACACCGAGCTGCTGGAGGCATAGACCAGGTGTTGCACACCATGATGGCGGCACAGCTCCAGCATGTTGACGAAGCCCACCAGGTTGCTTTCGACATAGGCGTGCGGGTTTTCCAGCGAATAACGCACACCGGCCTGGGCGGCCAGATGGATCACCTGCGTCGGCTGGATTTCATCGAACAGCGCGGCCAGGCCGTCACGGTCGGTGAGGTCCAGCGCGCGGATATCCAACTGCGGGCACAAGGCCGCCACACGATCGCGCTTGAGCTGCGGGTCGTAGTAATCGTTGTAGTTGTCCAACCCCACCACGCGTTCGCCGCGCGCGGCCAGGGCCTGGCAGGTATAGGCGCCGATGAAGCCGGCCGCGCCGGTGACCAATACCGTCATAGCGTCATCGGCTCCTTGGCCAGGGCTTCCTTGCGTTCCTTGCTGTACGCCCACCATGGCTGCGGTGCTTCTCCGCCCATGAAGCGGATAACGGACAGGAACACGTCGATCACGCAGGGGTCATGCACCACGCCGGTCTTCAGGCACAGCTGGGCATACATATCGTAGGCATCACGCCCGCGCAGGTGCGCGGGGACACGGATCCCGATCAGACGGAGATCCTTTTCACAGGCCGGCCCGACATTCGGCAGGTCGGTCAGACGCAATAGATGATTGCGGTCGACCTTGGTGGGGTTCATTGCCTTGCATGCACCTCAGGGGGGAATGGAGACGTCAGCCTTGCTGGCGTGTGCGCAGCCGTTCCAGCACGCCATCGAGCGTGTCCAGATCGGTGTAATGGATGACCAGCTTGCCCTTGCCGCCACGGCCGTGGCTGATCGCCACCTTGGTGCCCAGCGATTCGGACAGCTCGGTTTCCAGCGATGCGATATCGGCCTGCGGCGCGCTCGGCGACGGCTTGGCCTTGCGCGCGCCCGGCACCTTGCCGGCGGCGAACTGCTGCGCACGGTGCTCAACTTCACGCACCGACCAGCCTTGTTCTGCGGCTTCTTCGGCCAGCTTGGTGGCCAGTTCCGGCGCCAGCGTCAGCAGAGCGCGGGCATGGCCCATTTCCAGCCGGCGGGTTTCCAGCAGGATGCGCACGCCGATCGGCAGGTCGATCAGGCGCAGCAGGTTGGACACCGATGCGCGTGAGCGGCCCACGGCCTGCGCGGCTTCGGCATGGGTCAGCGAGAACTCGCTGACCAGGCGCGCCAGCGCTTCGGCTTCTTCCAACGGATTGAGGTCTTCGCGCTGGATGTTCTCGATCAGCGCCATCGCGATGACGGTGCGGTCTTCCAGCTCACGCACCACCACCGGCACTTCGTCCAGCCCGGCCAGGCGCGAGGCGCGCCAACGGCGTTCACCGGCGATGATTTCGTAATTGCCGCCCTCGATCTGGCGCACCAGGATCGGCTGGATGATGCCCTGCGCCTTGATCGACTCGGACAGCTCGGCCAGCTTGGACTCGTCCATGTCGCGGCGCGGCTGGTACTTGCCCGGCTGCAGCTGGTCGATGCGCAGCTTGCGCAGCACTTCGCCGGGTTGCGGCTCGGCCACGGCAGCGACGGTGACCGGGGTTACCGCGCCCTTCGGGCCCAGCAAGGCATCAAGACCGCGGCCAAGGCCGCGCTTTTTTGCTGTGCTCATCAGACAGCCTCCACGGCCCGGGAGGGCTGCTTGCGATCATTGTTGCGGCGGATGATCTCGCCGGCCAGGCCCAGGTAGGCAACGCCACCGCGCGAGCTGCGGTCGTAGCCGACGATGCTCTGGCCATGGCTGGGCGCCTCGGCCAGGCGCACGTTGCGCGGCACGATGGTGCGGAACACACGGTCGCCGAAATAGTCGGTCAGCTGCGCCGACACGGCGTTGGCAAGGTTGTTGCGCACGTCGAACATGGTGCGCAGCACGCCTTCGATTTCCAGCGCCGGGTTCAGGTTGATCTTCAGCGCGTCGATGGTCTCGACCAATGCGCTCAGGCCTTCCAGCGCGTAGTACTCGCACTGCATCGGCACGATCACCGAGTCGGCGGCGGCCAGCGCGTTCAGCGTCAGCAGCGACAGCGCCGGCGGGCAGTCGATCAGGATGTAGTCGTATTCATCGCGGATCGGCGCCAGCGCGCGCTTGAGCCGCTGCTCGCGTTCACCCTGGTCCATCAGCTGGATTTCGGCAGCGGTCAGGTCGATGTTGCCTGGCAGCAGGTCAAAGCCTTCCGGCGTGGCGACACGCACTTCGGCCGCGGTGTTCTCGCCCAGCAGCAGGTCGCAGGTGGACGCTGCGACTTCACGCTTGTCCACGCCACTGCCCATGGTCGCGTTGCCCTGCGAATCCAGGTCGACCAGCAGCACACGTTTTGGTGCGGCGGCAAGGGAAGCAGCCAGATTGACAGCCGTCGTGGTCTTGCCGACGCCGCCTTTCTGGTTGGCGATGGCGATGATGCGAGCCATGCAGGAGAGCCTCGTAGGCGAAGTTGGACTGGTCATTATGGGGGTAGCGGCGCGTTGGCGGAAATCGGTTTCCCGGCGGGAGGCGGCTTTGGGCCACAAATCCTCTCCACTTTGGCCTTGCTTCAGCCCCCTCCCTTTGCCCAAAGGCCAAGGGGAGGGTTGAGGAGGGGTAGCTTTTGGCCTTGGCTGGGAAGGCTCTTGCCGAGCATGGCTCGGCACTACTGCCTTAGCCCCTCTTCCTTTGGGAGAGCGGTTGGGGTGAGGGCGACGTTGGCCGGTAAAGGCCCCTGCCGAGCATGGCTCGGCACTACCGCTTTAGCCCCTCTCCCTTTGGGAGAGGGGTTGGGGTGAGGGCGACGTTGGCCGGTAAAGCCCCTGCCGAGCATGGCTCGGCACTACCGCTTGAGCCCCTCTCCCTTTGGGGGAGGGGTTGGGGTGACGGCGACGTTGGCCGGTAAAGCCCCCTGCCGAGCATGGCTCGGCACTACCGCTTTAGCCCCTCTCCCTTTGGGGGAGGGGTTGGGGTGACGGCGACGTTGGCCGGTAAAGCCCCCTGCCGAGCATGGCTCGGCACTACCGCTTTAGCCCCTCTCCCGTTTGCGGGAGAGGGGTTGGGGTGAGGGCAGCTTTGGCTGATAAAGCCCCTGCCGAGCATGGCTCGGCACTACGCCCCCGCATGCTTACTTCCGTTCCACAACCACCAGATGGCGGTCGCCGACCAAGCCCGGCACCTGCAGCGGGCGCACTTCCAGTACCTGCCAGCCGGCCGGCAACTGGGCGATCTCTTCGTGCGGGTAGACGCCCTTCATCGCCAGCAACTGGCCACCGGGACGCAGCAGGTGGCCACCGACCTCGATGATCCCGGCCAGGGTGTCCATGGCGCGGGCGGTGAGGTTGTCATAGGCGCCCGGTTCGTCCAGTGCCTCAGCCCGGGATTCGGCCACGCGGGCGTTGCCCAGACCCAACTGACGGACGGCCTCGCGCATGAAACGGGCCTTCTTGCCGTTGCTCTCGACCAGGGTGACCTGCAACTGCGGATGGGTGATGGCCAGCGGGATGCCCGGCAGCCCCGGGCCGGTGCCCAGGTCGGCCAGGCTGCCCGTGCTGACGTGCTCGGCCATGGCCAGCGAGTCCAGCAGGTGGCGGGTCACCATCTCGCGCGGGTCGCGGATAGCGGTGAGATTGTAGGTGCGGTTCCAGCGCACCAGCAGGGTCAGGTAGGCCAGCAAGGGCGTGGCCAAGGCGGCATCCAGACCCATGGCCTTCAGGCCCTGGTCGAGGTCGCTGGCGACTTCGCGCGGGAGAGTGGTGTCATTCATGGCGGGGATTATCGCAAAGAGCCAGGAACGAGAGGGTAGGAACCAGGAACGAGACGGAGCAAAGGCAACATCCGCGCCTTCTCTGGTTACTGGCTCCTGCTCATTCGTTCCTGCTCACAAGGGGTACCACGCCAGTGCGGCGCGGAAATCTTCCGTCGCCTGCCACTCATATAAATGCCAGCGGGCCGCGTCACCCAGGCCCGGGTCGCACCACATCAACTGCAATGCCCCCTCCCCATCCGGGGCGAAGCGCAGTTTCTCCAGGCCGAATGAAATGCCATGGCCGTGCGCCTTCAACAACGCCTCCTTGGCGCACCAGACGCGGAAGAACCATTGTTCGCAGGCCGCATCATCCAGCCCGTCCAGCCAGGCAACCTCTTCCGGATGGAAGAAGCGTCGGATCACCTCGCGCATCTGCTTGCGCGGGCGTTGCCGTTCCAGATCCACACCCAGGCGTGCGCCCTCGCCCAAGCCGACCAGCAGATGTCCGCCGCTATGGCTCCATCCGGTGCCGTAATGGGCCAACTCACCGATCAACCAGGGACGGTTGCGTTCATCGCGGGTCAACGGCAATGACGCCGGGGTGCCACCGAGTTCCTGGGCCAGCAGCTCTCTGGCCTGCGGCTCACCGCGCTCGCCCTGGGTGTGCGGCAGCAGCCACACCTTCACTTGCCCAAACTGCCAGCGCGCCTGCACGACGCTCATGCTGAACAAGCTCCGGCCCGGTTCAACAAGGTCTTCACGCCCCCACGCGTTGACTGTAACCACCGCACCCCCCCAGGTGCATTTCGGCAGGGAGATTCACGCATGGGCATCATCATCTGGTTGATCGTTGGTGGCGTGGTGGGTTGGCTGGCCAGCCTCATCATGCGCCGCGATGCGCAGCAAGGCATCATCCTCAATATCGTCGTGGGCATCATCGGCGCCATGATTGCCGGCTTCTTCTTCAGCGGCGGCAGCATCAATGGTGCAATCACGATGCGCTCATTCCTGTTGTCACTGGTCGGCGCGGTGGTACTGCTGGCCATCGTCAATCTGTTCACCCGCAAAAGCGTGCGTTAACGATTCTGGCGCCGATTCGACCAAGGCCCGGCTGGCAACAGCCGGGCCTTGTTGTTTCAGGCCTGCGCCAGCTGCACCCAGGCCGGGGCGTGATCGCTGGGGCGCTCCCAGGTGCGCGGCTCGCGATCGATGCCGGAAGCGACAGCGCGCGGCTTGAGCCCATCGGACACCAGCGTCAGGTCGATGCGCAGGCCCAGGTCACGGCGGAAACCGGCCGCGCGGTAATCCCACCAGCTGAAGATGCCGGCTTCGTCGTTGTGCAGACGGAAGCCGTCGTGCAGACCCAGGTCCAGCAGCTTCTGCAGCGCGCCACGTTCGGCAGTGGAGGTCAGGATGTGGTCACCGTTCCACACCGCCGGATCGTAGACATCGCGGTCATCCGGCGCGATGTTGAAATCCCCCATCACCACCAACTGCGGATGCTTCTGCAGTTCGGCCGCCACCCAGGCATGCACGGCTTCGAGCCAGCGCAGCTTGTAGGCGTATTTGTCGGTGCCCACGTCCTGGCCGTTGACCACATACAGATTGATGATGCGCACACCATTGACGGTGCCGGCGATCACCCGCTTCTGCTCGTCCTCGAAGCCCGGGATGCCGATCTGCACGTCTTCGATCGGATGCCGCGACAGCAGCGCCACGCCGTTATAGGTCTTCTGCCCGGCGAACACGTTGCGATAGCCCAGTTCCAGCAGCCGCGTGTCGGGGAACTTGTGGTCCTCCAACTTGGTTTCCTGGATGCCGACCACGTCGGGGGCAAAGTCGGCCAGCCACTGTTCCAGATGCGGCAGGCGGACGTTGAGCGAATTGACGTTCCACGAAGCGATTTTCATGAAGGGATTCTAGCCGGGGCTGGGGCCAAAGGCCCCTCCCAAGCTGAAGACCGCAGCAATCAGCCCCCTCCCTTGCGCCGAAGGCGCAGGGGAGGGTTGGGGAGGGGTGCTTTGGCTTTGAAGCAACAGCATGAGCAAGATCAAAAGCCCCCCACCCGCCCCTTCGGGGCACCCTCCCCCGCAAGCGGGAGAGGGGAAGGCGCTGGGGTCTGCAGTGTTGCTTGCTGCCTGACGCCGCTGGGCGCCGCGGCAATCTGCTCCCTCCCTTTGGCCACAGGCCAAGGGGGTGAAGAGGGCCTGCTTGCGCGCCACTGGCGCGCGGCCTGATGAACGACCGAAGGCTGTGCCTTCGGGCCGGGCGGGTTGGGGAGGGGTGCTTTGGCTTTGGCTTTGGCTTTGGCTTTGGCCCTTCCCGCTGCCCCCGCTTGCCGGCAACAGCAAAAGCAACGTCAAAAGCGCCCCCTTCCGCCCCCCGCCTTCGCGGGGGCAGGCTCTTCGGGGCACCTTCCCCCGCTGGCGGGGGAAGGGACAGCGCGCGGTTGGACGCCTTGCTGCGTCTCTCACCCCACCCGCCAAACCCCGCAAACCACAACAAAACCTATCGGGTGAATGTCGGGGAATACACTTTTTCAGCCTTCCGATTCGCGCAGACTGCCCCTCAAAGTGAGGGGAAGTCATGCGTAGCAAGCTGTTTGTGCCCGGCGCACGTCCGGAACTGTTCGACAAGGCCATGGCCAGTGCCGCCGATGCCCTGTCCTTCGATCTGGAAGATTCCGTGCCCGAAGCCGGCAAGCAGGAGGCGCGTGCGCATATCGCCGGCTTCCTGGCCCGCGCCGATGTCCAGGCCAGCGGCAAGCTGCTGATCGTCCGCACCAATGCCACCGACAGCCCGCACTTCGCCGCTGATCTGGCCGCGATGGCCGTGCCCGGAGTTTGGCTGCTCAATATCCCCAAGGTGGAATCGGCCGCACAGGTGAGGCAGGTGGTCGTTGCCCTGGAACGCGCCGAAGCGGCCAATGGCGTGACTCGCCCGATCGGCCTGCTGCTGAATATCGAAACCCCGCGCGGCCTGCGCCTGGCCGCCGAGCTGGCCGCCGCGCATCCACGCGTGGCCGGCCTGCAGCTGGGGCTGGGCGATCTGTTCGCACCCAATGGCATCGCCCGCACCCCGGCCAATGTCCACGCGGTGCTGTTCGCGGTGAAAATGGCGGCCACCGAGGCCGGTGTGTTCGCCTGCGACGGCGCCTGGCCGGACGTGGCCGATGCGGAAGGTTTCCGCACCGAGGCGGTGCTGTCACAGCAGCTTGGCTTCATCGGCAAGAGCTGCATCCATCCGCGCCAGATCGGCCAGGCCAATGTGATCTTCAGCGTGCCCGAGGCCGAACTGGACGAAGCACGGCGTATCGTTGCCGCCGCACATGAGGCCAGCGAACAGGGCCGCGGGGCATTCCTGTTCGAAGGCCGCATGATCGATGTGCCTTACCTGCGCCGGGCCGAAGCCCTGCTCGCCGGCGCCCAGCGCGCTTGATTCCTTCCACTCGGCGGTTCACCGCCATGCCGTTCATTACCGGGGTTTCATCCATGCCCACGCCCATGGCCACCGCACTTGCTGCGCTGTCACATCGCTTCTCGCTCGGCTTGCGCCTGCTTGTCGTCACTACCTTGTTGGCGCTGGCCGGCACCGCAGTAGCCGAGGAAAGCCTGACCACCGTGAAGTCCGCCACCTTGCCTGCGCTGCCGGATGCGCAGCCGGTGCAGCAGTTGCTGGACGTCGATGGCCGCCTGCTGGCCCGCTCCGGTGACCGTGCATGGCTGCTGGGCAAGGACGGCAAGGCGTGGGCACCCGCCGGCGGCATCGGCAGCGAGCACGTGCAAGGCGTTGTGCGCAACGGTGCCAGCACCTGGCTGCTGACGGGCGCCGATGCCGGCCACAGCGATCAGCTGCAGCAACTCACGCTCAAGGGCGAAACCCTGGGCAAGGGTGCATCGCTGGCATTGCCCACGCGCTTGGCCAACGCCCAGGCCGCCGCGCTGGAGGGCACGCTGTTCGTCGCCGGTGTCGACGACAAGGGCGTGACCCAGCTGTACCGCAAGCCGGCCACGGCTGCGCAATGGCAGCCGCAGCCGCTATGGCCCGGAGCTGCCGCCGCCGTCGCGATGCAAGGCCAGAAGGGCGCGTTGTACGTGGTTGCCGGCAACAACGGCGCACAGCAATTCCTGCGTTGGAACGCAGACAAGGGTTGGCAGAACCTGCCGGCCATCGGCGGTGATGTGGTGCCCGGCTCGTTGCGCGCACTTGGCCAGGCACATCTGCTGATGCAGGTGACCGACGCCGCTGGCAACAGCCATGCCCGTACCTTCCACAGCATCACCAGCGCCTGGATGGACCTGGCCGATACCGCCACCCATGCACCGGCAAACAGCACCAGCTGGGGCAACGGCTTGGCCTGGACCAATACCGACGGCAGCCTGCAGGCGTTTGAACTGGAGGGTGGCAAGCACCTGCTGCGCTGGCTGGACTGGGCGGTGATCGTGGTCTACCTGGCCGCCATGCTTGGCATTGGCGCCTGGTTCTATTTCCAGGAAAAACACGGCACCACCTCCGACTTCTTCGTCGGTGGCCGCAGCATTCCGTTCTGGGCGGCGGGCGTGAGCCTGTATGCCACCAACACCAGCTCGATCAGCTTCATCGCCATCCCGGCCAAGGCCTTCGAGACCAACTGGCAATACCTGACCAACAACCTGATCGCGGTGCTCGGCCTGATCTTCGTGGCGATCTGGATCGTGCCGCTGCTGCGCCGGCTGGACCTGATGAGCGTGTTCTCCTATCTGGAAACCCGCTTCCACCCGGCCATCCGCATGCTCGCCAGCGCGCTGTGCATCGTCATGCAGATCGGCAGCCGGATGAGCGTGATCCTGTTCCTGCCGGCCCTGGCCATCTCCACCATTACCGGCCTGGACGTGGCGTGGAGCATCATGTTGATGGGTATCTTCACCATCATCTACACCACCATGGGTGGCATGAAGGCGGTGATCTGGACCGACTTCGTGCAGGTCTTCGTGATGTTCGGCGGCGCCATTTTCGCCATCGGCTTCATCCTCTACCAGATCAACGGCGGCGTGCCGGAATTCATCGCCGCTGCGGCTTCCGAGAACAAGACCCAGCTGTTTGATTTCAGCTTCGACCTGACCAAGGCCACCGTGTGGGGCTTCATCTTCCTGGTGCTGTTCGACGTGGTGCTCACCTTCCCCAAGGACCAGGTACTGATGCAGCGCGTGCTGTCGACCAAGTCCGACAAGGAGGCCGGGCGCTCGGTGTGGACCTTCGCGGCGATGATGATCCCCGGTGGCTTCATCTTCTACGGCATCGGCACCGCGCTGTGGGTCTACTACCGTGACAACCCGGAGCGCTTGAACCCGCTGCTGCCGATCGATGCAACCTTCCCGCTGTTCATCGCCGCCGAATTGCCGGCCGGCGTCACCGGCCTGATCATCGCCGGCATCTTCGCCGCTGCCATGTCGACCCTGTCGAGCATCATCAACAGCGTCTCGACGTTGGCCTCGGTCGACTTCTACGAGAAGCTCAAGAAAGATGTGACGCCCAAGCAGAGCGTGCGTTTCGCCGAGTGGATCGGCGTACTGGTCGGCCTGATCGCCATTGGTATTGCGCTGGTGATGAGCCGCTATGACATCCACTCGCTGTTCGACGTCTCGATCGAACTGGCCGGCCTGCTCGGTGGCGGTTTCGCCGGTGCCTATACGCTGGGCATGTTCACCCGCCGCGCCAATTCACAGGGGGTGGCCATTGGCGTGGCCGGCAGCATCGCGCTGACCCTGCTGTGCTGGTCGATGGACCTGGTCCACCCGTACTTCTACCTGGCCATCTCGATCTTCCTGTGCATCGTGATCGGCTATGTGGCCAGCCTGTTCTTCCCGGCACCGAACCGTTCGCTGAAGGGCTTGACCATCTACAAGCAGGACGCGGTGTGAAAACCAGCCTGCATGCCGCTGCGGACCTGAACCGCAGCGGCGTGAAGGCGGTTCCGGCCGCTGACCGGACGTTGGTCGCATCGCTTCGCTGCGCCCGCTGGTGTAGTTTGGCGCGCAGCTGAGAGGTCTAATCGCGTGGAAACCCAGTTCCTCAATACCTTTGTCACCGTGGTCGACCGCGGCTCCATGGCCGCCGCCGCCCGCATGCTGCACATCACCCCGGCCGCCGTCGCCCAGCAGATCCGCACGCTGGAACGCGAGCTGGGCGCACCGCTGATCGCCCGCGCCGGGCGCACCGTCAGCGTCACCGAGGAAGGTGCGCGCATACTGCAGCGCGCGCGTGATCTGCTGCGTGGCGTGGCGGATCTGCGCAGCGTAGCCAATGAAAGCGGCATGGCCGGCGAGCTGCGGCTGGGTGCCTGCCCTACCGCGCTGGGCGGTCTGGTGCCGGACATCCTGGCGCGGATGGTGGCCAAGTTCCCCGAGATCAACGTCTTCATCAAACCCGGTTACTCGGCCGATCTGTATGGCGCGGTGGAATCGGGCGACCTGGACGCGGCGATGGTGCTGCAGGCGCCGTTCTCGCTGCCCAAGACCTGCGATTGGCAGCTGCTGCGTGAAGAGCCGCTGGTGGTGCTGGCACCGGCGCGCATGGCCGGTGCCGACCCGCACCAGCTGCTGCGCGAAGAGCCGCTGATCCGCTACGACCGCCATGAATGGGGTGGCCGCCAGGCTGACGAATACCTGCGCAAGGCGGGCATCGTGCCGCGCGAGCGGTTTGAGCTGAATGCGCTCAATGCGATTGCGGTGATGGTCGACCGCGGCCTCGGCGTGTCGCTGGTGCCGGACTGGGCCAAACCCTGGCCGGAAGGCATCTCGGTGGTGCGCCTGCCCCTGCCCGAAGCCAGCGAGCCACGCCGTATCGGCATGGTCTGGTCGCGCGCCTCGGTGCGCCTGCGCCAGGTCAATGTGCTGCTGGACGAGGCCCGCACGGCGCTGTTGCAGCCAACGGATTGAGCTGGGCTTCGGTAGTGCCGAGCCATGCTCGGCTGGGGCATTACCGGTAAGGCCTCTTGCCGAGCATGGCTCGGCACTACCGCTCCCTCCCTTTTGCGCAGCAAAGGGGAGGGTTGGGGAGGGGTCAGCCCTTCCGCTCCTGATTTTGCGGTGGCTTCGCGGCTTACGCCGCTCCTACATGGGACGCGGTCTGCCCGACACATCCCGGCAAGGCCCCTTGCCGAGCATGGCTCGGCACTACCGGTTGGATTTCTGATGGAGCCCCTGCCGAGCATGGCTCGGCACCACCGGTGCAATCCCAATCGCAACAATCCCTAGGCTTTGAACATACACGGGCGCGCTTCTATCGCCCGGTTGCCGCGCCTAGTCTTCGGCCAATCGTCGGAGTTGCGCCCGGCGTCTGCGTGCGCAGGCGCTGAAACCATCAAACGACACCATAAAAGGGGCGTCAGTCCCCACCGCATTCTGTCGCCGCCGGCTCCCAGGCCGGTTGCGCCATACATTCATACCCTGGGGGAGAGAAACATGATCAAGCCACTTTCGGCCGCCATCAGCGCCGCGCTGCTCGTCAGCGCGATGAGCCCGGCCTTTGCACAAGACCAGACCGACACCGCCACCAACCTGGACCAGGTGATCGTCACTGGCAGCCGCACCCCGGTCGCCATCGAGAAGGTTCCCGGCGCCGTCACCCTGGTGACCGCGGAGCAGGTGCAGCGCACCCTCAACCTGACCGAAGACGCCACCGCCGTGCTCGCACGCATGGTGCCGGGCTACTCCGAATCCTCGCAGGCGATGAGCAACTCCGGTGAGACCCTGCGCGGTCGCATCGCGCTGCGCCTGTTCGACGGTGTGCCGCAGGGCTCGCCGCTGCGCGAAGGCAACCGCAATGGCACCTTCACCGACATGGGCGTGATCGGCCGCATCGAAGTCATCAACGGCCCGTCGGCCGCCGAAGGCATCGGTGGCGCCGGTGGCGTGATCAACTACCTGTCCAAGAACCCGGAAGTGGATGGCCACCAGACCATCATCAACACCCGCTACGGCACCCAGTTCAAGGACAACAGCGACCAGTCCAAGATCGGCGTCACCCACACCTACCGTGGTGATGCGGCCGACTTCGTGATCAGCGGCGCTTACATCGACCGTGGCATCTCCTATGACGGCGACGGCCGCCGCGTCGGCCTGAACACCTCCGGGTCGCTATCCGATTCGTACAGCAAGAACCTCTTCGTGAAGGGTGGCTACAACTTCGGCGAAGACCAGATGCAGCGCATCCAGGCCAGCTACAGCAACTTCCACATCGGCGGCAAGCACAACTACATCCCGGTTGAAGGCTGCCGCTTCGATCCGGTTGAATGCCCCAACCCGACCACCAACACGGCCGAGAAGGGCTCCATCGCCGGCTCGCTGGCCGAGTTCAACGATTTCGAACAGTTCGCGGTGAAGTACACCAATGCCGACTTCTTCGGTGGCGACCTGAGCGTTGACGCGTACTGGGCCGAGCAGGCCATGCGCTACGTGCCGGAGAACGGCGACGACCGCCAGCTGACCAAGCCGGCCCCGACCAACGATGCCGACCGCATCTGGGACCAGTCGGAAATCAACAGCGAGAAGAAGGGCCTGCGCTTCGGCTATGCCTACAGCGAGCTGTTCAAGGTCGAAGGCCTGCGCCTGCGTGCCGGCCTGGACCTGGTGGAAGACACCGCCGAGCAGCGCCTGGCGCTGACCAACCGCCTGTGGGTGCCGCCGATGAAGTACACCAGCATCGCGCCGTACGCGCAGCTGAGCTGGGACATCGGCCCGGTGACCCTGGACGCCGGCATCCGCCGCGAAGACGGTGAGCTGGAGATCGACAGCTACACCACCGTGGCGTTCCGCGACAACACCCCGGTGCAGGGCGGCAAGATGGACTACAAGGCCAACATGCCCAACTTCGGCGCGATCTGGCGCATCAACGACCAGTGGTCGGTGTTCGCTTCCTACTCCGAAGGCTTCGGCATCGCCAACGTCGGCATCCCGCTGCGCAACATCCAGGCCAACAGCCCGTGCAAGGCCGTGTCCTGCATCGCCGATCTGCAGCCGCTGATCACCGAGAACAAGGAAATCGGCTTCAACTGGCGCGGTGCAAAGGGCCAGGTGGGTGCGTCGGTGTACCGCTCGACCTCGGACTTCGGTTCCACCCTGACCGTGGACAAGGCCACCGACGACTTCATCCTGACCCGCTCGCCGGTCGAGATCGAAGGCTTCGAGTTGAACAGCGCCTGGACCTTCAACGAGCAGTGGAAGGCCACCTTCCTGTACTCGCGCATCCGTGGCCAGACCCAGTACTACCCGGGTTCGGGCCTGAAGAAGGAAATGGGCATCCTGGACATCTCGCCGGACAAGGTGAACGCCTCGCTGACCTGGACCCCCTCCGAAGCGCTCAACGCCACTCTGGGCGTGAGCAAGACCTTCAGCCGCGACCTGCGTGAGACCTTCACCAACCCGAGCAACGGCGACGTTTACGTCAACGAAGAGAACACCTATGGCTACGCGCTGTGGGACCTCAGCGTGAACTACGACACCGGTCGCTTCGGCCAGCTGTCGCTGGGCATCGAGAACCTGTTCGACAAGCAGTACGTGTTGACCTGGTCGCAGCTGCCGGGCTGGCAGAACTACTTCTCCGGCCGTGGCCGGATGGTGTCGCTGTCGCACACCATCAAGTTCTGATAGCTGCAGGTTGAAAGCGGCGTCGCAGGCAACTGCGGCGCCGTTTTTGTTTGTGAGGCAAGCAGCACCCAGGTAGCCCGGGTAAGCGCAGCGCACCCGGGACCAGCAAGATCCGGGATATCCGGCGTCGCCGCAGGAACCTGTCCCATTCCAATCATTGCGTAGTTAAGAGCAGCCGAGCGCTGCAACATCCCGGGTGCGCTGCGCTTACCCGGGCTACGTGGTGACAGGCCCCCAGCAGACAACAAGAAAACGTTTCTTGTTGCGCCGCAAGAAAAAACCACAGCTTATTTCAAGCAACAAAACCTCACGTCTGAAGCAAGCCCCCCCGCCTTCAATGCCCCCTTGTCCACGCCTAGGCTGCTCTGGTCGGGGGAGTTGCGTCGGGAGGGATGCAGCAGCCAACAGAAGTATCGGAATGCCGCACACAGCGGCCGAAGTTCATGCACGTCTTCTCTAAAACAATAACGAGATAAAGATCATGAAGAAGGTACCGGTAGCGTTGGGGGTATTGGTGCTGGCTGCAGCGGTGAGCAGCAGCGTGCACGCACAGCAGGTGGAAGCGTCGAACGAAGACGACAGCAGTGCGAGAAAGCGCGCACAGAACAGGAACGCTACCGACCTGGACCGGGTCATCGTCACCGGCGTACGTGCGCCCAAGGCGGTGGACAAGATCCCCGGCGCGATATCGATCATCACCCCGGAAGAGATCAAGCAGTCGCTGGTGATCACCGAGGACAACACCGCGGTACTGGCACGCACCATCCCCGGCTATGCCGAATCCTCGCAGGCGATGACCAACTCCGGTGAATCACTGCGCGGACGCATCCCGCTGCGCCTGTTCGACAGCATCCCGCAAGGCTCGCCGCTACGCGAAGGCACCCGCAACGGTACCTTCACCGACATGGGCGTGATCGGCCGCATCGAAGTGATCAACGGCCCGTCCGCGGCCGAAGGCATCGGTGCCACCGGCGGCGTGATCAATTACATCTCCAAGGTGCCGGAGCAGATCGGCAGCGAGACCACCATCAATGCCCGTTACCAGACCCAGTTCAACGACGACAGCGTCGGCTGGAAGCTGGGCTTGAGCCATGCGATCAAGCAGGACAACTACGACTTCCTGGCCAGTGCCTCGCAGCTGGAGCGCGGCATGGCCTATGACGCCAAGGGCCGCAGCATCGGCATGAACTCCAGTGGTTCGCTGGCCGACTCGCAGTCGCGCAATCTCTACCTCAAGGGTGGCTACAACTTCGGCGAGGACGGTGAGCAGCGCCTGCAGGCCACGTACAGCAATTTCAACATCGGTGGTAACGGCGACTACATCCAGCTGGTTGGGTGCAAGGGCCCCAATGATTGGCCGCCCTGCGACACACCGGTGCCCAATACCTCGATCAAGGGCCACATCGATGGCCAACGCGACGCGCTCAACAAATTCATCCAGTACAGCCTGCAATACACCCACAGCGATTTTTACGGTGGCACCCTGGACCTGGTCGGCTACCAGGCCAAGCAGGGCATGCGCTTCCTGCCCGAGAACGGTGCGGACCGGCAGTTGGTGAAGCCGGCGCCGGAGGACGATGCCGACCGCATCTTCGACCAATCCGAAATCCAGTCGCGCAAGAAGGGCCTGCGCACCTCCTGGACGCGCCCCACCCTGTTTGGCGTGGATGGGCTGGAACTGCATACCGGCGTGGACTTCGTGCAGGACGTGGCGCAACAACGCCTGGTGATGACCGATCGCGTCTGGGTGCCGCCGATGGACTACAGGAGCGTGGCGCCCTACGCGCAGCTGTCCTGGGATATCGGCCCGGTCACCGTCAGCGGCGGCCTGCGCCGTGAGAACGGCGAGCTGGACGTGGACAGCTACACCACCGTGGCCTACCGCAACAGCGTGTTCGTCGAAGGCGGCACCCTGGACTACACCGCCAACCTGCCCAACCTCGGTGCGATCTGGCGCGTCAACGATCAGTTCTCGTTGTTCACCGCCTATAGCAAGGGCTTCACCCTGCCTGACATCGGCATCCCGCTGCGCAACGTGAACTATCCGGGCCAGTCGGTGGCCGGCATCCTCGACCTGCAGGCCATCATCGTCGACAACATCGACGTGGGCTTCAACTGGCGCGGCGCGCGCGGTTCGCTCAGTGGCAGCTGGTACCACTCCACTTCCGATTTCGGTGCATCGTTGGAAGTGGACCCGCTGACCAGCGATTTCATCATGACCCGCGCGCCCACCGACATCAAAGGCATCGAGTTCAGCGGTGAATTCCGCTTCACCGACCGCCTGAAGATCACTGGCCTGTACACCCACCTGCGTGGCTATACCTCGTTCTGGGGCCCGGACCCGGCCGGTCGCTACGATGCTGGCCCGATGAAGAAGCCGCTGGGCATCTTCGACGCCACCCCGGACAAGATCAACGTGGCCCTGGTGTGGAAGGCACTGCCCAACCTGGATGCAACGCTGGGCGCCAGCATGCTGCGTGACCGCCATCTCACCGGCTCGGCAGTGCGCGAATACGACGGCGAAGAGTACGACTACGACGAGAAGATCAACGGCTACACGCTGTGGGATCTGGGCGTGAACTATGATTCCGGTCGCTTCGGTACGTTCTCGCTGGGCGTGGACAACCTGTTCAACAAGTACTACATCCTCAGCGGCTCGCAGGGCGATGGCTGGCAGAACTACTGGGCCGGTCGCGGCCGCGTGGTGTCGCTGAGCTATTCGTATACGTTCCGCTGATGAACGCAGGAGTGCCCGCCATGTTCCAACCCATCGCAGTACCGCGCAGCAAGCATTGGCTGCGCAGCGGCGCCGCACTCCTGCTATGCCTGGCCGCCCCGCTGCTGCACGCGCAGGACCGCTGGCAGCGGCTGGATGGCTTCCTGCAGGCAAGCACCGCCCCGGGCCAATACCCGGGCGCGGTGGCCCTGGTCGAGCACGACGGCCGTATCACCTTCCAGCAGCACTACGGCCATGCCGATAGCGCGGGCACGCGCGCGATCCAGGACGACAGCATCTTCCGCATCTATTCGATGACCAAGCCGGTGACCTCGGTTGCGGTGCTGATGCTGCTGGAGGAAGGCAAGCTGTCGCTGGATGATCCGCTGTCGCGCTATCTGCCCGGATTTGCCGACCGCAAGGTGGTGACCGGCGGCGATCTGCAACACCCGCAGACCGAAGATGCGCCGCGTGCCATCACCTTGCGCCACCTGCTCACCCATACCAGCGGCTTTGCGGCGGCCTCGGACACGCACCGGGTGGCGACCAAGCTGCTGACCGCCGCCGATGTGGACAGCGCCACCTCGCTGGAGGATGTCGCGCGGCGCCTGTCCACCCTGCCGTTGGCCGACGCGCCCGGCACCCACTTCCACTACGAAGGCAGCAACACCGACCTGTTGGCGCGCGTGGTGGAGGTGGTCAGTGGCCAGCCTTTCGGGCAGTTCCTGCAACAGCGCATCTTCAACCCGCTGGACATGCGCGACACCGGTTTTGAAGTCCCCGCTGCGCAGCGCAGCCGCGTGGTCGAACTGCCCACCAGCAACGACGATGGCAGCCTGCGGGTGGCCGACACCTTGAGCGCGCGTGCCCCAGGCGTACGCCTGAAAGGCTATGACAGCGGCGCCGGTGGCCTGTATTCCACCGCAGCCGACTATCTGAAGTTCGCCCGCATGCTGCTCAACGACGGCCGCAGCGGCAAGCAGCAACTGCTGTCGCGCAAGACAGTGGATCTGATGATGAGCGACCAGTTGGGTGGCTTCGAGCCAGCCATCAGCGGCTACGGCGCCGGTGAAGGTTTCGGCCTGGGCGGCTATGTCATCACCAATCCGGCCTACCGCGGCAAGCTGGGCAGCGTGGGCCAGTTCGGCTGGTCCGGTGCCGCATCCACCTACTTCACCATCGACCGCGAAGAGAAGCTGGTGGCGATCCTGTTGATGCAGTACCTGCCCAGCGGCGACAAGGCCTTGGCGTCGCCCTCCACCCGTTTCTACAACCTCGTCTATCAGGCTATTCCATGAGTTCCACCGTTCTTGTCGCCGGCTCGGCCAATCTTGATTTCGTGGTGCGTGCGGCGCATGTGCCGGCACCGGGCGAAACCGTGCTCGGCCGTGAGTTCCGCACCTTCCCCGGCGGCAAGGGTGCCAACCAGGCCGTGGCCTGCGCGCGCGCCGGTGGCGCCGCCACACAGATGCTGCTGGCCTTGGGTGATGATGATTTCGCCAAACCAATCGAGGCCTCGTTGAACGCTGCCGGGGTGACGTTGCACACCGTGCGTGACGCCCAGCTGCCTACCGGCACCGCTTTCATCTGCCTGTCCGACGATGCCGAGAACGCGATCACCGTCGCACCCGGCGCCAACATGGCCTTGCTGCCCGAGCACCTGCCAGCGCTGGATGGCGTGCAGTGGCTGCTGCTGCAACTGGAATCACCACTGGCCGCCGTACAGGCCTACGCCGCCGCCGCACGTGCGGCCGGGGTAAAGGTCGCCTTGAACGCCGCACCGGCGCAGGTGCTGCCGGCCGAGCTGCTGGCACTGCTGGACATGCTGATCGTCAATGAAGGTGAGCTCGATGTCGTGGCAGGCAACCCTCCCGATCTGGCCAGCGGCCTGGCCCGACTGGAAGTGCCCTGCGTGATCGTCACCCTCGGTGCCCGCGGCTGCATGGCGCGCAGTGCGGGCCAGACCCTGGTGCAGCCGGCGTTCTCGATTTCACCGGTGGATACCACCGCCGCCGGCGACACCTTCTGCGGCACCCTGATCGCGCGCTTGGCCCAGGATGCGCCGCTGCAGCAGGCCTTGCTTGCCGCCAGCGCCGCCTCGGCACTGGCGT
Source organism: Stenotrophomonas sp. (assembly GCF_032061965.1). GTDB lineage: Bacteria > Pseudomonadota > Gammaproteobacteria > Xanthomonadales > Xanthomonadaceae > Stenotrophomonas. Next base: position 6,817 of record NZ_DAMBEF010000026.1, on the reverse strand, counting down.
GCACGCGCCTGGGTGCACAATCCAGTATCCCCGACCATGTCGAGGTAGAGGCGCTGCTGGCCGATGCCAGTCGCCTGCCCGACACCGACGCCCATGCCGCGCTTGCGGCGTGGTGCGCGCAGTAACTGTTTCCTCTCCCCCTGTTTTTGTTGGATGACCACCATGACTTCCCCCTACCCCGCGCCCGATTACGACAACGATTCCCCCGATCACGGGCGTGAGGCGATCCATACCGAGTACAAGTTCTCGCACGTCACCACCGGCCGCTACCTGCCCACCCCGGGCAAGGCACCGGCATGGCCATTCGCCGATATCGGCAGCTGGATGATCGACGCCAATGCCAGCGCCGCGGATTGGCTGACCGAGCTGAAGGACTGGCGCCAGGAACACCTGGTGCGCATCGGCTATACCGATGTGAACTATCGCCGCCCGGAACTGCAATGGGCGCAGCGCAACTTCGTACACGCGCAGATGATGGTCGAGGACCGCTATTTCTTCGACGTGGAGACCGCGCAGTACACCGTCGACAAGTACCTGGACGATCTGATCGAACGCTTCGGCGGGCTCGACTCGGTACTGATCTGGTACATCTACCCGAACATCGGCATCGACGACCGCAACCAGTTCGATCTGGCACACACGCTGCCGGGCGGCCTGGAAGGTCTGACCGCTGCCGTCAAGGCATTCCAGAAGCGCGGCGTGCGCGTGTTCCTGCCCGCCAAGCCCTGGGATCACGGCACCCGCGACCCAGGCGTGACGCATTGGGATGGCCTGGCCGAAATCATCAAGGCCACCGGTGCCGACGGCATCAACGGTGACACCTTCAACGGCGTGCCGCGCGCGTTCTTCGACGCCTGCGACGCCAATGGCAACCCGGTGGTGGTACAGCCCGAATCCACCATCAGCTCCGAAGAACAGCTGATCTGGAACGTGCAGAGCTGGGGCAAGAAGGCACCCGATGGCCCGGTGCCGCCGGTGTCCAAGTGGAAGTGGCTGGAGCCGCGCCACATGATCAATTATGAGAACCGCTGGGGGCGAAACCGCAACCACGATCTGCAGTACTGCTTCTTCAACGGCATCGGCTACAACGCCTGGGAAAACATCTGGGGCATCTGGAACCAGTTCACTGCGCGCGATGGCGAAACGCTGCGCCGCATCGCGGCGATCTATCGCCAGTTCCCGGCCTTGATCGTGTCGATGGCGTGGGAGCCGTACCAGGTCTGCTATCAGGGTGGCATCTTCGCCAGCAAGTTCCCGGTCGACGGCCAGTGCCTGCACACCTTCATCAACCGCAACGAGTACGCGGTCAATGGCGAGCAGATCGGCCTGCCGCATGTGGACGGCACCCGCTACTACGATGTCTGGCACGGCGTGGAGCTGTCGCCGGCGGTACGTGATGGCCTGGCCATCATCGAACTGCCGATGGAAGCGCGCGGCTTTGGCGCAGTGCTGAGTGTGCAGCCGGGCGCTGCTGTGGAAGGCCTGGACAGCTTCCTGGCCGAGGCCGCCAAGCGCGCCGCACAGCCGCTCAACAACTACTCCGGCGCATGGAAGGCAATCCCGCAGCAGTTGCGCGAGATCCCCGCCACCACCGCACAGGCGGCCGCGCCGCAAGGCATGGTCACCATCCCGGCCGGCGAGTTCGTGTTTGCCGTTGGCGGTGTGGAGATCGAAGGCTTCAACTGGGCTGGCCAGGACGTGCAGTTCCCGTGGGAAGACTGCCCGCGCCGCCATCACCGCAAGCTGATGCAGATGCCGGCCTTCCATATCGACCGCCACCCGGTCACCAATGCGCAGTTCAAGGCCTTCATCGACGCCACCGGCTATCACCCGGCCGATGACATCAACTTCCTCGCCCACTGGGTGGATGGCGCACCGCGTGCCGGCTGGGACAACAAGCCGGTGATCTGGGTGTCGCTGGAAGATGCGCGCGCCTACGCCGCGTGGGCCGGCAAGCGCCTGCCGCACGAATGGGAATGGCAGTACGCCGCCCAGGGCAACGATGGCCGCACCTACCCGTGGGGCAATGACTGGGATGCCAGCCGCGTACCGCAGGTCAACCGTGGCCGCCGTGTGCTGGCCCCGGCCGATGTCGACGCGCACCCGCAGGGTGCCAGCCCGTTCGGTGTCGAGGATCTGGTCGGCAATGTGTGGCAGTGGACCGACGAGTTCAGCGACGAGCACACCCGTGCGGCGATCCTGCGCGGTGGCTCCAGCTACCAGCCGCAGACCTCGCATTGGTACTTCCCGCAGGCCTATCGCCTGGACCAGCACGGCAAGTACCTGCTGATGGCGCCGGCCAAGGACCGCAGCGGCATGCTCGGCTTCCGTTGCGTGGTGGACGCGGCATGACCGCGGCCATCAGCAGCGGCCAGCAGTTGATCGCCCCCGCGTCCGTAAAGCTGGATGGCATGTTCGGGCAGATGCTGGCGGCCAACCGCAGCGGCCGCCTGAGCCACTTCATCGTCGATGAGCACAGCCCGTCGATCAGCATCTTCGGCCAGGCCCACAAACAGCAGAACCAGGAAGGCGACTGGTACGGCGAACACGCCGGCAAGTGGCTGTCGGCCACCGCGCGCGCAGTGGCGCAGGGCGGCCAGCCCGAGCTGGAAGCCAACCTGCGCCGCGTCGCCGATTGGCTGATCAGCCAGCAGGACGACGATGGCTATCTGGGCAACTACGCCGCCGACCGCCGCTTCACCGTGCCGCAGCCGCCCAAGCCCGAAAGCTGGAACGGCGAGCCGGCACTGCGCACCTGGGATATCTGGACCCACAGCTACCTGATCCTCGGCTTCCTCGAAACCTGGCGTGCGCTGGGCGATGACAGCTACCTGCAGGCCGCACGCCGCATCGCCGACCTGTGCTGGCAGGCACTGGAATCGGGCATCGACATCACCACCCTGGGCAACCACCACGGCATGTCGGCCACGGTGCTGCTGGACCCGGCCGCCGACCTGTACCTGGTCACCGGCGAGCCGCGTTATCTCGCTTTGGCCGAAAAGATCCTGCAGCAGGCCAACGCCAACCCGCGCCTGGCCCTGCTCGACAAGGGCATCGCCAACGAAGACGCGGCCTTCATTGCCACCGGCAAGGCCTACCAGCTGTCGTGGAACCTGGTTGGCCTGGCCAAGCTGTACAAGGCCACCGGCAAGGCCGACTACAAGCTGGCCATCGACAACCTGTGGAACAACATCCGCGAGCAGCACCTGACCCTGGGCGGCGGCCCGTGGGGCGGCGTTGCCCATCGCTCGCGCGAAGTGTTCAACGCACCGCGCACCTTCTTCCCACAGGCCTATGTGGAAACCTGCTCGGTGCTGGCGTGGATGCAGCTCAACCGCGAGCTGCTGGCCATCAGTGGCCACGCGCGCTATGCCGACGAGCTGGAACGCACCGCCTACAACGACCTGCTGGCGGCGATGGCACCGAACGGCGAGGACTGGTGCTACTACACCTTCCCCAATGGCAAGCGCGTGCACACCACATATTGGCGCTGCTGCAAATCCTCCGGCGCGATGGCGGTGGAAGAGCTGCCGCAAATTGCCTACGGCGTTGCCGCCGATGGCGGCCTGCGGGTGAACCTGTACGGCCCCGGCGAAGCCACGCTCAACCACGCCGATGCCGGCGCGGTGGTGCTGCAGCAGCAGACCCGCTATCCATTCGATGGCCGCATTACGCTGCGCATCAAGCCTGAACGCAGTGCCAGCTTCGGCATTGGCCTGCGCATTCCGGCCTGGGCCGAAGACGCACGTATCCAGGTCAATGGCGTCACTGTGCCGGTGCAGGTGAGCGCCGATGGCTACGTGCAGCTGCAACGGCAGTGGCAATCGGGTGATCAAGTGAGCCTGCAGCTGCCGATGCAGCCGCAGCTGCACCGTGCGGCCAACATCAACGTGCAGGAATCGCGCGCACCGGATGGTTCACCGGTGGCGCAGGAAGTGCTGCGTTGGGAATACGTTGGCCTGAGCTACGGCCCGCTGGTCTATGCGACCACCCTGATCGACGGCTTCAAGACCGATGAAACGGTGAAGCTGCCGGCAGGTGATCCAGCGCGCTGGCTGCAGGTAGGCCAAGACGCCGGTGAAGGTGCAACGGTGACGATGCAGCTGGAATGCCGCGCACCGCTGGTATTCGAGCCGTACTACCGCTGTGGTGGCCGCGAGCATGATGTCTGGCGCCTGAGCTGGCTGTCGCTGGCACCGCAATAAGCCTGTCGTCGCTGCCTGCCACCCTGCACGGTGCAGGCAGCGGCAATGATGAACGCGATGGCAAGGCGATACCTGTTTTTTGTCCTCGCTGAAAATACCCGCACGATATGTTTCTTCCCAGCCACCGGGAGGAAACTGCAATCAAGGATTCGAGTGCAGCCCATGTCAGCAAGTCACAACCCATCACCGTTCGACATCGCCCAGCGCGAAGGCGCCCGCGGCCCGCTCAGCGGCGTACGCGTGCTCGACCTGAGCGCCTATATCGCCGGACCCTACGGCTGCACGCTGTTGGCCGACCAGGGCGCCGAGGTGATCAAGGTGGAGCCGCCGATTGGCGACAACCTGCGCAAGTACCCGTCCACGCTGGAAGCGGAAAGCCGCGCCTTCCTCGGCGTCAACCGCTCCAAGCGTGGCGTGGTGCTGGACCTGAAGGAAACCGACCAGCGCGCGGTGCTGATGCGCCTGGTGCGCGAGGCCGACGTGCTGGTGCACAACTTCCGCCCCAGCGTGCCAGCCCGCCTGGGCATCGATTTCGACAGCCTGAACAAGATCAACCCGCGCCTGGTGTACTGCGCGGTCACCGGTTACGGCGAAGGTGGTCCGCTCAAGGACAAGGCCGGCTATGACCAGGTGCTGCAGACCATGACCGGCATGTGCGCGATGCAGGGCAAGCCCGGTGGCGCACCGGAAATCCTGTACGGCTCGGTGGTGGACTACTACGCCGCGGCGCTGGTGGCCGCCGGTGTGTCTTCGGCGCTGTTTGAGCGCGAACGCAGTGGCGAAGGCCAGTATGTCGGCGTGTCGCTGCTGCGCAGCGCCTTGACCATGCAATCGGCGCGGATGATCTGGGCCGAAGGCGAGCCGGAAGGCGTGGGCCGCGACATGCGCTCGGGCGGTGTCACCGGCATCCACCCGACCGCGCGCGGCCACCTGTATATCTCGGCCAATACGCCGCGCTTCTGGCAGGCGCTGTGCGACAAGATCGGCCTGCCGGACATGGGCAGCGATCCGCGCTACGACACCGTGCGCAAGCGCGCCGAACATTCCGACGAACTGCTGGCCAAGCTGCACGCCGCGCTGGCCGCACGCAGCGCCTTGGAGTGGGAAGCGCTGTTTGGTGAGGAAGTTCCCTGCGCTGCTGCACGCAAGGTCGAGGAGATGTTTGACCACCCGCAGGTATTGGCCGAGGAGATGATCACCACGCTGCCGCACCCGCTGCTGGGCAGCTACCGCGGTATCACCCGTCCCATCGTGTTCGGCCGCACCCCCGGCCCACAGCCGTTTGCTGCGCCCATCAAGGGTGAGCACACCGAGCAGGTGATCGGCCTGTTGGATGAGGATGCGACCGATCCTCGACCATCTGGCGCATGACCATGCGCAGCCTGCTGCTGGCGGCACTGTTGTGCTTGCCGTTGGGCGCGGCTGCCGCGCCACCGGTACCCGTCATCCTCGACACGGATATGGGCAACGATGTTGATGATGTGCTTGCCATGGCCTTGCTGCACGCGCTTGAGCAACGCGGTGAGAGTCGCCTGCTCGGGGTCACACTGAGCAAGGATCACCCCAGGGCGGCACCTTTCGTGGATGCCATCAACACCTTCTACGGGCGCCCGGACATTCCATTGGGCGTGGTTCGCGCCGGCGCCACACCTGAAGAAGGCAAGTTTCTTGGCCTGATCGACCAGCGTGAACGCTACCCCCATTCGCTGGCTTCCGGCGAGGATGCCGCGGATGCGCTGGATCTTCTGCGCCGCCTGCTGGCCGCGCAGCCTGACCAATCGGTGGTTCTGGTCCAGGTCGGTTTCTTCACCAATTTTGCTCGCCTGCTGCAGACCGGCCCTGACCGTCATTCGCCGCTGGCTGGGCATGAACTGGTACGCCGCAAGGTCAAGCTGCTCAGCGTCATGGCCGGTGCTTTCCAGACCATCGACAACCACGACAATCATTACCTTGAATACAACATCATCAAGGACATCCCGGCTGCTCGGTTGCTTGCCACGCAATGGCCAACCCCGATCATCTGGAGTGGTTACGAAATTGGCGTCGCCGCGCCCTATCCGCATGCGAGCATAGAGCAGGACTTCAACGCCTATCCGCATCATCTGGTGAAGGATTCCTACTACCTTTATCTGCCGCCACCCCATGACCGGCCCAGCTGGGATCTGACCTCGGTACTTGCCGCGGTTCATCCAGAGCGGGGCTACTTCGCGCTGTCGCCTGCTGGGAATGTGGTGGTGGAAGCGGATGGCTTCACGCGCTTCCGGCGGGAAAAAGGCGGACGCGATCGTTTCCTGATCCTCGATCCGGGCGAGGCGCCGCGTGTTGTCGAAGCGCTGAGATTACTTGTCTCGCAACCGCCCACGCTGAATCTCCCGCCAATTGATCGTCGTCGCGCAAACCTTCGCAGACAGCAACACATGCATCCAGGACCCCACGCATGACTCTCACCATGACCAAGCTCGCCCAGCTGCGTGAACTGTCCGTCGTCGTCGCCGATACCGGCGATTACGACGCCATCAAGCGCCTGCGCCCGGTCGACTGCACCACCAACCCGACGCTGGTGAAGAAAGCCCTCGACCTGCCGGTCTATGCCGGCCTGATCGAGCGCGAGC
>NZ_DAMBEF010000025.1:30612-56998 GCF_032061965.1 Stenotrophomonas sp. | reverse complement strand
GTAAGCGCAGCGCACCCGGGGAAACATCGAAAGCGCGAAACCTGATTCCTGCTGGTGGCGCGGCGTAAGCCGCGAAACATGCACATCATCCGATGACGTGACCATCCGTAATTTCAGCAATATTGGCTTCGCGGATTACACCAGCCTTGCAGTCGCCTCCCATTTCCCGGGTGCGCTGCGCTTACCCGGGCTACATTGCTGCATGCTGTGAACGAAAATGGCCCGTGCAAGCGGGGCTTTGTCGTTGTGCGGCCCAACCCGCAACCACAACCTCCGTAGCCCGGGTAAGCGCAGCGCACCCGGGGAAACATCGAAAGCGCGAAACCTGATTCCTGCTGGAGGAGCGGCGTAAACTGCGAAGCATGCACATCATCCGATGACGTGACCATCCGTAATTTCAGCAATATCAGCTTCGCGGATTACACCAGCCTTGCGGCCGCCTCCCAATTCCCGGGTGCGCTGCGCTTACCCGGGCTACGGTGACAGCGCGCCGGCGCGATCTGCTGTGGCGAGCGGGGTGTCAAACCAATCCACGCACCACGGCGGAATCCTGCCCCGGCGCCTGCTCGCCCTCGCCTGACGCAACAGCAAACGCCAGGCGCCGCTCATCACGTACAAAAAACGAAGCCAGCAGCCCAATCACCACCAGCACTGCGATCACCGTGAATGCAACGTGGTAATTACCGAAGTGATCGAACATCACCGCCGTCAGCCAGATGCCCAGACCGGCCGAGGTGGCATCCATCAAGGAGATGGTGCCGAGGATTTTGCCTGCCGCGCTCAAGCCGAACGCCTCCACGATCTGCAGCTGCAGGATGGCGTACAAGCCACCCCAACCCAGCCCCATCACGATCAGGCCGGTCCATAGCAAGCCCGGCTGCTGTAGGGCGATGATCACTGCGCCCACAGCCATCAAGGCCACGTTGCACACGAACACCTTCTTCGATGTGGTCACGTCGGCAAGAAAGCCAAACAGGAACTTGCCCACCATGCCCAACCCAAACAGCAGGAACATGCCATTGCCTGCCTGCTCACCGTTGAAGCCCAAGTCCTTCATGTTGAGGATCAGGTGCGAAGACAGCGACATGATTCCCCAGAACGTGGTCACCGCCACCACCGCCAGCGCCCAGAAGGTACGGGTGCGCAATGCCTGGCCATAACCGAGATCGGGCAGGTTGCTGCAGCTGCCCGGCACGGGGCTGCTGCTTGCCTCACCTTCGCCCCAACGGCGCAGCCCCTTGCCATCGGGCGATCGCACCAGGGCCAGGCACAACACGAACAAGGCCACCGGAATCACCGCCATCAGCAGGAAGCTGCCGCGCCAGCCGTGCTCGGGAAGCAGGGCGATGATGATCTTGGGCACCAGCATGCCGCCCAGGCTGCTGCCGACCAGCGCGATGCCCAGTGCGGTGCCGCGGCGGGTCTGGAACCATTGCGAGACCATGATTACCGCCACGCTCAGGCCGCTGCTCACCACCACCGCTGCGAAACAGACATGGATCAGGTAGACGTGGGCAATGGAATGCACCTGCGAATAGGCCGCGTACAGCACCGCCAGCAGCAGGCTGCCGAACAAGGCCAGGCTGCGCACGCCGATACGGTCGATCAGCGCGCCGACAAAGGGCGACATCAGCGCCGCCAGCAGCAGGTTGAACATGTCGCGGAACTTGAGCTGGCCACGGCTCCAGCCGAATTCATCCAGCAGTGACGGGTCGAAGGCAGTGATCCCGGTCATGGTCATGCCATTGGAGATCGCAAGCATCAACATGGCCACGATGCAGATCAGCCACGGGTAGAAACGTTTCATCGGCACACCTGTTACGGGAGGGGTGAACGGGGAACGCATGCCACTACAACAATGTCCGGACAAAGAATGGCACAGTCCGGCCTCCGGATGTAGCCGGCGGGGCAGATTGCGGCGCCGGTCAAATATAGTTATATAGATATATCATTAAGATTATTCTGAACCGCAGCCAGAACCATCGCCTTGGATCCGTTCACCACCCAATCCCTGGAGGGCATCCTCCGCCGCGACGTGCACGCGCCGCTCTATCACCAGCTGCAGGGTTTCCTGCGCGGGCTGATCGAGCGTGGCGAGATCGGCGACGGCGAGCAGTTGCCCCGCGAGGAAGAACTGGCTCGCCGCCTGCGCATTTCGCGGGTAACCGTGCGTCAGGCCCTGCAACTGCTGGCCGATGACGGCCTGCTGGTGCGCCAGCGTGGCCGCGGCACCCGCGTGGTCGGCGGCAAGGTCCGCACCTCCACCATCCCCATGCCGCTGAAGACGCCGCTGGGCGAGCTGATGCACAGCCTGGACACGCTGGCCGGCAATACCCAGGTGCGCCTGCTCGGCTGGGAACGCGTGGTGCCACCGGAACCGATCCGCGAGCTGTTCGGCAGCGCCCCGGGCGAAACCCTGGTGCGCTGCGTGCGCGTACGCAGCCGCCACGGCCATCCGTTCGGCTATTACGCCAGCTGGACCCGCACCAACCATCCCGATTTCAGTGCCGAGAACCTGGCCTACGGCTCGCGCATCGACCTGTTCCGCCGCTGCGGCATCAATGTGATCAAGGTCCAGCAGACCGTGTCGGCCATGCGCGTGGGCGCGCTGTCGGCCATGCACCTGCAGATGTCCACCGGCCAGGCGGTGATGACGCTGGAGCGGCGCTCCTTCGATGCCAACCAGCAACTGCAGGATCTGCTGGAAATCCAATACCGCCCGGACCAGCTGCGCTACCAGATGCGCCTGGACTATGAAGCCAACAACCCGGAGACGTCTGCTTGAGTGCGACTGTGAGTGCAACGCTTGCTGAGAAAATCCTCGCCCGTGCCTGCGGGCGTGAGGCCGTGCGCGCCGGTGAAATCCTCACCGCCAAGCTCGACCTGTTGATGATGCACGACTCCGGCGGCCCCCGCCGCGTGGCCTCGCGCCTGGAAAAACTCGGTGCCAAGGTATGGGACCCGAACAAGGTGGTGGTGGTCTCCGACCACTTCGTGCCCGCCGTGGACATGGAAAGCGCCGACATCCTGGCGCTGACCCGCAAATGGGCGCAGGCGCAGGGCGTCACCCATTACGACATGCTCGGCATCTGCCACGTGGTGCTGCAGGAACACGGCCATGTGCAGCCTGGCATGTTCTGCGTGGGCGGTGACTCGCACTCGCCCAGCGGCGGTGCCTTCGGTGCCTTCATGGTCGGCATGGGCGCCACCGACATCACCGGCGCGCTGGTCACCGGCGAAGTCTGGCTGCGCGTGCCGCAGACCACCCGTGTGCAGTTGGACGGCATGCTCGCTGCCGGCGTCAGCGCCAAGGACGTGATGCTGATGCTGTGCGGCCAGTACGGCATGGGCAACGAAGGCCAGGTGTTCGAGTACGGCGGCAGCGCGGTGCAGGCAATGCCGATGCACGAGCGTTTGACCCTGTGCAACATGGCCGCCGAACTGGGCGCGGAAACCGGCATTGTCGAACCCGATGCGACCACGCTGGCCGCATTGGAACAGGCCGGCAAGCCCTTCTACGGTGACCTGGCGCAATGGCGCAGCGATGCTGACGCCAACTACCTGCATCACTACCGCTACGACGCCGCGCAGATCGCGCCGCACGTGGCTGCACCGCACAGCCCGGCCAATAGCCGGCCGGTGGATGAGCACGGCAAGGTGCACATCGACCAGGCCTATATCGGCGCCTGTACCGGCGCCAAGCTTACCGACCTGCGCATGGCCGCCGAAGTACTGAAAGGCCGCAAAGTCGCCAAGGGCACGCGCCTGTTGATCGCCCCGGCCTCGGTGGCGATGACCGCACAGGCGGCTGCCGAAGGCACGCTGGCCACGCTGACCGCTGCCGGCGCCATCCTGCTGCCGTCCGGTTGTGGTGCCTGCGCTGGCATGGGTGCCGGCATGCTCAGCAGTGGCGAAGTGTGCATGTCCACCACGGCACGCAACTTCAAGGGCCGCATGGGCTCGGCCGAGGCGCAGGTCTACCTGGGTTCGCCGTACAGCGTGGCGGCGGCCGCGGTGAAGGGCGAAATCTGTGATCCGCGCGAGCTGCTGGGAGAAAGCGCATGAACGTCCGTGGCAAGGCCTTCGTCTTCGGCGACCGCATCGACACCGATGTGCTGGCGCCCGGCCCCTATATGCGCGAGCCGATGAGCGTACTCGCCAGCCACTGCCTGGAAGCGGTGGACCCGGCATTCGCCAGTGAAGTGCAGCGCGGCGACATCGTGGTCGGCGGCGAGTCCTTCGGCATTGGTTCCTCGCGCGAACAGGCGGTGCAGGCACTGGCCGAGCTCGGCGTGGGTGCCATCATCGCCAAATCCTTCGCGCGCATCTTCTATCGCAACGCGCTCAATCTCGGCGTGCCTGCACTGGTCTGTGCCAATCTGGAAGCTTCCCGTGGCGATGAACTGGAAGTGCGCCCGGTGGAAGGACGCATCATCAACCACAGCACCGGACGCGAATTCAGCTGCGAGAAGATCCCCACCGAGCTGATGGAAATCGTCGCCGGCGGTGGCCTGATGCCGTGGCTGGAGCGCAAACTGGCTGCGGAGCGCCGCACATGAAACAAGGCATCATCCACGCCACCTTGATCGCACCGGACCTGCAGCAGGTCTGCGATGCCTATGCCGGGCAGTTGGCCCTGCAGGTGCAACAACAAGGCACACTCGGCGCCGACGATGCAGCCGCACTGGACCTGGCAGACCTGGCCAGCGCACCGCTGGCCTGGCTGGCCAATAGTGCAGGCGAACCGGTGTTGCGGGTGATCGAAGATCCCGCTGCGGTCGTCGCTGAGCCGATGTACCGCCACGGCTGGTTGTCGCTGGAAGTGCTGGTGGGTGACATCGACACGCTGGCTGCCGGCCTGCAGGCCCCTTTCAAAGTGCTGGGCGCTGCCGCCAACCTGGAGCTGAGCGACGCCATCCGCGCCGCGCAGGTGCTGGGCCCTTGCGGCGAGCTGTTGTATCTCACCCAGATCAAGGCGCAGGTGCCGCCGTTCGATCTGCCAATGACGGATGCCACGGTAGCGTCCACCTTCATCGGGGTGATGACGACGCCGGATCGTGAGGCCTCACAACGTGCATGGTCGGCCTTGCTTGGCGCCAAAGGCTGGGCCTTCGATACCAAGATCACCGTGCTCAATCGTGCCTATGGGCAAGCACTGGAAGGCCGCTTCCCGGTCGCCGTGGTGCCGATGCCGGGGCAATGCATGGTCGAGATTGATCAGGTGGAACTGCCTGCTGCAGCCAAGGTCCGTCATGCCGGTCAGTACAGTCTTGCGCTGCGTTTGCCGGCAGTGGAGGACAGCGTGCTGCGTGATGCGGGCTGGGAAGTGAATTCGGTTTGCGCGCGCCGCAGCCTGTGCGGGCCGGCTGGGGAGCATGTGGAGTTGCTTGCTGGGTGAGTTTTGGGTTGAAGCGTAGAGCTTTGGGAGCCCCCCTCCCCAGCCCTCCCCTGCGCTACGCGCAAGGGAGGGGGCTGATTGCTGCGCAGGGTCAGGTCAAGGCGTTCCGCCGTTACCCCCTCCCTTGCGCGTAGCGCAGGGGAGGGTTGGGGAGGGGTGCCTTTCGCATCTGCCCATGACCTTTGCCATGTGTAACCGCCGCTACACAGGCATAGCGTCAGCGTTTGCCCAACGCGGATGAGGTCGAGCAATGCGGATCCAGATCCTGGCAGCAGCCATCGCCGTCGTCTGCGGCATCGGCATCGGCATCGCCACAAGCGCAGCGGCGCAGGTCTCACCGATGACGCCGGACATCACCGGCAAGAAGTTCGTCGCTCCGCAGCCCGCCCGTGATTTCGACAAGCGCGAAGTGATGATCCCGATGCGCGATGGGGTCAAGCTCTACACCGTGATCATGATCCCCAAGGGCGCACACAACGCGCCGATCCTGTTCACCCGCACCCCCTATAACGCAGCCGGCCGCGTCGACCGCACCCCGGGCGCGACGCGGCTGGTCGACGCCCTCGCCCAAGGCGATACGGTGTTCGCCGAAGACGGCTATATCCGCGTGTTCCAGGACGTGCGTGGCAAGTACGGCTCCGAAGGCGACTACGTGATGACGCGGCCACCACGCGGTCCGCTCAACCCCGGCAAGATCGATCACAGCACCGACGCCTGGGACAGCATCGACTGGCTGGTCAAACACCTGCCCGAGTCCAACGGCAAGGTCGGCATGCTGGGCTCATCCTATGAAGGTTTCACCGTGGTGATGGCGCTGCTCGATCCACACCCTGCATTGAAAGTAGCCGCACCGGAAAGCCCGATGATCGATGGCTGGATGGGTGATGACTGGTTCCAGAATGGCGCCTATCGGCAGGTAAATCTGGGCTACTTCACCGGCCAGATGACCGCACGCGGGCAAGGCGCAAAGATCGCCATGCCTGGCGCTGATGACTACAGCAGCTTCCTGCAGGCCGGCTCGGTCGGTGCCTTCGCCAAGGCCCAGGGTCTGGAACAGATACCGGCCTGGCACAAGGTCAGCGAGCATCCGGCCTATGACGCGTTCTGGCAGCAACAGGCATTGGACAAGCTGTTGGCCAGGCTGCCCGAAATCACCGTGCCCACGATGTGGGAACAAGGCCTGTGGGACCAGGAAGACATCTATGGCGCGCACACCGCCTGGGCCGCGCTGGAACCCAAGGACCACGACAACACCCGCAACTTCCTGGTGATCGGGCCGTGGCGGCACAGTGGGGCCAACTACAACGGCAGTTCACTGGGCGCTTTGGATTTTGACGGTGATACTGCACTGCAGTGGCGGCGCGATGTGCTCAAGCCGTTCTTCGACCAATACCTGAAGGACGGCGCGCCGCCCGCCAACACACCACCGGTATGGGTCTACAACGCCGGCAGGAACACCTGGGATACCTACAGCAACTGGCCGCAGAGCTGCAGCCAGGGTTGCAGCGCCAACCCGCAGCGGGTGTATCTCAACACTGACGCAACGCTTGGCACCAGCAGTGCAGCAGGTGACGCACAGTACGTCGAATACATCGCCGATCCTGCCAAGCCGGTGCCCTTCGTGCCGCGCCCGGTCAACATGGGTGACCGCGATGTCTGGACCACCTGGCTGGTCCGCGATCAACGCTTCGTCGATGGACGTACCGACGTGCTCACCTATACCGGCCCGGTACTGGACAAGCCGATGAAGCTTGCCGGCATTCCGCAGGTGCAGTTGAGCGCTTCCACCTCCGGCACTGACAGCGACTGGGTGGTCAAGCTGATCGATGTCTACCCCGACCAGTACCCGGACAACCCGAAGATGGCCGGTTACCAGTTGCCATTGGCGATCACCATCTTCCGCGGCCGCTACCGCGAGAGCTTCAGTGATCCGAAGGCGATCACCGCCGACACACCGCAGACCTACCGATTCGATCTTCCCAATGTCAACCAGACACTGCAGCCTGGCCACAGGTTGATGGTGCAGGTGCAATCCAGCTTGTTCCCGCTGTATGACCGCAATCCACAGCACTATGTGGAAAACATCTTCTTCGCCCAGCCCAGCGACTACCGCAAGGCCAACCAGCGCATCTGGAATACCGGCGAACATCCCAGCTTCATCAGCCTGCCGGTAGTGAACTGAAAGCAGCGATGGATCGGATGACACGCCTGCAGCGCAATGCAGGCGTGTTGCCCGGCTCTTTGCATCGGCTGTGCTATAGCCAAGGCAGGCAAGAACGCCTGCAACATGGAGCAGCCGACATGAAACCCAGAAGGCTCAGCAAACGCAACATCATCCTGATCGGCGTTGCGATCATTGCATTGGTGCTGATCATGTCCATCGCACCCTGGTGATTGTTAAGGACACGTGGCACAGCGCGACACAGTGCACGCGCTGTGCCTCGCGTGTAGCGGCCAACATCGCTTCTGCGCATTCAGTCATTGTCGCGGGTGTCACCGCCCGCTATAGATGAATGGACCGGTTCGGGGGGATCGCATCGCGGAGAACATGCAATGGCTGACGTGAAACTGTTCCTGGAAGGACCTGGCCAGCAACGCCGACAGGTAACGCTGCTGGCAACGGAATCCAGGCAGGTAACCAAGGGAAGTTTTGATGGACGGCGCGTCGCCACTGCAGGTGCCAGCAAGATCTGCTTCCATACGATGATCGACGAGGACGGAAACATTGCCCGGCAGGTCGACTTTGATGGATACCGCTTCAAGTTCAACGGTTCCAATCTTGCATGGGATCTGGTGATCGCCTGAATCCGGGCACGTCTGCACAGGGCCTTTGCATGCCGTGCACCCGCCCATCACCGGATGCAGGCATCGGCTTAATTGCAGTGCATGCACTATCGATCCTGAGCATCATCGCTCTGATTGGAGACTTGCCATGAATATCCGCAAGACGAAGCAACTGCTATGCGCAGGTGTCATCGCGTTGAGCTTTGCCGGCGCGGCTGTCACGGCGCAGGCTGCTGGCCAGGCCATGCAGGGGCATGATTCCGAGCAACCGGGTACCGATACCTGGATCACCACCAAGGTGAAAGCCGAGCTGCTGACCACCAAGGATGTCTCTGGCCTCGAAATCAAGGTGGAAACCGTCAATGGCGTTGTCACGCTGAGTGGAACGGTTGCCAGCCAGGCCGAAGTTGACCGGGCGGTCACTGCGGCGAAGGGTGTCGAAGGCGTCAAGAGCGTCGACAGTTCGGCATTGACGGCGGCTGCGGTGCGTTGATCCCAGTGCGCAGTCATCAATGAGCGGCGCTATCAGGCGCCGCTCTTCTTTTTGGGAGGATTGTCGCCGGGAGCCTTCTTTTCAGGCGGCAGCTTGCTTGTATCGGGTTGGTGCGGCGGTGGCTCCCTGACCGGCACGGGTGGTGCAGGATCGTCACGGCCTGGGTCGGGCGGCGACGAGGCGCCCCGATGAATCGGGACGCCGCGATGTCGCCGTACGGTGACCAGGCTCACTCTTCCTCTTCGTCGTGCGATGGATTCTTCTTCGGCTGCTGCTGGCCCGGGTTCTGCTGGGCGTGGCGTTGCTGCGGATCAAGTGGATCCTGGACATCGCGTTGCGGGTTGTTCTGCTGACTGGACATCGAAGTTGCCTCAGTGACGCAGCAGGTAGTGCTGCGAGCGCAGGTTCGCCCCACAAGCGTTAGCACCAGGTTTGAAATCCGTTCGTCGCGCCATGGACCTGCATGAATTCGGTTATCCGTTCATCGACCGCTGTGCTTTGTGTCAGCCACGCCAACGCTGCCGCCCCGTCAGGAGCACGCCTAACGGAGCAGGAACTGCACCGGAGTAGTTACATCGATCTCGCGACCCACCACGTCAGCCGGTGGTGGCGGTAGCGGGCTTGCGCGCAGGACAGCCGCCACCGCTTCTTCGTCCAGCGCGCTGTGGCCGCTGCTACCGGCCAGCCCTGCGGACAAGACCGTACCACCGCGGTCCACGGTGTATCGCACCTGCGCAACGCCCTCATAGCGCCGGCGCTGCGCCGCGCGTGGGTAGCGTTTGAATGCCTGCAGGTGACCCAACAGGCGCGATTGCCAGTCAGCGAACGCCGCGGTGCTGGCCCCTACGCTGGAAGCGGGTGCCGCCGTGGAAGTGGCAACGCTCGCCTCGCTGTGTGGCGGTGCGCTCGCCTGTGCAGATTGGGAGGAAGACTGCGCAGGCTCAGCCAGGGCTTCGCGCGCATCGGCCCGTGCAGTGTCGTGCTGCGCGACCGCAGCCGGCGCAGGTGTCGTCGGCAGCGGCGGCATGATGGGCGGCGTTTCCGCGCTTTCACTCGCCTCGGCGGCCGCAGCGTCCTGCTGCAAGGGACCGGGGGCGAGTTCGCTGCGCATGGCATCTGCTGCAGTGGGTTGAGGTGCCAGCTCCAGCATCACGGCCTGCGGCGGACTGCTCGGTACCACCGGTGACCGATCGCGCGGCCAAAGCAGATATACGCCGATCAACAATGCATGCACCAGCAGCACCGCAATCAGACTGGCGGCCCAACGCAGCGCAGGCGGCATGGGTGACCTTGCCGTCATTGCCTGCCCTGCTCCTGTGCAACCAGCGCAACCTTGAGATAGCCGGCCTGGCGCAGGCGGTCCATCAACTGCATCAGCTCGCCATAGGCAACGCGTTGGTCCGCACGCACGAACACGCGTTGCTCGCGGTTGCCTCGTGACAGTGCATCAAGCCGCGGGGCCAGCTGCTCCGGGGCAACGGACACATCATTGAGGCTGAGCGTGTGGTCAGCCGCCAGCGTGAGCTGGATAGGTGCCTGCGGCTCCGGCTGTGCCTGCAAGCTGCTTGGCGGTAGCTCCACCGGCAACGACACCGTCGCAAGCGGTGCCGCCACCATGAAGATGATCAGCAGTACCAACATCACGTCGATGAAAGGCGTGACGTTGATCTCGTGGTTCTCTTCCAGCTCGTCCGGCTCTTCACGGTGTCTACGCGGCATCCGAGGGCTCCTCAACGGATTGCATCAATGCCGGAATCCGAAACCGGCATGGCTTGGCGGTCCAGATCACGCGAGAACAAGCGCTCCACGCCGGCGGAGAGATCCCCCAACTCGGCGCGTGCGGCAGTCAGGCGGCGTCCAAAGTAGTTGTAGATAACCACCGCCGGGATCGCCGCACCCAAGCCAAGCGCGGTTGCCAGCAAGGCCTCGGCAATACCTGGCGCAACCACCGCCAGGTTGGTGGTATTGGCACGGGCGATGCCCACGAAACTGTTCATGATGCCCCAGACCGTCCCCAGCAATCCCACGAAGGGCGCGGTTGCACCGATCGTGGCCAGTACGCCGGTGCCACGCCGCAGCTGCCGTGCGTAGGCCAGTTCGGTGCGCTCCAGCCGCGAGGCCAGGCGCTCCTTTATCGCCGCTTTGTCGCTCAGCCCGCCCGATTGCTGCAGTTCCTCATGGGCCTGGTCCAGCAAGCTGCGCCCGATGCCCGCATCCAGCACATTGGCGTCTGCCAGGTGCACGGCCTGTAGTACGCCGTTGCGCGCATGCCGGAGCTCACGCTGCGCCGCGCGCAGTTCGGCGCCCTTGGCCAGCAACACGGTCCAGGTCAGCAATGAGGCAAGCGTCAGCACGATCATGATGGCCTGAACCACCGTGTCGGCATGCGCGAACATCTGCCATGGGCTGAGGTCGGGGGGGAGTTGGGTTGTCACGGACGACATGAGCGATCCAGTTGAAAGGGAATGGGAGGTGCGAAAGCAGCAGATTGTTGGCGCCGTGCTCAAGGCTCCGGCTCGGGCTTGCGCCAGAGCCAGAGCAGGACGCACGCCATGCAGAAGACGATGAAATACACACTGGGCCGATGCGGGATGGTCAGGGCAGCGAAAGCGCCAGCTGTGCTCATCGACGCCAATGCCGCCCATTTCGCCCGGCGTGGCAGCTTGCCGCTCTGCCACTGCAGCAACAGCGGCCCGAGCAGCCGGTTGCGCAGTATCCATGCATGCAGACGGGGCGAACTGCGGGCGGCCGCCCACGCTGCCAGCAACACGAATTCGGTAGTCGGCAGGCCCGGTGTCACCACGCCGACGAAGGCAATGCCCAGGCACAACACCGCAAGCAGCCGCAACAGCGCACGTTGCAACCTGCCACGCCGCGGCGTGCCGGAATTCATGCTCAGCGGCCGCATCGCATGACGCATCGGAGCCACGTGCTACATGCCGTGCCGATGTTCATGCCCGCGCATCCGCGACCTGGGGCAGCTCGCTTTCCACGTAGCCACGCACGGTGACAAACGCGTGGCATGCACCCTCGATGAGCTGTTGCTCCTGCATGTCATCCATGACAATGCTGTCCAGTGCGTGGGTGAACTGCCGCCAGTGCCGCGCTGCGCCCTCAGGATGACCCGCCAGGTGGCCGGCGCCAAAGCCCCTGTGCAGGCCCAACTGGTCGCGTGCCATCTTGAACAGCACCGCCCCGCCGAGGTTGGAACCTTCGGCCACGTACAGCCAGCCCAACGAACGCCAGATGTCCTGGCCCAAGGTCGCCGGCGGCGCGGTCGAGCCTGGCACCCTCTGGCCGAGATCAGACAAGTCATTGGCGATCTTCAGCAGTCTTGCGCGCTCACCCAATGCAGGCACCAACGCAGCCAATGCCGCATCGGCATACAGGTGCTCGATGTCGCGGTGGAAACGGTACTGCACGCGCAGGAAGCCTGCGAAGTGCTCCTTGCTGGCGAAAATATCGGCAGCCATGATGCGCTTGTCCAGCGCGTCGTGTGTCTGGTGCGTTGCGGATTTCAGGCGCTGACTGCGCGGTACCTTCAGGCTGACGATGGGCTCGTTCATGGGGCTCTCCGGGGAGGGTCAAAAAACACGTTCCAGCTTCAGGCTGGCAACGTTCTTGTCGTAGCTGTACAACCAGCCCACATTGCTGCGGGTTACGTTGCGGCGGAGGGTCAGTACCGGCACAAAACCGGCCATCGCCCAGCGGCTGGCTTTGATCACCAGCGTGTAGTTCTGCTCGATGTCTTCGCGCCGCCTGTCCACCGCTGCATTGAAGGCGTCGTGGCGGCGTTCCCGCAGCGACACCATCGCCGTGGTGGCCACGCCTTCGGGCCATTGCAGTACCGCTCCTGCGCGCAGGCCGCGCTGCAGATAGGCGTTGACGTGCTGACGCGCGCCGCTATCGGCAACATCGGCACCGGCAAATAGCGTCCAGCGCTGGCTCAACGCGTTGAAGTAGGTAAGCGACAGCATGTTCACGCTGCCGTCGTAATTGCCCGCAAGACTGTCATTGCGGTACCGCAGCGCCTTGCTGTCAGCTTCGAGCCGAAGCAGGTGGCGCGGCCGTGGCGTCCAGCTCCACTCGGCATGTACACCCCAACCGGCATACAGGGTCTGCGCACCCCAACGGTAGTAGTCGAATGTGGGCGCCAGCGACACCCGTTGGCGGGCGCTGCGATAGCTGTAGCCCGCCTGTGCGGCGAAGCTCGCCTCGTTGTATTCACCCGCATCGCGATAGACCTGCCCGTACAGCAGGGAGCGCATGTACACGCCGTGGTGCCCCGCCAAGGCGACGCGCTTTCCCAGTGTGGCGTCGTATTCGATCCCCTCGCCGCTGACCGCGGCCGGTGTCTGCCGGTCCAGCAGGCATTCGTCGCCAAGTTGATAGAGGCAGATGCGGCTGGCTGAGCTGCGATTGAGATTGTCATTCCATTGCGGGCCAAGTGCGAAGGAGCCCTCGATACGAGCGCGGTTGCGCAGCGCCTGCTGGAACAACGCCACGGTCTGACGCACCCCGGCATTACGCGGATCCTCCACCGCCAACGATGCCTGGATGCTGTCAAACAGCGACCGCGCTTCAACATCCTGCTGGTCTTCGAACAAGGTACGCGCCAACTCCAGCCGCGCCAGCATGAAATCCGGCTGCAAGGCCAGCAGCGCGGTGAACTCGGCAATGGCCTGCGCGTGCTGGGCGTCGGACCGGTACAGCATCGCCTGCGCGTAGTGCAGCAACAGCGGATCGCGATCGGGGAGCTGGCGATATTCCTGCAGGAAGCCACGGGCCAAAGTCCATTGCTGCCGCGCCAGCATCAGGTACAAGGCCTGGCCAACATCATTGGCCGTGCTCTCGACGCGATAGGTTTTGCCCTCGACCGTCAAGGTTGGGCGGTCTCCATCCGTGGCCTGTTCCAGCAGCTGCTGCTCGCGTTGCAGTGCCTGCTGTCGAGCGTCCTGCTCCAGCAGGCGACGGGTATCGTCCTGGCCACATGCCGAGCCCACTACCAGCATCAGCAACAGCAACGACGGCATCTGCAAGCACGCAAGTGCCCGGGCAGCACAACAGCGGCTTGCGCTACGCGCAATCCGGCCAGGCGCCAGTCGTGAGTGGATCGGGTACATCGTTGTTGCCGGGTCCGCCGTCATTCAAGGCCAAAAGCAGGGGTGGCAACCGCCAGCCCCTGCCATTCATACAAAGTCATCCGCGCTCCTTGGGGTATCACGCAGCTGCAGCTGCCCTTGCCTGGGGAGATGGAGGATCAGTTCTTGCTGCCGCCGAATGCGGTGTTCTTGCTGGTATCGGCAAACTTCACCGTGCCGGCCACGGCCGAGGCGCCGGTGCCGAAGAAGTCACCGTTCAAGCTGCCGTTGCTCCCGGCAACACTGGTGACACCGACATTGCTGGCACCCAGCTGCACGCGTGCACCGTTGACCGAGATGGTGCCGCCGGTGAAGTTGATGTCACCGCTGGAGCTGGCCTTGTACGTGCCGAAGTTGGCGGTCAACGTGCTGGTCGGCAGGCTCGCGCCGGTGCCCGAGTAGGCGTTGTTGATCGACTTGACCGTATAGGTGGCGGTACCGGTGGGCAAGGTGGTGGCTACATTGCCCGCTTCGCCGGCGTAGTAGGCGGTGTGCTGTGGGCTGGAGGTGCTGCCAGTGTTGGACCACTCACCGAAGTACACGGCCTGGGAACCGACCTGCGCAAAATTGAAGTAGCCCAGGCTGGCGTGGCTGGGCGGCATCATCGCGGTGGTGATGCGGGTGATCTTTGGGTCGGCGGCGGTACCGGCGCCACTGGTGGCACCCATGCCCTGCAAGCCGGAGAAGCTCACCAGGGTGCCACCGTAGAACGCCTTCACACCAATGGCAGGGTCACCCTTCTGACCGCCATGATCGTCCGAAGGACCACCGCTGCCACCCAGGGCGACATAGCTTTCGTTGGTGCTGCCAAAGCGCACGTCGGCGTTGGCTGCACCAGCGACGGCGCCCAGTGACAAGACGAGCATCGACAAACCGATAATCTTCATCATCAAACTCCACAGTTGGGTTGGTGTTGCAAGGGTTGGGGACTCCCTTCCCCGCTGTTTCTGCTCCGTTGTGCGGTGCTCAGAACCTGTAGCCCAGGCTCAACTTCAAGGTGCGGCCCGGCGCGGCCAGTGCCGAACGCGTCAATGGGTCGATGTAGTAGAGGTTGCTCAGGTTGGTGCCGATCAGCTCGATGCTCATCGCCTCGTTAGGCCGGTACGACACATACGCGTCATAGGTGAGGATGCGGCCCCATTGCATGGGCGTATTGGCGTAGTACGGCACCATGGTTTGTGTGCCGTAGTTATCCTTGTAGGGGTTGTCGAAAGCGCTGTAGTAGACGCCACGCGCACCCAGCTCCAGGCGCTTGTCCAGCAGGCGGATGCCCACGGCGGTGTTCACCGTCCAATCCGGTATGGCCTGGGTCACCAGGTAGCCGCCAACGAAACCTCCATCGACGCAGTTCTTGACCGCGCCGAGCAGCGGCGAAAGCTGTACGGCCGTGCTTTCGTCGCAGACGCTGTTCTCGAACGTATGCGCCGCGCTGAGATCAACGAAGAACCGTCCATTGTCGTAGCGGCTCTGCATCTCGACGCCGCGGATGGTCTGCTTGTCGATGTTGCTGAACATCAGGTTGGGGCTGCGTTCGATCACATCGCGGGTACGGTGGTGGTAGTACGCCAGTTTGAAATCTGCGTGACCGTCCTCACCGGTATGCAGCAGGCGCGACAGGTCGTGCACATAGCCCAACTCGTAGCTGTACACGTGCTCTGGCTTGAGTTGCGACGAGGGGATGGATGCCGAGAACCCCAGCGTGGTTTCGAACATGCTCGGATAGCGGCGGGTCTGGTTATGCAGCAGATAGATGCGGGCATCGTCATTGAGGTGGAATGCAGCCGACAGCGAAGGTGCCCAGTCACCGCCCTTCCTGTGCTGGGCGGCATTCAATTGCCGCATCGGTGGCGCGTCCTGCAACTGGGTGGAGCCGCGCGATGCGCTGGCCATCTTGTAGTCCACGCCATCCAGGCTTCCATTGAGGAAGATGTTGTCAGCACGCGAATAGCGGCCGTTCTCGTCTGCCAGCCAGAGGCTGTCATGGCGCTGGTTGAACACGGTGAAGTCCATGGCGTGTTCGAGCTGGTCACCGCTGTAGCCATCGGCGATGAACTGGTCGCGCAACGCCTGGATCTGTGCGGCACTCAACGCCGGGTCGGCGGTGTAGTAGCTCATGCCGTAATAGGTGTACTCGCTGCGCTGGCTGAAATTGGTGTAGCCAGCCGCATCCATCCGGCGTACGAAGTCATCCACCGCCCAGAATGATTGATAGCGCAGGCTGCCTGCGACATTCAGGCGGTCGCTGGGCTGCCATTCCAGCTTCATGCTGAACTCTTTCTCGGCGCGCCGGCCTGCGCGCGGCAGCATGCGTGAGGTGGCATTGATGGCCGTGTCCCAGTAGCTGTCATCCGAGCGCAGCGATTCGTGCTGGTAGCTGCCGGCAAGCGTCAGCTGGATATCGTCTGCCAGCGCGAAGGCATTGCTGACGGTGATGCCCTTGCGGGTGTTGTCCGCGTTGGCAACCGCGGTGTTGCGCAGGTAGTTGCTGTTGACGTTGCGGCCACCGGTTCCGCTGGCATTGGGCTCGATGTAGCCACTGGGGTCATTGGGCCGCCCACCGCTGCTGTAGGTATCGCTGACGGTATCGGTCTGCCAGAGGTTGGCGTACAGGTCGATCCAGCGGCTGCCCTGCGGCTGCCAGCGGTACTCGAGGTTATAGGCCTTGGCGTCAACGCGGCTCAATGGCCATTGCGGCACGCCATTGGTGGAGGTGTCGACCCAGGCGATGCGCGAGGGCATGATCTCGCCGTAGTGCGACAGGGTGTCGCGCAGGCCTAGCTGCACAACCTGGTCATCGCTGATCCGATAGTTGAGTTTGCCCAGCCAGGATTCCATCTGGCTCGAGGTGTTGGGCACTTCATCGCCGGGCCGGTAGATGTTGGCCAGGAAGGGGATGTAATCCCAACCATCGGTCGCAGGCTTGGAGTAGTAGCCGGCGTCCTTCTTGCCGGCAAAGTGGTTGCCCTTCTCGCGATAGGCGTACGCCGCCAGGACGTCCACACGTTCGCCGCGCCAGCCCAATGCAACGCGATAGGCCTGATCATCGCCCGACAGCAGGTGGTTGCTGCCATCACCACGTGGCTTCACGTACAGGCTGGGGTCGTAGTAGTTCCAGGTTGCGGCTGGCCAACCTTCGATCTCACGCCAGTTCTGACCGGTCAACAGCGTGGGGATGCGTGGTGAAACAGCGTTGTTGCTGCCTTCCAGCTTGACCTCGCCACCAAAGCCTTCGCCCTCGCCGAGGATGTCGCCGACGTCGAGGGTGTTGATCACCACTGCGCCGCCGACCGATGTATTGACGTTGCGCTGCAATTGCGGCCCCTTGATGACCTGGATGCCGCCGATCAGGTTGGGGTCGATGTAGTTGCGGTTGTTGGCGCCCATGTATCCGCGCCACACGGTAAGCGCCTGCTCGGTGCCGTCGATGCTCACCGGGATGCGGCCCGGGCCCTGGATGCCACGGATATTGGGGTCCAGGGCACCGCTGTTGCGGGCATCGCCGCTGTAGACGTTGGCCATGCCCTTGAACACGTCCGCCGGCGCGGCCCCCTTGTAGCGCTCTATCTGCTCCTTGCCGGCATAGACCGAGGAAAGATCCAGGTCATACACCGCGTCGCCGCCCTGGCGGTCGCGCTCCGCGCCCTGCGATGCGCCGACGCGCTGGCCGGCGACATTCAAGGTACCCGTCACTACGCCATCGCCCGCAGGCACTGCCGACGCTGCGCGGCTGACCACCACCGTGCCCGGCTCGCGCCACTGCCAACTTGATCAACCGACTTCACCGGCACGAAGCGCATATTGCCCTGCCGCGCAGCGGTGGCGATGGCTTCTGCATCATTGCGGTCATTCTTGGTGGTCTGGCTCTTGCGGAACGGCTTGACGAACTGCGCGGCAATCAACTTTGGGCGCAGGCCGTGCTCCAGACAACGCCTGGCCCAGGCGTGGGCGCCACTGCAAGCTTCCATGGCCACCACAGTCCCTACCGGGACCTGTAACAGCCATTGGCTGAAGGCTTCACGATCAAGATCCCGGCGCTGAACCACCCGCCCGGCCGCATCCAGCGTACAGGTCGAGAATCTCGCTTTCGCCAGATCGATTCCTATGGTTATAGTGCCCATTGGAGACTTCTCCTTCGCGCTGATTGAGTGTCAACCCAATCATGGCCCTCGAGGCCGAACGGCGATGCCGTCGAAGGGGAAGCCTCCTTTTTACTCATTCAAGCCGACACCGCTTCGCGGCGCGGCTTAATTCAGGTGTTAGAGCCCTTTGGAGACTTGGCAGCCCATTACAGTCGTTGAGCTTGAGGCGCTGGTTGTCGATCAGCTTCGCAACTGCTCGCCCTCCCAGCAAGTTGCATTTGCCTCCTATCGCGTACCTTTCTACTCAGTCGCTTTCCAGCGCGGCCGCGCCTTGGAGCAGGTCCTTGTCGTTGCGGAGTTGCCATCCGGCTTGCTCTACTACGAGGACGTTGAGGAGGGATTTGAGGTCGGGGCGCTAGATGCTGACGGCATCCTGCAGGGCCATGGCTGCAACCAGCTGGAGTTGGCTTATGCGTTATCGAGGGCAGGGCTCTAACGATTCATTCAAGCCGACGCCGCTTCGCGGCGCGGCTTAATTCCGGAGTTAGGCGGCGGTGGACTGGGCTGGCCGGCCCTTCTGCTTTCGGCAGCAAGATCGGCAAGTCACCGGTCGGCTCCGGGTAGCAGTTCCAACTGTTCCTGGCATCGGCAAGCCCGCCACTTCGTCCTACGCTTCACTGCTCTGCCGCAATCATTTCATCGCACTTCGGCGGCAACGCTCGGCAAGGTTTTCAAGGCAAGCTCCAACCCGCAGGCTGTGGCATGATCGGCTCACGTTGGGTTGCACAAGCAAGGCAGCATTGGTCCGGGGTCGGTAGGTGGCCACAGCCGCCTAACAGTTCATTCAAGCCGACACCGCTTCGCGGCGCGGCTTAATTCCAAGGTTAGGGCCCAATGGGAGCAATCAATCATTCTGTAGCAACACTCCGGCTCTTCGGTGACGATCTGGCGCCTGATGAGATAAGCGCATTGCTAGGCGCAGGCCCAACCGTGTCGTACCGGAAGGGTCAAGAACTCGTCGGTAGCAAGACCGGAGTCGTGCGTATTGCCAAGACCGGGAGCTGGCGGCTTAGCGCGACTCGTCGTGAGCCTGAGGACCTGGAGGCGCAAATCTTCGAGATCCTTGAGCAACTCACCCAGGATCTCAACGTGTGGGAGTCACTGGCCCGGTTCCAACCCGATTTGTTCTGCGGCCTTTTCATGGGTAGCAGCAATGACGGCCTACCTCTCTCGGCAAAAGCTTTGCTCTTTCTCGGGCAGCGCGGTGTTGCACTCGAGCTGGACATCTACGATGTCGGTTAACAAAGGTCCGGCGTTGACCCCAACAATTCCGTAAGGAGCTTCCCGTCAACTCCGGGTGCATGATGTCCTTGCCTTTCGCGTGAGGCATAAACGCATCCTCGGTTGTTGTACCGTTACCACTGTTCGCCAGTTCGCCAGTTCGCCAAGCATTCCAAGTATTGCCAGACCGCACTTCCGTAAACAGCCATTGGCTGAAGGCTTCACGATCAAGATCCCGGCGCTGAACCACCCGCCCGGCCGCATCCAGCGTACAAGTCGAGAATGTGGCTTTCGCCAGGTCGATTCCTATGGTTATAGTGCCCATTGGACACTTCTCCTTCGCGCTGATTGAGTGTCAACCCACTCATGGCCCTCGAGGCCGAACGGCGATGCCGTCGGGGGTAAGTCTCCTTTTTACTCATTCAAGCCGACGCCGCTTCGCGGCGCGGCATAGTTCCAGGGTTAGGCGCTTAAAGGAGACACATGGATACGCTTATGACGTCTGGGCTGGTTGGCGGTATCGCCGGTGGATTAGCTGTGCTTCTTCTTGCATTCCTGATTCCTCGAAAATCATGTCCCAAGTGCAAGACGTTGCTGCCTAGATTCCGCAAACCATCCAGCACACGTGAAGCGATGCTAGGCGGCTGGAGATGCCCCTCATGTAGCGCAAGAATTGCTCGTGATGGTTCGCCTCTGTCCAATGACACCCTATGACAGATGCGTCTGAAAATTCATTCAAGCCGAAGCTGCTTTGCGGCGCGGCTTGACTCAAGCGTTAGGCCGCTATGGAGAAAGTAATGGGGCGTCAAAGAACTCGATCACTGCTGATAGGGTCTCTCGTTTGGATGTTGTTGATAGCCGGTGGCGCGTGCATTACCTATCCGTCTATTGGCCCCATTGCGGTGAGCATTGAGCCCAATCCGTTCTGGACTGTGGTTGCTACTGGCAACCCGACGGCACCGTTCCAGGTTGGGCTCAAGACCGCCTCTTGGCTAATGTGGTGTCTGGCTCCAATCTCAGCCTTATGGCTGCTGGCATTGGTGTTCACGCGTCGCCAGCCTGGACGCTCGGCCTGATAGGTCCGCAAGGTGCTACCCATCAACGCCGGGCACAAGTTTCCTTGCACTTCACCTGCGCCGACTATAAGGCGATCCCCCTGCTGGCCAGCCTTGCCGATGCAGGTAATCATTGGCAGAGTGACTGGCGCCGGCGCCCCCGGTCAGCGCCAAGCTGCAACACACTCTGCGTTGCGCAACGGAAGGACGCCTGCATGCGACTCACTGACTCTCCTCATCCCATGGCACTCGCCCCAGCAGCCCGACGTTCGTCACTGCGACACGCCTGGCGTATGGGCCTGCTCGCCCTTGCCGTCGCCTGCCTGTTGACCGCTTGCGGCAAGCCAGTGCCTGCGGACAAGCAGGACTATGTAGGCAGCTGGGAATCAGCGACCACTCTGCTGGTCATCGATGCCAGCGGACGGGTCATCTACAAGCACCAGCCCAAACCTTCGGTGAGCAAATCGCTTGATGCACCCATCAAGGCATACGAAGGCAATGATTTCGTCGTCGGTGTTGGGCCGGTGTCGACGCGCTTCGTGGTATCCGTGCCGCCGCATCAGGAGGGCGACCGCTGGAAGATGACGGTCGATGGACAGGAGTTGACCCGCCGATGAGTGCGGGCCGCGCGCTTCTGCCTGACCAACACCACGCTGCACAGGCTCACCCATGATCAAGCGTCTACTTCCCGCATTGCTGATGCTGCCGGCACTTGTCTGGGCGCAGCCACCCGATTACCAGCACGCCTACAGTGATTGCCTGGAGCGCGCAGGTGGTGCGACGAACGGCAGCGTGGATGCCTGCTCCAGCAGTGTGTCGGCTGATGCCAAGGCCGAGATGATCCGCTTGTATCGCGGCATCTACCATGATCTGGCAACTGACAACCCCGACGATGCTGCCGCGCTGGACCGTGCCCAGAAAGCCTGGCTGGTCTATCGCGACCTGCACTGCAATCTGGCCGGCGCACACGTTGGTTCACCGATGTATGCGTTCTGCCCGATGCAACTGAACATCCGCCGGGTGGATGAGCTCCGCGAACTGGCCGGGCAATGAGGCAAGCGCCTCGCCCGCATCTCCAGCCAGGCTTCCGACATTCGACAACGCACGTTCCCAGGACCTGATATGACAGACCCGTACAACTCTTCCGCCAGTCGCGGCACGGCCGTCGTCCTGAGCGATGCGATGGTAACCACCGCACTTGAGCTACCCGGCTACCGTTGCGTGCGTAACCTCGGCCTGGTACGTGGCATCACGGTGCGCTCGCGTTCGGTGATCGGCAATTTCATTGGTGGCCTGCAGACGTTGTTTGGCGGCAACATCACCATCTATACGCAGCTGTGCGAACAGGCGCGCGAAGAAACCTACCGCGACATGGTGACCCATGCCCGCCAGCTCGGTGCCAATGCGATCATCGCCGTGCGCTATGACGCGACCGAGTTGATGAGCGGCCTCACCGAAGTGCTGTGCTACGGGACGGCGGTGGTGGTCGAGCCAACATCCGAGCGTTGATTGCCCACTGCCGTAGCAGATCCATCCCAAGCCCATGTTTCACTGCCGATAAGCCGATGACACCCTTTCATGGATCCCGCGCGTGGCACCACAAGGCCCTGGCCGCGGGCACGTTGGTCATCATCCTCTGTATTGCCTGCAATCCAGAGCTGGCCAGTCTGGTCCCGTTGCTCGATGCCTATGGCCTGGACGTACTGCTCTGCCTTTTCTCCGCGCAGGTGACGGTGATCCTGGCCGATGTCGTACTGCCTTACCTCCAGGTACTGCACCAGCGTATGGGCAAGCCGCTGTTGCAACCTGTTTCACAACTGGCGTTCGC
Organism: Stenotrophomonas sp.; assembly: GCF_032061965.1. Classification (GTDB taxonomy): domain Bacteria; phylum Pseudomonadota; class Gammaproteobacteria; order Xanthomonadales; family Xanthomonadaceae; genus Stenotrophomonas. Next base: position 34,939 of record NZ_DAMBEF010000025.1, on the reverse strand, counting down.
CGCCTGCGGTGGCTATTTGCGGCAACTGTGGTGGCACACGGCAAGAGCAAACAACCTGCCATTTCGCCGTCTACGCACCCGCAGCTGAGTTTGCCCAGGCCAGCGCCCCATCTTCACCGGAAACGTTTGCTGCGGTCATGGGGTAGGATCGGACTTCCGCGGCGCCCCCACCGGCCCGCGTGACGCATCAGGGGGCTGTGTGCGATCACTTTTCTCAGGTTGTGTGATGACGCTCATGATGGCTGCATGCGGGCCAGCGGCGGCGCATAGCGGAGGTCTCAACAAGGACGGTTGCCATACCAACCGCAGCACCGGCGACTATCACTGCCACCGAGGGGCTGGCGCCCCTGCTTCGTCCCGACCCACTCGACCATCACAACAGTCGTTCTCACCGACCACCGTAGCACCGGCCCGGTCTTCTGCCGGAACACGGGCATTCGCAAACTGTGCCGAAGCACGAGCAGCAGGGGCTGCGCCGGTCCGTCGCGGCGATCCAGGCTACGGGCCACATCTGGACCGCGACAACGACGGGATAGGATGTGAGCCCTATCGTGGACGGCGCTAGCCCTTTGTACGCAGTAGTATCGTTCCTGTCGCAGCAAGCTCCCAACCCAGCAGCCACCCATGCCACGCAACGTACTGTTCATCTGCAGCCAGAACCGCTTGCGCAGCCCCACCGCCGAGCAGGTATTTGCCGATTGGCCGGGCGTGGAGACGCTGTCTGCCGGGTTGGGCAACGACGCCAGTACCCCGGTCGCGCCAGAGCTGCTGGCCTGGGCGGACCTGGTCTTCGTGATGGAAAAGGCACATCGCAACAAACTGTCGAAGAAGTTCCGCGCGCATCTGGGCGGCAAACGCGTCATCTGCCTGGATATACCTGACGACTACGACTACATGGACCCGGTACTGGTGCAGTTGTTAAAGCAGAAAGTGAGCCGTTTCCTGCCTGTTGGCTGAGCCTCACCAGCCTCGATCGCCGCACGCGCCGATGCTTCAGGGCAACGGGGCCGCACCCGTTGCAGTGCTGGAACGAGCGCTCCGCCAGCCTGCACAGGCGGCAAGTACCAGCGCGTGCAACAGCAAGGGAATCGTCCAACTGCCCCACAGCAGCAACGCAATCGCGTCAGGCGTGGGCGCTCGACCACTGGCTATCCATGCGGGCAACAGCAGTCGGAACAGCACCGGTGCCAAGGTGACCAGGTAGGCACGCGTCATCCAGCGCCGATGACGGGTGATGTTGCCGTGGCGGATGCCGATCATCGCCACCAGCGCCGTGACCAGCCAGGCCAGCGCCGTGCCGGCGAAGGCAGTGGTGATCGCGGCTGGGGCTGGGGAGGTGGCAATCAGGCCAACCGCTGCCGCACAGGCCACCAACATGCCGCCGATATAGGTGCGGCCCAGCCAGCGATGCAGGCGCGGCCGCGCCTTGGGCCAACGGGTGAGGAACTGCAGCGGCCCCAGCACGATGCCGAGCACCCCTCCGCCGATATGCAGCCACAGCCAGCCGCGCCGTGCCCAGTACATCGTGTAGTGCTCGGGATCGACCCGCTCGTACTGGGCGTGGATAGCCAGCAGGAAGTGCACGCTCAGGCCAGCCATTGCCAGCCACAACAGTCCCCATCCCAGCCGCTGGAGGGCCCGGGAGTTGGAGGAAGGCATTGGAACTGCATTGGGCATGGGGCCCGCCTCGGCTCGTGTTGGGCCAAGCATACAAGGCCGATCACATACGGCAGATCAAGGGAAGCCGGCCCCGCTGCCAGCCTCCGGTGACTCAAATCGAGACATCGACGCCGAGGATCTATTGCAAAATGCGAATCATTCGCATTTAATTTCGCAATAAGAACGCCACTTGCCTGAGCGTAGTCCACACCCGCTGCCTAAACGGGTGCCCCGCCCCGCCGTGGCCCATCCGTTGCTACCACTCATTCAGGCATCCACATGCACCCCACCCGTACTTCCCGCCGCCCGGCTGCCGCCGCTGGCCTGTCGTTCCCATCGCGCATTGCAAGCAACACCCTGAAAGCGGCCATCTGCCTCGTCCTGGCGGGCAGCACTGGTACGGCGATGGCCGAAACGGCGGCCGCAGAGGCGGCTGCCCCGGCAGCTGACAACGACACCGCGACCCAGCTGGACACGGTACGGGTGGTTTCGCAGCGCGCGAACCGGGTCAGCAATGGCGCCACCAACCTTGATCTGGACATCAAGGAGACCCCGCAGTCGATCAGCGTGGTCAGCACGGAACAGATGCAACAGTTCGGCATCGACAACATCAACGATGCGCTGCGGCTGGCCACCGGCATCCAGGTGGAAGAATGGGAAACCAACCGCACCAACTACGTCGCGCGCGGCTTCGATATCAAGAACACGCAGATCGACGGTGTGGGCCTGCCCAATGACTGGGGCATCGTCACCGGCGCGATGGATGCGTTCGGCTACGAGAAACTGGAAGTCATCCGTGGTGCCAACGGCCTGCTCACCGGTGTGGGCAATGCCTCGGGCACCATCAACTACGTGCGCAAGCGCCCCACCAACGAGGCCAAGGGCCAGTTGGGCGTCAGCGTGGGCTCCTGGGGCAAGCGCCGCGTCGAGGTGGACTACACCACACCGTTCACCGAGGACGGGCGTTGGGCCGGTCGCGTGGTGGCCGCGCACGAAGACGGCGACTCCTACCTGCGCGACTACCAGAACGACCGCAACTTCTTCTACGGCGTGGTCGATGGCCAGATCGGCGACAACGGTACGTTGACGGTGGGCTACTCCTGGCAGAAGGCCGACAGCGACCACAACATGTGGGGCGCGCTGACCTTCAGCAACAACGACGGCAGCCAGGCCGAATGGGGACGCAGCGCGTCGACCACGCAGGACTGGACCTACTGGAACACCAAGACCGAAACCGCCTTCGTCGAATACACGCACCAGCTGGGGGCCGACTGGCAGGCGAAGGCAACGTACAACTACCGCAAGGCTGCCAGCGACGACCAATTGTTCTTCGCCTACACCATGACCGGGCTGGACCCCGTCACCGGTGCGGGTCTGATCGGTTGGGCCTACAAGGGCATCGATGCGGGCAGCTCGCATCTGGGCGATATCACCGTGAACGGGCGCTTCCCCCTGTTTGGACATGAGCAGGAAGCAACGTTCGGCTTCAGCGTGGGCAAGAGCGACCAGACCAACTGGGATCACCCGATCCAGAATCCGTCCAACCTCAACCCGGTCGTCTTCCCCTATCCCGGCAATGCCATTGCAGAGCCGGAATGGGGTGCGCGCCACAAGGCCAGCTGGACCAACCAGCGCCTGAAGCGCGGCTACGGCGCCGCCCGCCTCACCTTCACCGACCAGTTCAAGGCCGTGCTTGGCTTCAACTGGGCCGAGTACCACCGCGATGGCAACAATGGTGAGGCGTTCAACCAGACCGAAGACCACATCAGCCCCTACGCGGGCCTGACCTGGGATTTCAGCGACAAGGTGCTGGGCTACATCAGCTATTCGGACATCTACCAGCCGCAGGACCAGTACGACATCAACCTTGTCTACCTGGACCCGACCAAGGGCGTGAACTATGAAGTGGGTGTCAAGGCCGAATGGCTGGACCGTCGCCTGCTTACCACGCTGGCGCTGTTCAAGGCCAAGCAGGAAAACCTGGCCACCTCCGGCGGTTATGACGAAACCAACGCCAAGTACTGGTACTACGGCGTGGACGTGGAGTCCAAGGGCGTGGAATTCGAAGCCACCGGCAAGCTCGACGACAACACCAATCTGGTGTTCGGCTACACCCAGCTGAAGATGAGCAACCAGAACGGCGGCAGCACCTACACCTGGGTACCGCGCCGCACTGCAAACCTCATGCTGACCTCGCGCCTGCCCGCCTACGAGGCGTTGTCGTTCGGATTGGGGGGCCGCTGGCAGAGTGATATCTCCGCCACCGACATCTACACCGGCACTGTCGTGCGCCAGGGCAGCTACGCCCTGCTCAATGCTTTCGTCGCCTGGGATGTACTGCCCAATGCAACGGTACGCGCCAACGTCAACAACCTGACCGACAGGAAGTACATCAACAGCCTGTATCAGATTGGCTACTACGGTGTGCCGAGCAACTATCAGTTGAGTTTCGACTGGCGCTTCTGATTTTCCGGGTCAAGAGAACGCCGGGTTCTGTTTCTTGTTGTTGCGGTTGCTTCCCCCTCTCCCCAACCCATCTGCCGCGAGGGGCGAGGGACTTTGAAGCTCAGCGGTGCGGGACTTGAAACAAAGCCGCGCATGGAAGCTGCGGTGTTGATGTTGCAGTGGCCTCCCCTCTCCCCTTGCGGGAGGGGGTGCCCACCGGGCG
>NZ_DAMBEF010000025.1:24856-30512 GCF_032061965.1 Stenotrophomonas sp. | reverse complement strand
GGAGAGGGTGCTTTGAGGATTTCAATCGAGATCCCCGGCGCCCCCTCTCCCCAACTCCTCTCCCACAAGGGGAGAGGGGCTTTGAAGCCCTGCGGTGCCGGGCTTGAAAGCTCAGCCATGCATGGAGGCTGCGGTGTTGATGTTGCAGTCCCCCTCTCCCCTTGTGGGAGAGGGTGCCCACCGGGCGGGAGAGGGTGCTTTGAGGATTTCAATCGAGATCCCCGGCGCCCCCTCTCCCCAACCCCTCTGCCACGAGGGAAGAGGGGCTTTGAAGCTCAGCGGTGGGGGGCTTGAAAGCACAGCCGTGCATGGACGCTGCAGCGCTTGTTCGTACTACTCACATTCGAGATCAGCCAGCCCCATGTCCCAACCACCTGCCACCCTCGCCCCACCCCGCTCACGACGCTTGCAGATCCTGCTGCGTGTGCTGGCCGCAATCCTTGGCGGTTATGTCTTCGCCTGGGGCACGGTGGCGCTTGCCACCAGCTTGCTGTTTGCTGCCCGGCTCGATTTCCATGATGCCGAGTTTCTTGGCGCTTTCATCGGCCTGATCGCCTACGTGCTGGTGTTCCTGTGGAGCATCGCTACCCAGCGCGTGCTACGGGTGGGCCTGGTCCTGCTTGGCCTCGGGCTGCTGATGGCTGCCGCCGCCTCGTTCGTTCAATCCCTGCTGACCTGACCGGAGATCCCATGTTCAACAGTTTCCGGCAAGCAATGGCATGGCTGCACACCTGGTTCGGGTTGGTGCTTGGCTTCGTGCTGATGGCAGCCTTCTTCTTTGGCGCGCTATCCGTGTTCGATCGCGAGATCGACCGCTGGGCCATCCCGGCAACGCGGATCGAGGCGCAACCAATGCCTTCGTTCGAGAACGTGCTGCGGCCGGCCTTCGAACGCATGCAACCCTTGCAAGCGGACATCGATGCAATGCGCGCGCGCGTCAATGGGCCGATGCCGACGCACTTCGACCAGGTGGCCAGCTGGAGCGCCTACACCACCCACCGCGATCCGGTACTGGCGCTGTATGCAGGCTACAAGGTGCCCAATGCCAAGGATCCCGAAGAGCTGATCTGGGCCTATGCCACCATCGACCCGCGCGATGGCAGCGAGCTGCCGGATGACCGCCTGAAGATAGGCAGCGGCTTCTTTTTCCCGCTGCATTACGGACTGACCCTGGACTGGAAGAACCTGGGCATCTGGATCGTCGGCTTCTCCGCCCTGGTAATGCTGGCTGCATTGATCAGCGGGGTGGTGATGCACCGCAAGCTGTTCCGCGAGTTCTTCACCTTCCGCCCCGGCAAGGCCCGGCTGCGCAGCGTACTGGACCTGCATAACCTCACCGGCGTGGTCGCCCTGCCCTTCCATTTCTTCTTCGCCCTGACCGGCTTGTTGATCTTCGCCGGCACGTATTACTTCCCGGTCGGCCACACCCAATTGCACGACCTGCATGACCTGCACGAGCGCATGGAAGCGCAGGAAACCGGCCTGCCCCACCAGCGTGCTGGGGTACCGGCAGAACTGGCGTCGGTCGATGCGATGGTCGCGCAGGCGCGCCATCGCTGGGAAGCCAATGACAAGGCGGGCGACGTGGGCTTCCTGGTGGTGCAGCATGTCGGCGACAGCAACGGCTACGTCAGCGTCTACCGTGCCGGCACCGACCGCATCGCACTGGTGGGTGATGGCATCCATTTCAAAGGCAGCAGCGGTGCCTTGATCCGCGAAGATCCTGCGGCCACGCCTGTGGCGCGCGTGAGCGAGTTCCTCACCGGCTTGCACCTGCAGCATTTCCGCCATTGGCTGCTGCGCTGGCTCTACGTGCTTGGCGGCCTGACTGGCGCGGTATGCATTGCCACAGGCTTTATCTTTTTCGTTGAAAAGCGCAAGCGTCAACATGCCCTGCAGGGCAGCCAGGGGGCGCGCATCGTCGATGCGCTGGCGGTCACCACGGTCACCGGCATGGTGCTGGCCACGCTTGGCATCCTGATTGCCAACCGCTTGTTGCCGGAAGCTTTGCCCGGCCGCGGCGATTGGGAGCGCTATGCATTCTGGGCTGTTTGGGCAGTGGCGCTGGTACATGCGGGCCTGCGCGGCGCACCGGTCGCGCGCGGCCTGGCCAATCCGGCATGGCGTGAACAGGCGTGGGCCATCGCCGTGCTGGCCGTCGCTGCGGTGCTGTTGAACTGGATCACCACCGGCGACCATCTGCTGCGCACGCTGGCGCGCGGCTATTGGCCAGTGGCAGGTGTCGATCTGTTCCTGTTGGCAAGCGCTCTTGTCGCCGCGCTTGCCGCACGCCGCATCGGGGCACGTGCGCGCGTACAGCAGCGGCAAACCTCGCAAGCGGAGCCCGCCCATGTCTGATCAGCTGGCTGCAAACCTGCTGCTTCTGGCCGCACTGTGCGCCTGCGTGGCGGGCATGGTGTGGTTGGCATTGTCAATGGAAGTGCATGCCTTGCAGGTCTGGGAACACCGTCCTTCATCGGTCTCACTGCGCTTGCTGCGCATGGCTGGCAGCATCAGCATCGCCTTCGCGTTGCTGTTGTGCCTGATGGTGGACCACGCGACGATGGCGGTGCTGGTGTGGGTGATGGGCTTGAGCGGCGCAGCGCTGCTGGTTGCCTTTACCTTGTCATCGCGACCACGTCGCCTGCGCCTGTTCACGCCGTGGCTCAGCCGGCGCAGCTAACGCCGTCGCGCTGGACAATCCAAACCATCACAGGTTGGCGCCTGCTATTGGCCTTGCATGTCCCTGCGGTGCGTGTCGGCTTCGGCATGCAGCCATTGCCGAAACGCCAGGAAGCCTTTATGTGCTTTCGAGCGTTCCGGATACACCAGCCAATGCGACCACGGCGTCTTCAGGCGTTGGTCGGACAGCAGCAACAGCTGCCCGGATTGCAGCAGCAGGTGCGCCCGGGTTACCCGTCCCAGTGCAACCCCAACCCCATCCAGCGCGGCGCGGTGGTGTGATTCGGAGTCATCAAGGATGGCGATGTAACGCCGGGGCGGCTTGGTACCCGTCAGTGCAAACCAGCGATCCCACTCACCATCCGGGTCACCCAACAGCGGCCACTCGGTCAAGGGCAGTGCCCCGATCCCGCCCATGCGCTCCACCAACGCCGGGCTGGCCATCGGCACCAACCATTCATCGATGAGCGGCTCACTGACCAGGCCAGACCAGTTGCCATCCCCAACCCGCAATGCCGCATCGAACTGCAATTGTCGCTCGAAATCGACGAGCAACTGGCTGGACTGCAGGTTGATCTCAATCTGTGGATATTCGGCGACGAAGCGGCCAAGGCGTGGCACCAGCCATGCTGACGCCATGGTTGGTACGGCACTTACCGTCAGCACGCAGTCACGCCGTGCCTGGAATGGCCGGAACGCGTCGTTGATCGCATCCAGGTGGGGGCCAATCTGTTCCAGCAAACGCCGTCCTTCGATGGTCGGGGCTACCCCGCGTGCGTGCCGGGTCAATAGCGGATACCCCAGGCGCTCCTCCAACTGCCGCATCTGATGGCTCAGGGCGCTGACAGTTACATTCATTGACGCGGCGGCACGCGACAGGTTGCCAAGGCGTGCGGCGGAGACGAAAGCCTGCAGGAACTGAAGCGGCGGCCTGGACATGAGCCTTTAGTTTCTCTCAAGTAGCGGTTGAGGGATGTTCGCTTTTTTAGGCTCAAGCTTGGACTTAACGTTAGCGCTCCTCAAGTGGGAGCATGGAAATGAGCGTTTTCAATGACCTGTTATTCCTCCACGGCTATGTGGCGAATGCGGAGTTGGCGCAGTCGCTGGTAGCGCGCCCGCTCACCGACTGCGAGGACCAGAAACACTGCACGGATGCCACGCTGGTGTCGAAACCAGTGCCGTCGTGCGGCGCACGGGAATCGATGTGCCCTGCCCCTTCGTCCTGCGTCGCGCGCTAGAGCGCGGCACTACCTTGGGTTGCACCTGCGCGCTACGCTTCAGCCCTTCTGTTCGGGGCTGCAGGTGATGGTGATATCCCGTGTGTTGATCGTGCTTGTCGTGCTTGTCGGAGCGGGCGGCGCGCCCGCGCAAGACGAAGTCGCGCCCGAACCGGCTGTCACCCATGGTGGCCATTGGCATGCAGACAGTCGACAGGGCAGCTTTCGCGTGGTGGCCGAAAGCGTCGGCTTTGAACACGTTTCCTGCCGGATGTGGATCGAATGGCTGCCCGCTGCGGCAGATGGCGAGTCGTCGAATGCATCCGTTCCGCGGGTACTGCTGGAAGAACTCTCCGATGGTTTCTGGACCTGCGGCAATGTGCAGCTGACCGGCAGCATGCTGCGCATCGACAGCCACCATGTCTATTCGCTGGAGCCCCGGCGATTCACGGTAGTGCTGGGAGCGCCGGGCAGCTACCGCTTGCAGGCCGCGGCCCCGCTGTAGCGGCAGGGCGACACCCGGTTGCGCGCGGGGCGCTGGGGACAGCTGCCGGGCATTGCTCGGCATTGCCGTGATATCTGCGGCCCGCGCGGCTTATGCCGCTTTACAGGTCTTCTTCGGCAGCGGCTTCGCGGCCTTGCTGGCGGATCAGCGCTTCCTCACGGGCGTCGTTGATCGCCTCGCGCACGCTGTCCAGGTCGACCGCGCGTTCATCCGGCGTGTACTGCCCTGTCAACACGGTATCGGGCAACAGTTCACCGGCCTGGAAGAGTTCCCACATCTCCTCGCCGTACCAGGTATCCAGCAAGGCAGGCGCACTGCGCCCGAGATAGGCGGTGAGATTGTTGACGTCACGCAGCAGCATCGAGCGCGCGGCATTGTTGCCACCGGCACTGACCACCTGCGGGAAATCGATCACCACCGGACCGTCCGGCCCCACCAGTACGTTGTAGGGCGACAGATCGCCGTGGATAAGGCCGTTGCACAGCATCAACTGGACCTGCTGCACCAGCACTGCATGGAACTGCTTGGCCTGATCAGCTTCCAGCTCCACCTCGCCCAAGCGCGAAGCGCTGTAGCCATCGGCATCGGTGACCAGTTCCATCACCAGTACGCCGTGGAAATAACCGTGTGGTTCAGGCACGCGGACGCCAGCTTCGCGCAGTTGGTAAAGCGCATCGACCTCGGTGTTCTTCCAGGCCACTTCCTGCTGCTTGCGGCCATACTTGCTGGCCTTGCCGATCGCACGTGCCTCGCGACTACCACGCACCTTGCGGCCTTCCTGGTATTGCACGCGCTGCTGGAAACTGCGCTGTGCCATGTCCTTGTAGACCTTGGCGCAACGCACGTCGTCGCCACTGCGCACGACATAGACGGCAGCTTCCTTGCCGCTTTTCAGTGGGCGCAATACTTCATCGATGACGCCATCTTCGATCAGGACCTGGAGTTGCGGCGGTGTTTTCACAATGTCTCGGTGGCTGCGGGTGGCGGTTCGATCTGTATCGAACGTGGGCCGTCCGGGCGGGAACAGGCTGGCTATTGTTGCCGATGGTACGGAAACCGGCCAGCCATGGAAGCAGGACGGGGTTCAGCCTGGTTAATTGCAATGGCATATATGCGAACGGCCAGGCGTTGTGGCTGGCCGTTGGTCGGGGTTGTTGGCTGAGGTGCGGCAGGCTTCGCCTGCCCCCCTCTCCCCAACCCCTCTCCCGCAAGGGGAGAGGGGCTAAAGCAGCTTCGAGCGCTGCCTCAACCT
>NZ_DAMBEF010000025.1:11031-24756 GCF_032061965.1 Stenotrophomonas sp. | reverse complement strand
AAGCCCCTCTCCCGCAAGGGGAGAGGGGCTAAAGCAGCTTCGAGCGCTGCCTCAACCTGCAGGATCCAAGCCCCTCTCCCGCAAGGGGAGAGGGGCTAAAGCAGCTTCGAGCGCTGCCTCAAGCTGCAGGATCCAAGCCCCTCTCCCCTTGCGGGAGAGGGTGCCCCCGCGAACGCGGGGGCGGGAGAGGGGTTGCTTTGCCAGCCTCAGCGGCTGAGCACGCCCGGGTTCATCAGCCCCTTGGGGTCGAGCTGGGCCTTGATCGCGTCGAGCAGGGCCAGCCCGGCGGGGTCGCGCCCAGCACGATAGTCGTAGAACTTGCCCAGCTGCAGGTTGGCCGCACCGTGCGCGCGCATGGTGTCGGCGATCTGCCGCTTGAGAACATCCGCCGCGGCGCGCGCTTCCAGATGTTCGCCCGGGCAGCCAATGCGCTCGCGGTGGTCGGCATCGACGGTGCGCTGGTGGAAGGCGTTATGGCTGTCCGGCCAGTAGATGCACGGCTCGATCACCACCGTCTGCGCGCCCACGCTGGACAACAGCGTGCCGATGAAGATGCCATGCTTGTCCATGGTTTCCTGCTCGCGCGCGAACAGATCCTGCAGCGCGTTGAACATGCGGGTGGCCTTGGAATGCGGCACCAGCGCGTGCACCGGCGCCCAACGCTCGCCCTGCGGGCCCAACATCGAGTTCCACGCGGCAAACGGATTGGCCGCCATCATCTTGGGGATGGACGGTTCCACGCTTTCACCAAACTCGCCCACCAGCTTGCGCGCGCGGGCAACGCGGTCGGCCACTTCGGCGGCGCTGTCGCCCTCCAGGGTGATGTGCAGCGAGAACTGTTCCTGGTCGACGATGTCGCGGCCCTTCACCGCCAGCTTCAGGCCGGAGATCAGGCCGCCCTTCTTGATCACATTGGTCAGCGCCTTGACGTCGCTGGACAGGCCGGCGCGGCGCATGCGCACGCGGGTCAGTGCCGGGTCGAAGGCCGCTGTTTCACTGGCCAGGCCGTTGCGTGACAGCACGCCCAGCGCAGCAAACAGGCCTTCAGCGGTGGGGAACTGCCAGGACAGATAGTCGATATGCGCGTGCTTCGGAATCAGCTTGAGCACGATGCGGGTCTTGATGCCGAGCAGGCCGCAATCGCCAAGGAACAGGCCGGTCAGGTCCGGGCCGTACCAGCGGAAGAACGGTGAGGTATTGGCCGCAGCCGCCGAGCCGGTGGTGAGGATGTCGCCATTGGCGGTGACCACCTGCAGGCCCAGCACCACGTCGGCCGAGCAGCCATAGCGGGCCGTGCCGTGGAAGATCGCACCCTGCGACATGCCGCCGCCCACGGTTGCATGCGAGCCGGACATCGGCCCGAAGTACGGCGTGCGCACGCCCTTGGCATCCAGTGCTTCTTTCAGGGCGCGCCAGGTAACGCCGGCCTCGACCACAACGTAGGCGTCTTCCAGATTGATCTCGACGATCTTGTCCAGCGCGCCGGTATCAACCAGCACCGCCGGGCTCTGCGCGGCGGTATAGCCGCCGGTGTAGCTCATGCCGCCACCACGGGCGATCACCGCCACGCCGGCGTCGGTGAGCTGCTTGACCGCATCGGCCAGCTGCTGCGCATCGTTCGGGCGCAGCACCGCCAGCAGCGGCTTGCCCTGCGAATAGACATCGGTGGAGAAGTACTCAAGCTCGCTGGCATCGGTGACGATGCTGCCGCCCCAACTGGTTTGCAGGCGGTCGATGACGGCGTTTGCGGTGTCGTTGCTCATGGGGGTCCTTCAGCTCAGGCAGACAGGGCGGCAGCGCGCCCCTGGTAATCGGATTCGGGGTCGGTGAGCACGCGCAGCGGCACCGGCAAGGCGCGCAGGCGGGTACTCAGATCGGGCGTGGTGACATCGCGCAACAAGGGATGCAGACGCGCGCCCAGACGCAGCAGCTCGACCACGTTGGCATGCACCAGCGCGGGTGCGGGCGCATCGACGCGACGGCGGGCGGCAGCGCTGGGCGGCAGCCACGGCCACAGCAGGTGGCGTTCGCGCTCCCATTGCCAGGCGTCGCAGAGATAGCCGCCAGCACGGTCAATGACCGTAGTCGGCAGGCCCTGCAGCAGCAGGGCCTGTTCCTCGGCGTTGAGCAGCCACGGCGAATGCAGCACCACCTCGGCAACGCGCGGGCCCAATGCATCCACCAAGGCGGGCACATAGCCAGCGGCCGCGCCATGCGCCTCGATCACCAGCGGCAGGCCCTTGTCTGTGGGAATGGCATCGCACAGTGCAGCGACCAGCGTCGCGGCATCCAGCGGGCTGTCGCTTTCGCAGGAGGCGCCATGGCCTGGCAGGTCGGGCAGCAACCATGCGCTGTCACCGGCATCGATCTGCTGTGGTGAAAGCGGGCGCGTGCCCGGCGCGTGCAGGCACAGGCGCAATGCACCCTGCCCTGCGCGCTCCCACACCGCCATGTCACCGGCAGCGGTGGCGATGATGCGACGCTGCCAGTTGTTCGATGCGGTGACAGCAGTGGAAGCTTCGACAAAGGCCGGCTCGTTCGCCAGGCTCTGCGCCAACCAGCCGTCCATGCTGTCGTGCATGGCGGGAATGCCGTTGGGCTCTTCAACTACCGTCACGTTGGTCGGCAGGTCGCGCAGGCGCGGCATGTGCGCCAACAACGGATCGCCATGGCGGTACACCAGCCAGGACGGCATCTGCAGCTGCTGCAACCAGAAGTGATCGTTGTGGCGGAACGCAGCGGCATAACCGGCGCGGTAGGTATCGCCCACGTCGAGCACGTCCATCACCGTCTCACGGCTGCTGTCGGTGGTCTGCGGTGCAATCGCCATCGCCGCTTCGGCGCGGCCGTCATACCAGGGGAAGTAGTACTTCTGCTCGCGCATGCGCGACCACAGCCAACGCAGGTGCGAACCGTCCCACTGCGGCACGAACGGCGGCAGATAGGCATCGCCATACAGTGCACTTTCTTGCGGGGTGAAGGCGGCATAGCCATCTACCACCAGCGCGGCCACACGCGAAGGATTGGCCCAGGCCAGCCAGGTCGCGATCAGGCCACCGGTATGCATGCCGAACACGGCGAAGCGCTGCAGGCCCAGTGCATCAATGAACTGCAGCGTGGCGGCACCGAAATCGGCAATTGTCATCGGGTTGCCGGGCAAGGCATCGGAATAACCGAAGCCCGGCGTGTCCGGTGCAATCACGGTGTAACGGTCGGCATAGCGCTGCATCATCGCTGTCCACATCCGCGAGTTCTGCGGTGACTGGTGGATCAGCACCAGCGCCGGGCCACTGCCGGCAATGCGGTAATGCACCTGCCGCCCGTTGACGGACAGGAAGCGCCGTTGGATCTGGGTCATGCGTGTTCCTTAGAGCCGTACCAGCGCCTTGCCCAGGTTGTCGCCATTGAGCAAGCCAATGAAACCAGCCGGCGCAGTGGCCAGCCCGTCGTGGATGTGTTCGCGGTAGCGCAGCGTGCCGGCGGCGATCATCTGCGCCAGTTCGCTGCGGCATTGCGCGAAGTCGCCCAGATGGTCGTAGACCACCAGGCCTTCAAGCCGCGCGCGCGCCCCGATCACCGGGCCCAGGTTGGGGCCGGCCGGGCGTTCGGCACGGTTGTATTGATCGCTGAGCCCGCACAGCACTACCCGTGCATGCAGGCGCAGCAGTGACAGCGCCGCTTCCAGCACGGCACCGCCGACGTTGTCGAAATAGCCGTCGATGCCGTCCGGGCAGGCCGCGCGCAACGACGCAGCAAAATCCGCATCGCGGTAACTGACGCAGGCATCGAAGCCGAATTCATCGGTGACGATGGCGCACTTCTGCGCGCTGCCGGCAATGCCGACCACGCGGCAACCGGCGGCCTTGCACAGCTGGCCCACCACGCTGCCAACGGCACCGGCGGCAGTGGATACCAAGATGGTCTGGCCGGCCTTGGGTTGCAGGATCCTGCGCACACCGGCCCATGCGGTGAGGCCGGGAATACCGAGCACGCCGACCGCGGTACTGACCGGCGCCAGTGCCGCATCAACCAACGACGCGGCGTTTGCGTCCATTGCCGCGAACTCGGCCCAGCCGGTCATGCCGGTAACCACGTCACCCAGCTGGAAACGCCCACTGCGGTCCTCGACCACCGTGCCGATGCCGTAGCCCGGCACGATGCTGCCCAACGGCGGGCAAGGCACCGCGTAGCGGCAACCGAGCTGCGCGCGCAGGAAGGGGTCCAGCGACAACCATTGCACCTGCACCCGCAGCTGGCCGTCACCGATGAGCGGTAGCGGCAGCTGGCGCAGTTCAAAGTCCTGCGCCTGCGGCATGCCTTGGGGAACCTGCCGCAGGCAGACGGCCTGCATTGTCGTGTGCAAGCCGTCCATCGATCAGAACGCGTTGATGCCGGTCAGCTCGCGGCCGATCACCAGCTGGTGCACGGTCTCGGTGCCTTCGTACGTGATCACCGACTCCAGGTTCAGCGCATGGCGGATCGCACCATGTTCGGTGGTGATACCGGCGCCGCCAAGCAGGTCACGGCATTCGCGGGCGATGTCGATGGCCAGGCGGCAGTTGTTCCACTTGGCCAGCGACACCTGCTGCGGCTGCATCTGCCCGGCGTCCTTCAGGCGGCCGAGCTGCAGTACCAGCAACTGGCCGGCGGTGATGCGGCGGGCCATGTCGGCCATCTTGATCTGCGCGCTCTGGGTGGCGGCGACCGGGCGGCCGAACAGGATGCGCTCCTTGGTATAGGCCAGCACTTCGTCCAGGCAGGCGATGGCCGCACCCAGCGGGCCCCAGGTGATGCCGTAGCGGGCCTGGGTGAGGCAGCCGAGCGGACCCTTCAGGCCCTTCACGTTGGGCAGGCGGTTGGCATCGGGCACGCGCACGTTGTCGAAGAACAGCGCACCGGTCACCGAGGCACGCAGGCTCATCTTGTGCTTGATCTCCTGGGCGGTGAAGCCCGGGGTGCCCTTCTCGATGACAAAGCCCTGCACGCCTTCGTCGGTGTTGGCCCAGACGATGGCGATATCGGCCACCGAACCATTGGTGATCCACATCTTGGAACCGTTGATCACCCAATCACCGCCGTCCTTCACGGCACGGGTCTTCATGCTGGCCGGGTCGGAACCGCCGTGGGCTTCGGTCAGGCCGAAGCAGCCGATCACCTTGCCGCGCGACATGTCCGGCAACCAGCGCATGCGCTGCTCTTCCGAACCGTAGGCGTAGATGGGATACATGCACAGCGAGCTCTGCACCGAGACGAAGCTGCGGATGCCGGAATCACCGCGCTCCAGTTCCTGGCAGATCAGGCCGTAGCTGACGCTGTTCAGGCCGGCGCCGCCGTACTGTTCCGGCAGCGAGCTGCCGAGCAGGCCCATGTCGGCGATTTCGCCAATCAGCTCGGTGGGGAAGCGCCCCTGGTCGAAGCAATCGCCAATGATCGGCAGCACGCGCTCATCGGTGAAACGGGCAACGGAATCCTGTACAGCGCGTTCTTCCTCGCTCAGCAGCGAACGCACGTCGAACAAATCGTAGGGGTTCAGTGTCTTCAGGCTCATTACTGTCTCTGGAAGGCGCATCCGCGCCCGGAAGGTAGGGGATAAGGTAGTTCAATCAGGCTGAAAGAATTGCTGCAGCTGCACGCTCGCCCGAGCTGACGGCGGCTTCCATGCCCGGTACGTGCAGTTCGGTCTGTTCGCCGGCAAAGTGGATGCGACCGAACGGGGCGTTGGCCCAGCGTAGGGTCTCGGCGAAGCGCCCGGGGGCGATTTCGGAGAACGCGCCGTCGGACAGCGGGTCATTGCCCCAGCTACGGGTCTCCAGCGGCACCAGCGCGCCCTTGGATGCCGGGCGCAGGCGCTCCATGGCGTTGATGGTCCAGGCAAAACGGGCCTCACGGTCGAGCTTGTCGGCCTGCTGGGCCATGGCGCCGTTGAGCCAGACGATCAGGCGGTTGATCTGGCCATCCGCGCCGGGCACGGCAAATACGCGCTGCAGCGGGCCATCGCCCCACAGCGACAGCGGCAGGCCGTCGTCTTCCCAGAATTTGCGGGTGGGATGCAGGTGCACGGTGGTCACCGCATTGGAACTGCGGGCCGACCACACATCCTGCTGCGCCACCGGCGGTGCCGGATCGATGGCGATGCGGCTGAGCGGCCCGCTGGGCAGGGCCAGCACCAGGTGCGCGGCGCGGAAACGGCGGCCGTCGGCACAGCGCACTTCCAGCGTGCCGCGCGCCGACTCCACACGGGTGACCTGGGCATCGAGCACCGGCGGCTGCGCCAACGAGGCGGCCATGGCCTCGGGCAGCGCCTGGCTGCCGCCCTGCACCCAACCGGTGCCCCGGGAACCGAACCGGCGCAGCGCATCACGGCGCAGGGCATCGAGCGCGCTGATGGTCTGCAGCGAGGAGAAGCTATTGCCGATATCCATCCATTGCAGCGCCTGCGGCGACCAGCCCTTGCTGGCGATCAGCTGCGCCAGCGGGATATCCAGCGAAAGATTGTTCGGGTCGCGCCAGCTGTCCACCGCCGGCAGGCCCAGCTCACCCATTGCGGTGGCCAGCAGCATCGGCGGCAACAGGCCATGTTCGCGGCCCTGAAGGGTATTGAGCGGGCTCTCACCCCATTGCAGCGCAGGCACCAGCCTGTCGCCCAGTACCAGGCCCAGCCCCGCGGCGGTCGGCAAGGCGGCCGACGGCGGCTCGATGCCGACACCCACGCGCTTGGCATGGGCATGCACGCGCTCATAGCCGGTGCCCACTTCCACGCCACCGATTTCAAAGCGGATGCCATTGCGCACCACGGTCTGCAGGCGGCCGCCAACACGCGGATTGGCCTCCAGCACGGTAACGCGGGCACCACCGGCTTCCAGCGCATGCGCGGCGGCCAGACCGGCCAGGCCGGCACCGACCACGATGACGTCGCTGGTTGGCACTTTGGCGTGCAGCAGGCCAGGCAGCATCGACAGTGCAGCCATGCCTGAAACTCCCTTGATGAAATCGCGTCGTTGCATTGGAGGAACCTGTGGTACGGGTCGGGTGGTGCTTTGGTTCTTTTGCTTTGGTTCTTTTGCTGTGGTTCTTTTGCTGTGGTTCTTTTGCTTTGGTGCTTTTGCTTCTGTTTCTAAAGCCGTCATTCCCGCGAAGGCGGGAATCGCTCTTGCTCTTGCTCTTGCCGTTGCTTCTGCTCCTGCCGTGTTTCCGCACCCTCAACGCCCTGCCACAAACCCAAAGTGCCAGAGCCAGAGCCAGAGCGATTCCCGCCTTCGCGGGAATGACGAACAAAAGCAAGCGGAACGCCCCATTCCTTGTTCACCATCCCACCTTCGCCGGAATGACAAACTGATGGTGTTTCGTTACAGCCCAACACGCGTCAGCCGGGAGGGTGCACCGCACCCTCCCGGCCACGCAGCACTCCTTAGAACTTGTAGCTCACTTCCACGCCGTACATGCGCGGCAGCGACGGGGTCAGGCCGAAGTCACGCAGGTTGCTCACCGCCAAGCCGGTCAGCGGCGGGATAGCCGGCAGCGCCACGTAGGCATCCGGGTTGATGGTGCGCTGCGCGTCTTCCAGCGTGCGGTCATTGAACGCGTTGTTGACGTAGGCCGAGACCTGCAGCTGTTCGGTCGGGCGGATGCTGAAACGGAAGTTGGTACGGGTGGAAGCGCCGATGTAGGCCAGGTTGTCGACCTGGATGTAGCGCTTGCCTTCGTAGTTCACGTCCATGTTGGCGGTGTATTCCCAACCATTGGACAACGCGCCGTCATACATCAGGCCCAGCGTCGCCTTGTGCTTGGGTACGCGCGGCAGGGTGTAGCCGGCGGCGTCGGCAGCCGGATCGCTCAGGGTCGGTGCATTGCTGCTGGAGAACAGGTCAGCCTGGTCCTGGCTGAGGAACTTGAGGATCTCCGCATCAGTGTACGAATACGCCAGGCTGGCCAGCCAACCCTGTGCGAACGCCCACTGGCTTTCCAGCTCGAAGCCACGGATGCGCGATTCGCCCACGTTGGTGGTGTAGCTGGTGGAGAACAGCGAACCGTTCTTGCGGGTCACCGGGCCGGTTTCGGTCAGCTGCTGGTTGGTCCAGTCGATCTGGTAGATGTTGGCATTGACGCGCAACGTGCCGTCCAGCCAATCACTCTTCATGCCCAGTTCGTAGTTCCATGCCTCTTCTTCCTTGTACGAGGCCAGGCCACGGGCGATCAGCGCATCACGCTCGGATTCCTGGAAGTCGGCACGGTAGACATCGGTATTGAAGCCGCCCGGCTTGGTGCCCTTGGAGACCAGACCGTACAGATTGATGTTGTCCTGTGCCTGGTAGCTCAAGGTCCAACGCGGGGTGAAGCTACTGAAGGTCTTGTCCAGCGCATAGGCCTGGGTATAAGTGTTGGCACCCAGCACGCGCGTGTCGACGCCCCCCTTGCTGATCTCGTCACGGGCGTAGCGGCCTTCCAGCGACGTGGTCCACTTGTCGGTGATGCGCCAGTTGATAAGGCCGTACAGGGCCTTGTTGACGGTCTTGTCATTCGGGTTGGTCGCGATCGGCGTGACCACCTTGCTGCCACCGATGGTGTAGCCGGTGAGGTCGCCACCCCAGCCCGGCTGCGCCTGCTGGTCGTAGTAGTACGCACCCACCATGCCGGAAACGTCCAGGCTCTGGTCGCTGCTCAGGCGGATGTCCTGCGACCAGTTCTTGACGCCGCTGTTGGTGAAGCTTTCGAACGCACCGCCGTAACCGCGGATGTCGCTGTAGTCCTGGTCGCTGGCGGCGTAGGTTTCGCTCTTGTTGTAGGCCGAGGTCGAGGTCAGGTTCCAGCCGTTGGCGAACAGGTAGTCCACCACCACGCTGGTGCGCAGCAGATCAGTCTTGCGGCCGGAGAAGTAGCCGGCGGTCTCGAACTCCCGGGTGTTCAGCGCGTAGTCCGACGGTGCCTTCAGCTCACCACAGTAGTAGCCACGGCGACGCGACTCCAGGATCGGATACAGGCCGAAGTACAGGCCGCCGGTTTCTTCCGGCAGGTAGCAGTTGAGGTTATCGCTGCCCAGACGCGCGGCGGCGAAGTGCTGGTCGCGGCTCTTCTGCTTCATCACGCGCGCGGTGATATCCAGCGCCTCGGTCGGCGACCATGCAATGGCGGCCATGCCGCTGATGGTTTCGGTGCCGTTGAGATCCTTCTTGCCCGACGCTTCGTTGTAGAAGATGCCGTCGTTGCCACGCTTGTTCAGGCTGACGTCGTAGCCAAACGAGCCGTCTTCATTGCCGCCGGAGTAGAACAGGCCCATCTTTTCCTGGCCGTAGTTGCCGGCGCCCAGGGTGAGCTTGCCGCCGGGTACGCTGCCCGGGCGCTTGGTGATGAAGTTGACCGCGCCGGAGAAGGTGCGGCGACCGAATGCCGCCGACTGCGGGCCACGGATCACTTCCACGCGCTGGATGTTTTCCAGGCCATAGCTGGAAATGTCGCCTTCGACGTAGATACCGTCGATAAAGAACGAGGCATTGGCTTCGCCCTGGATGTTGGACATGCCGCGGATCACCGGACGGTCAAAGCCACGGCCGTAGCCGGACTTGAACGAGAAGCTCGGCGACAGGTTGGCGATGTCGCGCACGTCGGTCAGGCCCTTCTTCTCGATGGTCTGCTCGGACATCGCGGTGATCGGCAACGGCATCTGCTGCAACGGCTCGGACACGCCACGTGCGGTCACGGTGATCTGGTCAAGGCTCTGTACGGCGTCACTGTTGGCTGCCGGCGGTGCACCCGCTTCGTCGCTGTCAGCGGCGGCGGCATTGCCCGCACACAGCAGCAGCGCAAGGGCGATCGAGGAGCACAGCAGGTCTGGCTTGATGGTTTTCATGGATTTCCCGACTGGAAAGTTTGATCGGAATGGATTGGGAGGATGGATGCGCCGTCTTGGGGGAGGGTTCCGTCCAGTGTTTCCGTACTTCAGTCCTGCTGTTTCGCCGCTGCGCCCTGCTTGAGCTGCTTGTAGTAGCTCCAGCTGGTGACGTTGGGCTGCACCCAGGTTTCAGGTGCACGTGCGTACTCCGGATAGCGAGTACGGACGAGTTCCTGGATATCGGCAGGCAGTTCACTGACCGAGACGCGCTTGTTGCCCTGCGCGATGTACAGCAGATTGCCCGGGCGGGTGCCCAGCTTCATCCAGGGGAGCCACGGCCCGACACGGGTCCAGCCGTAGGTGACCGGCACGCTCTTCAGCGCCGGGTTTTCGAGGTCCGCGCGCGGCGCGAAAAACATGAAGTGCTCCGAGCCCATGTAGGTCGGGCCGGTCGATTCAGCGGGGAATTCACTGGGCTGCAGCGGGTTGGGATAGGCCAGCGGAATGTTGAGGGTCAACATCACCTGGTCGCCTGCTTCCACCCACGGCAGGTGCAGCGGACGCCCCGGTGCGTTGAGCACGGTGTTGACCGGGTCGTTGGCAACCTGCACCACTTCGTTGCGTTCGCCGGAGAGCGGGTTGTCCCAGCTGTCGATGATCTTGCCGGTCTTCAGGTCGCGGTAGAAGGTCAGCTCGCGGGTGTACAGGCGCCACACGCCATCGGCCTGCTTTTCGGCGCGGCAGATGTTGTAGCCCTCGAAGCCCAGCAGCGGTGCCGGCTTCTGCCCGGGTTCCTGCGAGAACAGCGTGCCTGCCCACCACAGGATCTCTTCCTGCTTCGGGTCCAGCGAGCAACGCAGCTTCACCATTGCTTCCACGCTGCCCTGCTCGGACTGCAGATCCAGCGCCTGCGCCTGTGGCGAAAGTGCAATTGCAGCAGCCAGCAAAACCGATGACATTCGTATCACGTCTACCCCCCGGTTGATGGAAGCGCCGCGACCAAGGTCACAACTGCTTCAGACCACATAGGACAGGCCCATTGACCCATCAAAGATGACATATAGCTATATCATTAGTACATGATTGTCCAATCATTTGTAACACCTTTGTCGCAGACGCCACGGCCCATCTCGCAGGCGTGAAAATGGAAACCGGTGGTCACTGCGCCAAGTTGCGCAACATGCTGCTTTGCAACAAAATTTTGCCGGGCGACATGTGAAATTCGGCACTGTCGCTTGTCCGGACATTTGATAGATTCGGGGAATCGCTCGGTCCTTGGCTGGACCCGCAGGCAGTCGCGGCGGGGTGCCAACACCGGCCAGCGAAAAAAGAATCGATAGGTATGGTCGGGCCGCTTGACGGTGTCCAGACCAACATGACATATAGTCATAACATTAGAACTTTAATACCTGCCCAGGAGTCGCCATGAGCCAGCAAGCACTGCCCCCCAGTTGGCAGCACGTCGGCCGCCACGCGGTCTTTCCCGAAAGCGCACATGACGACACCGCGCGCTTCGACTTCCTGGCCAATCTCAACGGCTACCTGGCCACCCAGCTCAGTCCGAAGGTCAAGTTGGCCTACGAGCAGCGGGTGAAGCCGGCGTTCGAAAAAGAAAAAGGCCGCGCCCCGGAAACCCGCCACGAAGTACGCAAGGCGATGGCTGCCGATGGCATCTACCAGACCTGGAGCGCCCTGCGCCGCAGCAGCATGGAAATGCGCCAGCAGGCCGGTCGCGGCCTGGTGCTCAAGCAGGTGGACGCGCTGATCGACAAGGCGCGCGTGCTCAACGCCAGTGACGATGGCCTGCAGTTGGACGCATCGGTGAAGGTGCCGCGCTATTCCAGCGCCGTTGACATCCATTGCATGCCCGGCGGCTACCACACCGAACTGCTGGCCGATGACGTATCTGCGGCGGCCAATTACGACTGCGGCATCTTCGCCACCACCGGCGGCATGCTCGGCCGCTACAACGATGGCGGTGGCCAGGCACTGGCGCAGTGGTTGAAGGAAGAACACCCCGAATTCAAACCGCGGCGCATCCTCGA
Source organism: Stenotrophomonas sp. (assembly GCF_032061965.1). Lineage (GTDB taxonomy): Bacteria > Pseudomonadota > Gammaproteobacteria > Xanthomonadales > Xanthomonadaceae > Stenotrophomonas. Next base: position 12,885 of record NZ_DAMBEF010000025.1, on the reverse strand, counting down.
TATCGGCTGCACGGTCGGCCACAACATCGTGCCGCTGGCGCAGGCCTTTCCCGAGGCCGAAGTGATTGCGATCGATGTGGCCGCGCCGATGCTGCGCTACGCACATGCGCGTGCCCGTGCCCTGGGCGTGAACAACATCAGCTTCCGCCAGGCCAACGGCGAAGCGCTGGACTATGCGGACGGGTCGTTCGACCTGATCACCACCGCGATGTTCTGGCACGAAAGCTCGGCCACGGCGATGCCGCGCAAGCTGCGCGAGATCCATCGCCTGCTGGCGGCCGGTGGCCTCACCGCGCACCTGGAACAGCCGCAGTATCACGGCATGGACCCGTACGAGCAGTTCATCCGCGACTGGGATGCGTACAACAACAACGAGCCGTTCTGGAGCGTGATGCACGAATACGACCTGCGCCAGATGATGGCTGCAGCCGGCTTCAAGGCGGACCGCTATTTCGAAACCAAGGTCCGCGGCGTGGTCGATCGGGACATCTTCCCGGTCGCCAGCGAAAGCGGCGAAGACCACGGCCGCGCTGCGCTGTGGACCATGTTTGGAGCCTGGAAAGCATGAGCATCGATCCGATCGCCCTGGCCGGCAGCCGCGCCCGTGGCAAGCGTCCGTACTTTTTCAAGGACCCGGATGTCGAGCGTGTGCTCTCCATCGCCATGGCCATCGCCATGGAGAACGCGGTAACCCACCAGCGCCTGGACGCACTGGAACGCTTGATCGAAAACAAGGGCCTGCTCAGCCGCGAAGAACTGGACCAGTTCCGACCGGACCGTGAGGCCGAAGCCCAGCGGACGCTGTGGATGAAGGAATACATCGCCCGGGTGCTGCGCATCGTGCAGCAGGAAACCGAGGCCTTGGAAGGCGGTGCTATGGACGTGCCGATGGAAGAAGTGATGGATGCACTTCGCAACGAATGAGGCCCGGCCTCAACTGATGACATCAACACGACCACAAGGAAAACCGCAATGCCGAACATGCAACTGCACTTGCCACTGCTGGCCCGCCACGAAGGCGTCTGGGACGGCGTGTACCGTTACTACGATGCCAACGGCGACAAGATCGACGAGCACAAGTCGCGCCTGATCTGCCGTTTCCCCAGCGACGAGAACGTCCCCTACCACCAGACCAACCATTACAGCTGGGCCGACGGCAAGGTGGAAGTGCGTGACTTCCCGACCCGTTACGAATTTGGCCGGGTCATCTTCGACAACGAGCTGATCTACGGTTGGGCGGCTGAAGTGCCGTTGGACGACTACCACCGCACCGTCATGCTGTACTGGAAGCGCAAGGGCGAGGAAGGTCTGGAGCTGTACGAAATGATCCAGCTCTCCGATTGCGGGCAGATGCGCAACCGCATCTGGCATTGGTACAAGAACGGCGTGCTGGTGCAGCGCACCCTGATCGACGAGAAGTTCGTCAGCCGCGACTGGCAGAAGATCAAGGGCGAGAGCTTCAACGGCGACCCGATCTGATCAGGCAGATTGAATGATGACTCGGGGCGCGATGGCGCCCCGAGTTTGTTGTGACCACACAGCGGTAGAGCTGGCGATTGCAGCAGTGAAGTGCTGCATCAATCCTGCGATTGCAGCTGCGAAGCCCCTCTCCCGCGCGCGGGGTGAGAGGGCAGCTTGCGAACCATTGGTTCGCTGCCCATCGAACGCCCTTGCGCCGGCGCAAGGGCCGGGGCGCGGAGCGGGGGTTGGGGTGAGGGGAAGCTTCTAGCAAGCAGACCCAAAGCTTTTAAAGCTCCCCTCATCCGCCCCTTCGGGGCACCTTCTCCCGCAAGCGGGAGAAGGTACGCCATAGAAGCAAAGGCAATTGCAAAAGCGAGAAGCAAAAGCCAAAGC
>NZ_DAMBEF010000025.1:0-10931 GCF_032061965.1 Stenotrophomonas sp. | reverse complement strand
AACTGCACAAGCAACTGCACAAGCAACTGCACAAGCAACTGCACAAGCAACTGCACAAGCAACTGCAACAAACATGATCCAGGCAATCAACCACCGAGGTACCCAATGAGCAACACCCGCAGACATTTCCTGGGCAGTGCCGCCGGCCTGGCCGCACTGGGCGCAGTCGGCCCGTCCCTGCTGGGTGCCTCGGCACCGGCGCAGGCGGCAATGGGCAAGGGTCCGGACGCGCTCAACGAGCGCACCGATGGCACCTATGACACCTTGGAACTGGCCAAGCCGGCCTGGACCCTGGGCCTGGTGCAGTCACGCGTGCACAGCTTCGATGCGCGCGAATGGAAGTCGGCCACCAAGGCCAACCTGGCACACATGCTGGACCTGATCGACAAGGCGCATTACCACGCCAAGCCCGACCTGCTGCAGTTCCACGAATTCCCGCTGACCGGTTGGCGCAAGTGGACCCGCGAGGAGATCCTCAAATTCGCCATCACCATTCCCGGTGAGGAAACCGAGGCCATCGCTGCCAAGGCGCGCCAATACGGCACCTGGATCGTGTTCGGCGCCTACGCCACCGATCCGGATTGGCCGGGCCACGTGCTGTCGATCACCACGATCATGAACGACAAGGGCGAGATCGTGGACAAGCACTGGAAGGCGCGCAACCTCAAGGGCGCCTTCCCGGATTTCGAGCTGTTCACCACCACCACCTACGACGTGCTCGACCGCTACGTTGAGATGTATGGCCGCGACGCGGTGGTGCCGGTCACCCGCACCCCGCTGGGCAACATCTGCACCAGCTCCACCCAGCGCGAGCCGGAGCTGTTCCGGGCGATGGCGTTCAAGGGCGCCGAGGTCTTCCTGCGCACCGCATCGGGTGGCTTCTCGGACATGGATATCGCTGCCTGCGCCATGTACAACGGCGTCTACTCCTCGATCGTCAACAACTCGATCTCGCCGGACAATGGCCCCTATTTCGATGACCCGGGCTCAGGCGGCACCGCCCTGTACGACCCCAGCGGCAAGGCCATCGCAGAAGCGCAGAGCAAGGAAGAAACCCTGGTGCTGGGCCGCGTGCCGATCGCCGAGCTGCGTGCGCGCAAGCGCCAGCCGGTGGTGCACATGGACCTGTTCCGCGACGTCTACGATACCTACCAGAACGCCTACCCGCCGAACCTGTGGTCGGAATACCTGCCCACCTCGCTGGAGGACGCCGCCCGCTACATCCGCGGCAAGTCACGCTGGAAGTAATGCTTCACCAACAACGGCGCCGAAAGGCGCCGTTTTCATCTGCAACCCCGCATGCACCCGCCCTGCACAGGGCCCTGCGCATACTATCGCCGTGGAAGTCGGCCGCTCGGGCCGGGACTCGCGCTGCCATCGGAGCTGCAATGCTGGGAATGTTCAAGAAGAAACCGGGAATCATCACCGTTACCCTCAACGCGCGCCTGCAGCCCATGCACCGCGCCGATCTGGAAGATGCTTTCATCGAAGCCTGCGATGCACGCCGCATCAATGCAGAAGTGGTGGGCGGCGGCACCTTGCTTGCCAAGAATGGTGAAGTGGCCGCCTGCGACATCGAGGTGCAGATGGGCAACCTGGATGCTGATGCCATTGCCATCACCGGGCGCCTGTTTGAAGCCATGCTCGCACCGAAGGGCTCGTACATGGTTGTCGACGGCAGCAGCGAACGTATCGCCATCGGCCAACACGAAGGTCTGGGCCTGTACCTGAACGGTACCGACCTACCCGATGACGTGTACCAGACCTGCGACTCCAACCATGTGTACGAAGAGTGCGAACGCCGCCTGGAAGGCATCGGCATGGTCAACAGCCATTGGCAGGGGCCGAATGAGACTGCCCTGTACATGTACGGCGACAGCTTCGAGCGCATGCATGCAGCCATCCTGCCGCTGCTGGAGACCTACCCACTGTGCCGGCAGTGCCGGGTCGAACGTATTGCCTGACCCTGTCCGGTTTCCGCAGCGTCCGGCGGGCTGGAAAGATGGCGCCACCACGCGGCCATAGCATCCCCGTTGTTGCCCCAGATATCCGGGAGGGAGCGCACGATGACCACCTTCTTCGCCCTGGCGGTGACCCTGTGCTGGGCCGTAGTGCTGCTCTACTGGGGCCTGACTGCGCTGCAGGCCAAACCCGTCAGCCGTACCGAATCGGCGCACAAGCAGCTGCTGGCCTATTGGCTGCCGCTGCTGATCGCCGTCCTGCTGCTGGGCCCGGGCGAATGGTTCGGGCACAGCTGGTTGCGTGAACGGTTCGTGCCGCATTCACTGCCGGTCCATGGCCTCGGCCTGCTGCTGTGCGTGGCCGGCGCGAGTCTGGCGATCTGGGCACGCTGGCGGCTGGGCCGCAACTGGAGCGGCAATGTACAGATCAAACAGTCGCACGAATTGATCACCAACGGCCCGTATGCCCTGGTGCGCAACCCGATCTACAGCGGCTTCCTGTTGATGTTCAGCGGTACCGCACTGATGGTGGGTGACTGGCGCGGCGTGATCGCGGTGCTGATCGTATTTGTTTCGTTCTGGGTCAAACTCAAGCAGGAAGAACGCTTTCTGTCAGCGCACTTCGGGCAGGCGTATCGGGACTATGCCCAGCACACCAAGCTGCTGATTCCTTGGGTGCTATAGGTCGTCAGCCGCGCTCGGCCTCGTCCTCGCCCGTACGGCCAGCGCCATAGCCCAGCCCGGCGCCCATACCCATGCCGGCGCCCATCCCTCCCATGCCGCCACCACCGCCCTGCTTGCCTGCACCCGCCCGCTCACCGTCCTTGCCCGCCCCTCCCTTGCTGCCACTGCCGCTGGCCGGCCGCGACGGCCCTTGCTGCGGGATGGCAACACTGGCGGGTATCACATCCAGATCCAGCACGCCGCGGATGAAATTGCGCAGCGATACCACCAGCTCGGCGGTCTGGATCGGGCGGCCCTCGACCATCTCGGTGGCCGCGCGCGCCGCCAGCCGCACCTGATCCTCGGTGCCCAGCAGGATCACGTCGGACAACGCCGCCTCCACCGCATCGCGGGTGCGCCGGGCACGGTCACCGGCGTCGCCACCGTCAACCGTGGGCAGCACCACGGCGCCGTCGGCATTGGTGACCGCCTCGCCCTGGGCCAGCTCTGCGGCGCGGCGGCGCAGGTCGCGCAGATGGCTCGGATCCACGCTCAGGTCACCGGTAAAGGAGCCGCCCAGGGTCTTGTAGGCGGCGATCAAGGTCTTCAGCCGCTCATTGATCTGGCGGTTGGCGGCCTCGCGCTTCTGCTGCACCGCCTGCATCACCACCAGGCGTATGCCTACGCCGATCAAGGTGATGATGGCCAGGCCGGCAAGCGTCGACAGCAGGCCCTGCCAGGAGCTGAAATCCAGACCGCGCATGGGGGCATCCGTTGTTGCAGGCGCACATCGACGCCGGGGCCCTCATCGTACCGGTTGGCTCGCAATTGCCACCAATGGGACAGCCACGGCCATGGGCGGACGCGGTATCGTGTCGCCCTCTCTTCACCTTGAATCCTGCCGATGCCCATCCCCTCTTCCGCCCCGGCCACCTCGCCGTCGCAGAAACTGGAACGCGCACTCAAGCCGCGCCAGCTGATCATGATGGGCCTGGGCAGCGCGATCGGCGCCGGCCTGTTCCTCGGCTCGGGCGTGGGCATCCAGGCCGCAGGCCCGGCAGTGCTGATCTCCTACCTCGTCGCCGGCACCCTGGTCATCATCATGATGCACGCGATGGGCGAGATGGCCGCTGCGCGGCCCGCCAGCGGTGCGTTCTCCGTCTATGCCGCCGACGCCCTGGGCGCTACCGCCGGTGCCACGGTGGGCTGGCTGTGGTGGGCGCAGCTGGTGGTGGTGATCGCTGCCGAGTCGGTGGGTGCGGCCGGCCTGCTGGCAACGGTATGGCCACAGCTATCGGTGCCGCTGACCTCGCTGGCGTTCATGGTGGTGTTCACCGTGATCAACCTGATGGGCGTGCGCAACTACGGTGAGTTCGAATTCTGGTTCGCCATCCTCAAGGTCGGCGCCATCATCGCCTTCATCCTGGTGGGCATCGCACTGCTGGCGGGCCTGCTGCCCAACGTGGCCTCGCCCGGCATGTCCAATATCACCGGCCACGGCGGTTTCATGCCCAAGGGCCTGGCCGGCATTGGCGCAGCCTTGCTGGTGGTGATCTTCGCCTTTGGCGGCACCGAAATCGTGGCCGTGGCCGCGGCCGAAACCCAGGACCCGGAGCGCAGCCTGGCCCGGGCCATCCGCACCGTGGCCTGGCGCATCCTGGTGTTCTACATCGGTTCGATCGGCGTGATCATCGCCGTGGTGCCGTGGAACAGCGAAACCCTCAAATCCCCGTTTGCGGCGGTGCTGCAGGTAGCCAACATCCCCGGGGCCGCCACCGCCATCACCCTGATCGCGGTCATCGCCCTGTTGTCGGCACTCAACGCCAACCTCTACGGCGCATCGCGGATGATCTACTCCCTCGCCGAGCGCCATGAGGCGCCGCGTTGGCTGGCCCGCACCAACATCCGCCAGGTGCCGGTGATGGCCGTGCTGGCCAGCGTGCTGTTCGGCTTCGGTGCCACGGTGCTGGAGCTGCTGTACCCCAACAAGGTGCTGCCGGTGCTGCTGAACGTGGTCGGCTCCACCTGCCTGCTGGTCTGGACCATTACCCTGGTATCGCAGCTGATCCTGCGCCGCCGCGCCGAACGCCTGGGTACACCGCTGCCGTTCCGCATGGCCGGTTTTCCCTACCTGACGGTGCTGGCGCTGGCCATCCTCGGGCTGATCTTCGTGCTGCTGCTGAGCACCCCGGAGACCCGCCTGCAGTTCCTGTCGATGGCCGCCTTCACCGCCTTCATCGCGCTGTGCAGCGCCCTGGCACGCAACGCACGCCGGGCCTGACCATGCCGGAACAGGCTGTTTGCGGGCCTACGACCACGCCGGGCTTGTTTTAACGCGAAACTAACGGCAGGCTGCGCCCATCCGAGGCCAGCCATGCCAACTCCAGACCCCCGCGTCGACGCCTACATCGCCAATGCCGCCGCTTTCGCCCAGCCCATCCTGCGCGAAATCCGCCAGCGTGTGCATGCCGGCTGCGCGCAGGCCGAGGAAGCGATCAAATGGGGCATGCCGGCCTTCCTCTACCAAGGCAAGCTGCTGTGCGGCATGGCCGCGTTCAAGGCGCACGCGACGCTGGGCTTCTGGCAACGCGATGGTGCTGCCGGCAACGATGAAGCCATGGGCCAGTACGGCCGCCTGTGCACGCCCAAGGACCTCCCCGGCAAACGCGAGTTCGCCAACCAGCTGCGGCAGTCCATGCAGCGTATCGATAGCGGCGTGAGCGCACCCAAGCGCGCACCACGCGCTGCATTGCTGATGCCACCTGCGTTCGCCCAGGCGCTGCAGGCGGCGCCTGTTGCCAAGGCACACTTCGACGCTTTTGCCCCCGGATACCAACGCGATTACCTGGAGTGGATTGGCGAAGCCAAGCGCGACAGTACCCGTGAAGAACGTATTAAAAAGTCCATTGCGTGGTTGTCTGATGGCAAACACCGCAATTGGAAACATGAGAAGCATTGACGCGGCACGCCGCAAGCTTTTCACTTCCCCCAGAACGCCCCCCACAGCCCTACCGTTACGACATGATCGACCTTGAAGACCTCATCCAGCGCGCCATCGACCCGGCCTCCGTCAAGCTGGAAGGCACGCTGACCAATCCGCCCTCTTTCGGCGTCTACGCCATCGATACCGATGACGGCACCCATTTCCGCTTCGGCAGCCATCCGGTGCGCCTGCACGAACTGGAAGACAAGTTCGGCGGCGCCGAACTTGAGTATCTGTTCCTGTCACGCGAGGACGCTGCCGCGATGACCGCTGCGCTGAACCGTCCCGAGGCGGACTGAACACCCGTTGCTGCAGCGGAGCCCTGCTCCGCTGAGACTTTACGGGTGAAGGCCCTTGCCGGGCATGGCCCGGCACCACCCTGGCGCCCGGTGGGCGCGTCCTGCACCGTTGCCCCGCGCGGTCGCGCCCCGGTGCCTCGGATTTTGGGTTACCTGGCGATGCTGCATGGGTGCGGAAGACCACCCCGACGCGGGAATCGAGCAACTCCTTGACATAAGTCATCGAGAAGCCCGGCACCAAGCGAGGAACATGTGAGGCACCCCCGCAGCAGGAACCTCCCATGCTCAGCTCCACCCAACGTGACCTCATCAAGGCGACCATCCCGCTACTGGAGACCGGCGGCGAAGCGCTGACCAAGCATTTCTACGGGTTGATGTTGACCGAAAGCGACGCAGCGCGTCCGCTGTTCAACCCCGTCCACCAGATCAGCGGCGACCAACCCCGTGCCCTGGCCAATGCCGTGCTGATGTATGCCAAGAACATCGACCGGCTGGAAGCACTGGGCCCTTTGGTCGGCCAGATCGTGGCCAAGCACGTCGCCCTGCAGGTGCTGCCTGAGCACTACCCCATCGTCGGCCATTACCTGCTGCGCGCAATCCGCGAAGTGTTGGGGCCGGAGGTGGCCACCGATGAAATCATCGATGCCTGGGGCACCGCCTACCAGATGCTGGCCGACCTGCTGATCGGCGCCGAGGAGTCGGTCTACGCCGCCAATGAAGGCGCCCCGGGCGGCTGGCGCGGCGCGCGCAGCTTCCGCGTCGCCGACAAGGTCCGCGAAAGCGCGGAGATCACCTCTTTCCACCTGCTGCCGGCCGATGGCGGTGCCGTGGTCGACTTCCTGCCAGGCCAGTACATCGGCCTGAAGTTGCTGCTGGATGGCGAAGAAGTCCGCCGCAACTACTCGTTGTCGCGTGCCGCCGATGGTCGCGGCTACCGCATCAGCGTCAAGCGCGACGGCGTGGGCAAGGTCTCCAACCACCTCCACGACAACGTACAGGTCGGCGACACCTTGCAGCTTTTCGCACCCGCAGGTGATTTCACCCTGGTCGCCAGCGAGCGTCCGGTTGCCCTGATCAGCGGCGGCGTCGGCATCACCCCGACCCTGCCGATGCTGGAACAGGCACTGGCCAGCGGCCGCCAGGTGCACTTCATCCATTGCGCACGCAACGGCGAGGTACACGCCTTCCGCGAGTTCATCGCCGACAAGCAGAAGCAGCACCCGCAGCTGCGCAGCTATACCTGCTACAGCGATGCACTGCCGGGCGACAAGGCCGATGCCGATGGTTTGCTGAGCAACGCGCTGCTGGAGCAGTGGCTGCCGGCCGAGCGTGACGTGGACGCGTACTTCCTGGGGCCGAAGCCGTTCATGGCCCAGGTAAAGAAGCTGCTGCGTGATGTCGGCGTGCCGGAGTCCCAGACCCACTACGAATTCTTCGGGCCCGCCGCGGCACTGGAAGCCTGAGCGGCATCGTCGCAAACGTGTGAGAGGTAGGAGGCCGGCAGGGAAACCCGCCGGTCTTCTTTTTTGGCAGCAGCTACGCAAGCGGCTGCGGCGGCGCTAGGATGCGGCATCGCTCACTGCTCTGGGGAAACGCATGAACGTCTATGCCGTGGTGCTTGCTGCTGTATCCAGTTTTCTGCTGGGCGGGCTGTGGTATTCGCCAGCACTGTTCGGCCGTGCCTGGAACCGGGAGAACGGTGGGGACGTGCCGCAGGGGCACCCGGGCAAGGTATTTGGCGTGGCGTTCGTGTTTTCGCTGGTCGCAGCGTTCGCGTTCGCCTGGTTCCTCGGGCCGGCACCGCAACTGCGCAAGGCGCTGTTATGCGGAGTGGTCGCAGGGTTTGGCATGGTCGCAGCGAGCTTCGGCATCAACTATCAGTTCGCGCAGCGCAGCGGGAAGTTGTGGGCCATTGATGGCGGCTACCACACCGCGCAGTTCGTGCTGTTTGGTTTGATCCTGGGTCTTTGGCACTGAGACAGCTGTCGCTGCAACGCTTTCCGTTCAGTCCTTCGACAAGGGCTTGGCCAAGCGTGCTCCTTGGCCTTCAAGCATGCGTCGCTGCCATAGCGATTCGACACGATTCACGTGCAATCGCTGCCCGACAGAGGCACCACATCTCTTCTGGTCATTATCGTTAATGCATCTCGTTTGAAATACTCGAGACGTACCTCCATGCGCCACTTGGCGGCAGTTTTGGGCTGCACCTGCTGAGGCAACAAAGGAGTGGAAGTCCGATGAAAGGTGTCGCAGTGGCATTGATTGCGGCTGCGTCGCTCGCCGCCTGCACACAACGCGGACAGAATGACGGCGATATCAAGCTACCGCCGGTAGCGGTAGCAATCGCGGACTCCCCGAGCTCAAGCAACACGCTCGCGGCTCAGCCACGCCAGCGCAACAACCGCAATGGCATTGAGACAAGAAACCTGGGCGGGCGCGCCTACACCGTCGTGTCCATGGGCCAGGTGCCGGAGGGAGACGCGCAGAGGGTAGTGCGTGATCTTCGCAAGGCCGCACTCGCAGGCAATGCAAGGGCTTCCTATGGCATCTATCTGAAAGTTCGCGAGTGCGTGGACATGCTGAAACGGTATGAAACCCGCGGCCCGGCATCCATCACATCCTCAACGTATGAGGCTTGCAGGAATCTGGAAGCCGAGAACTACGAAAGCGCTGCAGCCTGGCTTGATCTCGCAGCATCACAAGGTCACCTGGGTGCACAGCTTCTCTACGCGGCAGATCCAGAAGCAACCCTTGGTGGGCCTGCTGAGATGCTCAAGGATCCCTATGCACTAACCCGGTACAAGGAAAAATCCATGCGCTACTTGATGGTTGCTGCAGCAGGCGGAAATGTCGAAGCGCTGCTTGGGCTAGGCAATGCTTACAGGGTCGGCGTTCTAACCGATAGGGATCTGGTCAACAGCTACGCCTACTACCAGGCAGTTGAGAAGATCGATCCGAGATTCATCCCGCAAGCGAGCATGGAGGTGCTTAGAAAAGAGATGACCCAGCAACAAATTGAACTGTCACGCGCCAAAGGAATGGAGATCCATGATGGATGCTGTAGCGAAAAACAAAGATCAGTACAGAGCCCGTAGGCATCGGATCGCGGTGATCGCAGCTGTACTGGCGGTGGGGCTCACGTGCTCATACTTGTACGCCTGGGAGCGGGGGCCGATCTACTGCGACAACGGGTGCTTGGTTCAGGCCCCTGTAATCGATCCACTGACAAGGCAGTTCCTGGAAAACCAACTTGCGCCGATCGACGACTGGGTTCCGCTATGGATGTATGCCACTGGCACCACCTATATGGTCTGCAATGATACGCACTGCGCCACCTACCATCAGACCTTCAGCGGCGAATACATCACGGATGAAAGGGTCCCCATCGACCCAGTCCCCTCGCCAGCTCCGGGCGGCGGCAGCGGGGGTATTGTGTTCCCCGGGGGCGGTGACACTGGCGGTACTGGCACCGTGACAGTCGGCCCCATTTCCTATCCGCCGATTGAAATGGAACCCTGCGCCCTTGGGGGTGCCATCCGGATGGTGCCAAAAGGCGGTTGCGACTTCTAGTAAAGCCCTGAAAACTGCGCACAGCAGCAATGAAGCCACGCTTTTGCGCGCAATCGCCCCGCGAACTAGGCCAGGTTCGCGCGCAGCCAGCGCATCACCGTTTCCACCACGCCCAACTTCTGCGGCACGTCCAGCGCGATCGCGCGTGCGAAGCCATCGGCGGTGCGAATGAATGCCTGCCTGGCAACTCGCTGCGCTTGTTGCACCGTCGACTGCTGCCGACGCAACTGCACGATCTGCACCGACGGACGCCCCGGTGGCGCGAACTTCTGGTAGCGGCGCAACTCATCAGCGACCAAACCAACATCCGTATCCGCCTTGAGCAGATGCTCACCGGCCAGCAACAGCAGCTCCAGTGCCTGCCCTGCAGCTGTCAGCGCATTGTCTTCGGCAGCGAACATGGGCAATGCCGCCAGCATGGCCAGCGCGCTATCGCGCTGCTGCAGGCGCTGCAGCTGTGCTGTCCAGGGGAAGGCGGCGTGGGGAGTGGCCATTGGGGGTCGGGATCCAAGGAAAGGCGGCGAACTTTACGGGTTGGCGGAGGGTTGCGCCAGTTGGGAGATTCCCCCTCTCCCCAACCCCTCTCCCGCGAGGGGAGAGGGGCTTTGACGCCCGGCGAGCGCGAGCACCGTCTGCAATTGCAGTTGTAGCCCCTCTCCCCTTGCGGGAGAGGGGTTGGGGAGAGGGACGGAGGCGCAGCCTCCTGCCTCAGCCAATAACCCGCTTGAACGGCGGCAGCGAATCAATGATGCGCTTGCCATACCGGCGGGTCAGCAAGCGCGAATCCAGAATGATCACCCGCCCGGTATCGGTCGAGGTACGGATCAAGCGCCCGGAAAACTGGGTCAAGGTGCGCAGCGCATGCGGGATCGCGATCAGGTTGAACGAGTTCAAGCCGCGGCTCTCGAACCACTCGCTCAAGGTCGAGGTCTGCGGGTCGGTCGGCACCGCGAACGGCACCTGGGTGATCACCACCGTGGTGCAGGCCTCGCCCGGCAGGTCCAGGCCTTCACCAAACGAGTTCAAACCAAACAACACCGAACCCTCGCCCGCCGACGTGCGCTTGATGTGCTCGTCGATCATCTTCTGCTTGGCGCCATCGCCCTGCACCAGCACCTTCTTGCGCAGTGTTGCCGGCATCAGCTCGGCCACCTTTTCCATCTTCCAGCGCGAGGTGAACAACACCATGCTGCCCTTGTCCCAATCCAGCTCGGCGGCCAGATACTTGGCCACTTCCTTGGGATGACGCTCGCGGTCATCCGGCGTCACCGGGAACTGCGGCACGATCAACTCGGCCTGGTTGGGCAAGTCGAACGGCGAGGCCAGCGACACCATCTCGGCTTCTTCCGGAATGCCATTGTCGATCGCCAGCGACTGGAAATCGCCGCCGCCGGTAAGCGTGGCCGAGGTCATCACCACCGAGTCCACCTCGTCCCACAGCAGCTTGCGCAGCAC
>NZ_DAMBEF010000024.1:50712-57385 GCF_032061965.1 Stenotrophomonas sp. | reverse complement strand
GGTCACCTCGGTCTTGCCCACGCCGGTGGGGCCGGCAAACAGGAAGTTGCCGATCGGCTTTTCCGGATTGCCCAGACCGGACCGCGACAACTTGATCGCCGACGCCAACGATTCGATGGCCGGGTCCTGGCCGAAGATCACCATCTTCAGGTTGCGCTCCAGGTGCTGCAGCACGTCCTTGTCGGTCGCGGTGACCTGCTTGGCCGGGATGCGCGCCATCTTGGCGATGATCGCCTCGATTTCCTCGATGTCGATGCGCTGCTTGCGCTCACCCTCAGGCAACAAGCGCTGGCGTGCACCGGCCTCGTCGATCACGTCGATGGCCTTGTCCGGCAGCAGGCGGTCACCGATATGCTTGACCGACAGGTCCACTGCCGCGCGCAGAGCGTCATCGGCGTAGGTGACGCTATGGTGCGCCTCGTACTTGCCACGCAGGCCCTTGAGGATTTCATAGGCCTCGCCCACCGTCGGCTCGACGATGTCGATCTTCTGGAAGCGACGGGCCAGCGCACGGTCTTTCTCGAAGATGCCGCGGTATTCCTGGAAGGTGGTCGAGCCGATGCAGCGCAGCTCGCCCGAGGCCAACGCCGGCTTGATCAGGTTGGACGCATCCATGGTGCCACCCGACGCCGAGCCGGCCCCGATGATGGTGTGGATCTCGTCGATGAACAGCACCGCGTTGGGGATCTTCTTCAACGAAGTGATCACGCCCTTCAGGCGCTTCTCGAAATCACCGCGGTACTTGGTGCCGGCAACCAGCGCGCCCAGGTCCAGCGAGTAGATCACTGCATCGGCCAGTACTTCCGGCACCTCGCCGTCGACGATGCGCTTGGCCAGGCCTTCGGCAATGGCAGTCTTGCCCACGCCGGCCTCGCCCACGTACAGCGGGTTGTTCTTGCGGCGGCGGCACAGGACCTGGATGGTCCGTTCGATCTCGTCACGACGACCAACCAGCGGGTCGATACGGCCGGCCTTGGCCGCCTCGTTGAGGTTGCTGGCGAACTCGGCCAGGGAATCGCCCTTGCCCTCGCCCTCCATGCCCTCCGCACGGCCTTCCCCATCCAGCGGCGGGGACATGTCGGCGTCATCGCTACCGTTCTTGCCCACGCCGTGGGACAGGTAATTGACCACGTCCAGCCGGGTCACATCCTGCTGGTTGAGGTAATAGACCGCGTGGGACTCCTTCTCGCCAAAGATCGCCACCAGCACGTTGGCACCGGTGACCTCCTTCTTGCCCGAGGACTGCACGTGATAGACCGCCCGCTGCAGCACCCGCTGGAAGCCCAGGGTAGGCTGGGTATCGCGGCCGTCGTCTTCGGCCAGCAGTGACACCGAGGCGTTGATCGCCTTTTCCAGTTCGCTGCGCAGACGGTCCAAGTCGGCACCGCAGGCTTTCAGTACGGCCTGGGCCGAAGCGTTCTCCAGCAGTGCCAGCAAAAGATGTTCAACCGTCATGTACTCGTGCCGGGCCTCGCGGGCGCGCTTGTAGCACTGACCAATGGTCTGCTCGAGGTCTTTACTGAACATGTGGGGCACTCCGATTCCGGTTGGAGACAATATGCGGCCTGGCTGCGCCTTTTCCAGCACCCTAGCTACGCGGATGTAGAGGTTGCGTCAGCAATATGCGCAAATTCTGCACCCCGTGAATCCTGCATTCAGTTTCGTGGGAGTGTTGGGCATGGGTCACAAGTCCACGCCATGGCAGGACTTTGCGCCAACAGGCATGGCGCGCTCCGGGTACGGCGCAGTGCAACTGCCAGGGCAGGCTGAAACGCGGTGTTCCGCCGACGAGGTCAGTACGCCGGGTACGCCACACGTAAGAGGCAGCATGGCCCGGCACGCGCGGCGAGCCGAGGCCTCAGGCGCGCTCCATCGTGCACAGCAGCGGGTGCTGGTTCATGCGCGAGAACTCGTTGACCTGGGCCACCTTGGTTTCGGCAACTTCGCGGGTGTACACACCGCAGATGCCGCGGCCACGGGTGTGGACATGCAGCATCACCTGGGTCGCCTTGTCCAGGTCCATCGAGAAAAAGTCCTGCAGTACCGTGATGACGAAGTCCATCGGCGTGTAGTCATCATTGAGCAGCATCACCTGGTACTGCGGCGGCGGCGCGATCTCCGGCTTGCTGGGGGCAACCAGCAGGCCATGGTCCTGTTCGTGTTGGGGCTGTTGTGGCATCCCCCCATTATAGCGGCTCGCCCGCGTGCAGACCGGACACGATTGGACGGCGCCCCCCCTGCCCCCGCACAATTCAGGGACCAATCAACTGTCTATTGGGGACGAAATGAAGAAGTTTATTGCCGGTGGCGTCGTGGCAGCCCTGTTTGCAGGGGCCATGGGGAGCGCGATAGCCGGTGAACCCGACCGCGCCGTGGGCCGCCTGTTGGACGGCCTGGAGTACAAGTACGAAGTTGACGGTGACGGCGACTACCAGCTTGTTTTTGAAATGGATGATGACCGTACCCAGTTGGTCTACGTCCGTTCCAATGTCGAAAGCTACGGCAGCCACAATGTCCGTGAGATCTGGTCGCCGGGCTACAAGTCCGCCACCCCGGCCTTCCCGGCCCCGGTCGCCAACCGCCTGCTGGAAGACTCCAACGACTCCAAGCTGGGCAGCTGGGTGAAGCAGAGCGATATGGCCATGTTCGTGGTCAAGATCGACGCAAACGCCAGCGCGGAGGTCCTGTCCGATGCCATCGACGCCGCCGCCAAGAGCGCCGACGGGATGGAGAAGGAACTGACCTCCAAGGACGACTACTGAGCGTGAATGCCCTGCAGTCCCAGCGCTGGGCGCCACATGTGACCGTGGCCACCGTGGTGTCCCGCGCCGGTCAGCTGCTGCTGGTTGAAGAGGACAAGGGCGGCCGCCGGGTGTTGAACCAGCCGGCCGGCCACCTGGAGCCGGGTGAAACGCTGCTGCAGGCAGCGGTCCGCGAGACGCGTGAGGAGACCGGCTGGGACGTGCGCCTGACCGGCTTCATCGGCAGTTACCAGTGGACTGCCGATGATGGCACCCCGTTCCTGCGCTTCGCCTTTGAAGCCGAACCCCTGCAGCACCACCCAGAACAGGCGCTGGATGCCGGCATCGTGCAGGCGCTGTGGCTTTCGCCCACTGCCCTGCAGGCCGACATGGCGCGGCTGCGCAGCCCGCTGGTCTGGCACACGGTGTCGGACTGGTTGGCTGGTCAGCGCTATCCGTTGTCGATGTTGAGGCACATACCGTGAGTAACCCGGGTATCGTCGTCGGTGTATCCGGCGGCGTTGATTCTTCCGTCGCCGCACTGGCCCTGGTGCAGCAAGGCCTGGATGTGGCCGGACTGTTCATGCAGAACTGGGCCGACGATGGCAGTGGCCACTGCCGCGCCGAAGAGGACCGCCGCGACGCCGTGGCGGTATGCGGTCGGTTGGACATTCCGTTCCATTTCCGCGATTTTTCGGCCGAGTACTGGCAGGGCGTGTTCGAACACTTCCTGGCCGAATACGCGGCCGGTCGCACGCCCAACCCCGACGTGCTGTGCAACCGCGAGGTCAAGTTCAAGCACTTCCTGGATGCCGCCCGCGAGCTGGGCGCCGAGCGCATCGCCACCGGTCACTATGCACAGGTCGCACAGCGCGATGGACGCTGGCGGCTGCTGCGCGGCGCCGACCGCGGCAAGGACCAGAGCTATTTCCTGCACCAGTTGGGCCAGGCCCAGTTGGCGGCAACTCTGTTCCCGATCGGCCACATGGAAAAGAGCGACCTGCGCAGGATCGCCCGTGACGCCGGCCTGCCTACCCATGCCAAGAAGGACTCGACCGGCATCTGTTTCATCGGCGAGCGCGACTTCCGCGAGTTCCTGGGCCAATACCTGCCAGCTCGCGAGGGCGAGATCCACGACCCCGAGGGCCAGTTCATCGCGCGCCATCCCGGCGTGTTCTATTTCACCCTGGGCCAGCGCGAAGGCCTGAACATCGGCGGCGTGCGTGGCCGCCCGGCCGCCCCATGGTTTGTTGTCGGCAAGGACGTGGCACGCAATATCCTGTATGTCGATCAGGGCCATGACAGCCCTTGGCTGCAATCGAGCTGGCTGCGCAGCGAACCCATGCACTGGATCGCCGGTGCGCCGCCAGCGGCACGTTTCGACTGCACCGCGCAGACCCGCTATCGTCAGCCCGATGAACCCTGCACCGTCCAGGTGCGCGACGATGGCACCCTCGATGTGCATTTCGCGCGGCCACAACGGGCCGTGACGCCAGGGCAATCGCTGGTGCTGTATGACGGCATGGAATGCCTTGGCGGCGCCGTGATAACCGCAACCGACGCACCGTTGGAGCGCCGTTTGGGCGCTTCCGTTTCTCCTTGAGAGGTAAGCAATGAGTTTTTCCTTCGACGACCGCGTTCTGGCCTTGGCCGGCATTGCCCAGGCCCTGCAGCAGGTGCGCCGCATCGCCGAAACCGGCCATTCCGAGGCGGCCGTGGTGCGTACCGCGATGGACAGCGTGATGCGCATCGATGCGCCCTCCCCGGCCGCCGTCTATGGCAGCGTCCGCGCAGTGGAGCCCGGCCTGCGCCTGCTGCGTGACTACTTCAGCAACCAGGGCAAGGACGATCTGCTGCCGCGTCTGGCACTGTCGGTGATGCAACTGGAGCGCCGCTTCGTGCGCGAAGGTGCCACCGTCGACAAGGTCGAGGCTGGCATCGCCCGCAGCGCCGGCCGCGTGCAGGAACTGGGGGAAAGCAACCACCCGGATATCCTCAGTGCCATGGGCGCCCTGTATGCGGACACCATCAGCCAGCTCAAGCCACGCATCATGGTCCAAGGCAACCCGCATTACCTGGGGCAGGCGATGGTGGTGGCCGAGATCCGCGCCCTGCTGCTGGCTGCCGTGCGCTCTGCGGTCCTGTGGCGCCAGCTCGGTGGCAGCTACTGGGATTTCCTGTTCTCGCGCAAAACAATGGGCGAAGCCATCAATCGACTGCTGCGCTGAACCACCGCCCGCTGCCGGATTGCAGCGGGCACTCATGCATCCACTCGGGGATTGTCGTCGCGGGCACTAAAGAGCCCCCCACTGCGGCCGATACTGCATTCGTGACTCTCCCGAGAACGTCCATGTATTCACGTATTGCAATCCGCCTGGCAGCTCCGCTTGCCCTGACCCTCCTGCTTTCGCTCGCCTTCGCGCTGTCCTGGCCCACCGCCGCGGTCTGGGCCATCCTGACCACCATGGTCCTGAGTTGGCTGGTGTTTGCGTACTGGAGCGCCCACGCGCAGGCCCAGCGCTCGCCCGAGCACGCCAAGGTATTGAAGGAGCAGGACCAACTGCTCAACGAGCTGCGCAGCTTCGTCAGCAATGAGATCGACGGTTCGCGCAGCGAGATTGAACGCGCGCGTGAGTTGATCCGCCAGGCGGTATCCGGCCTGGGCAGCAGTTTTGATGCGATGAGCCGCAAATCGCGCCAGCAAAGCCAGGCATTGGCCCGCGTCGTCGACCGTGCCAGTGAAGATGGCGGCAGTGGCGTGGATGTCGCACGGTTTGCCCAGCACGCCAGCCAGCAGATGGAACAACTGGTCGAGGCGCTGGAGCAGGTAAGCGGCCAGAGCAGCAATACCGTGCAGCACATCGACCAGATGGCGCAGCACCTGGACGGCATCTTCTCGCTGCTGGAGGACGTCAAGTCGATTGCCGACCAGACCAACCTGCTGGCCCTGAATGCCGCGATCGAAGCCGCCCGCGCCGGTGAAGCCGGCCGAGGCTTCGCGGTGGTGGCCGACGAAGTCCGCAACCTTTCCGAGCGTTCGACCACGTTCAACGAGCAGATCCGCAAGCTGGCACACAGCTCCAAGGACGCCATCGCAAAGGTCCGTGAAACGGTCTCGCACATGGCCTCGCGCGACATGGACCGCTCCCGCGAAGCACGCCATGAAGCGGCGGCGATGCTGGACAACGTTGCGGCCATCAACGCCTCGCTGGGTGACGGCATGCGCGAGATTTCCGAGTGCGGCCGCGCCATCGACGGTAGCGTGGCCGAGGCGGTACGCGCCCTGCAGTTTGAAGACATCGCCACCCAGGCCCTGGGCGGGGTACACACCCACCTGGACCGCCTGACCGCGATCAACCGCGAGGCCGTCGCCCTGCAGGAGCTGCTGCATCGCAATGGTGGCGTGTTCGATGGCGAACTGGTCACCGCCCTGCAGCGCACCGGCAGCCGCCTGCGCGACATGCGCATCGAATGGGAGCGCCCGCCACACAAGCCGGTTACCCAGCAGAGCATGGGCGCCGGCACCGTGGAACTGTTCTGAGCCACGCAACGCACACGCGTTCCTTCAAACCCCGGCCTTTGGCCGGGGTTTTGGCGTAACGGCAACCATGTCCCAGCTCCCAGAGGGCGCCGTCACGGCGCAGTCCAGCGAACGTAGCAAGCAATTGTGCGCCTTGGAGGAATCGGCCCGGCAGGAGTGGCTGCAGCTGCTCGCCGGGCGCCCAGATCGCGACGCAGCGCAAGACTGGCTGTCCATCAGCATTGGATGGGATCTGTGTTTGCCTGCACCCGCGGGCCCGGCTCAGGCCGCGAAGCTTGTGGCAATCGGTGCTGGTTGCGCGTTTTGATGCACCCGCAAACGTTGCCGGGAAAGCTTCTGCCGAGCATGGCTCGGCACTACAAATGATGCCTGGCCCTGGCTACAGATGATG
>NZ_DAMBEF010000024.1:0-50612 GCF_032061965.1 Stenotrophomonas sp. | reverse complement strand
GGGGAGCTTTTGGCTTTGCTCGTAATGCCCCTGCCGAGCATGGCTCGGCACTACAGATGATGCCTGGCTTTGGCTACAGATGATGCCTGGCCCTTCTCCCGTTCACGGGAGAAGATGCCCCGCAGGGGTGGATGACGGGAGCTTTTGGCTTTGCTCGTAATGCCCCTGCCGAGCATGGCTCGGCACTACAAATGATGCCTTGCCTTGTCTGCAGATGATGCCTGGCCTTGGCCCTTCTCCCGTTCACGGGAGAAGGTGCCCCGCAGGGGCGGATGAGGGGGCTTTTGCCTTTGCTCGTAAAGCCCCTGCCAAGCATGGTTCGGCACTGCTTGGGTGCCGGCCATATCGCGCCCGGCACGGCGACGACTGCCGTGTTGGGCAGTACCGCCAGGACCACGCCAGCCTCACAGGCTGGCGTGGGCGTACTCCGGTGCCTGTAGCTGTGGCAAATCAGTTGCCGCCTGGGAATGATCCTGCTTCAGCCACTGCACCATCTCGCGCGGTCGCAGCGGGCGGGCGAACAGATAGCCCTGCAGCGCATCGCAGCCCTGCCGTTGCAACATCGCCGCCTCTGCCGTGGTCTCCACCCCTTCGGCAACCACACGCATGCCCAACGCATGGCCCAGGTGCACGATGGCCTGGGTGACTTCGGCCGTGCCCGCATCATGCAGCATGCCCTGGACGAAGCTGCGGTCGATCTTCAGCCGCTGCACCGGGAAGCGATTGAGGTAGTGCAGGTTGGAAAAGCCTGTACCGAAATCATCCACCGCCAGCGGAATACCGTGCTGATCGAAGATGTCGAAGCATTGGCGCAAGGTGTCCGTGTCGCGGATCAAGGCGGACTCGGTCAGCTCCAGCTCCAGGCGATGCGGCGGCCAGCCGTACTGCTTGCAGATGGCCACCACGCGCTCGGCAAATCCTCGCTCGCGCAATTGGATGGCCGAAACATTCACCGCCACCCGCTCGAACTGCAGCCCTGCCTGTTCCCACACCGTTGCCTGCCGGCACACTTCTTCCAGCACCCAGTCGCCAATGCGCACGATCTCGCCGCATTTTTCCGCGATGGGGATGAACTCGGTGGGCGGACAGATACCCAGCTTCGCGCTGTTCCAGCGCAACAAGGCCTCGATGGAAGGCGGCTGGCCCTCGCGCGCGTCCACCAGCGGTTGGTAGACCAGGCTGAACTCATCGCGGTCCACCGCACCATGAAGCGCGTGCTCGATGTCCAGGCGACGCTGCGTGCGTGCCAGCGCGTCCTGGCTGTAGTACTGGTAAGTATTGCGCCCTGCTTCCTTTGCGGCATGCATGGCGGCATCGGCGGCACGCAGGAGACTGTCGAAATCGTTACGGGTCTCGTCCTGCAGCGCGATACCCACGCTGGCGCCAACCTTGAGGGTGACGTCGTCGCGGTACAGCGGCTCGGCCAGTGAAGCAATGAGCTTGCGCGCCACATGGCCGGCATCGTCCGGCTCGGCGAGGTTGCGCAGGATCACGATGAACTCATCGCCATTGAAGCGGGCGAACAGGTCCGCATTGCGCAGGTTCTGGTGCAGTCGCGCCGCCGCTGCCTTCAGCAGCATGTCGCCGGTGGCGTGGCCGAAGGTATCGTTAATGCTCTTGAAGCCATCCAGGTCGATGAACAGCATGGCCAGAATGGCCCCGCGTTCGCTCGCCTCGATCATCGCCTCGCCTGCCTGTTCGCGCAGCAGCATGCGGTTGGGCAGCCCGGTCAGCAGGTCATAGTGCGCCAGCAGTTCCAGCCGCTCGTCGGCTTCCCGTTCGCGGGTGGTATCGCGGAACAGCACAACGTAGCGCTCCGGCAAGCCGTCGCGGCGGTCCAGTTCCACCAGCACCTGCACCCATATCCGCTGACCCGAGGGCCGGTAGAAGCACAGATCCAGTTGTTCCGGCAGCCCGCCGGCCGCGATACGGGTCAAGGCGGCCTCGAAACTGTCGCGCGAGTCCTGGGTGTATAGCGCCAACGCCTGATCCAACGTCACCGGCGCCTTGCGCAGGCCATGGATGCGATAGCACTCCTCGGTCCACTGCATCAGCCGGGTCTCGACTTCGATCTCGCAACCGCCAATCCGGCCCAGCGCCGAGACCCGGTTAAGCAGTTCGGTGCGCCAACGTATCAACGCGTCCGTGCGGCGCTGCCCGCTGATGTTCTGCACCTGTCCCAGCACCCGCTGCAGCTGCCCTGCGCCATCGCGTTCGACTTCCAGCCAGATCCGCAGATGCTGCTGGTACAACGGGTCCCGTCCCCAGGTAAGGTCAAAGCTGCCCGGCTGGCCGTCGTCCAACAACCGCCGCCAATGAGCGAACAGCTGCTGTCGGGTTTCTCCGCCCAGCTGCCGCATCCACTGACGCCCACGCGGCAGGGCCGGTTGCTCCCAGCCGATCGCAGTGACCAACTCGGCGGACCACTCCAACTGACCGCTGTGCGCGTCCCACGCCCAACTGCCCATGCCGGCAACACGTTGCGCGCGACGCAACAAGGCCTGCTGCGCACGTAGCTCGTCTTCCAGCTGCTTCTGTTGCTGGATGTCGGTGGAAGTGCCGATCATGCGCTGCGGCCGGCCATCACCGCCACGTGCAACCACCTTGCCCCGGTTCATTACCCAGCGCCAGCGGCCATCGGGTTGGCGTACGCGGAACTGACAGGTGAACGGGACCTCCGCGTCCTGCAAATGAAGCAGGATCGCCTCTCGTAGCTGTGCCTGATCGTCCGGATGCACGTCATCCAACAGGCCCAGCGCGGGCAACATATCCACGGGTGCCTGGTCCGGCCGCGTCACTACCAGGTGGTCTGCTCCCAGGTCCCAGTCCCACAAGCGATGGCCGGCGGCCTGCATGGCCTGCATCCAGCGCTCACTGCGCTGCGCGTCGCTTGCGGCGGACGTGTACAGATAGCCCAGAGCATTGCCGTCGGGTGCTCGCAGGGCACTCAGCGCTCCTTCCATGCAGTTGCAACCCGCCGGCAGCAGGCAAGCGACCAAGTCCTGCTCGGCGGCTGCCACGCGACTGCCTGCCAACTGGGCGCTGTAACGCGACAAGGTGGCCGGCAAGCCCAGCTCACGGGCCTGGCCGTTGGCGGCCAACGGCTGGCCCTCCGGGTCGAGGAGCACCAGCGCTGCGCTCAACGGGTGACGAAGCAGGGTTGCTATAAGGCCGCGATCCACGCGTTCGATCTCCACACCCGGCAATTCGGGGACCTAATCCATAGCGGCATCGGATAGGGAGAATTGAGCACTACGTCGTGCCATATCCGCACAACTCGTTAAGATGGCGCGACGCTCCGCAAATCCCCTGCCCATGGACGCCGGCCCGGCCCCTGCCTCTTCCCCTACTGCTGCGGCCTCTGGCCAGCGCCGGCACTGCCTTCGGCTGCCAGTGCTGGCCTCGCTGATTGTCGCGGCGCTGCTCGCTGGCGCCGTGCTCGCAATCGCTGTCATGCAGCGTACGGGCTGGCAAAGCGTGACGGCCATCGCACTACTTTTGTGCGTGGTGTTGGGCTTGCTGACACGCAGGGTGCTCCGCCCTGTTCCCAGTGCAGACACGGACGCGGCTGTATTTCAGCAGCTGGCCACGGCCATGCCCGATGCAGTGGTCATCAGCGACGGACGAACGCTTGCTTACGCCAATCCAGCGGCGAAGCGACTGCTGGCCATCGATACCCCAGCGTATGCGCAGCGGCTTGCCAATGACATTGCGCTGGCCGGTTGCAGCGACGAGACCCCGTTCCCCATGTCATTGCGGGGACGCAACGATGAAGTGCTGCAGTGCTCGGTGATCGCGCGGCCCATCCGCTTCGCCCAAACCTCCTGCTACCTGTTCGTCATCCACGACCTTAGTGAGATCGAACGCGGGCGTGCTGCGCTTGCCGTCAGCAACGCGGAGCTGCAGGCCATGGCTGGGCGCCTGTTCTCCCTGCAGGAGGATGAGCGCAGGTCGATATCCCGTGACCTGCACGACGATATTGGCCAAGCCATCACCGCGATCAAGCTGGCTGCCTGCGCCTCGCGCGACGAAACCGATACTGCCCGCCGCCAGGACGACATCGACCAGATCATCGAACTGGCCGACAGCACCGTCACCAAGCTGCGCAACCTGTCGATGCTGCTGCGCCCGCCGCAGTTGGACGCACTGGGCCTGGAGGCCGCGCTGCGCTGGCAGGCCAATATGTTGTTCCGCTCCACACCGGTCGAGCTGCTGCTGGATGTTGGTAACCTGCCCCGTCGTCCCAGCAACGAAGTGGAGCAGGCCTGCTTTCGTATTGCCCAGGAAAGCCTGACCAATGCACTGCGCCATGCCCGCGCCAGCCAGGTCTCGCTGCAACTGCATGCCGATGCCGACAGCGGTCTCCAGCTGCGGGTGGTCGATGATGGCGAAGGGTTTGACCCGGATGGCCCCCGCGGCCTTGGAATGATCGTAATGCGCGAACGCGCGCAGAGTGCCGGTGGCAGCCTCAGTATCGAAACAGCACCGGGCGAAGGCACCCGCATTGATTTGCACCTGCCGTACGCCGCCGCCCACTGACACCCCATAGCCCAGGATTTTTTCGACGATGTGGAACGCCCCCAGCCCCAGCCCAGCAGATCGCAGCGATGCGCGCCCCGTACGCTTGGGTGCCGGCAATCCCGAACTGCTGGCCCTGGTCGAGGCGGCCTATCGTGGCGGCCCCGGACTGATCCTGATGCACCTGGATATCGATCACTTCGCCTCGGTGAACGAGAACATGAGTGCCGAGGTGGGTGACCAGGCACTGGTCCTGATTGCCGACCGTCTGCGCGGCTTCCTCGCCGGCCGCGGACGGCTGTGGCGGCATGGCAGCGACGAGTTCCTGATCGCCGTGCAGCGCGGCAGCGGCGTACCCTCGCCCGAGGAACTGGCTGAAGAAATCCGCCAGCAGATCGAGTTGCCGCTTTCCGTGTTGCCCTACACCCTTTTCCTGACCGGCAAGCTCGGCGTCAGCCTGTGCCCGGAGCATGCCGGCAGCACCACGACCTTGCTGGACATGGCCGAGGATGCGCTGCACCAGGCCAGCCGGGAAGGCGGCAACGCCGTGCATGTGCATGTGCTGCACAAACCCAGCAGTGCGCACAGTGAAAGCATCATCTCCCGGCAGTTGGTCGATGCCATCGACAACGGCGAGCTGCGCCTGCGCTATCAGCCCTTGGTCAGTGCCCGCGACGGCCACGTCGTTGGCATGGAAGCATTGTTGCGCTGGCAATCACCCACCCTGGGCATGCTGGTGCCGGAGCGCTTCATGCGTACCGCCGAACGGCTGGGCATCATCGTGCAGATCGGCGCCTGGGTGCTGGAGATGTCGCTGCGCCAAGCCAAGGCATGGCGGGACCAGGGCTTCGAGGACTTCAATGTTTCGGTCAATGTCTCCACCTTGCAGCTGCTGCGGCCCAACTTCTTCCCCGAAGTGATGACCCTGCTGCAATCCATCGGCGTGCCTGCACGCATGCTTACCCTGGAGATCAACGAAAGCGCGCTGACCAACAACGTGAATTTCGTGCATGAAACCCTGGCCAGCCTGCGCAACGAGGGCATCAGCCTGTGCCTGGACAACTTCGGCACCGGCGATTCCAGCCTCAGCGCCCTGGTGCGCTATCCGGTGGACAAGCTGAAGATCGACCGGACCTTCATCAAAAGCGCACCGGCCGCCAACCGTGAAGCCGCCATCAGCCGCGCCATCATCGCCATGGGCCACCAGCTGGGCATGACTGTGATTGCCAACGGGGTGGAGTCACAGGCGCAGCTGGGCTTCCTGCGCCGCAATGATTGCGACGTGTTCCAGGGCTATCTGTTCGGCGAGCCGATGTCGGCCGACGCCGCCGGCATGACCCTGCGCCGCCGTTACCTGCGCCCGGAGGCCTTCGCCGAAACCCGGCCTGATCGCACGCTGCTGTTGCTGGACGACGAAGAGAACGTCCTGCGCTCGCTGGTCCGCCTGTTCCGTCGCGATGGTTACCGGATCCTGGCGGCCGGCAATGTGCGCGATGCGTTCGACCTGCTGGCGATCAACGATGTGCAGGTGATCCTGTCGGACCAGCGCATGAGCGACATGAGCGGTACCGAATTCCTGGGCCGGGTGAAAATGCTCTACCCCGATACCATCCGCCTGGTGCTGTCCGGCTATACCGACCTGAACACCGTCACCGACGCCATCAACCGCGGCGCCATCTATCGATTCCTGACCAAGCCGTGGAACGACGACGAACTGCGCGAACACATCCGCCAGGCATTTCGCACGCATGATGAAAAACAGGGCGTCAGTTCAACCTGACGCCATCACCCCGACACCGTCATTTGGGCTGGCGGATCGGCAGAACGATGCGGAAGCGCGAGCCCTCGCCCACCGTGCTGTCCAGGTCGATGCGGCCGTGGTGCTTGTTGATGATGCCGTAGGAGATCGACAGGCCAAGGCCGGTACCGCTGCCCACCGGCTTGGTGGTGAAGAACGGATCGAAGATGCGCTGGCGCAGCTCCGGCGAAATACCGGCGCCGTTGTCCTGGAACTCCACCCACACCTCATCGCCGTCCACGCCGGTACTGACGATGATGTTGCCGCGGTCGGCAATGGCATGGCCGGCATTGAGCAGCAGGTTCATGTAGACCTGGTTCAACTCCGACGGCAGGCATTCAATCATCGGCAATTCGCCGTAACGGCGCTCAAGCGTCACCTTGTACTTGAGCTCGTTCCAGATGATGTTGATGGTCGATTCAAGCCCTGCGTGCAGGTCCACCAACTTCCAGGATTCGTCGCGGCCGGAATAGGAGAAGTCCTTCAGGTCGCGCACGATGCGCGTCACCCGCTCGATGCCCTCGCGTGACTCGGCCATCAACTGCGGCAGGTCGCGGCTGATGAAGTCGATGTCCAGCCGGTTGCGGATATCGTCGATCTCCGGGATCAAGGCCTTGGGATCTGGCGCGCGCAGGGCGCGCTCATAGGCTTCGATCACGGTGAACAGGCTGCGCAGGTATTCCTGCAGGCTGCCCAGGTTGGAATGCACGTAGCCGATCGGGTTGTTGATCTCGTGCGCCACGCCGGCCGCCAGCTGGCCAATGGAGGCCATCTTTTCCGACTGCAGCAGCTTTTCCTGGGCGCCGTTGAGGCGCAGATAGGCTTGGCGCAGCTCGGCGTGGCGTTGTTGCAGTTCGCGCTCGTAGTCCTCTGGGCCATCCACGTGCTGGAACAGCGCCAGATAGGCATCGCCGGCGGCATCGGCATGATGGTGCAGGTGCACGGTGATCACCCGCTCACCAACGGGAAGACTGCCGGTCCATTTGCCGGTCTCGCGCGACTGCGGCAGCGCATAAGGCGGCAACAGGTTTTCCAGTTCGCGAGCCAGGTTCGCACCGGCGGGAGACTGCTCGCCAAAAAGATCGCGTGCCAACGCATTGGCCACGCTGACCTCGAACCGGCCGTTGAATACCAGCATGCCCTGCTGCACCCGCTCGCCCAATGCCCGCAAGGCCGCGGCGGAGGGAATGGGCGCAAGCGTTGAAGGATCTGAAGCGTTCACAGGCAACCGGCACAGCAACGGTGGGGGCTGCCACTATAGCCGGATGAATGCGAGCTGCGGGAAGAGCGGGCGGTCAGGCAACCGCCAAGGGCCGCCTTGCGTGGACGGTCTGGGCCTGGCCCTTGGCGTCGTAGGACGGTGCGGCTTCACTGCGACCCAACTGACGCAGGGCCCAATTGACCTCGCGCCGGCGCCGCGCCAGCAGTACACCGTTGGCGTGGTTGCGCTCGGCAAGCTCTTTCAACCGCTCGCCATTGTGCAGCGGCGGGTGGCGTTCCAGTTCCCGCAGCGCCTCCAGCTTCTTGCCGGTGGCCGCGACCAGCGCCGCGACATCGTGTTCGACAAGCGCTCGCTGCTCGCCATCCAGCGCATCGCTCAGCCGCTCCAGCGGATCGCTCATGCTCAGGTTCATCCGCGCAGCTGCTGGTCCATGTCCAGCATGCGCGACGCGATGGCATCGGGGTCGATCTTGTAGCTGCCGTTCTCCAAGGCCTCACGGACGGCCTGGACGCGGGCCGGGTCGATCGCCGGGGCCGCGGACAACTCACGCTGCACTGCCTGCAGCTGGGTCGCCTCGCCGGTCAGACGCACGCTGTCGGCGGGTGCCACGGCCTGGCTCTTTGCCTCGCCGGCTGCGGCCACCTTGGTATTGATCGCCACGCTGCGCAACTGGGTTGCGGCTGCGATACCACCGTCGATTTTCTGGCTCATGTGATGGAGTCCTGATTCTGTACGAAAACTATAACGGCCGCGGCCGAGGGTTCTTTAGGGCTTTCAGCGACTGACAAGCACATCGCCCGCCGAGGTGGTCACACCCTGCATCACCCGCCGTGAAGAAAGGTTCTCCACCGATACGCGGTCGCCCTCCCCGGCATCACCCAGGGCCTTGCCGGCCATCCTCACCTCAACCCCACCGCGCCGGGCTACCAAGGCGACATTGTCACCACGACGAACGATGCGCGGTGCCACCAGGTCGGTCGCCGCCAGCAGGCTGCCTGCGGCGAGTGCGCGGCGGGCGACCCGCCCGACCGCCGCCTCGGGACGCGACAGGACCGCACCGGCGATGCGCGCGGTATCGCGCTTCACCGTACTGATGTCGGCCAGCGAGATGACTTCTCCAGCGGCGACGCCGCGATTGAGCACCAGCACGCCCTGTTCACGGCGTACCTTCACCGGAACGAACAGGCGCCAGCCGCCGGCCTGAGGGCAGCTGACCTCAACGGTGGTATTGGCGGTCGCCCTGGCCTGCAAGGCCACCGGGCAGGCTGGCAGCCGCAGGCCGGCATCGACCCCCGCCTCGCCCTCCTCACCCGTCGCCAGCGTGGTCAGCGCTGCCACGCGAATGGATTCCACTGGCTGGAACGCAGCGGCGAACCCATAGACAGGCCACAACAGGCATATAAAAAGGAGAAGGCGCATGCGCGATGACCACCGATCAGCTCGAATCTGCCTAGACACAGGCAAGACGCGTGCCAGACCCGGGCAACAACCGCGCTCAAGTTGCCGACACCTGCCGCCGATACCGATGACATGTCACAAGACCTGCTCAACCGCATTGACCAGCGCACCCGCCTGGCCGGACACAACCGGCTCGCACTGCTGTTGTTTCGGCTGGGTGGCCGTCAGCTTTTTGGCGTGAACGTGTTCAAGGTGCAGGAAGTACTGCGTCGGCCCGGACTGTTCCAGGTGCCCGGATTGCCGGCCCAGTTTGCCGGCGTGGCCGACGTGCGCGGCCGTTCGGTGCCGGTACTCGACCTCGGCCTGGCGATCGGCCACCCCGAGCGCGAACCGGACGCCGACACCTCGCCCGGCTACCTGGTAGTGACCGAATTCAACCGATCAGTGCAGGGCTTCCTGGTCAGCGGTGTTGAGCGCATCGTCAATATCGCGGTGGAAGACATCCAGCCGCCACCGGAATTGGGGGCGGAGTCCACCTACCTGACGGCAGTGACCCGGTTCCAGGGCGAGCTGATCCAGGTCATCGACGTGGAAAGCGTGCTGGCCGACATCGCCCAGCTGCGCAGTGAGGCGGTACTGGACCCGTCCATGGCACTGCCGGCGGACGCCCCGCCCATGCAGGTGCTGGTGGTGGACGACTCGCGGGTGGCGCGTCAGCAGATCCGCAGCGTGCTGGACCAACTCGGCGTCAACGCAACCCTGCTATCCGACGGCAAGCAGGCGCTGGAGCATCTGCTGCAGATCCATGCAGCCGGCGAGAACCCGGCCGAACGCTACGCCATGGTCATCTCCGACATCGAAATGCCAGCGATGGACGGCTATACCCTGACGACGGAAATCCGCCGCCATCCGGGCTTGGCCGGCCTGTTCGTGTTGCTGCACACCTCCTTGTCGGGGGTATTCAACAACGCCATGGTCGAGCGCGTGGGTGCCAATGCCTTCGTGGCCAAGTACAGCCCGCATGAGCTGGCCGACTTTGTGCTGCAGCGCCTGCGCCAGGTTGCCGAGAGCCACCAATACGCCTGAGTCGTGTTGCAAGCCCCACCCCGACAGGTCAGCGACCACCCACGATAAAGCGACCGGACGCGACTCGGCGTCACCTGCTCCGGCAGTGCCCCGGCTTCTGGCACGCCACTTGCACCATTCACGGCAACGTTCCGTGGGAGGTGGCGCATGGCCAACCTGATATCCGACTATCTGGGCATTCACGCCCAGGCGATGCCGCTGCGCGAGCAGCGCATGAAGCTGATCGCCAGCAACCTGAGCAATGCCGACACCCCGGGCTACAAGGCTCGCGATCTCGATTTCGACGCGGCGCTGCGTCAGGCGCAGGGCGTGGCCAGCGGCGCCAGCCTGACCGCCACCGCTGAGCAGCACTACGCCATCGGCAACGCAGACGGCCTCAACCCGTTCCAGGTGCTCCGCGAAGGTGCCCAGCCCAGCCTGGACGGCAATACCGTCGATCCGGACACCGAACGTGCCGCCTATGGTCGCGCCGCGCTGGAATACCGCGCCTCGCTGAGCTTCGTTGAATCCAAGGTCAAGACGATGTTGACCGCCATTACCGGCCAGTAAGGAACACGCATGAGTAACCTGCCCATTTTCGACATTGCCGGCTCGGCGCTGCAGGCGCAATCGGTGCGCATGAGCACCATTGCGTCCAATCTGTCCAATGCCGACTCCATCGCCGGCTCGCCCGAGGCGGTGTACAAGCCGCTGGAGCCGATCTTCCAGGCGGTCACCAGCCGCAACGATCCCAATCTCACCGGCGTACAGGTCAAGGAAATCGCCCAGAGCGATGCACCGCCGATCAAGCGCTATGAGCCCAACCATCCCTTGGCCGATGGCGAAGGTTATGTGTACTCGCCGGATGTCGACCCGGTCGCACAGATGGTCAACCTGATCTCCACCTCCCGCAACTACCAGGCCGGCGTGGAGATGCTCAGCACCGCCAAAGAGCTGGCCCTGGCCACGCTGACCATGGGCCGTTGAGGCCCGCAACTCCGGATACCCCCATGACCACCAGCGTCTCCTCCGACCTGTACAGCTCGCTTGGGCTCACTGCCCAAGCGTCCACCACTACCAAGAAGAACGACACCCTGGACCAGGCCGACTTCCTGAAGCTGATGACCACGCAGTTGCAGCATCAGGATCCGCTCAAGCCGATGGACAACAGCCAGATGGTCGCGCAGATGGCACAGCTGTCCACCGTGCAGGGCATCAGCGATCTCAATACGACGGTGGAAAGCTTCCAGACGGCAATGGCCAACGACCAGATCCTCAAGGGTGCCGGGCTGGTTGGCCACGAAGTGCTGGTGCCATCAACCAAGCTGGCACTGGAAACCGAAGGCGGCGCCAGTGGCACCGTGGCCGCGC
Organism: Stenotrophomonas sp.; assembly: GCF_032061965.1. Classification (GTDB taxonomy): domain Bacteria; phylum Pseudomonadota; class Gammaproteobacteria; order Xanthomonadales; family Xanthomonadaceae; genus Stenotrophomonas. Next base: position 39,240 of record NZ_DAMBEF010000024.1, on the reverse strand, counting down.
CCAGTGGGGGCCAAGTCACCGTGGACATCACCGACGCCAACGGCGTCAAGGTCAAGAGCGTCAACGTTACCGCCGATGCGGCGGGTGAAGTGTCCTTCGACTGGGACGGCACCGACGCCGACGGCAAGCGCATGCCCGCCGGCAGCTACAGCATCACTGCCTCCCACACCGACACCAGTGGCGCCACCACGTCGCTCAGCACCTATGTGCAGGCCGCGGTCGAGAGCGTGACGGTAGGCACCGATGGGCTCTACCTCAACCTCAAGGGCCTGGGCTCGGCCCCGCTCGACTACGTGCTCCGCGTCAGCTGAGCCAACCCGACCAATCTGCCAGGAGTATCGCCATGGGCTTCAATGTTTCGCTGTCCGGCATCAATGCCGCCAACGCCGATCTGAACGTCACCGCCAACAATATCGCCAACGTCAACACCACCGGCTTCAAGGAGTCGCGGGCAGAGTTTGCCGACATGTTCAACTCCACCAGCTACGGTCTGGCGCGCAATGCCGTCGGCTCGGGCGTCCGCCAGAGCAACGTTGCCCAGCAGTTCGCGCAGGGCAATATCGACCAGACCGGTCGCAGCCTGGACATGGCCGTGGAAGGCGAAGGCTTCTTTACGCTGAGCCTGAACGGCAGCCGCGTCTATTCGCGTGCCGGCAACTTCCAGACCGACAACAATGGTTATGTGGTCAACCCGCAGGGAGCTCGCCTGCAGGTCTTCTCGCCAAGCGCCGACGGTACCCGCTTTGATGGCGCGCTGACCGATCTGCAGCTGCTCACTACCGACAGCCCCCCGCAGCAGACCAGCCTGGTCAACAGCACCTTCACCCTGCCGGCCAATGCGGAAGCACCGACGGTGACGCCGCTGGATCCGGCCAATGCCAACAGCTACAACCATTCAACCGGTGGCGTCACCGTCTACGACTCGCTGGGTGTCAGTCACACCCAGACGTCGTACTTCGTCAAGACCGCCAACGCCAACGAGTGGGAAGTGCACAACTATGTCGATGGCCAGGCCGCCGGCGCGCCGACACTGCTGCAGTTCTCCAACAGCGGCGCCCTGGTCAGCCCGGCCAACGGCACCATCGCGCTTGATCCCTACACCCCCAGCACCGGCGCTGGCGTACTCAACATGACCCTCGACGTAACCGGGTCCACCCAGTACGGCGAGAAGTTCGCGCTGCGCGATACGCGCCAGGATGGTTACGCCTCGGGCAAGCTCACCGAGATCAGCATCGCCGATGACGGCGTGGTGTACGCACGCTATTCCAATGGCGATGACAAAGCCCTGGGCCAGGTCGCACTGACCAACTTCAACAATCCGCAGGGCCTGCAGAACCTTGGCAACAACGTGTGGTCGGAAACCAACGCCTCCGGCAGCCCGCGTACCGGCGCACCGGACAGCTCAGACCTCGGCCAGATCCAGTCCGGTTCACTGGAGGCATCCACCGTTGATCTGACCGAGCAGCTGGTGAACATGATCGTGGCCCAACGCAACTTCCAGGCCAACGCACAGATGGTGTCCACGCAGGACCAGGTCACCCAGACCATCATCAACATCCGCTGAGGCCGGGAGGGGATCGGGATAGATGATTGGCCCGCACTGGGTCGGTTCCTTTCCCGCATCCTCCACTGTCTTTCCGCAGTCTTGGTCCTTCATGAAACGTTTTTGGTTGGCGTGCTGCTCCCGGCACCCCGCCAACCCTCCCGCATCAGCGTCCCCAATTCCGACTCCCGAATCCCTGCCCTATGGACAAAGCCCTCTACGTCGCCATGACCGGCGCCCGCGCCTCGCTGCAGGCCCAGGCCACGGTGTCGCACAACCTTGCCAACTCGGATACCCCGGGCTTCAAGGAGGCGTTGGCCAACACCGAGGCCTTCCGCATCCAGGGGCCGGGGTTCCCGTCGCGCGTGGACGCGTTGCATGTCGATGCCGGGTTCAACCGGCGCGTGGGTGCCCAGCAGATCACCGGCAATGCCCTGGACCTGTCGCTGCAACCCGGCAGCTGGTTGGCCGTGCAATCACCGGACGGCAGTGAGGCCTATACCCGCGGCGGCGCCTTGTCGTTGACGCCCAACGGCCAGCTGGTCACCGCGGAAGGCAATGCGGTACTGGACGACAACGGCAACCCGGTCGCCATACCGCCACACCAGGCGATCGAAATCGGCCATGACGGCACGCTGTCGATCATCCCCCTGGGCGAAGGCCCGCAGACCATGGCCATGATCGGCCGCCTGCGCGTGGTCGATGCGCCTGACGACCGGCTGCAGCGGGGCCTGGATGGCTTGATGCGCAAGACCGACCCGCAACAGGCTTTCGCCCAGACCCAGGGCAAGGCCCTGGATAGCGGCATGCTGGAATCCAGCAATGTTGATGCCGCCGGCGCATTGGTACAGATGATCCAGCTGCAGCGTCAGTTTGAAATGCAGGTCAAAGTAATCAAGCACGGCGACGAAAACGCGCGCAGTGCCAATAGCCTGTTGCGACTGAATGGTTAAGCAATTCGGCATACCAAGCCGCCCGATCATCAAACACTGATCAAAGCACCGCTCGAAGCCCTTCTGCCCGTGCGGGCGAGGGTTTGGGGAGCCGGTGCTCCCAGCTTCAAGTCTCCGTTGCCCACACGTCTGGCAGCGCAGCCCTGCCTACGGGTCTCGCATGCCGTACGCCTGGCCGCCACCTGCTTGGCAGCCAAGCTTCGCCTGCGCAAAAAGCACGACGCCTGCGCACGTCAGTGCAGCAAGCAACACCCTCGTTTCCAGAGTACTGCTGGAAGCCGTGCCGCAGCCAACCGACTGCCCCTCCGATGCCGCCAGCATCCCGTCACCCGGTTCTGGCACGCCGCATGCATTGCACTGGACAAGGGCCGAAAGGCCGGCACCAGCAGCAGAGGAAGCACACCATGAATCAGGCACTGTGGGTCGCCAAGACCGGCCTGGATGCACAGCAGACGCGCATGTCGGTTGTGTCCAACAACCTGGCCAACACCAACACCACAGGCTTCAAGCGCGATCGCGCCAGCTTTGAAGACCTGCTGTACCAACAGGTGCGTCAGCCGGGTGGTTCTTCTTCGGCACAGACCCAGCTTCCGACCGGCCTGCAGTTGGGCACCGGCGTCCGCGTGGTGGCGACGTCCAAGCATTTCGAACAGGGCAGCCAGCAGCAGACCGGTCGCGCGCTCGACGTCATGGTCAATGGTCGCGGTTTCTTCGAAGTGATGATGCCAGACGGCAGTTCGGCATATACGCGCGACGGCAGCTTCCAGATCAACGCCCAGGGCGAGCTGGTGACGAACAGTGGCTACCCGGTGCAACCGGGCATCCAGGTACCCGAAGGCGCGCAGTCGATGACCATCGGCAACGACGGCACGATCAGCGTACAGATGGCAGGTGAAGCCGCGTCGGTCGAAATCGGTTCCCTGACGCTGACCGATTTCATCAACCCGGCCGGCCTGCAGTCCAAGGGCGAAAACCTGTACCTGGAAACCACCGCTTCGGGTCCCGCCCAGAACGGCACGCCGGGCCTGAACGGTCTTGGCAGTGTCGTGCAGGGTGCGTTGGAAGGCAGCAACGTCAATGTCGTGGAAGAGCTGGTGTCGATGATCGAAACCCAGCGCGCCTACGAAATGAACGCCAAGGCGATCTCCACCACCGACTCCATGCTCGGCTATCTCAACAACAACGTCTGACCGGGCGCCCGAGGATCAACGTCATGCACCCTACCCGCTCCATGTCCCTGCTCTGTGCCACGCTGTGCATCGCCCTCACCGGTGGATGCACGTTGGCCGGTGACGTGCGCCCCTACCAGCCGATGGCACCGATCCAACCGATCATCGCCCCGTCGGCGGCGCCGAGCGCTGGCGCGATCTATGCCGCAGGCCCGGGATTGAACCTGTACGGTGATCGTCGTGCGCGTGACGTCGGCGACCTGCTGACCATCACCCTGGTCGAGAACACCACCGCGACCACCACCGCCAGCACGGCGATCAGCAAGAAGTCGGATATCGAGATGGGCACGCCCACCTTGTTCGGCGCACCGGTCACGCTTGGCGGCAAGGACATCCTCGGCGCCTCGGCGGCGTCGGACCGCGACTTCAGCGGCAAGGGCAACAGCGCGCAGAGCAACCGCCTGCAGGGCAGCCTGACGGTCACCGTGATCCAGCGCCTGCCCAACGGCAACCTGGTCGTGCAGGGCCAGAAGAACCTGCGACTGAACCAGGGCGATGAACTGGTGCAGATCCAGGGCATCGTCCGCGCCGCCGACATCGCTGCCGACAACACGATTGCTTCCAGCAAGGTCGCAGACGCGCGCATCGCCTATGGCGGGCGTGGCGCCGTGGCGCAGTCCAATGCGATGGGCTGGCTGGGCCGCTTCTTCAACTCGGCGTTCGCGCTGTTCTGAACATGACCATGCGTATTCCTTCCTTTCTCCATTGCGCGCTGCTGGCCCTGGCTTCGGCATTGTCGTTCTGCGCTGCCCTGCCCGCCCATGCTGAACGCATCAAGGACCTGGCCCAGGTGGGTGGCGTGCGCGGCAACGCGCTGGTCGGCTACGGCTTGGTGGTTGGCCTGGATGGCAGCGGCGACCGCACCAGCCAGGCACCCTTCACCGTACAGAGCCTGAAGAACCTGCTGGGCGAGCTGGGCGTCAATGTGCCGGCGAATGTAAACCCGCAGCTGAAGAACGTCGCTGCCGTTGCCATTCACGCCGAACTGCCGCCTTTTGCCAAGCCTGGCCAGACCATCGACATCACCGTGTCCTCGATCGGCAATGCGGTGTCCTTGCGCGGCGGCTCGTTGCTGATGGCACCGCTGAAAGGTGCCGATGGCCAGGTCTATGCCATTGCGCAGGGGAATCTGGTGGTGGGTGGCTTTGGCGCACAAGGCAAGGATGGTTCGCGGGTGTCGGTCAATATCCCGAGCGTGGGCCGTATCCCCAGTGGTGCAACGGTTGAACGTGCACTACCCGATGTCTTCGGTGCCAGCGGCGAGATCACCCTGAACCTGCATCAGAATGATTTCACCACCGTCTCGCGCATGGTCAGCGCGCTCAACGCCACGTTCGGCGAAGGCGCAGCGCGTGCGGTCGACGGTGTCACCGTCGCAGTGAACGCGCCGACCGATCCCGGTGCACGCATCGGCATGCTGGCGCGTATCGAGAATGTCGAGCTGTCCCCGGGCGCGGCGCCGGCGCGTGTGGTCGTCAACTCCCGTACCGGCACGGTCGTGATCGGTGCGCAGGTTCGGGTGGGTGCGGCGGCCATTTCCCACGGATCGTTGACGGTGACCGTCAGTGAGTCGGCGCAGGTCAGTCAGCCCAACGCCTTCGGTGGCGGCCAGACCGTCGTCACCCCGCAATCCACCATCACCGCCAGCAACGAAGGCAGCCGCATGTTCCGTTTCGACGGCGGCGCCACCCTGGACGAGATCGTGCGTGCGGTGAACGAGGTGGGGGCCGCGCCAGGCGACCTGATTGCGATCCTGGAGGCCTTGAAACAGGCCGGCGCACTGAGTGCCGAGCTGGAGGTCATCTGACATGCGCATCGCCGCCGCCCCGCTCGATCTGAATCAAACCACGAGCAACGATCCGGCACGGATCGACAAGGTTGCGCGCCAGCTTGAAGGCCAGTTCGCGCAGATGCTGATCAAGAGCATGCGCGAAGCCAGCTTTGGCGACTCCTTGTTCCCGGGTGAGAACAAGATGTTCCGCGAGATGTATGACCAGCGCATCGCCGAGGCAATGACACGGGGCCGTGGCTTGGGCCTGTCTTCGATGATTGCCCGTCAACTTGGCGGCGACGCGTCGGCGCAGGCACTGGATCCGGCGATCAAACCGGAGGCTGCTGCCCGCGCCTATCGCTTGGCCAGCCCGGACGCCACCGCCCTGCCGCTTCGCGATGACAAGCCTGCCTTGCTTGATCCCCTGCAAGGCATGCCCGGCAGCGAGCGCTCCGCCCTGCTCGACCCGCAGGTCCAGGCGCTGGATCTGATTGCTGGACGCGAAAGCAGCCAGATGCATGCCGCCTTGGGCAACAACGATCCTTACGCCAGCGTCGATCCGTTGGCGGGCGAGGCCGACTGGTCAGCGGCAAGCAATGACCGTTGGACCAAGGTCTCGGCCGCGGAACGTGGCGGTGCGGTGGACACCACCACCGCCGACCTGGCCGCCAACCAACTGGGAACGCACACGCCGGAAGGCTTCGTCGCCAGCGTATGGCCGCATGCCGAACGCGCCGCGCGCGAGCTCGGTGTGGACCCACGCGCTCTGGTGGCGCAGGCAGCGCTGGAGACCGGCTGGGGCAAGCGCCATATCAAGCGCGACAACGGTGGCAGCAGCCACAATCTGTTTGGCATCAAGGCCACCGGCTGGACCGGCGAACGCGCCACGACCGGTACGCACGAATACGTCAACGGTCAGCGCCGCAATGAAGTTGCCAGCTTTCGCGCCTATGGTTCGGTGGCGGAGAGCTTCAGTGACTACGTACGGATGCTGAAAAACAGTCCGCGTTACCAGTCCGCACTCAAGGCCGGCAGCGATGTGCGTGGTTTTGCACAGGGCTTGCAACGAGCCGGCTATGCCACCGATCCCGCCTACGCCAACAAGATCGCCGCCATCGCCGCCGGTCCGACCATCGAGCGCGCCGTCGCCGCCATCGGTGATGCCGGCCTGCGCCTGGGCCAGACCTTTGCAAGTGCAGCCGGCGTGACCGGCCTTACCCGTCGCTGAGATAGCCGTCCATGTCCAATGTTCTTTCCACCGGTACCAGTGCGCTGATCGCTTTCCAGCGGGCCCTGTCCACCGTCAGCCACAACGTGGCCAATATCAATACCGACGGCTATAGCCGTCAAAAGGTCGACTTTGCCACACGCAATTCGACCGACATGGGCTATGGCGATGTCGGCAATGGCACCAAGATCACGGATATCCGCCGGGTAGCCGACCAGCTGGCCATCTCTCGCCTGCTGGACAGCAGCGGCGAGCTGGCGCGGCTGCAGCAGCTGTCATCGATGGCCGATCGCGTGGACACCTTGTTCTCCGATACGGCTACCAATATCAACGGCGTCTGGTCCAACTTCTTCGACTCGATCAACGGCCTGGCGTCCAATGCCGCGGGTACGGCTGACCGTCGCGACGTACTGGACAACGCATCCACGCTGGTTGCCCGCTACAAGCAACTCAACAGCAACCTGGATACGCTCAATACCGAAGTCAACAACGGCCTGATCGCGGGGACCACCGAGGTCAATCGCCTGGCCAAGGAAATCGCCCAGCTCAACGGTGCCATCGGCAGCGACGCCAACGCAGCGTCGCCGGACCTGCTGGACCGGCGCGACCAGTTGATCTCCCAGCTGGTCGGCTATACCGGCGGGACGGCAGTGATCCAGGACGGCGGCATCATGAACGTCTATACCGCGGGCGGACAGGCGCTGGTCGTCGGCACCACCGCGTCCGAGATCACCACCGCCCCCGACCCCTACCAGCCCGAACGCCTGCAGCTGGCAATCAAGACGCAGGGCGTAACCGTCACCGTCGACAACAAATCCGTTGGCGGCCAGATGGGCGGCCTGCTGGAGTTCCGTGACAGCGTACTGACACCGGCACAGGCCGAACTCGGTCGCCTTGCCGTCGGCATGGCGCTGCAGTTCAACCAGGCCCATGGTGAAGGCATGGACCTCTATGGGGACATGGGTAGCGACTTTTTCAACATCGGTGCACCCAAGATCACTGCCAATACCGGCAATGCCGGTAGCGTCAGCCTGACCGCGAGCTACGGCGATACCACCGCGTTGGATGGACAGCCGCTGCTGATCAAGTTCAACGGCAGCAGCTGGGAAGCCAGTCGCGCCGACACCGGCGCGGGCGTGGCGATGACCGGCAGCGGTACAACCGCGGACCCCTTCGTTATCAACGGTGTGCAATTCGTGGTCAGTGGCAGTGCCGCAGCCAATGACCGCTTCCTGCTGCAACCCACCGGCGGCGCCATCAATGGCCTGTCGGTTGCGATCACCGACCCGTCCCGTATTGCCGCCGCAAATCCGATCAAGGCCGGCGCGGACCTGGGCAATACCGGTACCGGCGTGCTGGGCAAGCTGGACGTCACCAATGTGGACGACCCGGCGCTGCTCAATGCGGCCAGCATCGAGTTCATCGATGCCAACCAATACACGATCGATGGCAACGGCCCCTTCGCGTATACCGCCGGCCAGACCATCAGCGCCAACGGCTGGAGCGTGGTGCTGGACGGCAAGCCCGCCGCAGGTGACAGCTTCAACGTCGGCCGCACCGCAGCCGGCTCAAGTGACAACGGAAATGCCAGCCGCCTGGCGGCGGTAGAAGACGCCAAGGTCTTCAGCGCCGGCACCGTCACCCTCAATGGCGCACTCGGGGGCCTGACCACCCAGGTCGGCTCGGCGGCGCGCGCAGCCAGCTATTCGTTGCAGGCCCAGCAGGTCATCAATGACAACGCGCAGGCCAGCCGCGACTCCATCTCCGGTGTGAACCTGGACGAGGAAGCCGCCGACATGCTGCGGCTGCAGCAGGCTTACCAGGCTGCGTCACAGCTCATCTCAACGGCCGACACCATGTTCCAGACAATCCTCAAGGCGGTGGGCTGATGAATCGCATTTCCAGCAACATGATGTACGACCAGTCGGTGGCGCTGATGCTGTCCAAGCAGAGCAAGCTCAACCACCTGGAGCAGCAGTTGGCCACCGGCAAGAAGATCGTCAGCGCCAAGGACGACCCGGTTGCCTCCGGCACAGCGGTTGGCATGGATCGCGTCCTGGCCGAACTGGAAAAACTCGGCAGCAACGCCAGTACCGTGCAGAACCGCCTTGGCCTGCAGGAAAATGCGTTGGCAGAAGCAGGCGAACTGCTGCAGCGCGTCTCGGACCTGACGATCCAGTCCAACAATGCCGCACTGTCGGCCGATGACCAGAAAGCGATCTCGACCGAACTGCGCTCCATAAAGGAACAGATGCTTGCCTTGGCAAATACCAAGGATGGCAGCGGCCGCTATCTGTTCGGTGGCGCCGCCGATGCCGATGCCCCGTTCACTGCAAGCAATGGCAGCATCACCTACAACGGCGACCAGACCCAGCGCCAGGTCGAGGTAGCACCGGGTACCTTCGTCAGTGATGCCTTGCCAGGCAGCGAGATCTTCCTGCGTATACGCACCGGCAACGGGACCGTCGACGGCAGTGCCGCTGCCGGCAACACCGGCCAGGCCGTGCTCACCGACATCAGCCGCGACGGCTCCGGCAGCTGGGATGGCAACAGCTACACCCTGCGTTTCACCGGCAGTGACAGCTACGACGTACTCGATGCCAACAACGCCGTCATCGGGACCGGCACCTACAGCAGTGGCGACGATATTCTCGTCCAGGGCCTGCGGGTAAAAATCGAAGGTGAGCCAGCTGCAGGTGACAGCTTCACGGTCGGCGCTGCCGGTACTCGTGACGTATTCACCACCATCGACCGGCTGGTGCAAACCCTGGAAATGGATACCACCACTCTGGCCGGTGTCACCGCCCAGCAGAACGGCCTGCAGGCCAGTCTGCGCGATGTGTCGCGGGCCGCTGAAGCAATGATCGATGCACGGGCGGCCGGTGGTTCGCAGCTCAAGGCTGTCGATGATGCAGCATCCCTGCGCGAGGCCAATTCGGTCACGTTGCAGACCTCCCTGTCGCAAATGCGCGACCTCAACTATGCCGAAGCCATCGGGCAATACCAGCTCGAGGGTGCGGCACTGCAGGCGGCCCAGACGATCTTTACCCAGATGCAGTCGATGTCGCTGTTCAACATGATCCGCTGATCCCCATAACGGCAGGTCGCCTGCCTTCCCTACCCGCGTCCACTGAAAAGCTGGCAAGAACGAACATAACGGAGAAGTCCCATGGCACAAGTAATCAACACCAACGTGATGTCGCTGAACGCTCAGCGCAACCTCAACACCAGCGGCGCCAGCCTGTCGACCAGCATCCAGCGCCTGTCCTCGGGCCTGCGCATCAACAGCGCCAAGGACGACGCTGCCGGGCTGGCGATCTCCGAGCGCTTCACCACCCAGATCCGCGGCCTGGACGTTGCTGCACGCAACGCCAACGATGGCATCTCGCTGGCACAGACCGCTGAAGGCGCGATGGTCGAAATCGGCAACAACCTGCAGCGCATCCGCGAGTTGGCCGTGCAGTCGGCCAATGCATCCAACTCGGCTTCCGACCGCGAAGCGTTGAACGCCGAAGTCAACCAGTTGGTTGCGGAAATCGACCGCGTCTCGCGCCAGACCAACTTCAACGGCACCGCGCTGCTGGATGGCAGCTTCGCCGGCGCCCTGTTCCAGGTGGGCGCCGATGCCGGCCAGACCATCGGCATCAACAGCCTGGTCAATGCCCGCGCGAACGAGATCGGCAAGAGCTACTTCGCCAATGACTTCGTAGCCAATGCGGCACCGGCCGTCGCTACCACGACGGCGGGCACCCTCACCGGCCTGCAGCTGACCGTTACCGACGCCGACGGCAATGCCACCGCGATCACCATCGACGACATCGACTACAAGGCGGGCGCGACCGATAAGGAAATTGCAACTGCCGTTGCCCAGGCATTCAACGCCAAGCTCGACCAGACCGGTATCTATGCCAAGACCAATGCAGCCGGTGAACTGACCCTGGCCTCGGTCAAGGGCGGCCAGACGTTTGCCGTCGCTGCCGGCACCGGTGCCGGTGCCTCTACCCTGGCCGATTACGGCCTGGTCGGCGCTGCAGCCACGGCTGGCCAGCTGTCCACCACCGCCGTGGCCGCACAGGACCTGGACATCACCACCTTCGAAGGTTCGCAGCGGGCCATGGACATCGTCGACGCCGCACTGACCGCGGTGAGCTCCTCGCGGGCGGAGATGGGTGCGCTGCAGAACCGCTTCACCTCCACCATCGCCAACCTCAACACCACCTCGGAGAACCTGTCGGCCTCGCGCAGCCGTATCCGCGATACCGACTACGCCAAGGAAACCGCCGAGCTGACCCGCACGCAGATCCTGCAGCAGGCCGGCACCGCCATGCTGTCCCAGGCAAACACGTCGACCCAGAACGTGCTGAGCCTGCTGCAGCAGTAAGGCGACAAACCGGCTCCACGACAAGGCCCCTCCAACGAGGGGCCTTGTCGTTCATGGCCCTGCCATCGCGCCACCAGCGCCCCTCCCCCGTCCGACAGGAACCGCCACTCCCGCCGCTGGACTTGCTCTTTGACAGGCTAAAGCCACGCCAACCTGTGCCGTTATTGGTATCAGCAGCGGCAACGGCTCACGGCCCCTCCTCTGCGTAGGCACCGATGCCCACCAGGGCCGGAACAAACGTCAAAAAGGAATCGCCACCATGGCTCAAGTAATCAATACCAACGTGATGTCGCTGAACGCCCAGCGCAACCTCAACACCAGCGGCAGCAGCCTGGCCAACAGCATCCAGCGCCTGTCCTCGGGCCTGCGCATCAACAGCGCCAAGGACGATGCCGCCGGCCTGGCCATCTCCGAGCGTTTCACCACCCAGATCCGCGGCCTGGACGTTGCCACCCGCAACGCCAACGACGGCATTTCGCTCGCCCAGACCGCCGAAGGCGCGATGGTCGAAATCGGCAACAACCTGCAGCGCATCCGTGAGCTGGCCGTACAGTCGGCCAACGCCACCAACTCGCAGAGCGACCGTGACGCGCTGAACGCCGAAGTCAACCAGCTGGTCAGCGAAATCGACCGTGTTTCCCGCCAGACCAACTTCAACGGCACCAAGCTGCTGGACGGTTCGTTCTCCGGCGCGCTGTTCCAGGTCGGTGCCGATGCTGGCCAGACCATCGGCATCAATACCATCGTCAACGCCCGTGCCGATGCGCTGGGCGGCGTCACCTTTGACAGCAACAAGTTCACCGTCGGCGCGCCGGCCAACGCCGCCGCCAATGGCGACATCACCATCAAGGGCATGAAGATCACCGGTTCGGATGGCACTGCCTACACCCTGAGCAACATCTCGGTGAAGGCCGGCGTCGACCCGGCGGCTACCCAGGAGGCCGCTGCCAAGGCCATTGCCGCCGCCATCAACGAGAAGATGGACCAGTCCGGCGTGTACGCGGAAGTCGACGGCACGACCGCAGGCCAGGTCAACCTGACCTCGGTGACCAACTCGATCGCAAGCGATGGCAGCTACAAGGGCATCGCCCTCACTGCCGGCACCTGGACCGGCGCGGTTACCACCGGTCCGACCATGACCGCCAACACGGCCGCAACCACCACGGCAACCTCCCAGTTCGCCAACGACCTGGATATCTCCAGCGTTTCCGGCGCTCAGCAGGCGCTGTCGATCGTCGACAAGGCGCTGACCTCGGTGAACTCCTCGCGCGCCGACATGGGTGCGATCCAGAACCGTTTCACCTCCACCATCGCCAACCTGAGCACGACCTCGGAGAACCTGTCGGCATCGCGCAGCCGCATCCGCGATACCGACTATGCCAAGGAAACTGCCGAGCTGACCCGCACGCAGATCCTGCAGCAGGCCGGCACTGCAATGCTGTCGCAGGCCAACAGCTCCACGCAGAACGTGCTGAGCCTGCTGCAGTAATTCGCAGGCACAGCTGCAACAAAAGGGCCCTGTCGCAAGACAGGGCTCTTTCATGTCCAAAGCCAGCCTGACGCCCCATCGCTTCGGTGTGCCGAGCCATGCGCGGCAGATCAGCGAAGCGGCGCTCAAGAAAGTACAAGCATGGACACCCGAGCCCAAGCGCACGCCCCATCCAAAGGCCAGCAAGCAGCACGCCTGCTCACCAGATCAATCGAAATTTGCCGTGGCTACCTCGGCAATTGCCGCCCCCCTGAAACAAAGCGCGCTTAGACCTTCGCGCCACCCGAACCTGACTGGTTTCTGACGGCTTTCCTACGCCCATCGCAGCTGATTTGAAGCACAAACAAGCTGTTTTCAACTAAAGCCTTCCGCAACGCTGCCGTTATCACTATCAGCACCTGCAGTGGCCTACCGCCCTGCCAATCCGCTTCCAGGCGCGGTGCTGGATTCCCCTTCACACAGGACGCAGCCACCATGGCACAAGTAATCAATACCAACGTGATGTCGCTGAATGCTCAGCGCAACCTGAACACCAGCGGCAGCAGCCTGGCCAACAGCATCCAGCGCCTGTCCTCTGGCCTGCGCATCAATAGCGCCAAGGACGATGCCGCCGGCCTGGCCATCTCCGAGCGTTTCACCACCCAGATCCGCGGCCTGGACGTTGCCACCCGCAACGCCAACGACGGCATTTCGCTCGCCCAGACCGCCGAAGGCGCGATGGTCGAAATCGGCAACAACCTGCAGCGCATCCGTGAGCTGGCCGTGCAGTCGGCCAACGCCACCAACTCGCAGAGCGACCGTGACGCGCTCAACGCCGAAGTCAACCAGTTGGTCAGCGAGATCGACCGCGTTTCCCGCCAGACCAACTTCAACGGCACCAAGCTGCTCGACGGTTCGTTCTCCGGCGCACTGTTCCAGGTCGGTGCCGATGCTGGCCAGACCATTGGCATCAATACCATCGTCAACGCCCGTGCCGATGCGCTGGGCGGTTCCAAGTTCAGCTCCGGCACCCTGAGCACCGCCGTGACCGCCGGCAAGGGCGTCAACATCACCGATATGGTGATCACCGGCACCGACGGCAAGGACGTGACCCTGGGCAACATTTCGGTAGCAGCGGGCGCCACGGATGCCGACACCAAGGCCAGCGTCGCCAAGGCAATTGCAGCCGCCGCGAACGAAAAGATGGACCAGACCGGCGTGTATGCGAGCGTCGACAAGACCGACGCCACCAAGGTGGTGTTCACGTCGATCAAGGACGACACCGACGGTGAAGTCGCTGTCGATGCCGGTACGTGGAAGGACGACGACACCGCTGCAGCAGCCGTCACGGGTGTAACCGATCCCACCATCGCCGTCGCCACCAGCGCCAGCTACGCCAACGACTTGGACATCTCCAGCATCGCCGGCGCCCAGCAGGCCTTGTCGATCGTCGACTCCGCCCTGACTGCGGTCAACAGCTCGCGCGCCGACATGGGTGCGATCCAGAACCGCTTCACCTCCACCATCGCCAACCTGAGCACGACCTCGGAGAACCTGTCGGCCTCGCGCAGCCGTATCCGCGACACCGACTATGCCAAGGAAACCGCTGAGCTGACCCGCACGCAGATCCTGCAGCAGGCCGGCACCGCCATGCTGTCCCAGGCCAACAGCTCGACCCAGAACGTGCTGAGCCTGCTGCAGTAATCGCGGGCGGCACGGTGTGAATGACGGGGCCGCTTCAGCTGGAGCGGCCCCGTCTTCGTTCCGCCACCGGCACAGGTCCCAAGCACCGGTTGGCACGGCTCTTGCCTGCTCACCTGCAACTACCACCAGGTGGCAGCCAGGCCTAAAGCCGGGGCTGTCACGGCCGATACCCGATGCATGCCCTCAACGGGCCAGGCACAGGTCGACGCCACTGCAGGGATAAACCATGGCACTCAGCACCATAGGCTCCGGCCTTGATGTACCCACCCTCGTCTCACAGCTTGTTGCGGCCGAGCGTGCACCGACCGAAAACCGCATCAACAACCAAGGCACCGCTGCCACCGCCAAGCTGTCGGCGCTGGGCAACATCAAGAGCTCCTTGAGCAGCCTGCAGAGCAGCCTGACCAGCCTTGGCAAAAGCGCCAGCATCCCCAGCTACAAGACCACGGTCGCCGATACCTCGGCGTTCTCGGCCAGCATCGTTACCGACTCCAGCACCGGCAAGACCCTGGCCAGCGCCGGCAGTTACAGCGTTGAAGTTGTCAGCCTTGCACAGTCGCAGAAGCTCAGCTCGGCGGCCTATGCCAAGGACGCGGCGGTGGGCGACGGCACCTTGACGGTGGCCTGGGGTGAGCAATCGCTCGACGTCGAGATACCGGAAGGCAGCACCCTGGCCGATATCGCCGCCGCCATCAACAAGGCAGCCGGCGGCAACGGGGTCAATGCCAGCGTCATCACTGCCGATGACGGCCAGCACCTGGTCCTGAATGCCGTCAATGCAGGTACCGAAGGCGCCTTGACGCTTACCAGCAGCGGCGGCAATGGCGGCCTTGACGGGTTGACCTGGAATGGCACTACTGGCGGCCTGAGCCAGACAACGGCGCCCAGCGACGCGGTGGTCCGCGTCGACGGCCATGAACGCACTTCCAGCAGCAACACGATCTCCGACCTGGTCCCCGGCGTCACCTTGACCTTGAGCAAGGCCACCGCTGGCACCACCACAACCTTGACCATCGCCAAGGACAACACCACCCTCAAGACCAACCTGCAGGCGTTCGTGGCCGCCTACAACTCGACGGTGAGCCTGCTCAAGTCCTCCAGCACCTACGACAGCACCACCGATACCGCATCGACCCTGACAGGCGACTCGCTGGTGCGTGGCATCCAGCAACAGCTGCGTGGTCAGGTCAGTGGCAACGTCGTCCAGCTCAAGGCCTTGGGCGTGTCGATCAACAAGGACGGCACCCTGAGCATGGACAGCGCCAGCTTCGACAAGGCGGTTGCCGCTGATCCGGCATCCGTCGACAAGCTGCTGGGCACCAGCGGCTCGCTGTACAGCTCGATGTCCAGCATGCTCAAGAATCAGTTGGACAGCACCACCGGCACCCTGGTGCAGCGCACCGACAGCCTCAACAAGCAGATCAAGAAGCTCGAAAGTGATCTGGACGCACTGGACAAGCGCATGGAGGCAGTCTCCGCCCGCTATACCGCGCAGTTCACCGCGATGGATACGCTGGTAACGCAGATGCAGAGCACCAGTGATTACCTGACCGAGCAGCTGTCTGCGTTGAAGTCATCCAAATCCTGATCATGAATCAGCGACCCGGGCCCAGCCCTGGCCGCGGGCAGCATCTGTAAACACCCGCATTGCTGCGCCTGCGCCTGTCAGGTCAACGCCTTCGCGCTGACCTGGCACCGCAAGCCACAAGGAGACACACCATGTACAGCACCAACCGCCAGTACGCCGAGCACTACCGAAAGGTCGGCGTCACCACCCGCGTCAATGACGCTGATCCGCACAAGCTGGTGGCGTTGCTGCTGGGTGGCGCCTGCGAGCGCATCCGCCTGGCGGTGGCCTGCCTTGCGCAGAACGACCAGGCGCGCAAGGGCAAAGCCATTGGCGAGGCCTGCGCCATCGTTGGCCACCTCAGCGGCTCCCTCGACCACGAAGCCGGCGGCGAGATTGCTGACAATCTGGCCGCGTTGTATGACTATGTCTCGCGCAGGTTGACCGAAGGGAACCTGCACAACGATGCCGACGCCTTGCAGGAATGCCTGCATCTGCTGGGTGAAATAGAGGGCGCTTGGAATGCGATCCCCGTCGGTCAGCGCGGCATGCCGCCCAACAAGGATGCTTGATGCCATGACATCGGATACCCCAACGTCATTGCAGGCGTTGCAGCTGGATCTGGAACAGCTCAAGAACGCCATTGCGGCCGAAGATCATGCGTTGGCGCAGCAGATCATTTCCGCCCATGACCAACGCCTGCGCGCCCATGTCAATGACCGCGGCAGCAGCCTGGACCCGGCCGCACTGCAAGGTGTCCTGCAGGAGCAGCACGCTCTTACGTTGATGATGTGCCAACTGCGCGATGAAGCTGCAGACCACTTGCGCCAGGAGCGTCAGTCCAGCCGCGTCGCCAGCGCCTACCAGCAGGCCGGTCAGCTCGCATGAACGCCATGGATCCCGCCGCGACCGCGGAAGCGGAACTGTTCGATGACGTACTCAGCTGTGACCTGGTGCTGCCCGCGCAGTTTCTGCCCGGCGCTGAGGTAAAGCGTCCTGGCGCCTCGGAAATGCTGCTGCGTAGCGTCGCCATGGTCGAGGACGCGCGCACAACAGACGATGGCGAAGAACGCACGGACAACAGCGCCCAGCTGCAGCGTCTGGAAGCACGCATGGATCTGGTGCTGGTGCTGCTGGGCAGACTGCTGCAGGACAGCGTCCAAGCGCCAGCAAGCACGGCACTGCGCTGGTCCCGTCGCGGTCTGCGGATCGATCAGGCAGCCCCGCGCGCGCCGGAAGCAGGCACAACCGGTGTACTGCGGCTGCAACCTGCCGAGTGGTTGCCTGACCAGATCGAACTGCCTGTTACGGTCCTGGCCACGGCGGAGTCCGTGCAAGGTTGCCAACTCTGGTTGCGCCTGGATCCTGTCAGCGAGCCGCTTGCTTCCGCACTGGACAAGCACCTGTTCCGCCTGCATCGCAAGCAGATCGCAGACAGCAGGCGAAACCGTTGAGCACCCCCTACTTTTGGCCTGCTGGCGCGCTGACGGTGGCTCGGCTAAGGTGCAGTCTCTTCTATTCAGCTTATTTCCCGTGCGCGTTCTGATTGTCGATGACCACACACTTGTCCGCGCCGGCCTCACCCGCTTGCTGCAGACCTTTGACGGTGTCCAGGTGGTCGCCGAAGCCAGCAATGCCGATCAGGCCTTGGAAATGGCGCTGTTCCACGTCCCGGACCTGGTGTTGATGGATCTGTCGCTGCCCGGCCGCAGCGGCCTGGAAGCCTTGACCGACATCCGCATGCGCCTGCCGCACGCGCGCATCGTGGTGATGTCCATGCACGACGACAGTGCGCATGTCCGCGATGCGCTGGATCGCGGCGCTGCCGGCTTCATCGTCAAGGACGCCGCTCCGGCAGAACTGGAATTGGCATTGCGCGCCGCCCATAACGGGCAGATTTTCCTGAGCCCGCATATATCGGCAAAGATGCTTGCCCCGCTGATCAGCCGCGAGCGCCCCACCGGCGTTGACGCCTTGTCGCCGCGACAGAAGGAAATCCTGCGGCGGCTGGGGGGTGGCCAGACCACCAAGGAGATCGCCGCCGAGCTGGGAATCAGCGTCAAGACGGTGGAAACCCACCGGGCGCGGATGATGGAAGCGCTGGGTTGTCGGCGCGCCAACGAGCTGTTGCTGCTGGCTGTGCGCCACGAAAACGACTTGAACTGATCATTACGGCACATCGGATTTGCTGCGGGTCACAAAATCGGATTTCCGGCACCGCAAATCAATCGGCAAATAAAATCAATTACTTACATTCTTCGCGGACGCGCCATGCGTCAGAATACCGTCGCAATGTAAGGGGATCCCCTACATCCGGTCAGGCCTGACACCACAGCCATCAGGGTGACCCCTATTTTTACCCCGACAGCAGGCACGCAAGATGCGTTCCATAACGCGCCCTTCACGGCGCTCGGGGAAACGCATGAAAACCACTCTGTCCGCACAGCTGGGCCAACAACTTCATTTGACACCGGCCCTGCTGCAATCCATCCGCCTGCTCCAGCTCAATGGCATGCAGTTGGAGATGGAAGTGCGACAGGCGTTGGAGAGCAACCCGTTGCTCGAGCTGCATGAAGAAGCCGAACAGGAGACGCCGGCCAGCGCCAATGCCGAGGCCCAGACCGATACCGCCGCGTTCGATGAACTGCCGGAAAGTTCGATGTGGGATGTCCATGGCGCCAGCTGGAATGGCGTCGACGACGATCGCATGGCACGCGTGGCCGCCGGCGAATCCAGCGACCCGCACCTGCGCATCCTCAATGCACTGGCCTTGGAGCTTGACGAGGCCGATCTCGCCGCAGCGGCGTTCTGGCTTGAGAACTGTGACGATGCAGGCTACCTGCAGGCACCGCTGGCGCAATTGACGCAGTTGGCCAGCGCCCGCCTGGACCGCACAGGCGCCGATCTCGAAGCCATTCGCCAGCGCCTGCTGCACGGCGAACCGGCCGGCATCGCCGCTGTCGACCTGCGCGAGTGTCTGCAGGCCCAGCTGCGAGCCCTGCCCGGCCACGTACCGGCTCGCCACCTCGCCCAGCGCCTGCTCGGTGCCGACCTGCAACTGCTGGCGGCGCACGACTACGCGGGCCTTGCCAAGCAGTTGGATGCCGAGCTGGAAGACATCTGCGAAGCCTTCCGCCTCGTGCTGTCGCTGCGTCCGCGTCCGGGTGACGCGCTGCTGCCGGAAATCGATGCCGCGGTAATTCCCGATGTGGTGGCTTGGCATGCCGATGGCCAATGGCGGGTCGCGCTCAACCCGGCCACCACGCCGCGCCTTGGCATCAATGCCGGCTATGAGCGCGTGGTCAGCGAAAGCAGCGGCGAAGCCTCGCAACCGCTGCGCGAGATGCTGCAGGAAGCCCGCTGGCTCACGCGCGGCCTGTCGATGCGCTATGACACCCTGATCCGCACGGCGCGGGTGATCATCGAGCGCCAGGCCGCCTTCCTGGTCAATGGTGACGAAGCCATGGCACCGCTGACCTTGAAGGAAGTCGCCGACACCATCGGCATGCACGAATCCACGGTCTCGCGGATCACCTCCGGCAAGTACCTGCAGACACCGCGGGGCACTTTTGAACTGAAGCACTTCTTCGCAGTGCGGCTGGAAGGCGCCAGCGTCTCCGGGCAGGCCGTCAAGGCCATGGTCAAGCGCCTGATCGATGCCGAACCGGCCGGGCGGCCACTGGCCGACGACGCCATTGCCGGCCTGCTCTCACGCCAAGGTGTGAACATCGCCCGCCGAACCGTCGCAAAATATCGCGAACAGCTTGATATCGCTCCCGCCCGCGAACGTCGCCGGCAGGTCGCCAAGCCCCAGCTGGCCCGTGTGGGCTGAAACCAGGAATCGCCATGAACAAGCTCACCGTCCTGCTGGTCGACGACCATGAAGGCTTCATCAACGCCGCAATGCGCCATTTCCGCAAGATCGAGTGGATGCAGGTCGTCGGCAGCGCCGCCAATGGCCTGCAGGCCATCGAACGCTCCGAAGAACTCCGCCCGCAGGTGGTACTGATGGACCTGGCCATGCCGGAAATGGGCGGCTTGCAGGCCACGCGCCTGATCAAGACCCAGGATGACGCGCCCTACATCGTCATTGCCAGCCACTTCGATGATTCCGAGCACCGCGAGCACGCGCTGCGCGCCGGCGCCGACAACTTCGTCAGCAAGCTGTCCTACATCCAGGAAGTCATGCCGATCCTGGAAGCGCTCAAGGAGAAGGGCCATGAGTGAATCACGCATCCTGGTGATCGATGCCGACGGCGTCCGCGCCGAACGCACGCTCGCCTTGTTGGAGTTCATGGATTTCAACCCGCGTTGGGTCAGCGACGCCCAGGACATCGACACGACCCGCCACCGCGGCAACGATTGGATGGCCATCGTGGTGGGTGCGTTGGAGGACGCCGAGCGTGCCGCAGGCTTTTTCGGCTGGCTGGCAAGTGCTTCGCTGCCGCCGCCGATCCTTCTGGCCGAAGGTGACCCGCTGGCGTTCTCGCGCCACTACGGCCTGCATGAAGCCAATGTCTGGCCGCTTGAGCAGCCGATGCGTCACGCCCAGGTCGAATCCCTGCTGCGCCGTGCCAGCCTCAAGCGCCTGGATGCAGAGCACCAGGCCGGCAGCAATGACGACACCGGCCCTACCGGCCATAGCCCGGCGGTCACCGAGTTGCGGCAGCTGATCGACCAGGTCGCGAACTTCGACACCACCGTGCTGGTGCTTGGCGAATCCGGCACCGGCAAGGAAGTTGTTTCGCGCGCCATCCACCAGCGTTCACCGCGTCGGGATGGTCCGTTCGTGGCGATCAACTGCGGCGCAATTCCGCCGGATCTGCTGGAAAGCGAATTGTTCGGCCACGAAAAAGGTGCCTTCACCGGCGCGCTGACGGCACGCAAGGGACGCTTCGAGATGGCCGAAGGCGGCACTTTGTTGCTGGACGAAATCGGCGACATGAGCCTGCCGATGCAGGTCAAGCTGTTGCGCGTACTGCAGGAACGCAGTTTCGAGCGCGTTGGCGGCAACCAGACCATCCGCTGCAATGTGCGGGTGATCGCCGCGACCCACCGCAATCTGGAATCGCGCATCAGCGACGGCAAGTTCCGCGAGGATCTTTTCTATCGCCTCAACGTCTTCCCCATTGATGTACCGGCGCTGCGCGAACGCACCACTGACATCCCCGCCCTGGTCGAAACCATTGCCACCCAATTGGCGCGTACGGGGCGCGGAGAAGTGCGTTTCACCCACGAGGCGCTGCAGGCGCTGGCCGGTTATCCGTGGCCTGGCAACGTGCGCGAACTGACCAACCTGGTCGAGCGTCTCGCGGTGCTGCATCCGGGCGGCAACGTGCGTGTGCAGGACCTGCCCAGCCGTTACCGCGGCGAGCAGATCACCGCATCCGTGCCGGCGCAGGAAGAGGAACGGCCCATGTTGCTCGGCCAGGTAATGGCGCCGGCACAGCCTGCTTCGCAGGCATCCGCCACCGGCATCGCTGCACTGGTCAACCTGCCAACCGAGGGCTTGGACCTGCGTGACCACATGGCGGGCATCGAGCTCACCCTGATCAACGAAGCGCTGGAGCGCACCCAGGGCGTCGTTGCCCATGCCGCCCAGTTGCTCGGGCTGCGCCGCACCACCTTGGTCGAAAAGCTGCGCAAGTACGGCATCGAGCGTGAGCCGGTCGAGGCCGCCGGCTGATCCGACCACCGGCGCCAGTCACCAGGCTGGCGCCGCAGCAACAACGGCATGTTCTGGTCGATCCTTACCTACTGCTGATTCCATTTGTCGCCCTGGCGCTGTCCAATCGCGCCAACTCAGACACGCTGATCCCGCTCGCGGCCGTCGCCACTCCCACTCCGGCGATCACGCCACGCCATTCTGAACGCGGCGCTGCGCTAGCGGCATTGGGCACCACGCACCAACCGATCACTCTCCAATAGTTTGCTGTCCAGGCGGCTAACGGCGCGCCTTGTGCGTCCTTTTAGTACTGGTCGTGACGGCGATGGGTTGCTGCGCCAGAAATCCTGCCCATTCACCGACGGGCCCGCCGCTTTACCACGTGAACCGACGGAATCCCGGCACCGTGCCGACAGGCAGCCGGCTCCAGGGTTCCCCGGCGACAGATAAACCGCTTCAGATGAATGGCACGGCACTTGCAACCGTGAAGATCGAAAGCTCTCTAACGGAACCCCACCCGATGTCCCACTCCATTACCTCCGTTCTTTCCCAGATCCGCAGCTTGCAGAGCCAGGTGGGCCAGGTGGCGCCTACCGCTGACCTGCCGCGCAGCAACGCGATCCAGGGTTTGACCGAAGGCAACGCCGTCACTGCGCCCTCTTTCAGTCAAACCCTGGAAGGTGCATTGAAGGGCGTCAATGAAGCCCAGCAGAAGTCCGGCCAACTGGCCGCGGCATTTGAACGTGGTGATGCCAGTGCCGACCTGGCCAAGGTCATGGTCGCCTCCCAACAGTCCCAGCTGGCGTTCCGCGCCACGGTGGAAGTCCGCAACCGTCTCGTCCAGGCTTACCAGGACGTGATGAACATGCCGCTGTAAGGATAGATACGCATGGCATTCGCGCTGTCCAAAGAGTCGTTGAACTCCGAACAGGCCGGGGCCTGGTTCGATCGTCTGCAGAGCCTGCAGATCACCCGTCGGCTGGGGCTGATGGCAATGATCGCCGTGGCGGTGGCGGCCGGTTTGTCCGTGTTCTTCTGGGCGCAGAAAACGCCCATGGTGCCGCTCTATACGGGGCTCGACCAGAAGGCTACCGCCGAGGCCACCGACCTGTTGCGGGCGGCGCAGATCCCGTTTGAACTGGATGCCGCCACCGGTGCCATCACCGTGCCGGAAAAGAACGTCCACGACGCCCGCCTGAAGCTTGCAGGTTCCGGCCTGACCGAAAGTGGCCGGCTGGGCTTTGAACTGATGGAGCGTGATCCCGGCTTCGGCGTCAGCCAGTTTGTCGAGAACGCGCGTTACCAGCATGCACTCGAGACCGAGCTGGTGCGCACCATCACCGCGTTGCGGCCGGTGCGCGATGCACGCGTGCACCTGGCCATTCCCAAGCCCAGCGCCTTCACCCGCCAGCGGGACGTCGCCAGTGCTTCGGTTGTGCTGGAGCTGCGCGGTGGCCAGCAGTTGGAACGCAACCAGGTGGATGCCATCGTCCACATGGTCGCCTCCAGCATCCCGGACCTGGCACCCGAGCGGGTCACCGTGGTGGACCAGAGCGGGCGCATGCTCACCATTGCCGATCCCAACAGCGATGCCGCACTCAACGCAGCGCAGTTCGACCAGGTCCGCCGCCTTGAAGGCTCGTACAACCAGCGCATCCGCGAACTGCTGGAGCCGATGACCGGCGCCGGCCGGGTCAACCCGGAAGTCAGCGTGGACATGGATTTTTCCGTGGTTGAAGAAGCCCGCGAGATCTACAACGGCGAGCCGCAGAAAGTGCGCAGCGAGCAGATCAGCGAGAACAGCAGCAACGTGCCTGGCCCACAAGGCGTCCCTGGCGCAGCCAGCAATTCCCCGCCGGGTCCGGCGGCGGCACCCACGACCGCGGCAACACCGACAGAAACCTCGAAGAACGCTACCCGCAACTACGAGCTGGACCGTACCCTGCAGCACACCCGCCAGCCGGCCGGTCGCGTCAACCGCGTATCGGTGGCGGTGCTGGTGGATCACGTGCCGCGCGCCGGTGCCAACGGCAAGACCACCGACCAGCCGCTGAGTGCGGCCGAGTTGACCCGTGTCGAAGCCCTGGTCAAGCAGGCGGTGGGTTTCAATGCCGAACGCGGCGACACCGTATCGGTGATGAACGCACCCTTTGTACGCGAAGCCATGCCGGTTGAAACCCCGAACTGGTGGGAGAACCCGCAGGTGCGTGACGCACTGCGTCTGGTGCTGGGTGCAATCGTCGTACTTGCCCTCCTGTTCGGCGTGCTGCGCCCTGCCCTGCGCCAGATCGCCGGTCCACCGAAGGCCTTGCCAGGTGCGCTGGACGACCCGCTGAGTGCTGACGTACAGGTCCTCGATGACGGCACCCAGATGCCGGCCCTGGCTGCTGATCGCCTGCAGCTGGACGGCACGCCCACCTTGGCGCTGCCGGTGGACGCCTATGAAGAACGCCTGCGCATGGCACGTGAAGCGGTAAAGACCGACTCCAAGCGCGTGGCCCAGGTAGTCAAGGGATGGGTGGCAAATGACTGATGTAATCCCGATGACCGGCGTACAGCGCGCTGCTGTCCTGCTGCTATCGCTGGGCGAAGCCGACGCGGCTGAAGTATTGCGTCACATGGAACCCAAGGAGGTGCAGAAAATCGGCATCGCCATGGCCACCTTGACCGACGTCACCCGCGAGCAGGTGCAGCGGGTGATGGATGACTTCGGCAATGAGCTGGGCAACAAGACCTCGCTCAGCGTCGGTTCGGATGACTACATCCGCAACATGCTGGTGCAGGCATTGGGCAACGAGAAGGCCAGCAACCTGATCGACCGCATCCTACTGGGCCGCAACACCACCGGCCTGGATGCCCTGAAGTGGATGGACCCGCGCGCCGTCGCCGACCTGGTCCGCAACGAGCACCCGCAGATCATCGCCATCGTCATGGCCCACCTGGAAACCGACCAGGCCGCCGAGGCGCTGAAGCTGCTGCCCGAGCGCACCCGCGTCGACGTGCTGCTGCGTATCGCCACCCTGGACGGCATTCCGCCCAATGCGTTGAACGAGCTCAACGAGATCATGGAGCGCCAGTTCGCCGGCAACCAGAACCTCAAGTCGTCGAACATCGGCGGCGTGCAATGTGCCGCCAACATCCTCAACTTCATGGATGGCGGCCAGGACCAGACCATCCTCACCGAGATCGCGCGCATCGATGCGCCGCTTGGCAGCCGCATCCAGGACCTGATGTTCGTCTTCGACGACCTGGTCGACCTGGATGATCGCGAGATGCAGCTGGTGCTGCGTGAAGTCAGCGGCGAGCGGCTGGGCCTGGCCCTGCGCGGTGCCGACATCAAGGTCCGCGACAAGATCACCCGCAACATGTCCCAGCGTGCCGCCGAGATCCTGCTCGAGGACATGGAAGCACGCGGCCCGGTACGCCTGTCCGATGTGGAAGGCGCGCAGCGTGAGATCCTGGCCATCGTCAAGCGCATGGCCGATGAAGGCACCATCACCATCGGTGGCGCTGCGGAGGCCATGCTGTGAGCAATGTCGTGCGCTGGCACGCCCCGGACCTCAACGCCCGTGCGTTCGTGCCGGACACGATCGAGACGATCACCGACCCGATCGAGACGGTGGTTGCCGAGCCACCGCCTCCGCCGCTGGCTTTGCCGACCCTGGAGGAAATCCAGGCCATCCGCGACGCTGCCAAGGAAGAAGGATTCCAGCTGGGCCATGGCGAAGGCTATGCCCAGGGCCAGGCCGAAGTCCGCCGCCTCACTGCGCAGATCGAAGGCATCCTGGACAACTTCAGCCGCCCGCTGGTTCGGTTGGAAAACGAAGTCGTCGGCGCCTTGGGTGAACTGTCGGTGCGTATTGCCGGGTCGCTGCTCGCACGCGCCTACCAGGCCGACCCCGCCCTGCTGGCAGACCTGGTCAACGAGGCCCTGGATACCGTTGGCGGCGCCAAGCGCGACGTCGAAGTGCGCCTGCACCCGGACGATATCGCCGCCCTGCAAAGCCTGTTGTCGCTGCCCGAAGGCCAGCGCCTGGCCCCCGACAGCAGCCTCAGCCGTGGCGATCTGCGCGTGCATGCCGAAGCCGTGCGCATCGACGGCACCCTCGACGCACGCCTGCGCGCAGCGCTGGGAACTGTGCTGCGTCGCGCCGGGGCCAGCCAATGAATGCCACGCCCTCACCCGCACCGGCCGAATGGGCAGCTGCCCGCGACCTGCGCCTGGCCTCGCGTCTGGACGCGATCACGCTGGATGCCAACAACGGCCATGGCCTGGTTCGCGAAGGCATCCTGCGCCGTGCGGTTGGCCTCACCCTGGAAGCGGTGGGCTGCGAAGCGCCGATGGGGGCCAGCTGCAAGGTCGAGATCATCGATGGCGGCTGGGTAGAAGCCGAAGTCGTGGGTTTCTCCGGTGACCGCACTTATCTGATGCCCAGCGCTGAGCTGCATGGCCTGTTGCCCAATGCCCGCGTTGTGCCGTCCTACCGCCGTGGCGGTGTCGACGTCGGCGAAGGATTGCTGGGGCGGGTGATTGATTCGGACGGCGTGCCGCTGGATGGCAAGGGCCCGATCCGCGCCGAGGGCAACGTCGGCATGGCGGGCGTTTCGATCAACCCGCTGGCACGCGAACCGATTACCCAGCCCCTGGACGTGGGCGTACGCGCCATCAACGCCCTGTTGCCGATCGGCCGCGGCCAGCGTGTGGGCCTGTTTGCAGGCTCGGGCGTCGGCAAATCCACCCTGCTGGGCATGATGACCCGCTATACCTCGGCCGATGTGATCGTGGTGGGGCTGATTGGCGAACGTGGCCGCGAAGTCCGCG
The DNA here is from genome assembly GCF_032061965.1 of Stenotrophomonas sp. GTDB lineage: Bacteria > Pseudomonadota > Gammaproteobacteria > Xanthomonadales > Xanthomonadaceae > Stenotrophomonas. The sequence continues at coordinate 12,909 of NZ_DAMBEF010000024.1, read as the reverse complement.
ACTTCGTCGAGACCACCCTGGGCGAGGAAGGACTGCGCCGCGCCGTGGTCGTTGCCAGTCCGGCCGATCGCCCCCCGCTGGCGCGCCTGCACGGCGCCTACCGCGCGACGGCAATCGCCGAGTGGTTCCGCGATCAGGGGCTGAACGTGTTGCTGCTGATGGATTCGCTCACCCGCTTCGCCCAGGCGCAGCGCGAGATCGGCCTGTCCGTGGGTGAGCCGCCGACCACCCGCGGCTACCCGCCGTCGGTGTTTGCCAAGCTGCCCGCCTTGGTTGAGCGCGCGGGCAACGGCGCCAAGGGGCGTGGCTCGATCACCGCGTTCTACACCGTGTTGACCGAAGGTGACGACCCCCAGGACCCGATTGCCGACGCCGCACGCGCCATCCTCGACGGCCATATCCTGCTTTCGCGTCGCGTCGCCGATAGCGGCCTCTATCCCGCCATCGATGTCGAATCCTCGGTCAGCCGCGTGGTCCAGGACATCGCCGATGACACCTGGCGTGCCCGCATCCGCAAGCTCAAGCGCCTGGTGTCGGCGTATTCGGCCAACCGTGACCTCATCGCCATCGGCGCCTACCAGCGCGGCAATGATCCGGTAACCGATGAAGCATTGGCGCGCTGGCCGGAGATCATGGAATTCCTTGGGCAGGACGTGCACAACGCCGCCGACCTGCAGCACAGCCTCTCCGCCTTGCAAGAACTGGTAGACAGCGAGAACACCGCATGAGCCCCTCCCGTCGCCTGGACCCCCTACTGCGCCGCGCGCAGGACCACGAAGATGAAGTTGCCAAAGCCCTGGCCGAACGTCAGCGCACGCTGGACATGCACCAGACACGCCTGTCCGAACTGCGCCAGTACGCCGAGGAGTACGCCACTGCGCAGATGGCCACGACCAGTGCCGCCCAGCTGATGAACCGGCGGGCATTCCTGGATCGCCTCGACAATGCCGTCCTGGCCCAGAGCAAGACAGTGGACAGCAACCACGAGCGCGTCGAAGCCGAACGTGCCCGCCTGCTGCTGGCCAGCCGCGACAAAGCCGTGCTTGAGCAACTGGCAGCCAGCTACCGTGCGCAGGAAAAGCAGGCAGCTGACCGACGCGACCAACGCGAGATGGATGACGTTGGTGCCCGCCGCGCCCGTTTGGCCAAGGCCGAAGCTGAAGCCAATGGCGGCGCTGAAGGCGGTGCGCGATGAATGTACTGAGCCCAGGCGTTGTTGGCAGCGCTGATATGCCCTCGTCGTCGCGCTCCGCCGGTACCGCGGCGAAAGCCGGCGACAATCAGTTCGATGCCTTGCTGCATGACAAGCCAGCAGGCGAACCCGTGGCAGCAGCATCAAGCGGCGACCACGGCACGGAACACAGGCAATCGGTGCAGGATGCCGACGCCGCCGAGGAACCCCAGCCGTCTGCGGCGGCCACGGACAAGCCTGTTGCAGAACAGGAAGCCAGCGATCGCGACGACACACCCGATGCACCCTGGCCACCGCCGGGCTTGGGCGGCATGCTGGCCGCCCCAGTCGAGATCAAGCCAATCGACGTCGCCGCCGTTTCCAGCCCTCCTGCTGGCGCGGTGCAGGACAAGTCGCTGCCGCCAGTACTCAATCCCGCTCAGGCCGCGGCCATGCCTACCGCTTCAACAACCGCGGCAGTGGCAGAGGACGTCGTCCTTCCACAAGCCATCCAGCAGCTGGCCACCAAAGCGCTGAGCGAGGAGAGGGATGTCGATACTCCCACCCCGGCAAACTTCGCGCAGGTGCTGCACAGCCAATCGGTACCGGAACTGCGGGCGCTCTCCGCCGCAACCGCCATCGACGCCCCCACCGCCACGCCCGAACTGGGTAGCGACGACTTCGACGATGCCATCGGCGCCCGCGTCAACTGGTTGGCCGAACAGAAGATCGGCCACGCCCATATCCGCATCAGCCCGGACCACATGGGCCAGATCGAGGTGAAACTGCAACTGGACGGCGACCGCGTGCATGCCAGCTTCACCGCCGCCAACGCCGACGTACGTCATGCACTTGAAAGCAGCCTGCCCCGCCTGCGCGAAATGCTGGGCGAACAAGGCATGCAACTGGCGCATGCGGATGTTGGCCAACAACAGAACTCGTCGCCCCAATCGGGCAATCAGGGAAACGATGCGCCCGGCATGGGCGGCACGACCGAAGCCGCGGAGATCACGTCCAGCCGGACACTGCGCATGCGCGGGCTTCTGGACGCCTACGCCTGATCCCGCCGGTGCCAGCTGCGCAAGCCACGAAACTGGCAGCCTGCCCCATCTCCTGACTGCGGATTGGTGGCTTCGCGGCTGGGGTCGCACCTGCCAACCCAGTCGTTCGCGGTGTTCTCTCACGATTGCGACTGTGGGAAGCGGACAGCACGTGTAGCCAGCTCTTGTCATCGTCCAGCGATGCACACTCTCGCTCCTTTACGCCCTGGTCCCGCGGCGCGCCGCCGAGGCCCTGCTTCCCAGCCCGGGCAGGCCTACCTTGTGACCCTTTGCGCTTGCGGAAGGTTACCGTTGTTTGCAGACCATGCCGTGGCCCACGCCATGTGCCGAGCGCTCGCTGATCGTCGCTTATGGCCGGACGCCTGGCTGCTGGCATGGGTCCTGATGCCGGATCATTGGCACGCCCTGATCCAACTTGGCGAGCCGGGCTGTCTGCGCACGGTGGTCGGGCGTTTGAAGACCCATACCGCACGGGTGCTGCCTGAGCTGATTGCCAGGCCGGTGTGGGAGCACGGCTTCCATGACCATGCCCTGCGGCGTGAGCAGAAGCTCAAGGCAGTCGCTCGTCAGATCATCATGAACCCGGTACGCGCCGGCATTGCCGACTCTCCAAGGACATACGCGTACTGGGACGCAGTCTGGCTCCCGGCAGGGGCTGCGTGAGCCGCGACGCTGGCCAAAGGTGCGGCCAGGCATGGCAATCGCTCCGTGGCTCCGCGGCGCTGACGCCGCTGCTGGCGGACGTGCCGGAATCCCGTCGTCGGCATTCCGGCACGCCGCTTGCATCGTGTTGGGCAGCAATCCTCAGGAGCACTACGTGGCCGCTGCCGCAGACAAGTCCCGCAAAACCGAAGCCAGCAAGGACGCGCCCGCAAAGCCGCGTCGCTCCTTGATGGTGACGGCCTTGATCGCCCTGTTCGCTGCCGCTGCCGCCGGCGGTACGGTCTGGTACCTGACCCAGGGCAAGGCCGACACGCACTCGGCCGAAGCAAAGAAGCCCAACACGCCTGCGCCCGCGCAGTACTTCGCGCTCGATCCGGCGTTCGTGGTCAATCTCAACGGCCCGCTGGATGGCCCCCGCTATCTGCAGGTTGAAGTGCAGGTGATGACCCGCGATCCCTTGGCGCTGACCGCCCTGCAGACCCACGCACCGGCCATCCGTGCTCGCCTGCTGATGCTGTTCTCCCAAGTCGAACCGGCGCAGATCGCCGACCGCGCGGGCAAGGAAAAACTGCAGGCCGGCGCACTGGCCGAAGTGCAGAAGCTGATGAAGGCCGAAACCGGCAACAACAGCGCCGAAGACCTGCTGTTCACCAGCTTCGTCACCCAGTAAGGCGACACGATGAGCATCAACGACCTGCTATCACAGGACGAAATCGATGCCCTGCTGCACGGCGTGGATTCGGGCACGGTCAACACCGCCGAGCCCGGCCCCGCGCCGGGGGAAGCCAGGGCCTACGACTTCGCCAGCCAGGACCGCATCATCCGCGGCCGCATGCCAACGTTGGAGATGGTCAACGAGCGTTTCGCCCGCCTGTGGCGCATCGGCCTGTTCAACCTGATCCGGCGCTCGGCCGAGTTGTCGGTGCGTGGCATCGAGCTGATCAAGTTCGGCGACTACCTGCACTCGTTGTACGTCCCGACCAACCTCAACCTGATCCGCTTCAAGCCGCTGCGCGGCACCGGGCTGATCGTTTTTGAACCGACCCTGGTGTTTGCCATCGTCGACAACTTCTTTGGCGGTGATGGGCGTTACCCCACCCGTATCGAAGGCCGCGAGTTCACCGCGACCGAGATGCGGGTGATCCAGCTGATGCTCAAGCAGACGTTTTCAGACATGCGCGAGGCCTGGGGACCAGTGATGAATGTCGACTTCGACTACATCAACTCCGAGATCAACCCCCACTTCGCCAATATCGTCAGCCCGCGCGAGTACGTGGTGGTCAGCCGCTTCCACGTCGAGCTGGATGGCGGCGGTGGCGACATCCACATCACCCTTCCGTATTCAATGCTGGAGCCGATTCGCGAACTGCTTGATGCCGGCATCCAGAGCGATCGCAACGACCGCGACGAAAGCTGGGCCAAGATGCTGCGCGAACAACTGGACACCGCCGAAGTGGAGCTGTCCAGCGTGCTGGCCAAGCGCCGCATGAGCCTGCGCGAACTGACGCGACTGAAGATCGGCGACGTTCTTCCCATCGAAATGCCCAAAGAAGTTCCGCTCTGCGTCGAAGGCATCCCGGTGTTTACCGGCGAGTTCGGCGTCGCCAACGAACGCAACGCGATCAAGATCACCGCCACCCATCCACCGGGCCGGCGTCCCACCGTTCCCGTGATTCAGGACAACAGCAATGAATGACATCCCCTCCCCTGACAACGGCAACGCCGCCACCCCGGCGCAGTTTGCCAACCTGCAGGCCGACAGCGGCAGCAGCACCGACCTGGACCTGGATGTCATCCTCGACGTACCGGTGACCTTGTCGCTGGAAGTCGGGCGCGCACGCCTGCCCATCCGCAACCTGCTGCAGCTCAACCAGGGCTCGGTTGTGGAGCTGGAACGTGGCGCCGGTGAGTCGCTGGACGTGTTCGTCAACGGCACCCTGATCGCACATGGCGAGGTCGTTGTCATCAATGATCGCTTCGGCGTCCGCTTGACCGACGTGGTCAGCCCCAGCGAGCGGATCCGGAGACTGCGTTGATCACGCTGCTTGCCTATGCCGCACCTGCTGCAAAAGCAGCGACGCCGGTGGGCCAGCACGCGGCCAGTTCACCCGGTCTGTTCGGCGCGTTCTTCACCTTGCTGTTGGTGCTGGGCCTGATCATCGGCCTGGGCTGGCTGCTCAAGCGCATGCCTGGGGGAGCCTTCCGCCCCGCCGAGGGGCTGAAGATCGTCGCCAGCCTCACTATCGGCGCCAAGGAACGGGTGGTGGTAGTCGACGTCAATGGCCAGCAGCTGCTGCTGGGCGTTACCGCCGGTGGCATCAGCAACCTGCACCAATTACCCGAGCCTCTGCCGCAGACAGCACCGCCGGCACTGCCCAACCTAAAACAACTACCGAATTTCGCGCAGCTGCTGCAACAGAAGCTGCGCAAGGACGCCTGACCATGCCGGTCCATCGCTTCAACCCCCGTTTCTGCTGGCAGCTGCTGTTGCTGCTGGCCATGCTGGCCTTGCCACTGTTCGCTTGGGCCGCGCCTGCCGCACCACAGATGCCGGCGTTGCCGGATGTGAACGTTGGCAAGATCGGTAGCCAACCGGTCAGCTTGCCGCTGCAGACGCTGCTGCTGATGACGGCCATCACCCTGTTGCCGTCGATGCTGCTGGTGTTGACCGCGTTCACCCGCATCATCATCGTGCTGGGCCTGCTGCGGCAGGCAATGGGTACCGGCCAGACGCCTTCCAACCAGATCCTGTTGGGTTTGGCGTTGTTTCTAACCGCCATGATCATGATGCCGGTATGGGACAAGGCGTGGTCGACCGGCATGGCGCCCTATCTCGATGGCCAGATCGACTTCCAGACAGCCTGGCAACTGACGACCGAACCCCTGCGCGCCTTCATGCTTGCACAGGTGCGCGAAACCGACTTGATGACCTTCGCAGGCCTGGCCGGGCACGGCGCCTATGCCAGTCCAGAGGCAATCCCGTTCCCGGTATTGGTCGCATCGTTCGTGACCAGCGAACTGAAGACCGCCTTCGAGATCGGCTTCCTGATCTTCATTCCCTTCGTGATCATCGACCTGGTGGTGTCCAGCGTGCTGATGTCCATGGGCATGATGATGCTGTCGCCGATGCTGGTGTCGGCACCGTTCAAGATCCTGCTGTTCGTGCTGGTGGACGGTTGGGTACTCGTGGTCGGCACCCTGGCCGCCAGTTTCAATGCCGTCTAAGGGTGATGGGGCGCGCTGGCGCCCCGCTCACAACGCCCAACGGGCCGTTGTATTCACCGTCGCTGACGACTGCGAATACGCGCAGGCCATTCGACCCCGCCGATAGCCCTACTTCAATCGGCCCGCGCCGCGGCTGTGATGTCGCCGTACCAACTCATCCAGGTACAGATCCAGTGCCGCCTGCGCCTCTTCATCGGTACCCTTGTTCTTCAGCGCCCAACGCAGCCGCTCCATCAGCACGGCATCGCGGCAATCGGCCAGGCTTTCGTTGTCACGCTGGCGACTCATCCGGTAGCGGCGTGCACGTTCGGCGGGCGTCAGCGCTGTGTCGTAGAGCTTCGGGCGACCTCGCGCGCGTTTGGGCGCATTGCTGGAGGGCGGCGGGCTGTCGTCGTCTTGGTGCACGGGAAGTATCCGGGTAATTCAGCACGTTGATAATAAAGTAGTGCGTCACGAATTAGGGCAACGTGCGCCATGCTCTGACGCCACCGCCGATCCATTGATGGGCACTGCCCCGACAGACGCCGGCCGGCACCGCATTTAACGTGTCTGCCTTGCAAGCACCGACGTCCCTACCATCACCCGTCGCAACGGCACGCCCGCGAGAGCCAACATTGACCCGCACGCACACCGCCAACATCCATGCGCTCCTGATTGCCTTCGCGCGCCTGTCCAAACTCCGCCGCAGGCAATTCCTCGATGCGCTCAATACCTTCATGTACGCATCGCCACAACGCCAGCAACGGTGGCTGCAGGAATGGGAAGCCGCCATGCAACCCCGTGCCATCGGGGACACAACGCGCACAACAACTGCCGCGCAGGCGGCGGCCGACAAAAACTGAGCTGCGCCGCCTTCGGCAGACGGCGTTCTAGGACGTTGCAGCCGGCAACGATGAACTCACCAATCCATTCTCGATGGCATATCGCAACAGATCGACATCGCGCTCGATCGATAGCTTTTCCATCGCCTTGGCCTTCTGCGAGCTGATTGTCTTCTTGCTCCGGTGCAATCGCTCGGCGATCTCGTTGACGGTCAGGCCGGATGCATACAGGCGCACTACTTCTGACTCGCGCTGGCTCAGCACACCTTCCGGGTTGCGGCTGCGCACGCCCCAATCAATGCCGCCCACAACTTTTGCAACGGTGGGTGAGTAGTACTTGCCCCGCTTGTAAGCGGCATGTATCGCTGGCGCCAGGTGAGCGACTGCATCGGATTTGCTCACGATGCAATTCACCCCACCGCTGACCAGCGTGTGCAAGACGGCGGGATTGTCCAACATGGTCAACACCACCAACTGCAGATCGGGATACCGCCGTCGGATCAAGCCAAACAATGCCATGCCGTCGCCGAAATCCCCGGCCGGCATTGCGTAGTCGGATACCACCACATCGCAGGCCTCTGCAGCCAGCAACTGCATGAGCTCGGTGGAGTCAGCCGCGGTTGCCACCAGTTCGATGGCCGGGACCTGCGCAAGCTCGTAGCGCACACCGGCGATCATTCCGGGGTGGTCATCAGCCACAACAACCCGAATTTTCAAACCGCTCATGCCACCTGCTCCAGGGTGATCTTCCTGAACAGAATGGCATCTGGTCTTGGCAGCCGTCGAGGTGAGAGTGCCCTATTCGACGCTAATGGTGTAGATGGATCCTGAAGCGTTCATATTGCCCTTCACCCGCCACCTGTGCTCTTTGCAACCTTCCCGCCGCAGCAACATCGTCAGGCAAGCTGACCGGCACAGTAGCGCGCGTAGTCGGCGCGCGACATCGGCTTGGCATGCAGATAGCCCTGGCTGATCTGACAGCCCATGGAGCGGACCATTTCCAGATCCGCCTCGTTCTCGATGCCCTCGGCAACGACGGTGGCCACCAACTGCTTGGCCATCGCGATGACACTGGCCAGGATGCTGCGCGCGTGGGGCTGGCTGCGTGCCTGCTCGATCATGCCGCGCTCGATCTTGAGTTCACTGAAGGGCACCTGCAACAGGCGGGCCAAGGAAGATGCGCCTGAGCCGAAGTCGTCGATCGCGCAGGAGAACCCACGCAGGCGCAGTTGGGTGACCGCGCCAACCAGGCCGTGGTTGCAGTACATGCCGCCGTCCTCGGTGATCTCTATCACCAGACGTGACGGTGCCACGCCGGCTGCAATGGCGCGATCGGCGATGCTCTGTGCCCAATGAACGGAATTGGCGACTGTGGCGGGCACGTTGACCGCTATCTGGCGGTTGCTGGCACTATCGTCGGAGGCCAGGCATTCAAACGCGCTGGCCAACATATAGTCGGTCAAGTCTTCCAGTAGACCATGCTCCTCGAACGCCGCCAGGAACGCAGCGGGCGTCAGCACCGAGCCGTCGGGGTGATGCCAGCGCGCCAACAACTCCGCGCCCCGCAACGCACCGGTGTGGATGGCATGCTGCGGCTGGAAATACGCGGTGATCTGCTGCAGACGCAGCGCGTCCTTCATTTCTTCCAGACCGAATTCCATGGATTTTCCGCCTCCAATCAGGGCAGGTGCGGGTTCCTCGCGCAGACCCAATGCCAGACCCTGCAGCAGCGTTTTCAGTTGCGACAGTTCCAGGGGTTTACGCACCGCCGCCAACACCTCCACACCCTGGCTTTCGGCGTAGGCGGCAGCGGCCTGCAGTACCCGGCACGGCCTGGCGCTGGTCAGTACCACCGCGGACGAGGCACCTCGGTCGGCCAGCACATCGATCAATTGCAGACCGGTGCTCTCCCCCAAATCCAGGTCCAGCAGCACCAGATCCCAGTCCCGACGGCGCAGCGCATTGATCGCTTCGGCACCATTGCAAGCCACCTCCACCATGTTCACACCGTTGCGGCCAAGCTTGTTGCTGACCGGAACCGAATGCAGCTCATTGCCGTCCACCACCAAGGCGGAGCGGACAATGCTGGTCTGGTGGAGGGGGGATTGGATGGGCACAAAAACGTTCATGGGAAGGACTCCGGCTGGACTGGGTGCTCTTGGTGCTGTTGTTGACCCGGGCAATTTTTCCAGCCTTGCGCCTGCTCCCATATAAGCCCAGTCCTAAAGTTGGGCGCCCACGCCTACTCCCCCGAGCGCTCCCGGCCTATGATGAACAGGCGTTCAGCCGAGAGCCTCACGATGCCCGCCGAACCCCGCCCCACTCCAACGCCAGCCGCTGCGGACAGCACGCTTGGCCTGCTCAACCGCAATCAACGGCGCATGTTGTGGGTCGGTGGGGTGCTGACCACCCTGATCCTGCTAGTCACCACCGTGGTCATCGTCCACTCCCAGCTCACGGACTATCTAGGCCAGCGTTATGCGGAGTACGTGATGCGTCGCACTGCATTGCAGTCGGCGTTTGCGGTGCGCGAAGGCGCAATGCGCATCAGCGTTAAACAGGAGGAGTACGCGTGGGCGGCCGGGCCTACGCCGGATCCGATCCTGCTCAGGCGCTTCATCCAGGGAAACGGCCGCATCACCCTGCAACGTACGGAAAAATTCCCGCCGGTATTGGTTCTCAGTGATGTGCACGCCGCCAAGCCGGCCGCCGCCTTTGCCAACTATCTGCGCCTGGCTGATGAGGTCAGCTATCAAACAGGCGCCTATACCCAAGCCCTCAGCGCGTCGGGCTACTTCTTTTCCCCGGAGCGGGATTTCATCGGCATCGGACCCGCCACCGATGCCATGCGTGCTCAGCTGCAGGAAATTCCTGCAGCGACAACCATCGCTCGCTTCACCGCCGATGTACCACAGGATGCTACATCCGGACCGCAAACCGACCTGCGCTGGCTACCACCGGCCACCGACCCCCTGAACAACAGCCTCGCCGTCCGCATCATCCAGACCGCAAGCCACGATGACCAGCCGTTCGCGACCTTTGTTGCATCCTATCCGGATCAGGTTTTTTCGCAGTACCTGTCGACCACCGACGCGGGCGAGATATCACGCCTGCTGGATTCGGGAGGACGCAGCTTACTGCAGTTGCAGCTGGATGCAGGAACGCGGCCAGCAACCGAACTGGACGCTGCCATTGCTGCCGCACCTACCGCAACCGGGGTCAGGTTCCACCAACACAATGGCGTGTTTGTCGCACGCGATGTCGTCAACGCGACAGGCTGGCAGTTCGTGCAGGCCTTCAATTGGTGGGCGATCCTGAGCGATATCTGGCCCCGGCTTGCGGTCTATGCAGGAGCGATGTTGCTGGCGATCATGTTCACCTGGGCCGTGCTGATCTGGCTCGACCGGAAGGTATTCAAGCCTGCCTTGGTCCGCTCCCAACGCATCGTCGAGAGTGAGGACCTCAATCGAACCATGGTTGCAACAGCGCCGTTCGGCCTGGTGTTGCTTGCCTATCCTGCTGGCGGCGTGATTCTGCAGAACGCGGTGATGCAAGCCTACGCCGAACGCCCGGTGATGGACGACATTCCACTGCATCAGCGCCTTCTGGCCTTGGCGCCACCCGCCGGCAGCACAGTGGCGGCGGAAAGCGAAGTGATCATTCCATTACGCGATGGCAGCCATAGCGCCCTCTTCGCCAGCGTTGTACGCAGTCGTTACCAGGGCCAATCGGTGGTGCTTTGCAACTTCAGTGATATCACCCTGCGCAAGGAAGTCGAGCGCGAACTGGAGGCCGCCCATACCGCAGCCAACGCAGCCAACGCGGCCAAGTCGGCTTTCCTGGCGATGATGAGCCATGAAATCCGCACGCCACTGAACGCCATCCTTGGCAACATCGAGCTGCTCGGCCGGGGCGCGCTGCCGGCAGCAGAGCGGGCGCAACTGCACACCGTCAGCCAATCGTCCAACGCCCTGCTAGCCATCATCAATGACGTTCTCGACTTCTCGAAAATCGAAAGCGGCCAGATGGTTCTTGAGTTGATAGCGTTCGATCCGCGCAATATCGCTCTGCAGGCGGCAGGCATATTTCGTGCTGTGGCCGAAGACAAAGGGCTCGCACTTGAGCTCAGCCTCGATGAAACCATCGCACCGGCCTATGTGGGCGATCCGAACCGGATCGCACAGATCGTCTACAACCTGCTGAGCAACGCCATCAAGTTCACCGCGCACGGCGACGTCCTGCTGGAAATGTATCTGGCCGATGACACTGCTGAAAACGCTGCGCTGATCATCGGTGTAAGCGACACCGGCATCGGCATGACCCAGGCCCAGTTGCAGGGCCTGTTCCAGACGTTCAGTCAGGCGGATGCATCCATTTCGCGCCGTTATGGTGGGACGGGGCTCGGGTTGGCACTGTGCAAGCGTTTGACCGGATTGATGGGCGGCAGCATTCGCGCCGTCAGCGAACCGGGCAAAGGCAGCACGTTCATCGTCACCCTACCCTTGCCGCTCTCAGCGGAGCCAGCTCATCACGCCGCAGCTGAAACCCCGGCTCTGGCCATACCGCAGGGCTTTCATGTGCTGGTGGTAGACGACCTGGCAGCCAATCGTGACCTGCTGCGCCTGCAGCTGCTTGCGCTCGGCTGCAGCTCCGACCAGGTTGAAGATGGCGCCTCGGGTTTGGCCCTGTTCGCTGAAAGGCAACACGACCTGATCATGACCGACCTGAACATGCCCGGCATGGATGGCTATACGCTGGCACGTAGCCTGCGCGATCAACAGGTACGCGTGCCCATCATCGCCATCACCGCCCACGCCTCGGAGACCGAACGCACGAGATGTAGCGATGCGGGAATCGACGCCGTGTTGACCAAGCCAATCCTGCTGGATGCACTGGTCGCGACCTTCCAGCGCCTGGGCAACCATCAGGTTTCCAGTGCCTTGCAGCACAACGCCGCCTCCATCGGGAAAGGTCCTTTGCCGGCAACCGTGCATGCACCGTTGCTTGCCAGCCTGGACACTGCGGTGCGGGCTATCCGCTCTACCCTCGCAGAGACCCCAGCCCTGTCGCTCAGCGAGATCGGCAATCGGCTACATGCGCTGCGCGGCGCGCTCGCCTTCGTTCACGAAACCCAGGCTGCGGATATGTGCCGGGGCATGGAGCTGTTGCTGGAATCCCATCCTTTCGATATCCAGACGTTTACCGACCATCTCGACAGATTCGAAGCACTGGCCAGGGCAAGCCTGCACGCGCGGGCGCCCGCCTAGCCTGCCGCCCGGTCGGGCCACGAACAGGCCGCATCAGCGGCACGCATCATGGACACGGTTGTCCCAATAGCTGGACATCGCAAAGTCCCGTTTCAATCCCGCCGCTGCATACGCCTTGGCCCGTCCCTGACGTTCGCGCTGACATGCGCTGAGCGCAGGACGCGCAGCCCGGCTGGAACGGTTGCGCGACCGTGGCGCGCGCCGATGCGTGCTGTCCAATGCCTCCCGCAAGGCGGCTACGCGCTGCGCAACCTGTGGGTCGATGGCTTCCGGAACCGCGTCCCAACGCGCCAACGCGCGCCCCTCGCAAGCTGCCGACTGGTAGACCGGCCCAGCCTCGGTTTCACATTTGAAGACATGCTGCGCCGATGCGCCGGGCATCGCTGTCCACAGCACCAGCGTCACAACGAAAGCACAGACCTTTTTCATCCTCTTCCGGCGCCTTGGTCGATGGTCGCCAAAGCATCGGCATTGGATCAGGCAGATACAGCCAGCAACCGCCGCTGCACGCGGTGGGTGCAGCAGTTGGCATGGTGTGGGAGAGCGGCACGGCGCCAGGCAAAGATGTGAAGATTTTTTTTCACAAATTGCTTGCGGGAAAAAAGAAGCCCCGCTATTATTTCGTTCTCGGCAACAACGCAACAACGGGGCCATAGCTCAGCTGGGAGAGCGCCTGCATGGCATGCAGGAGGTCAGCGGTT
>NZ_DAMBEF010000023.1:0-60512 GCF_032061965.1 Stenotrophomonas sp. | reverse complement strand
GCTTCACCAAGGAAGAAATGAAGCTGGTCTGGGAGACCCGCAAGATCCTCGGCGATGACAGTATCCAGGTGAACCCCACCGCGGTGCGCGTGCCGGTGTTCTACGGCCACTCCGAGGCGGTCAACATCGAGACCAAGAAGAAGATCAGCACCGAGCAGGCCCGCGAACTGCTGGCCGCAGCGCCGGGCGTGAAGGTGGTCGACGAGCGCAAGGCCGGCGGCTATCCGACCCCGGTCACCCACGCGTCGGGCACCGACCCGGTCTACGTCGGCCGCATCCGCGAGGACATCTCGCACCCGCGTGGGCTGAACATGTGGGTGGTGGCGGACAACATCCGCAAGGGCGCCGCGCTGAACGCGGTGCAGGTTGCCGAGTTGGTCGCCAACGGCGGCTGATGCACCCCAGGGACGCCGGCAGCTTGCCGGCGTCTTCGGTTCTGGGTGGTACAGCGGTATTCGAAATCGGGGTCAGCCGTTATATTGGCGCCATGAAACTATGGGGCAGGGGCGCGATGCGCCCGTTACAAGGTGTGCTGGTCCTCGGCCTGGCGCTATTCAGCAGCGCTGCCATGGCGCTGGGGCTGGGCAACATCCGTGTCCTGTCAAAGCCAGGGCAGCCGCTGGTGGCCGAAATTCCGGTCATTTCCAGTGATCCTGGCGAACTTGAGAACGCTACGGTGGCGTTGGCCGCGCCGGTAACCTTTGAGCGCGTGGGCCTGGCCCGACCGGAAGGGCTGGTCAGCGAATTGCAGTTCCAGTTCGCGCAGGACAGCCAGGGGCGCACCGTGGTCCGTGTGACCAGTGCCACCCCGGTGAATGTGCCGGCGGTAGGCTTCCTGATCGAGGTGGATTGGGGGCAGGGCCGCCTGGTACGCGAGTACTCGGCGCTGGTAGCTGCACCGGAGACCGCAACTGCGGTGGCCGAGCCGGTCATCGAGGCGCCCGCTGCCGCTCCTTCCAACCTGATCGTGCGTGAGCCCGAGCCACTGCCGGAAGCACCGGCGGCAACTCCTGCCGCACCGGTGGCCGCTGCAGCGCCCGCCGTACAGCCCGTGCCGCAACCGCGCCCAGTTCCGGCCCCTGCACCGGCCCCCCGCGCCGATGGCCAGTCCACCACGGTGCAGCGCGGGCAGACCCTGTCGCAGATTGCTGCCGACCTTTCCCGTGAATCCGGCACCTCGCTCAACCAGACCATGGTTGCGCTGATGCGCGCCAATCCGGAAGCCTTCATCCGCGGCAACATCAACCTGCTCAAGCAGGGCGCGGTGCTGCGTACCCCAGCACAGGAGGAACTGGCCAGGGTGGGCGCTGCCGAGGCACGCGCCATCGTCAGTGAGCAGAACGCACAATGGCGCCAGGCGCGCGCCCCGGTACCGCAACCGGCAGTGGCCGATGCCGCCGCCCCGCGACCGGCAACGGGTGCCGCCAGTGCCGACGCACGGCTTGAAATCGCACCGGCGGTAGCCGGCGCACAGCAGACAGCAGGAATGACGACCGGGCTCGACGCCGGTGGTGAGGGTGACATGGCAGCCAATGAACAACTGCGGCAGGCCCGCGAAGACCTGGCCACGCGCGATGCGGAGGTCCAGGACCTGCGCGAACGGGTGGCTGACCTGGAAAAGCTGCAGAAGCAGCAGCAGTCCCTGATCGCGATGAAGGATTCGGACCTGGCTGCGGCGCAGCAGCGGCTGGCTGACTCGGCCAAGCGCGAAGGTGCGGGTTCGTCGGGCTGGTTGTGGCTGGGCCTTGCGTTGCTGGTGCTGGGCGTGGTGGGCTGGTTGCTGGCGCGCCGTCGCAAGCCGTCGCCGCTACCGCGCGGGCCGCGTGATGAGTTTTCGGTTGACGCGCTGGCGGCGAGCATGCCCGCGTCGGCTGTGGCGTTGGGCGCGCAGCACGCGCATGAACATGAAGAAGACGAGACGCTGCATGCGCCGGTGGACGAGGCGGTGCTCGCGCAGGAAGAGCAGGCTGGCAGTGAAGATCCCGATGTGTGGGACGCCCCCCAGCCCATGGCCGAGCCTGAGCGTCAGGTTGCCCCGCCGCAACCCTACGAAGAGCCGATGCCGGCATGGCTGAAATCGGTGCCGACAGTGCCGGTCGTCGCTGAAAGCACGCGTGCTGTACCCACCTCCGAGCCGACCCTGTTGTTCGAGGCCTCGCGCAGCTATGAACTGCGCGACCCCGCGCCGCCGCACGCTGGCGAACCGGCCGCTGCTGATGAGGCCCGCTGGCTGGCCGGTGACATGGCATCGCTGGCACCGTTGAACCCGGCCCCGGCGGGCCGCGAACGGTTGGAGCTGGCCATTGCCTACCTGGATCTGGGCGATGCCGAGACGGCACGTACATTGCTGAACGAGGTGGCATCGGGCTCGGACCTGAAGGCACGTATCGAGGCGATGGAATTGCTGAGTCGGCTGGGTTGATCAGCCGATGAAGCGCGAGAACGGCATCGATTACGTGGAATTGGCCTCGCGCGACCCGGCAGCCAGCCGGGCGTTCTTCGAGCAGGTGTTTGGCTGGTCGTTCGAAGACTACGGTCCGGACTACACCGCTTTCGACGATGGCCGCCTGCAGGGTGGGTTCTTCCGCGGCAAGCCGGTGACGGCTTCGGCGGGTGCGCCGTTGGTGGTGCTTTATGCAGAACAATTGGCCCCGCTGTTGGAGCAGGTGCTCGCCCATGGCGGGGAACTGATCAAACCAGTGTTTGCCTTCCCCGGTGGTCGTCGGTTCCAATTCGTGGAGCCCGGCGGCAATGAGCTGGCGGTCTGGTCCCAGCGCGACAGCGATTGAGTCGCTCTTCCTCCGCAGCAGTGGAACAACGAGGTTTGATGATGCGTTACGCGCTGGGCGTGGAATACGACGGCAGCGACTTCAAGGGCTGGCAGCAACTGGGTGAGACTGGCTGCGCCAGCGTCCAGGCCACCTTGCAGGATGCCCTGTCGTCAGTCGCAGATGCGCCGATCAGCGTTGTCTGTGCCGGACGTACCGACGCCGGCGTGCACGGCGAATGCCAGGTAGTGCACTTTGACAGCGATGTCGCCCGCACGCCGCGTGGCTGGGTGCTGGGCACGACCACGCGCTTGCCGCCCTCGGTCTGCGTGCGCTGGTGCGTGCCGGTCGCCGAAGACTTCCACGCGCGCTTCTCGGCTCGCGCCCGCCGCTATCGTTATCGCATTCTCAATCGCCAGGTCCGGCCGGCCTTGTATCGGCAGACGCTGAGTTGGGAGCGGCGAGCGCTGGATGCCGATGCCATGCACCGTGCCGCGCAGGCGCTGCTGGGCGAGAACGACTTCAGTTCATTCCGCAGTGCCCAATGCCAGGCCCTGCATGCGCGCCGCGAGCTGCAGGCGATTACTGTCAGCCGCCACGGCGAGGTGGTCGAAGTGGAGGTGCAAGCCAATGCGTTCCTGCATCACATGGTGCGCAACATCGTCGGTTCACTGATGATGGTTGGCGCCGGTGAGAAGCCCGAACAATGGATCGGCGATGTGCTGGCCATGCGTGACCGTAACCAGGCCGGCCCGACGGCGCCGCCGCAGGGCCTGGTCTTTGTCGGTCCCCTGTATGCTGACGATTGGCAACTGCCCGCGGAGGTGACCCTGTGAGCCGTACCTTGTTCCGTACCCGCATCAAGTTCTGTGGCATGACCCGTGCCGGTGATATCCGGCTGGCCAGCGAACTGGGGGTGGATGCCATCGGCTTCATCTTCGCCAAGGGCAGCGTGCGTCGCGTGGCGCCGTCCGAGGCCCGCGCCATGCGCCAGGCGATCCCGCCCATGGTCGACGTGGTCGCCCTGTTCCAGCACAACAACCGCGAAGAAGTGCGCGAAGTGCTGCGCGCGGTGCGGCCAACCCTGCTGCAGTTCCATGGCGACGAGGACGACGCGTTCTGCCGCAGCTTCAACATGCCCTACCTGAAAGCCATTGCGATGGGGGGGCGCACCGATGTCACTGCACGTGGGCTGCAGCAGATGTATCCGCACGCGGCTGGCTTCCTCTTTGACAGCCATGTTGCCGGCGGCAGCGGCGGCACCGGCGTGGCATTCGACTGGTCACAGATTCCCCCCGGCGTGCATCGTCCCTATCTGCTGGCCGGTGGGATCAAGCCGGACAACGTGCATGACGCCATCATTGCCACCCAGCCTTGGGGGGTGGACGTATCCAGCGGCATTGAGTCCTCGCCGGGCCTGAAGGACGGCTACAAGATGCGCCAGTTCGTCGAGGAAGTACGCCGTGCCGATGCTGCGGTCGAGGCTGAACCGGCGGTTTGATCCCATTTTCCCGTGCCGGCGTGCTCCGTCGGTAATTTGACACCCGCCCGCTGGGTTGATCCCTTATGATGCGGACTAGGGTGGATGGTCGGTTGCGCGGAACGCAGCCGCGCGGCAGCAACCGCAGTCCGCCGGGGATCACAGGGAAAGGAGTGCATGGCGGAATTTCTGCAAGTCGCGCTGTCGTATCCGACGCTGCCGTACAGCGTGGTGCTGTGCTTTGCGGTCATCTACTGGATGCTTGCCGCCACCGGTATCGTCGATGACGGCGGTATTGGCAGCGGTGACGGTTTCGACTTTCACAGCGGTGACGATGGTGCCAGCGGCCTGGCCGGCATGTTTGCACGGATCGGTCTGGGCGGCGCGCCCACCATGCTTGTGGTGCTTCTGCTGGCGTTCTTCGGTTGGAGCATTACCTATCTGGTCCAGTTGTTTTTCCTGCAGGCCTTGCCGCCGCTGCTGCGCTGGGGGATCGGCACCGGTGTCGCCATTGCGGCGTTGATCCCGGGTGCCGTTGTTTCCTCTTGGGTACTGCGCCCGATCCGGCGCCTGTTCATGCTGCTGCGTCCAGTCGCGCAGGAATCCATCCTTGGTAAAACCGGCCAGGTGACCTCGCCGGACGTCACCGACACGCAGGGCTATGCCAGCGTGGACGACGGCGGCGCCGGGCTGATCCTGCAGGTGCGGGCGCGCCCGGGGGCGCGGCACCTGCGCGGCGAACGCGTGCGCCTGGTGCAATACCTGCCGCAACTCAATCACTACCTGGTGGTCGGCGACGCCGAACTGCCGGCATTGGACGCTTCACATTCCGAGCTTTCACGCGACAAGGAGATCAACTGATGGATTTGGCTTCGCTGGCACCGCTTGTCATAGGCGTGGGCATACTGATCGTATTTCTGCTGGGCCTTGCCGGTCTGTTCAAGGCCTTCTACAAGAAGGTGGACCAAGGCACCGCGCTCATCGTCAATGACATGAGCTCGCAGCCCAAGGTGCATTTCACCGGCGCACTGATCGTGCCGGTGCTGTACCGCGCCGAGCTGATGAAGATCAGCCTGATCACCCTGCAGGTGGATCGTCGTGGCAAGGAAGGCCTGATCTGCCGCGACAACATGCGCGCCGATATCACCGTCGCGTTCTACCTGCGCGTCAACGAAACCCAGGCCGACGTGCTGCGGGTGGCCAAGGCCATCGGCGCAGATCGGGCCTCGGACAAGAATGCAGTGGACGAGCTGTTCAATGCCAAGTTCTCCGAAGCGCTGAAGACGGTGGGCAAGAAGTTCGACTTCACCCAGCTGTTCGAAAAGCGCCAGGAGTTCCGCGACGAGATCATCGCGGTGATCGGCAACGACCTCAACGGCTACGCGCTGGAGGACGTTGCGATCGACTATCTCGAACAGACCCCGAAGAACCTGCTGGACCCCAGCAATATTCTTGATGCCGAAGGCATCCGCAAGATCACCGAGCTGACCGCCGCGCAGAACGTGATTACCAACGAGTTGGCGCAGAACGAGCGCCTGGCCATCACCAAGAAGAATGTGGAGGCCAAGGAAGCAACGCTTGCGCTGGAACGCCAGCAGGCCGAAGCCGAGGCGCGACAGAAGCGCGAGGTGGACACCATCCGCGCGCGCGAAGAAGCCGAAACCCTCAAAGTGCAGGAAGAACAGCGCCAGCTGTCCGAGAACGCACGTATCGAAGCGCAGCAGCTGATCGACATCCGCGACCAGAACCGTCTGCGCGAAGTGGAAGTGGCCGAGCAGAATCGCCAGCGCGCCGTCGCCATCGAAGTCGAGCGCGTTGCCCGCGCACGCCAGCTGGAGCAGGTCACCACCGATCGCGAAGTGCAGTTGCAGGGCGTGGAGCGCGACAAGGTGGTCGAGCAGGGCAAGATGGACGTGGCCAACATCACCCGCGAACGCATCTCCATCGACAAGACCGTGGCGCAGGAAGAAGAGCGCATCAAGGAAGTGCGGCAGGTGTCCGAGGCCGACCGCCTGAAGCAGGTCGCCATCCTCGAAGCCGAGGCCGAGGCGCAGGAGGCGATGCTCAAGCAGGTCAAGGAAGCCGAAGCCGCCGAAGCGGCAGCCAAGCACAAGGCGGTGGAGATCACCACCCTGGCACAGGCCGAGTTCGATGCGGCCGGCAAGCAGGCCGAAGCGAAGAAGGCGCTGGCCGAAGGTATCCGGGCCGAGCGCGCAGCACCCGGTCTGGCCGATGCACAGGTCAAGGAAGCCGGCGCACTGGCAATCGAAAAGGTCGGTATCGCCGAAGCACGCGTGGTCGATGCGATGGCCGACGCCAACCTGAAGCAGGGCACCGCCGAGGCCAAGGTATTGGCCGAGCAGCTGGCGGCGCGTGCGCAGGGCGAGGAGCAGATGGGCCGTGCCAAGGCCACTGCGACCGAAACCCTGGGCGTGGCGGAAGCCTCGGTGATCGAGAAGAAGCTGTTTGCCGAGGCCGACGGCCTGACCCGCAAGTTCCAGGCGATCGATTCGCTGGGCGACACCGCGCGCGGCCACGAAGAGTTCCGCATGACCCTGGATACCGGTTTGAAGCAGGCCCTGGCCACGCTCGATGCCGGCAAGGAAATCTCCAAGGAGAACGCCGAAGTCATCGCCAGTGCCCTGCGCAATGCCGATATCGACATGGTCGGTGGCGACGGTGGCATGTTCGAGAACCTGGTCAAGGCAATGTCGCTGGGCCGCTCGATCGAGGGCCTGACCGACAAGAGCCCGATCGTGCAGGACTTGATGCAGCGCTACCTGGGCGTGGACATGGCCGCACGCGGCAAGCCGGCCAAGCGGATCGCCGACGACACCGCGCCGGCGACGGACGCCGGCTGAGTGTGCATGCACCCGCACGCGTGGGCGTGCGGGTGTGCAACCGGGGCCGCGGCGCCATGTGCCGACGGCTCGCGTGGATGATGGTGCCCGCCCCGCCGCTGGCTGGGTGCGCGCCATGGCAGGGAAAAATCGATGGCTGATACGAACGACAGTGCAAGCGCGCAGAGCGCTGCCTCCATCGCCGACCAGGCGGTCGCGCAGGGCGGCGCCTACGAGGTGCTGCGCAAGCGGCTGAGCGACCAGGGCACGCGCCTGCGCCAGGTTGTCGAGGCCATGAACCAGCGGCGCCTGCAGGAGTTCGGCGACAGCCGGATGGAAGTGATCGGGCGGTTCCGCATCCGCACCGAGAACAACTGCGTAGGCCGCGACATCGTCCAGGTTGGCGATGACCTGCTGTTGTTCGGCTACAACGTGTTCATCGGTTTGAAGACGCAGACACGGGTGGAGGATGTATTTGGCCTCTACCGCATGGTCGAGGGCGCCGAGGGCTACGACGTTACCCCGGTGGACCTGAAAACAAGCTTCCTGGCGCAGCCGGGCTTCGTCCACGACTTTTCCGAGCTTTACGCGTATTACAAGCACGCGCGCCTGCTGCAGCTGATCGTGCGCGATGGCAAGTTGCTGGCGGCATTCCAGATCGGCGAGCGCAGCAGCGACGTGCGTGTGTTCCGCTGGGCGATGGCACCCACCGGCGAGCTGACATACATCGACGCACGCGGCGAGCGCGATATCGCCCTGCCGCCGCCGTTCGATTTCGAGTGGACGCGTGCCAGTCGCGACATGATGGTTACCGGGCGCTTCCCGCACCTGAACATCCTCGACACCATTTTCGTCGAGACCACCGGTGGTGACCTCACCATCAAGGTGGAGAACAATACCGAGACCGGGCAGGGCGTTTACAGTGAGCCGGTCGAGGACAGCACCCAATCGCTGGACGACGCCACCATCGATTTTGCGCAGGTGGGCTCGCTGATCCTGCTCAAGGTACAGCCCTACCGGGAGGACACCTGGCGCGGCCTGATCTACAACACCTTGACCGGCAAGGTAGTGCGCAACGATGCCATCGTGCAGGCCTGCGTACAGCTGCCTGATGACCACGGCATCATCTTCCCCGGTGGCTATTACCTGCAGAGTGGCGAGCACAAGGCGTTTGATGCCTCGATGCAGGGGATGCGCTACAAGCGCTCGATCCGTTCGCCGAATGGCGAGGACATGCTGTACATCTTCTACGAGCGCGAAGCAGGCAAGTCCGCGCTGTTTGTCTACAACAGCATCCAGCGTGCCTTGCAGAACCCGGTGTTCGGTTTGGGCTATGCCTTCCTGCGCGATGGCCGCATGGTGCTGTTCAACGCAGAGAACGAAGAACCGACCCGCATCCATCCGATGCAGGTCTGGCAGACCCCGTTCAGCAGTGATGAATTTGCCGCGCACCGACCGGCGGGTACCAGTTTCATGGCGCGTATCGGCAATGCCGAGCTGGTGCGCGGTATTTCCAACCTGCTGGACCTTGGGCGCGAAATAGATAGCCGTGAAGTCTCGTTGGCACGCTACGAGTTGCTGACCCACAACGCCCGCCGCCTGTTCGACGCGCATCACTGGCTGGATGACGCCAACTGCGATGGCGCAGCCACGCTGCTGCGGGAGATCAGTGCTACCGGCGAGTCGATGCTGGACGAGTACGAGAAGGTCGAGAGCATCCGCAAGCAGTCCGCGCAGGCGATGACCGAGGTCACCACCCAGCACAAGTCGCTGCTGGGCCGGCTGCAGCCGCAGAACTGGTCGAAGATTGGCGAGTTCGTTGAAAGCCTTGGCGAGATCGGCAAGCTACGCGGTCGCCTGTTGACGGTGCGGGATTTCCGCTACGTCGATGTGGCCGCCATCGACGCGATGAATAGCTCCCTGCAGGAAGCGCACGACCGCGTTGGCGCAGCCGCAGGTGAGTTCCTGGGAGGGGACAAGGCGTTGGCGCCCTTCAGCGAGCGCCTGCAGGAACTGGATACGGTCGCCCAGGCGGCGCAGACCGCAAAGCAGCTGTCCGAGCAGATCGCGCAGATGCAGCAGATGTCGGCTGAACTCGACATGCTTTCGGAGTTGATGGCAAGCCTGAAGGTTGACGATGCTGCACAGCGCACGCGCGTGGTGGAAGCCATCTCCGGCATCTACGCCAAGCTCAACCAGACCCGTGCACGCGCGGACCAGCGCCGCCGCTCGCTGGGCTCGGCTGAAGCCGTGGCCCAGTTTGGCGCGCAGTTTTCCTTGTTCAGTCAGGCCATCACCAGCGCCCTGGGCCTGGCGACCGATCCCGAGCGTGCCGACGAGCAATTGTCGCGTCTGATGGTGCAACTGGAAGAGCTGGAGAGCCAGTTTGGCGAACACGAGCAGTTCCTCGGCGACATCCTCAGCAAGCGCGAGGAGTTGCTGGACACTTTCGAGTCGCACAAGCAGACGCTACTGGATGCGCGCCAGCGCAAGGCACAATCGGTGCTGGACGCGGCCAACCGCATCCTTGATGGCCTGGCCAAGCGCACCGAGCGCTTCACCACGGTGGACGAGCTCAATGCGTTCTTTGCCGGTGACCCGCTGATCCTGAAGTTGCGCGAGCTGGCTGACCGCCTGCGCGAGTACAAGGACAGCGTCAAGGCCGATGACGTGGAAGCGCGGCTCAAGGGCGTGCGCGACCAGGCAGTGCGTGCCCTGCGCGATCGCAGCGATCTGTTCGAAGGCGGCGGTAATGTCATCCGCCTGGGACGGCACCGTTTCAGCGTCAATACCCAACCGCTGGACCTGACCATCCTGCCGCGCGGGGAAGGTTTGGCGGTGCACCTCACCGGCACGGATTACTACGAAGCGATCGCCGATCCCGAACTGGAGGCACTGCGCGACTACTGGCCGGTAACCTTGGATTCGGAATCGCCGACGCTGTACCGCGGTGAGTACCTGGCCGGACTGATCCTGGATGCAGCGATCAACAGCTGTGACGATCTGTCGCTGGATGTGCTGTTGCGCGAGGCGGCGCAACCGGAAGCCTTGGGCAAGCGCGTGCGTGACTTTGCCGCGCCGCGTTATCGCGAGGGTTACGAGAAAGGCATCCACGACCATGATGCCGCCTTGATCCTGCAGGCGGTGCTGCCGCTGTACCAGGCCGCCGGTTCGCTGGTGCATGCGGCGGGTCCGCGTGCCTTGGCGCTGTTGTTCTGGTCACGCGAGGGCAAGCGCGAGGACGTCAGCCAATGGGTCGAGCGCGCCGCAGGTGCGTTCGCCATCGCGCGGTTGTTCAACGTGCGCGACGGGCTGGAAGCCCTGCGTGCCGAGATCGCGTTGGCATTGGCCGCTTTCCAGGAAGAGCACGCACTGCCCTTCGACAGTGGCGTGCCGGCCTTGGCAGCGGAATACCTGCTGGCCGAATTGGGCAATGGTGAGCCGACCTTCGCCTTCAGCGGCTACGCACGGCAGCTGTTGGCCGGGCTGCGTGAACAATTGCAGGCAGCAGGCCAGGCCGATGCCTTCGACCGTAGCCTGCAGCGCCTTTCCAAGCGTCTGGCGCTGCAATGGGCGCAGGCCGTGCAATGGCTGCAGGCCATGTGCGGGCAGCCGAAGTTCGCGGCCATGGCCGGCTATGCGCCGGAAGCGGCTGCGATGCTGTTGGGTGAACGCGGCTTGCGCAGCCAGGTGCGCGAGGTGACGCTGATCGCGGATGTTGCCGGCTTGCTGGGCGAGCACCCGCGGGTTGCGCAAGGTCACCTGCAATTGGCAGTGGATGATTTCCTGCAGCGCTGGCAGTCGCATCGCCGCCAGTTCCAGCCGGGCTTCGAGCGCTACCAGGCGCTGCGCCAACGCATCAGCGCACGCGAACGCGACGCGCTGCGCTTGAGCGAGTTCCAGGCGCGGCCATTGAGTTCGTTCGTCCGCAACAAGCTGATCAATGATGTCTACCTGCCCATCATCGGTGACAACCTTGCCAAGCAGATGGGCACGGTGGGCGAGAACAAGCGCAGCGACCTGATGGGCCTGCTGATGATGATCAGCCCGCCCGGCTACGGCAAGACCACGTTGATGGAATACGTGGCCAACCGTCTGGGCCTGGTCTTCATGAAGATCAATGGTCCGGCGCTGGGCCACGAAGTGCGCTCGCTGGATCCGGAACAGGCGCCCGACGCCACCTCGCGGCAGGAGCTGCACAAGCTCAACCTGGCGTTGGAGATGGGCAACAACACCATGCTGTATGTCGACGACATCCAGCACACCCATCCGGAATTCCTGCAGAAATTCATTTCGCTGTGCGATGGCACCCGCCGCATCGAAGGCGTCTGGAAGGGCCGCACCAAGACCTATGACCTGCGCGGCAAGAAGTTCTGCGTGGTGATGGCGGGTAACCCGTACACGGAATCCGGCGAAGTGTTCAAGGTGCCGGACATGCTGGCCAACCGCGCCGACATCTACAATCTCGGTGACGTGCTGGGTGGCATGGAAGAAGCCTTCAAGCTCAGCTATATCGAGAACAGCCTGACCTCCAGCCAGGTGTTGGCGCCGATGGCCACGCGTGACCTGGCCGACCTGTACCTGCTGGTCGACAAGGCCAATGGCAAGGAAGTCTCCACCAACGCGCTGAGCCACGCGTATAGCGGTGCCGAGATCAACGAGATCGTTGCCACCCTTGAGCGCCTTATGCAGGTGCGTGAGGTGGTTTACCGGGTCAACCAGCAATACATCGCCAGCGCCGCACAGGCCGACAAATACCGCGTCGAACCGCCGTTCCGCCTGCAGGGCAGCTACCGCAACATGAACAAGCTGTCGGAGAAGATCTCGCCGGTGATGAACGCTGCCGAGCTGCAGCAGCTGATCTCCGATCACTATCTGGGCGAATCGCAGTTGTTGACCAGCGGCTCGGAAGAAAACCTGCTCAAGCTGGGTGAGCTGCGGGGTGTGATGGATGCGCAGCAGCAGGCACGCTGGGAACAGATCAAGCGCGATTTCATGCGCGACAAGGCCATGGGCGGTGATGACGCCGACACCGGCGCGCGGGTGGTGGCGCAGTTGGCCGATATCGCCAGCGGCCTGCAGGGCCTGCGTACGGAGGACACGCCGCAGGCCGCGCCAGTTGCTGCCCAGGCCGAGGCGCCGTGGGAGCAGATCATGGCCTTGTTGCAGGCCGTTGCCGAGCGCCCTGCAGCCGTGGTGCAGCCCGCAGCAGCACCGGTGGTCGCGCCGACACCGGCGGCAGCGCCGGCGCAGCAGGATTTGACTCCTCTGCTGCAGGCTCTGGTTGCGGCCCAGCAACGGCAGGGGCAGGTTGGCGATGCACTGTCTGGGTTGGCGGCGCAGCTGCAGGAGTGGTTGTCGAAGGAGGGCAGCGCAGTCGGCAAGCCGGCGCCGCGCGTACGTCGCGCCCGCACCCCGGAAGAAAAGGCGCTTGACGAGGCGCTGATGCGTCACTTCTACGGCGGCAGCATTGTTGTCCCCGGCCAGCAGGGCAGCCGGGGCAAGGACAGCGCGGACGATGCCTGAGCCGCTGCTGCCGGTACCGCCGCAGCCGGCCTTGGCGGCCGATGATCCGCTGGCGGTCGCCGGCTATGGCAGTGAATTGCTGGTGGCGGTAGAACGGCTGATCGGGCCCCCGGTAGTGGCCGGGGCCGCGTCTGCGCTGGTGCTGGAAATGGACAATATCCGGCTGGCAATGCAGGCCCGGGATGGACGCCAGATCCGGCGGTCGGTGGGCTTGCTGGGCCGCCTGCTGGGGCGCGACGTCGAGGCGCAGGTGCAGGCCGAGCAGTTGGCCGGGCAGTTGGACGTCTGCCTGTTGCGCGCCGACGGCCAGGTCCAGGCACTACGGCAGGAGCTTGCCCACTATCTTCGGCAGGTCGCATCGGTCGAGTTGGCGGTGGCCGCAATCGACGATTGGGCCGTTGCCGGTGAGTCCGCCACTGCGCCGGTCGACAGCGTGGCGCAGGCTGCATTGCAGCGGCGGTTGCTGCACCTGCGCGGGCTGGCAAGGCTGCGCCAGACCGAAGCCGAGCAACTGCGCCTGCTGCATGCGCAAGGCGCGGAGCTGATTGAGCGCTACCAGCGCATCCGTGACGTGTTGCTGCCGTTGTGGCGTCAGCAGGCCCTTGCCGAACGCGCTGCACAGATGTCTGGCACGTTGGCCCAGGCGGCCGATGCCCAAGCCCGTATTCTCGACGAGGTGACAGCCATGCAGGCTAGACTGCGCTGACACCCACCCGCACCTGACTGCGCGCGCTTGCCCGCGCCACTTGTTCAAGGAGAACAGCTGATGACCGACGACAACCTGCCGCTGCCGGCCGGCCCTTCTGCGGATGTGGACGCTACAACCCTGGTTGCACTGGGCCTGACCGAAACCGACCGCCCGCAGATCGCGCAGATCGTGCGGACCCTGGACGACATCAGTCCCGGCAACCTGCATGTGTTCGGTCGCGAAGCGGCGGGCAAGAGCGCCGCGTTCTCCAGCCAGCTGCTGGATCACGTACGCAACCGCGACCTGGATGCCTCCGGCGACAAGCTGGGCGAGGTGGTTCGCATAGCGCGCTCGCTGAAACTGGACAGCCTGCAGCAACGCTCCAAGGTGCCGGTGATCGGCGGCCTGATCGATCGCATGCGCGCCTCCAAGGGCGAGCTGGTGCAGAAATTCAGCGACACCAACCAGCAGATCGAACAGCTGATGCGTGATGTCGGCACCCAACAGGCGCAGATGGGCCAGCGCGTGGGTGAGTTTGACCGCATGCATGTCATCGTCCGTGATGAACGGCAAAGCCTGGGCCTGCACATTGCCGCCGGCAAGCAGCGCCTGGCCGAGCTCAACAACGAGTTGCACGCATTGCTGGGTCTGGAAGACCCGCAATCGCGCATCCGTCGTGGCGAGATCGACAACGCCATCCGCCTGCTCGACAAGCGCGTGGGCGATTTGACGGTCATGCAGCATGCGGCCGATCAATCATTGCCGATGATCCGCCTGATCCAGGCCAACGCCATCCAGTTGATCGAGAAGTTCAACGCGGTGCGCGATATCACCATTCCGTCCTGGAAGCGCCAGTTCGCCATCCAGCTGTCGCTGGGCGAGCAGAAGAACGCAGTTGACCTGTCCAACGCGATCGATGACGCGACCAACGAGTTGATGCGGCGCAATGCAGACCTGATGCGGCAGACCTCGGTGGAAACCGCCAAGG
This sequence comes from Stenotrophomonas sp., assembly GCF_032061965.1. Taxonomy (GTDB): domain Bacteria; phylum Pseudomonadota; class Gammaproteobacteria; order Xanthomonadales; family Xanthomonadaceae; genus Stenotrophomonas. The sequence continues at coordinate 46,222 of NZ_DAMBEF010000023.1, read as the reverse complement.
CCAACCAACGTGCCGTCATCGATGTGGCCACGCTGCGCCATGTGCACGAGCAACTTATTGCAACGGTGGAAGAGGTGCGCACCATCCACCGCGAAGGCATGCAGCAGCGCCAGCAGGCGGAGGTGGAACTGGCGCGCCTGCGTGAGGATGTGCAGCAGCGTTTGGCGCTGCCGACGCAGGGCAGTGTGGGAGCGGCGTAAGCCGCGAAGCTGCAGATGCAGCAGATGCAGCAGGATCCAGCGCTTTAGCTCCCTCCCTTTGCCGAAGGCAAGGGGAGGGTTGGGGAGGGGTAAGCTCTTGGGCCTTTCAAGCTGTGCGAGCTTCGCGGCTCACGCCGCTCCAGCAAAACAAAGCCTGTAAAGGTTTACGCAAGCTGCTTGCGCAGCCAATCCGCCAATGCAGCCACACGCGGATCCTGCTGATCACCCGCAGTGCACAGCGCCCAGGCGCCCTCGGTATCGACAAAGCCCCATGGTGCGATCAGGCGGCCGTTGACCAGGTCTTCGGCGACCAAGGGTTCCGGAGCAATGGCGATGCCCAGCCCGGCAACTGCCGCTTCAAGCTGGTAGTACAGATGCTCGAAGCCGGTGCCATAGCGCAGCGCCGTCACATCGATGCCGTTGAGCGCAGCCCAGGTGGGCCATGCCTGCGGGCGCGATCGTGTGTGCAGCAGCTCATGTGCCAGCAATGCATCGGCAGGCTGGTGCGCCAGCAGGTGTGCGCCCTTGATCGACGGGCTGAACACCGGGCCTATCCGTTCGGTAGCCAAGGTATGTACCTGCCAACCCGCCGGCCAAGGGGCCTGCCCGAGCAGCAGGGCAGCGTCCAGTCCATCCAGGCGCGGGGTGAAATCGCCTTCCTGCGCGGCCAGGTGCAGGGTCAGGCCGGGCAGGTCGCGTTGCAGATCCTGCAGGCGGGGGATGACCCAGCGAGCAAGCACGCTTCCCGGGCACCCCAGTACAAAGGCTTCGTTGCGCACGGGCCGGCGCAAGCCGGTCACGCAATCGCGCAGCTGCGCGAATGCCCCTGAGCAGGCTTCCAGCAGTCGCTGGCCGGCGCTGTTGGGGCGGATGCCGCGGCCTTCGCGTTCGAACAGAGCGATCCCCAACTCTTGTTCCAGCAAGCGCAACTGGCGGCTGATGGCGCCGTGGGTGACGTGCAGCTCAGCCGCGGCCAGGCTGACGCTGCGCAGGCGCGCGGCGGCTTCAAACGCGCGCAGCGCGTTGAGGGAGGGCAGGGTGGCGGGGTCTTTCATGTGAGTTTTTCTAACACATGGTCGAGCAATAATCGATATTCAAGCATGCAGGCCTGCGTTAGATTGCATGCCTGTTCCCCCTTCTGTGACTGCCATGACTGCTACGCCGATTGCCGATTTCCATGCCTATCCGGACGCCCACGGGCACTTTGGTCGCTATGGCGGCAGCTTTGTGGCCGAAACCCTGGTGGGCCCCCTGCAGGAACTGGCGGCCGCCTATGACCAGGCCCGTGTCGATCCGGCCTTCATTGCGGCCTACGACAAGGACCTGAAGCACTACGTTGGCCGGCCCAGCCCGATTTACCACGCCGAGCGCCTGAGCCGCGAAGTGGGCGGTGCGCAGATCCTGCTCAAGCGCGAGGACCTGAACCACACCGGCGCGCACAAGGTGAACAACACTATCGGCCAGGCGATGCTGGCCGCGCGCATGGGCAAGACCCGGATCATTGCCGAAACCGGCGCCGGCCAGCACGGCGTCGCCTCGGCCACCGTTGCCGCGCGCTTGGGCCTGGAGTGCGTGGTCTACATGGGCGCCACCGACATCGAGCGACAGAAGATCAACGTCTATCGGATGAAGCTGCTCGGGGCCACCGTGGTGCCGGTGCATAGCGGCTCGGCCACCCTGAAGGACGCATTGAACGAAGCCATGCGCGACTGGGTGACCAATGTGCGCGACACCTTCTACATCATCGGCACCGTTGCCGGCCCGGACCCGTACCCGCGCATGGTGCGCGATTTCAACGCCATCGTCGGCCGCGAGGCGCGTGCGCAGATGCTGGAGGACTATGGCCGCCTGCCCGACGCCATCACCGCCTGCGTGGGGGGCGGCTCCAACGCCATTGGCCTGTTCCACGCTTTCCTCAACGACAGCAGCGTGAAGATCTACGGCGCAGAGGCGGCGGGCGATGGCATCCACACCGGCCGCCATGCGGCATCCATCTCGGCCGGCCGCCCGGGTGTGCTGCACGGTAATCGCACCTATGTGCTGTGCGATGACGATGGCCAGATCATCGAGACCCATTCCATCTCCGCCGGCCTGGATTACCCCGGCGTCGGCCCGGAGCATGCGTTCCTATCCGACAGCGGCCGCGCCCAGTACGTCGGCATCACCGACGAAGAAGCCTTGGCAGCGTTCCACCGGCTGACCCTGACCGAAGGCATTCTGCCGGCACTGGAATCCAGTCACGCCGTGGCCCAGGCGATCAAGCTGGCCCGCGAGCTGCCCAAGGACGCGTTGGTACTGTGCAACCTGTCCGGTCGGGGTGACAAGGACGTGCACACCATCGCCGCACGCGAGGGTCTGGTGCTGTGAGGGTGCGCTTGCTGGGTGCGCCCTTGCTGGCGGGGTTGGCTGCGGCGATGGCGGGCTGCACTCCGTCACCGGCGCCACCGCAGGTATCGGCACCCGCTGCCCCGGCAGCCGCAAGCACGCCTGCGGCGGCGGCTACGGCGGCCACGCCGGCAGCCACCTCGCCGGTGGAACTTGCCCGGGTGGGCGAACTGCGCATCGGCGCACCCTTCGGCAAGGCAGCGGGAGACAAGGCCTTCGTCTCGGCGGGCATGCGTGAGGCGATGGAAGGCGATTGCGAGTACTACGACAAGGGCACGCTGCCCGACGGCATGTCGATGATGGTGATTGCGGACCGCATTGCCCGTTTCGAGGTGGATGCCACCGACGACCCCGGCGTGGAGGTCAGCGCGCCGCCAGCCGGTGCCGCCGCACTGCCGTATGGCCTGTGGGTGGGCATGACGGTGGCGCAGGCGAAACAACGCCTGCCAGCCGGTGTGGTCACCCGCCCGCATGCGTATTCGGCCCCGGATGGGGACTACCTGACCTGGACCGACAAGGCCAACAAACTGGCCCTGCGCCTGGAAACTTTGAATGGACTGGTCACCTCGATCTATTGGGGCCAGCCCGAGGCGGTTGAACTGATTGAAGGATGTGCCTGAGATGGCTGTGACCCGAATTGACGATTGTTTCGCCCGTCTGCGCGCTTCCGGGCGCAAGGCGCTGATTCCTTTCATCACCGCAGGCGATCCCTCGTTGGAGGCGACGGTGCCGGTGATGCATGCGCTGGTGGCCGCCGGTGCGGATGTGATCGAACTGGGTGTGCCGTTCTCCGATCCGATGGCGGACGGCCCGACCATCCAACGCAGCTCCGAGCATGCATTGGCGCGTGGGGCAGGGCGGCAATACGTGCTCGACACGGTGGCGGAGTTCCGTCGCACAGACAACGCCACCCCGGTGGTGCTGATGGGCTATCTCAATCCAGTTGAGATCCGGGGCTATCAGCGTTACGCCGAAGAGGCCGTGGCTGCGGGCGTGGACGGCATCCTGTTGGTTGACCTGCCGCCGGAAGAAGCCGATGAGCCCCGAGCCGCACTCAGCGCGGCGGGGCTGGCCTTGATCCTGCTTGCCTCGCCGACCAGCAGCGAGGCGCGCCTGGACAGCCTCTGCAATGCGGCCCAAGGCTATCTGTACTACGTCAGCTTCGCTGGCGTGACCGGGGCGTCGGAGCGGCTGGACAGCACGGCGGCAGGGGAGCGTCTGCGCCTGTTGCGCAGCCGTTCCAGTGCGCCGGTGGTGGCAGGTTTCGGCATCAAGGATGCGGCCAGCGCGACAGCGATGGCGGTTGATGCCGATGGCGTAGTGGTGGGAAGTGCGTTGGTCTCAGCTTTGGCTGAGACGGCTGACCCGGCAACTGCCGCCGCGACCTTCCTCAAGCCGCTGCGCGAAGCTTTGGGTCGCTGAGCGGGCGTCCTGTAGTGCCGAGCCATGCTCGGCAGCGGCGTTACCGGCCAAGGCTGTCCTCACCCCACCCCCGCTCCGCGCCCCGGCCCTTGCGCTGGCGCAAGGGTGTTCAACAGGGGCAGGAGCCGGTGGTTCCTGAACGCCCCTCTTTCACCCCGCAGGCGGAGAAGGGCTAAAGCGGTAGTGCCGAGCCATGCTCGGCAGGGGGCATTACCGATAGATCGCCTTTGTAATGCCGAGCCATGCTCGGCAAGGGGCGTTACCCGCAAGGCCCGTGCAGAGCATGGCTCGGCACGACAGGGCTCGGCACGACAGGGCTGCCGGGCTCAAACATACGCGGCAGTAGGGATTGCGCCAGATTCGGCGCTGCGCCTTGGTCGCAGGGGTGAGCTAGACTGTTGCCCCTGTCGCGGCCTTTGGGCCGCCCTGAACGGAACTGTCATCCCGCATGAGTTGGCTCAGCAAGTTGATGCCGTCCGGCATCCGTACCGACAACACGCCCTCCAAAAAACGCAGCGTCCCCGAGGGGCTGTGGGAAAAATGCACGAGCTGCGGCGCGGCCCTGTACCGCCCGGAGCTTGAAGAAAACCTGGAGGTCTGCCCGAAGTGCGGCCACCACATGGCGATCCGTGCGCGTGCGCGCCTGGCATCGCTGTTCGACGTTGACAGCACGACCGAGATCGCTGCCCGCCTTGGGCCGACCGACGTGCTGAAGTTCAAGGACCAGAAAAAGTACGGCGAGCGCATCAAGGCCAGCCAGAAGAACACCGGCGAGTACGACGCATTGATCGCCATGCGGGGCCTGCTCAAGGGCCGCCCGCTGGTCGCTTCGTCCTTCGATTTCGCCTTCATGGGGGGCTCGATGGGCTCGGTGGTCGGTGAGCGTTTCTCGCTGGCAGCCGAAACCGCGCTGGAGATCGGTTCGCCTTACGTGTGTTTCTCCGCCTCCGGCGGTGCGCGCATGCAGGAAGGCCTGTTCTCGCTGATGCAGATGGCCAAGACCTCGGCGGCGCTGGCCAAGCTGCGCGAAGCCGGCCTGCCTTACATCTCGGTGCTGACCCATCCGACCACCGGTGGCGTGTCGGCCTCGTTCGCGATGCTGGGCGATATCAACATCGCCGAGCCGCATGCGCTGATCGGCTTCGCCGGCCCGCGCGTGATCGAGCAGACCGTGCGCGAAAAACTGCCGGAAGGCTTCCAGCGTTCGGAGTTCCTGCTTGAGCATGGCGCCATCGACCAGATCTGCGATCGCCGCGAAATGCGTGATCGCCTGGCCGACCTGTTGGCGATGCTGATGAATCAACCCCAGGCTGACAAGGACGTGGCAGCGTAATGAGCAACCGCAAGTATTTCGGGACCGACGGCATCCGCGGCCGGGTCGGCAAAGGCGTTATTTCCGCAGACTTCGTGTTGCGCGTGGGTAATGCACTGGGCCGGGTGCTGGTGGAGCGCAGCGGTGGCGGGCAGCCGACCGTTGTGATCGGCAAGGACACCCGCATTTCCGGCTACATGTTCGAGTCGGCGCTGGAGGCCGGGCTGGTGGCGGCCGGTGCCAATGTCCAGCTGCTGGGTCCCATGCCGACCCCGGCGGTGGCCTTCCTGGCCCATACCCTGGGCGCCGACGCTGGCATCGTGATCAGTGCCTCGCACAATCCGCACCATGACAATGGCATCAAGTTCTTCTCCGCCGAAGGCGAGAAGCTCGACGATGCCACCGAAGAAGCGCTGGAAGCGGCAATGGACCAGTCCTTCGCCACGGTCGAATCCGAGCAGTTGGGCAAGGCCATGCGCGCGCGCGACGCGGTGGGCCGTTACATCGAATTCTGCAAGGCCAGTGTGCCGCGCCATTTCTATCTGCGCGGGCTCAAGGTCGTTCTCGATTGCGCGCATGGCGCCACGTACCACATTGCGCCGCTGCTGTTCCGCGAGTTGGGCGCCGAGGTCATCGCCATTGGTGCCGAGCCCAATGGGGTCAACATCAATGACGGCGTGGGTTCCACCCATATCGACAACCTTGCGCGCAAGGTGGTCGAGGTTGGCGCCCATATGGGCATCGCCTTCGACGGCGACGGTGATCGCGTGCTGATGGTGGATGACACCGGCGCCGCGGTGGATGGTGATGGCCTGCTGTATATCCTTGCCAAGGCGTGGCAGGCCAGCGGTCGCCTGCGCGGCCCGGTGGTCGGTACCTTGATGACCAATTTCGGGCTGGAGCAGGCGCTGGGCCGCTTGGGTATCCCCTTCGTGCGTGCCAATGTCGGTGACCGATACGTGCACCAGGCGCTGGTCGAAGGTGGTGGCGTGCTGGGCGGTGAGGCCTCCGGTCACATCCTGTGCCTGGACCGCGCCACTACCGGTGATGCGATCGTCAGTGCGCTGCAGGTGCTGGAGGTGCTGGGTCAGGCCGGCCAGAACCTGCGTCAGGCGGGCGAGGGCTTGGCGATGGTGCCGCAGAAGACCATCAACGTGCGCCTTGAAAGCGGTGCGCGCGAAGTGGTCAAAAGTGCGCCCGTGCAGGCTGCACTGGCCGCTGCGCAGGCCGCCGTGGCGGGCCGGGGCAGGGCGTTCCTGCGTCCCTCCGGCACCGAGCCGGTGGTGCGGGTCACGGTCGAGGCGGATGAGGCTGGCCTGATGGCCGCCACCCTCGAGGCGCTGGCCGACGCGGTCCGTTCTGCTGCCGCACAGGTTTGAGCTGGATCATAGTGTTGAACCCGGGGTGTCGGTTCCAATGACCGGCACCCCGTTCCCTTCTCTGGAGTAGTTGAATGAGTTCCCGTATTCCCACCCTCGACATCACCCGTTTCGATAGCGACCGCGAGGCCTTCGTGGCCGAGCTGGGCGCCGCTTATCGTGAGTGGGGTTTCGCGGGCATTCGCAACCATGGCATCCCCCAGGCCGACATCGATGCCGCGTATGACGTCTTCAAGGCGTTCTTCGCACTGCCGGATGAGGTGAAGAAGCAGTACCACGTGGCGGGTGGCGGCGGCGCCCGCGGCTACACCCCGTTTGGCGTGGAAACCGCCAAGGGCTCCAAGCACTTCGATCTGAAGGAGTTCTGGCATATCGGCCGGGAAATCCCGGACGACTCCAAGTACCGCGAGGTGATGCCGCCGAACCTGTGGCCGACCGAGGTGCCGGGCTTCAAGGAGCATGGGTACGGCCTGTACCAGAAGCTGGACCAGCTGGGCTCGCGCGTGCTGTCGGCCCTGGCCCTGCACATCGGCCTGCCGCAGGAGTTTTTTGCCGACAAGACCAACAACGGCAACTCGATCCTGCGCCCGATCCATTACCCGCCGATCACCACCGACGATATCCCGAATGTGCGCGCCGGTGCCCATGGCGACATCAACTTCATCACCCTGTTGGTGGGCGCCAGCGCTGCTGGCCTGGAAGTGCAGTCGCATGAAGGTGAGTGGGTGCCGTTCACTTCCGACGCTGACACCATCGTGGTCAATATTGGCGACATGCTGCAGCGCCTGACCAACCACGTGTATCCGTCCACCATCCACCGCGTGGTCAATCCCCCGGGTGAGCTGGCTCGCAAGCCGCGCTATTCGGTGCCGTTCTTCCTGCATCCGAACCCGGACTTCCTGATCGACGTGTTGCCTTCCTGCATCACGGCGGAGAATCCGAGCCGTTATCCGGAGGCGATCACCGCCCATGGCTTCCTTGAAGAGCGCCTGCGCGAAATCAAGCTGAAGTAAGTGGGGTGGGCCGGTAGTGCCGGCTGCCATGCAGACGCCGTCGTGGCCCCGGGCTACGACGGCGTTTTTGCGTTTTGTCCCGGCTTGTCCGTGCCTTGTCCTGGCAATGTCTGCATATCGGCTATCCTTTGCCATTACTTTTTATCGGGGAGTTATGCCTGCATGCGCCGCAAGATCGTAGCTGGTAACTGGAAGCTGCACGGCAGCCGTGGTTTCGCCACCGACCTGGTGGGCAGGGTGGCTGCTGGCCTGCCGCTGGAGGGCGTGGATGTGCTGGTGCTGCCGCCCCTGCCGTACCTGGGTGATCTGGTCGAGGATTTCGAGGGCACCTCGCTGCTCTTCGGTGCCCAGGACGTGAGCAGCAATGAAAAGGGTGCCTATACCGGTGAGGTGTCGGCCGCGATGTTGGTCGACGTGGGTGCAACCCATGGCCTGGTCGGGCATTCCGAGCGTCGCCAGTATCACCATGAAAGCAGCGAGCTGGTGGCGCGCAAGTTCGTCGCGGCCAGTCATGCTGGCCTGGTCCCGGTCTTGTGCGTAGGTGAGACGCTGGAGCAGCGCGAGGCTGGCCAGACCGAGCAGGTGATAGCCGCGCAGCTGGCGCCGGTGCTGGAGCTTGCCGGGGTGCAGGCCTTCGCCAAGGCCGTGGTGGCGTATGAGCCAGTGTGGGCGATTGGTACTGGCCGGACCGCCAGTCCGGAGCAGGCGCAGGCCGTGCATGCGTTCATTCGTGGCGTAGTAGCCAAGGCCGATGCTAGAATTGCCGATTCGTTGCCGCTCCTCTATGGCGGCAGCGTGAAGCCCGACAATGCCGCAGAGCTGTTTTCGCAGCCTGACGTGGATGGCGGGCTGGTAGGCGGCGCATCGTTGGTGGCAGAGGATTTCCTGGCCATCGCGAGGGCAGCAGCCGGTCGCTAACGGGTAATTGTCCGGGACGGATTTCAAATGCTGATGTTGATCCTCAATGTGGTCTATGTGCTGGTGGCGATCGCGATGATCGCGCTGATCCTGATGCAGCGTGGCTCTGGTGCCGCAGCCGGTTCCGGCTTTGGCGCGGGTGCCTCGGGTACGGTGTTCGGTGCGCGCGGTGCCTCCAACTTCCTGTCCAAGAGCACCAAGTGGCTGGCCATCGTGTTCTTCGGCATCAGTCTGTTCATGGCCTGGTATGCCAGCCATGGTTCGCGCCCGACCAATCAGGGCCTGGGCGTGATGTCCCAGGTCGAGGCCCCGGCGGCGGCTCCGGCCACCGCTCCGGCAGGTGAGTTGCAGCCGCTTCCGGCGGCTCCGGCGGCTCCGGCCGTCGGTGAAGTGCCGCAGGCAGCTGCCCCGGCAGAAAATATTCCCGTCCAGAGTGAAGAAAAGCCCGCTGAGGGCTCCCAGAAAGACTGAAGACGGTTACAATACGCGGCGCACTGCTGAATCAGCAGTGCTGACGTAGGCCCAGGTGGCGGAATTGGTAGACGCACTACCTTGAGGTGGTAGCGACGAGAGTCGTAGGGGTTCGAGTCCCCTCTTGGGCACCATTGTTTTATGCGGGTACACGGGTTGCGGCAGCGCCCGTCGTGGCAACTCCCGTCAATCCCCCATGCCTTGGCACCTGCAGGTGTCCCGGGCAGAGGCAAGAGAGAATCGCTGTGCTGGCCGAATATTTGCCGTCTCTGCTATTTCTGATCGTCGCCACTGGCATCGGCGTTGCGCTGATGTTGATCGGCCGGTTCCTCGCTCCCCGTTCCCCGGATAACGAGAAACTCTCGGCCTACGAGTGCGGCTTCGAGGCGTTCGAAAATGCGCGCATGAAGTTCGACGTGCGCTACTACCTGATCGCCATCCAGTTCATCGTCTTTGACCTGGAAATCATCTTCATCGTGCCTTGGACCCAGGTGTTCATGGAGCTCGGCGCTCGTTCGCTGGTCACCATGGGCCTGTTCGTGGGCATGCTGTTCCTCGGCTTTATCTACGTGTGGAAGAAGGGAGCGCTGGAATGGGAGTGATCCAAACTCTCGACGGCCTGATGAACAACCCCGTCCCGGAAGGGCGGGTTGACGACATTCTGCGGCCTGAAGGCGATAACCCCCTGCTCGAGAAGGGCTATGTGACCACCAGCGTTGACGCGCTGCTGAATTGGGCACGTACCGGCTCGATGTGGCCGATGACCTTCGGTCTGGCCTGCTGCGCGGTCGAGATGATGCACGCCGGTGCGGCGCGCCTGGATCTTGACCGTTACGGCGTGGTGTTCCGCCCGTCGCCGCGTCAGTCCGACGTGATGATCGTGGCGGGTACCCTGGTCAACAAGATGGCCCCGGCGCTGCGCAAGGTCTACGACCAGATGCCGGACCCGAAGTGGGTCATCTCGATGGGTAGCTGCGCCAATGGCGGCGGCTACTACCACTATTCGTATTCCGTGGTGCGCGGCTGTGATCGCGTGGTGCCGGTGGACGTCTATGTCCCGGGCTGCCCGCCGACCGCCGAAGCGCTGGTGTACGGCATTTTGCAGCTGCAGAAGAAGATCTGGCGTACCCAGACCATCGCGCGCTGATCCCTTTTTACAATCAAGAGCACGCCAGCCCCCATGGCCCAGCAAGCACCTTCTCTCATCGAACGACTCCGCGCGCGCTTTGCCGGCGCGCAGGTCGTGGTGGTCGAACCGCGCGGCGAAGTTACGCTGGAAGTAGCTGTCGCTGATTGGCACGCAACTGCCTTGGCGTTGCGCGACGAGTTCGGCTTCGAGCACGCTACCGATCTGTGTGGCGTCGACTACCTTGGCTATGGCAGCGACGAGTGGGATACCTCGGACGTTTCCTCGCACGGCTTCAGCCGTGGCGTGGAAGGCAAGGGCGCTGGCCGTTTCGCCTGGGGTGAGTTCCCCAGCCACGAAACCGCCGACGGCGCACAGCCGGATGCGCTGCCCAAGCAGCGTTTTGCCGTGGTCTGCCAGCTGCGTTCCTACCAGCACAACCAGTTGCTGCGCATCCGCTGCTTCGCCCCGAGCGAAACGCTGCCGGTGGTCGCCTCGCTGACCGATATCCATCCGGGCCTGAACTGGTTCGAGCGTGAAGCGTTCGACCTGTACGGCGTGATCTTCGAAGGCCACCCGGACCTGCGTCGCATCCTGACCGACTACGGTTTCGTGGGCCATCCGTTCCGCAAGGATTTCCCGCTGATCGGCAACGTCGAAGTGCGTTACGACGAAGAAAAGAAGCGCGTGGTGTACGAGCCGGTGACTTCGGTCGAGCCGCGCGTCGGCGTGCCGCGTGTCATCCGCGACGATGCCCGTTTCCAGACCGCTGAAGGCGAGCGCGCGCAGACGGAGGCAAGCAAGTGAGTGCGGACGTAAAGAAAGAATTCCACCAGGCTTCGCAGGCCTTTGCGAGCAATCCGGCCGAAGCCCGGCAGGAGATCCGCAACTACACCATGAACTTCGGCCCGCAGCATCCGGCCGCGCATGGTGTGCTGCGCCTGATCCTGGAAATGGACGGTGAAACCATCGTCCGCGCCGATCCGCATATTGGTCTGCTGCATCGCGCGACTGAAAAGCTGGCCGAATCCAAGCCGTTCAATCAGTCGGTCGGCTACATGGATCGCCTGGATTACTGCTCGATGATGTGCAACGAGCACGCGTACGTGCGCTCGATCGAGACCCTGATGGGTATCGAAGTGCCGGAACGTGCGCAGTACATCCGCACCATGTTCGACGAAGTCACCCGCATCCTGAACCACTTGATGTGGCTGGGTTCCAATGCGCTCGATCTGGGCGCGATGGCGGTGATGCTGTACGCCTTCCGTGAACGCGAAGAGCTGATGGATTGCTATGAAGCAGTCTCCGGCGCACGCATGCACGCGGCGTATTACCGTCCGGGCGGCGTCTACCGCGACCTGCCCAGCACGATGCCGAAGTACAAGGAGTCGCGCTGGCACAAGGGCAATGCCCTCAAGCGCCTGAACGCCTCGCGTGAAGGCTCGCTGCTGGACTTCCTGGAGAACTTCACCAATGAGTTCCCCAGCCGCGTCGACGAATACGAAACCCTGCTGACCGACAACCGTATCTGGAAGCAGCGTACGGTCGGTATCGGCGTGATCACCCCGGAGCACGCGCTGGCCTGGGGCATGACCGGCGTGATGCTGCGCGGCTCGGGTATCGCCTGGGATCTGCGCAAGAAGCAGCCGTATGCCAAGTACGACGCGGTCGATTTCGATCTGCCGCTGGGCACCAATGGCGACTGCTACGACCGCTACCTGGTCCGCGTTGCCGAAATGCGTGAATCCAACCGCATCATCAAGCAGTGCGTGGCTTGGCTGAAGGCCAATCCGGGCCCGGTGATGGTCAAGAACTTCAAGGTCGCCCCGCCGGCTCGCGCCGAGATGAAGGACGACATGGAAGCGCTGATCCATCACTTCAAGCTGTTCAGTGAAGGCTACTGCGTACCGGCCGGCGAAACCTATGCCGCGGTTGAAGCGCCCAAGGGCGAGTTCGGCTGCTACCTGGTTTCCGATGGCGCCAACAAGCCGTTCCGCGTGCACCTGCGCGCACCGGGCTTTGCCCACCTGTCCTCGATCGACTCGATCGTGCGCGGCCACATGCTGGCCGACGTGGTGGCGATGATCGGTACCTACGATCTCGTGTTCGGTGAGGTTGACCGGTAATGCCCGGTAGCTGCACAACGCCCGATGCCTGCGCGGCCCTGCTGCTGCAGGCTTCGGTTTTCCAGAATTTGGTATTCGTTGAGGTCGGCCGATGAAGGCGACGGGTAATTACGAGGCGGCGCGCGACGTCGACCCGATGGTGGTGTTGAGCGACAAGACGCGCGCTCACATCGATCACTGGCTGACCAAGTTCCCGCCGGAGCGCAAGCGTTCGGCGGTGCTGCAGGGTCTGCATGCTGCGCAGGAGCAGAACCAGGGCTGGCTGACCGACGAGCTGATCGCCGGCGTGGCCAAGTACCTGGATCTGCCGTTCGTGTGGGCGTACGAGGTGGCGACCTTCTACTCGATGTTCGAGACCGAGAAGGTTGGCCGCAATAACGTCGCCATCTGCACCAACATCAGCTGCTGGCTCAACGGCGCCGACGACATCGTCCGCCATTGCGAGAAGAAGCTGGGCATCAAGCACGGTGAATCGACCGCCGACGGCCGCGTCTACCTCAAGAAAGAGGAAGAGTGCCTGGCCGGTTGCGCGGGCGCACCGATGATGGTCATCAACGGTCATTACCATGAGCGCCTGACGCTGGACCAGGTCGACGCGCTGCTGGACGGGCTGGAGTAAGGCATGGCACACCACGAATCCAAGGGCCCGGTCGGACCGGCGCCGCTTCCGCACAACGTGGTCTATACCACGCTGCATTACGACACCCCGTGGTCGTACGAAAGCTATCTGAAGACCGGTGGCTACGCCGCGCTGCGCAAGATCATCGAAGAGAAGATCGCGCCGGCCGACGTCATCGAGATGGTCAAGCAGTCCGGCCTGCGCGGCCGCGGCGGTGCGGGTTTCCCGACCGGCTTGAAGTGGTCCTTCATGCCCAAGGGCGATGTGCAGAAGTACATCCTCTGCAACTCGGACGAATCCGAACCGGGCACCTGCAAGGATCGCGACATCCTGCGCTACAACCCGCATTCGGTTGTCGAAGGCATGGCAATCGCCTGCTACGCCACCGGTTCGACCGTGGGCTACAACTACCTGCGCGGCGAGTTCCACCACGAGCCTTTCGAGCATTTCGAACAGGCCCTGGCCGATGCCTACAAGCATGGTTGGCTGGGCAAGAACGTGATGGGCAGCGGCGTTGATATCGATCTGTACTGCGCGCTTGGCGCCGGCGCTTACATCTGCGGTGAAGAAACCGCGCTGATGGAGTCGCTGGAAGGCAAGAAGGGCCAGCCGCGTTACAAGCCGCCGTTCCCGGCCAATTTCGGCCTGTACGGCAAGCCGTCGACGATCAACAACACCGAGACCTATGGGTCGGTGCCGGCGATCATCCGCAACGGTGCTGAGTGGTTCAAGGGCCTGAGCCTGACCAACAACGGTGGCCCGAAGTGTTTCTCGGTGTCCGGCTGCGTGGCCAAGGGTGGCAACTTTGAAGTTCCGCTGGGCACCACCTTTGACGATCTGCTGGAGATGGCAGGTGGCCTGCGCCCGGGTCGCAAGCTGAAGGCCGCGATCCCGGGTGGCGTGTCCATGCCGGTGCTGACCGCCGAGCAGCTCAAGGGCTTGCCGATGGACTACGACACCATCCGCGCACTGGGCTCGGGCCTGGGCTCGGGTGCCATCGTGGTGCTGGATGACAGCGTCTGCTGCGTGAAGTTCGCCTGCCGCATCAGCCAGTTCTTCCACAAGGAATCCTGTGGCCAGTGCACCCCGTGCCGCGAAGGTACCGGTTGGATGCATCGCGTGCTGGAGCGCATCGTCGCCGGCCAGGCCACGATGGAAGACCTGCATCAGCTGAAGACGGTGGCCGGCCAGATCGAAGGTCACACCATCTGTGCGTTCGGTGAGGCGGCAGCGTGGCCGATCCAAGGCTTCCTGCGCCAGTTCTGGGACGAATTCGAGTACTACATCGTCAACGGTCATTCGATGGTTGACGGCAAGAAGGTGGAGGCTGCTGCCGCATGAGCGCGCAACCGGTAAATCCCAACGTACCGCCGGATCATGTGACCATCGATATCGATGGTCAGACCCTGGTCGTACCCAAGGGTTCGATGATCATCCAGGCCGCCGACAAGGCTGGCATTCCGATTCCGCGCTTCTGCTACCACGAGAAGCTGCCGATCGCCGCAAACTGCCGCATGTGCCTGGTCGACGTTGAAAAGTCGCCCAAGCCGTCGCCGGCGTGCGCGACCCCGGTCATGGATGGCATGAAGATCCAGACCCGCAACGAAAAGGCACTGAAGTACCAGCGTTCGGTGATGGAGTTCCTGCTCATCAACCACCCGCTGGACTGCCCGATCTGCGACCAGGGCGGCGAGTGCGAGCTGCAGGACGTATCGCTGGGTTACGGCCGTTCGGTCAGCCGCTTCAACGAGCGCAAGCGCGTTGTGGCCGACGAGGACATGGGCCCGCTGGTCGCCACCGAGATGACCCGCTGCATCCAGTGCACGCGTTGCGTGCGCTTCACCGCAGAAGTCGCCGGTACCTACGAACTGGGTGGCATGTCGCGCGGTGAAAACCTGCAGATCGGCACCTACGACGGCAAGCCGTTGACCACCGAACTGTCCGGCAACGTCATCGACGTGTGCCCGGTGGGCGCGCTGACCAACAAGGTGTTCCAGTTCAAGGCCCGCCCGTGGGAACTGACCGCACGCGAGTCGCTGGGTTACCACGACGCGATGGGCTCGAACCTGTTCCTGCACGTGCGCCGCGGCGAAGTGCTGCGCGCCGTGCCGCGTGACAACGAACTGGTCAACGAGTGCTGGTTGTCCGACCGCGATCGTTATTCGCATCAGGGCCTGTATTCGGCCGACCGCGCGGTCAAGCCGTTGCAGAAGGTCAATGGCGAGTGGAAGGAAGTGAGCTGGGCCGAAGGTCTGGCCGCGGCCCGCGAAATCTTCGAAGCCAACCGTGGCGACGACCTCGGCGTGCTGGTGCACCCGGCGACGTCGAACGAGGAGGGCGCCTTGCTGGCGCGCCTGGCCGCTGGCCTGGGTTCGAACAACATCGACCACCGCATCAACAACCGCGATTTCTCCGACGCCCCGGTTGCCGAAGCCTTCGGCATGTCGCTGGCCGAGATTGAACACGCTGATCAGATCGTCGTGCTGGGTAGCAATATCCGCCACGAGCTGCCGCTGCTGCACGCTCGCCTGCGCAAGGCGCAGACCACCAACGGTGCCAAGATCCACGCGATCAACCCGGTGGACTTTGATTTTGCGTTCAAGCTCGCCGGCAAGCAGATCGTTGCACCGTCGCGCTTTGTCGAAGCACTGGGCAACGCCCAGCTGGTCGAGGCAGTGAAGGGCGGCAGCAACACCGTCATCATCGTCGGTTCGATTGCTGAGAATCACCCGCAGGCCGCTGCGATCCGTTCGGCTGCCAGCGCGTTTGCCGCCGCTACCGGCGCCAAGCTGTGCCGTATCCCGCAGGGCGCCAACGCACTGGGCCTGGCCCGCGTTGGCGTGTTGCCGGCCGGCAAGGACGTCAATGCGATGCTGGCCCAGCCGCGCAAGGCCTATGCCCTGTACGGCATCGAGCCTGGCCTGGACTTCGCCGATACCGCTGCCGCCCGCAAGGCGCTGGCCGGTGCCAAGGTGGTGGCATTCAGCCATTTCGCCTGCACCTCGACCCGCGACGTGGCCGACGTGATCCTGCCGATTGGCGCGCTGCCGGAAATCGACGGCACGCTGACCAATCTGGACGGCCGCGACCAGGTTGCCCGCGCCGGCGGCAAGCTGCAAGGCGAGGCCCGCGAGGGCTGGCGCGTGCTGCGTGCCCTCGGTGGCGACATGCAGTTGGCTGGTTTCGGTTTCACCGATCTGGCAGGCCTGCGCGCTGGCGTGCAGCCGGTGTCGGTCAAGGTTGCCGCTTCGGCGCAGCCGCAGCCGGCAGGCGAGGGCTTTGAAGTGGCTTCGACCCCGGCGATCTACCGTACCGACGCCGTCGTGCGTCGTGCCCAGGCGCTGCAGTCGCATCCGCTCAACAATGATCCGCGCATCGTGCTCAACGCCGATGACGCCGCGCGTCTGCAGCTGACCGAAGGCCAGATGGCCAAGGTCGGCACCGACGCCGGCCGCGCAACCCTGTCGGTTGTGGTCGACGCCCGCGTCGCTGCAGGTACGGTGTGGATTGAATCGGGCCACGGCGCGACCGCGCCGCTGGGTGCCGCTCGTGTAACGGTGGTGGCTGCATGAACGAGTTGCTGTTAAACGCGATCGACCCGCTGTACCAGTGGTTCATGGCACTGGGTGACATCGGCATCGTCCTGTGGACGGTGATCAAGATCCTGTTGATCGCCATGCCGGTGATCATTTCGGTTGCCTTCTACGTGCTGTGGGAGCGCAAGCTGATCGGCTGGATGCACGTGCGCCACGGGCCGATGTATGTCGGTCTGGGTGGCCTGCTGCAGGCCTTCGCCGACGTCACCAAGCTGCTGTTCAAGGAAATCATTGCACCGGCCAGTGCGCACAAGGCGATGTATGTCATCGCCCCGTTGATCGTGCTGGCACCGTCGTTCGCGGCGTGGGCGGTGGTTCCGTTCGACTACAAGCTTGTCTTGTCCAACGCCAACGTTGGCCTGCTGTACCTGCTGGCGATGACCTCGCTGGGCGTGTACGGCGTGATCCTGGCCGGTTGGGCATCCAACTCCAAGTACGCCTTCCTCGGTGCGATGCGTTCGGCCGCGCAGGTGGTCAGTTACGAAATCGCGATGGGCTTTGCCCTGGTCGGCGTGATGATCGCCGCCGGCAGCTTGAACCTGACCGACATCGTGCTGGCGCAGAAGGGCAACGCCGGTCTGTTCGACTGGTTCCTGCTGCCGCTGTTCCCGCTGTTCGTCGTGTACTGGGTATCCGGCGTTGCCGAAACCAACCGCGCGCCGTTCGACGTGGTGGAAGGTGAGTCGGAAATCGTTGCCGGCCACATGGTTGAGTACTCCGGCGGTGCGTTCGCACTGTTCTTCCTGGCCGAATACGCCAACATGATCCTGGTCAGCTTCCTGATCTCGATCTTCTTCCTCGGTGGCTGGCTGAGCCCGCTCCAGGGCTGGATCACGGCAGACGTATCGCCGTGGATCAACTGGATCTGGACCGGCGGTTGGCCGTGGCTGTTGCTGAAGGTGCTGTTCTTCGCCAGCGCATATATCTGGTTCCGTGCCAGCTTCCCGCGCTTCCGCTATGACCAGATCATGCGTCTGGGCTGGAAGGTGTTCATCCCGCTGACCATTTTCTGGATCGCGGTGACGGCACTGATGGTGTTCTACGGCGTGATCCAGAAGGGCGTTTGATTCATGAATAAGATCACCCACTATTTCAAAAGCCTGCTGCTCCTGGAGTTGCTCGGCGGCTTGTGGCTGACGTTGAAATACACGTTCAAGCCCAAGTACACCGTGATGTACCCGATGGAGAAGTTCCCGCAGTCGCCGCGTTTCCGTGGCCTGCACGCTTTGCGCCGCTATCCCAACGGTGAAGAGCGCTGCATCGCCTGCAAACTGTGCGAAGCGGTGTGCCCGGCACTGGCCATCACCATCGACTCGGACAAGCGCGAAGACGGCACCCGCCGTACCACGCGTTACGAAATCGACCTGTTCAAGTGCATCTTCTGCGGCTTCTGCGAAGAAAGCTGCCCGGTGGACTCGATCGTCGAGACCCACATTCTCGAGTACCACTTCGAGAAGCGTGGCGAGAACATCATCACCAAGCCGCAGCTGCTGGCACTTGGCGACCGGCTTGAAGCCGAAATCGCCGAGCGCCGCGCCGCCGACGCCGCCTTCCGCTGAGGTCTTGAGATGGATTGGGTAAATATTGCTTTCTGGTTCTTCTCCATCATCGCCGGTATCTCGGCGGGGTCGGTGATCAGCGTGCGCAACCCGGTGTATGCCGTGCTGTGCCTGATCCTGACGTTCTTCTCGGTAGCCTGCGTTTGGCTGCTGGTGGGGGCGGAGTTCCTGGGTGTCACCCTGGTGCTGGTCTACGTCGGCGCGGTGATGGTGTTGTTCCTGTTCGTGGTGATGATGCTGGACATCGACACCACCAACCTGCGTGAAGGCTGGGTGCGTTACCTGCCGGTCGGCCTGGTGGTCGCGGTGGTGATGCTGGTGCAGATGCTGACCCTGATCGGCATCAAGGCACGCACCGCGCCGTTCCCGGTGGACAATGCCGCTGCGGTTGCTGCTGACACTTCCAACATCACCTGGCTGGCACGCAGCCTGTTCACCGAGTACCTGCTGCCGTTCGAGTTCGCCGCCGTGATCCTGACCGTGGCCGTGGTGGCAGCAGTGATGCTGACCCTGCGCCGCCGCGAGGGCCTGAAGACGCAGAACCCGACCGAGCAGACCATGGTCAAGGCAAAGGACCGCCTGCGCATCGTCAAGATGGCCGCCGAAAAGCCGGTGGTGCAGGTGGAAGTGAAGAACGAAGGTGGCGAGGAGGCCAAGCCATGATTTCCCTGGGCCATATGCTCGCGCTGGGCGCGGTGATGTTCTGCATCAGCGTTGCCGGCATCTTCCTCAACCGGAAGAACATCATCGTCCTGCTGATGTCGATCGAACTGATGCTGCTGTCGGTGAACATCAACTTCATCGCCTTCTCGCGTGAGCTCGGCGACACCGCCGGTCAGCTGTTCGTTTTCTTCATCCTGACCGTGGCCGCGGCAGAAGCTGCAATCGGCCTCGCGATCCTGGTGACCTTGTTCCGTACTCGCCACACCATCAACGTGGGCGAAGTCGATTCGCTGAAGGGCTGATCCGAAGATGGAAATCACTCTCTCCAAGAGTCTGTTGATTGCAGTGGTGCTAGCACCACTGTTCGGCAGCATCATCGCCGGCCTGTTCGGTCGTCAGGTGGGGCGCAAGGGCGCCCAGTACATCACCATCCTCGGCGTTGCCATCAGCTGCGGCCTGTCGGCCTACGCTTTCTGGCAGCTGCTGTGGGGTGGGGCGCAGCCGTACAACGAGAACGTGTACACCTTCTTTGAAGTCGGCCAGTACTCCGCGCACGTCGGTTTCATGATCGACCGCATGACCGCGATGATGATGGTGGTGGTGACGTTCGTGTCGCTGCTGGTCCACATCTACTCGATCGGCTACATGGCCGAGGACGACGGTTACCAGCGCTTCTTCAGCTACATCTCGCTGTTCACCTTCTCGATGCTCACCCTGGTGATGAGCAACAACTTCCTGCAGCTGTTCTTCGGCTGGGAAGCGGTGGGCCTGGTGTCGTACCTGCTGATCGGCTTCTACTTCAAGCGTCCGACCGCGATCTTCGCCAACATGAAGGCCTTCCTGGTCAATCGTGTGGGTGACTTCGGCTTCTTGCTGGGTATCGGCGGCATCCTGTGGGCCTTCGGCACGCTGGATTACGCAACCGTGTTTGCCAATGCCGGCGCCGTGCTGGGCACTGACCTGACCGGCCACGCTGCCGTGCAGCTGATCGGCGACCAGCAGTGGAGCGTGGCTACCGTCATCTGCATCTGCCTGTTCATCGGCGCGATGGGCAAGTCGGCCCAGGTGCCGCTGCACGTCTGGCTGCCGGACTCGATGGAAGGCCCGACCCCGATCTCGGCACTGATCCACGCCGCGACCATGGTCACCGCCGGCATCTTCATGGTGACCCGCATGTCGCCGCTGTTCGAGCTGTCGCAGACCGCGCTGGACTTCATCCTGTTCATCGGTGCCACCACCGCGTTCTTCACCGGCCTGATCGGCATCGTGCAGAGCGACATCAAGCGCGTGGTTGCCTATTCGACGCTGTCGCAGCTGGGCTACATGACCGTTGCGCTGGGTGTGTCGGCCTACTCGGGTGCCGTGTTCCACCTGATGACCCACGCCTTCTTCAAGGCGCTGCTGTTCCTGGGTGCCGGTTCGGTGATCATGGGCATGCACCATGAGCAGAACATGATGAAGATGGGCGGCCTGCGCAAATACATGCCGATCACCCACATCACCATGTGGATCGGTACGTTGGCTCTGGTGGGTACGCCGTTCTTCGCGGGTTTCTATTCGAAGGACACCATCATCGAAGCCGCCGCGCACCACGCGCACGAATCTTCGAGCTGGATCGCGACCTACGGCTACTGGGCTGTGCTGGGCGGCGTCATCGTCACCAGTTTCTACAGCTTCCGCCTGCTGTTCCTGACCTTCTTCGGCAAGGAACGCTTCCGCGACGCGCATGATGATCACCACGCTGATCACGGCCACGGCCACGATGATCACCACGGTCATGGTGCGCACGAACCGCATGAGTCGCCGTGGGTGGTGACCCTGCCGCTGATCCTGCTGGCGATCCCGTCGGTGCTGATCGGTTTCTTCACCATCGGCCCGATGCTGTTCGGTACCGGTTGGGATGGTCACCACGCCGCTGGCGGCATCCCCGGCCAGACCATGTCGTTCTTCACCGGCATCGTCGACTTCTATGACCCGGCACGTGACACCATCGCCGCTGTGGGCAAGGAGTTCTGGCACGGTTCGGTTGCCTATGCGCTGCACGGCATGATGATGCCGGCGTTCTGGCTGACCGTTGCCGGCTTCGCACTGGCCTGGGTGTTCTACATCTGGAAGCCGGAACTTGCAGGCAAGTCCCGCAAGACGCTGGCACCGGTGGTTTCGCTGCTGGAAAACAAGTACGGCTTCGACAAGCTCTGGATCGACGGCTTTGCCGGCGGCGGTGTGCAGCTCGGCAAGGCCGCCCGTGCGGTGGATAGCACGGTCGTTGATGGGGTGATGGTCAATGGTTCGGCGCGTCTGGTCGACCTGGCTGCCAACCTGCTGCGCCGCACCCAAACCGGTTTCCTCTACCACTACGCTTTCGTGATGATCATCGGCCTGATTGCCCTGTTGGGCCTGCTGATGCATTTCTGGCGTTGACCTGTACGGAATAGAAGACGTGTCGAACTGGCCCCTACTTAGTATCCTCATCTGGCTGCCGATCCTCGGCGGTGCGTTGATCCTTGCTGTGCGCAACGCCCAGATCGCCCGATGGGCATCGATGGCGGTGGCACTGCTCACCTTCCTGCTCAGCCTCGGTCTGCTCAGCGGTTACGACCGCGGCGCCGCCGACGTGATGCAGTTCGTCGAGCAGCACCCCTGGATCCCGGCCTTCGGCATCGGCTACAACCTTGCCGTCGACGGTATCGCCATCGCGCTGGTGCTGTTGACCACGCTGATCGGCGTGCTGGCCCTGGTCGGCGCCTGGGGCGTGGTGGACAAGCGCGTGAACCAGTACGTGGCTGCCTTCCTGGTTCTGGAAGGCGTGACGGTCGGCATCTTTGCCGCGACCGACGCGATGCTGTTCTACGTGTTCTTTGAAGCCATGCTGATCCCGATGTTCCTGATCATCGGTGTCTGGGGCGGCCCGCGTCGCATCTACGCGGCCATGAAGTTCTTCCTGTACACCTTCCTCGGCTCGGTGCTGATGCTGGTGGCGCTGATCTACCTGTACCTGAAGGGCGGCAGCTTCCAGCTGGCCGACCTGTACCAGCTGCAGCTGTCGGCCAAGGAGCAGACCTGGATCTTCTTCGCATTCCTGATCGCCTTCGCGGTCAAGGTGCCGATGTTCCCGGTCCACACCTGGTTGCCGGACGCGCACGTCGAGGCGCCGACCGCTGGTTCGGTGATCCTGGCGGCCATCGCGCTGAAGATCGGTGGCTATGGCTTCCTGCGCTTCAACCTGCCGATCGTGCCTGACGCGAGCAGCGAGTGGGCGTGGCTGATCATCGCCCTGTCGCTGGTGGCCGTGATCTATGTGGGCCTGGTGGCCATGGTGCAGGACGACATGAAGAAGCTGATTGCTTATTCGTCAGTCGCGCACATGGGCTTTGTGACCCTGGGTACCTTCACCGCACTGTGGCTGGTGCGCGAAGCCGGCAACGCTGATGCTGCGCGTCTGGGTCTGCAGGGTGCGATGGTGCAGATGATCTCGCACGGCTTCGTGTCCGGTGCGATGTTCTCCTGCGTCGGCGTGCTGTACGACCGCATGCATAGCCGCCGCATCGCCGATTACGGCGGCGTGGTCAACGTGATGCCGTGGTTTGCTGCCTTTGCACTGCTGTTCTTCATGGCCAACTCGGGCCTGCCGGGCACCAGCGGCTTTGTCGGTGAGTTCATGATCGTGCTGGCTGCGTTCCAGTGGAACCCGCTGGTTGCAGCGGGTGCAGCGACCACGCTGATCATCAGCGCCGCCTATTCGCTGTGGCTGTACAAGCGCGTGTTCTTCGGTGAGGTGGGCAATGCCCACGTCGCTGAGTTGAAGGACATCAACGGCCGTGAGTGGCTGGTAATGAGCGTGTTTGCCATCGGTACGCTGGTGCTGGGCTTCTATCCCAAGCCGCTGACCGACCTGATGGAGCCGTCCATCGCCCATCTGGCGATGCAGATCGCTTCGAGCAAGCTGCTGTAAGCGGCCCGTCGAGAGTATTGATTCCAGGATTTGATGATGACAACGCCGACGCCTTTGCCGTTGACCACAACCGACCTGCTGCCGTTGCTGCCCGAACTGGTAGTGATTGGCGGTGCCTTCGCCCTGCTGATCCTTGATCTGTTCATCAGCAACCGCCACAAGGTCTGGACCCACTTCCTGTCGGTGGCCGTCCTTGCCGTCGCCTTCGTGATGCTGCTTGCCGGCGTGGGCGGGCAGGGCGAGGTGTTCCACGGCATGTTCGTCCGCGACAACGCGGCCGACATCATGAAGACGGTGATCGTTCTGGTCAGCGGCCTGAGCCTGGTCTACGGCTGGAGCTACCTGCGCGAACGCAACCTGTTCCAGGGTGAAATCCCGGTGCTGATCCTGTTCGCCACGGCGGGCATGATGATCCTGGTGTCGGCTGGCAGCCTGCTGATGGTCTATCTGGGCCTGGAACTGCTGGCGCTGTGTTCCTACGCGCTGGTTGCCAGTAACCGCGAGAACAAGCTGGCCGCAGAAGCGGGCATGAAGTACATCGTGCTTGGTTCGCTGGCCTCGGGCCTGCTGCTGTATGGCATGTCGCTGGTTTACGGCGCCACCGGCTCGCTGCACCTGGACGTGATCCGCGATGCCGCCGCGCATAGCGATGAGCGCCTGCTGCTGTTGACCGGTGCCGTGTTCATGGTCGCCGGCGTGGCCTTCAAGCTGGGTGCCGCGCCGTTCCACATGTGGCTGCCCGACGTGTACCAGGGTGCCCCGGCGCCGATCGCGCTGTTCATCAGTTCGGCACCGAAGCTGGCGGCTTTCGGCATGGCGTACCGCCTGCTGGAAATGGGCGTTGGCCCGCTGTCGACCGAGTTGCAGTACGTGCTGGCCGGTCTGGCTGCGCTGTCGCTGGTCATCGGTAACCTGATGGCCATTGCACAGACCAACCTCAAGCGCATGCTGGCATATTCCACCGTGTCACACATCGGCTTCCTGCTGATGGGTATCGCCGGTGGGGGCGAGGAGGGCTATTCGGCCGCCATGTTCTATGCCATCGCCTACGCGATCATGTCGACCGCATCGTTCGGCGCGATCATTGCGCTGTCCCGTGCCGGCTTCGAAGCCGAGAACATCGAAGACTTCAAGGGCTTGAACGCACGCAGCCCGTGGATGGCAGGCCTGGTCCTGTGCATCATGGCGTCGCTGGCCGGCATCCCGCCGTTCCTGGGTTTCTGGACCAAGTTGTCGGTACTGGGCGCGGCCATCAACGGCGGCCTGTTGTGGCTGGCGCTGGTGGGTGTGATCTGCGCGGTGATCGGTTGCTTCTACTATCTGCGCGTCATCAAGGTCATGTACTTCGATGAGCCGGTGGGTGAGCCGCTGCCGCGTAACAACGACCGTATCCTGGGGATCGTGTTGGGCGTGAATTCCATCCTGCTGCTGTTCCTGCCGCTTGGCTTGGGCCCAGTCATGGAGTGGATGCGCAATTCTTTTGCACATTTGTCGTAAAACTAGATACAAATCTGCAAGAAGTGTGTAACATGTGTCTCCTGAGTTGACGACGGCGCCGGCAACGGCGCAGTCGGAACCACCGGAAAGTGGTTCGGCCAAAGAGAGTTTCTCTTTGGGGTTTCTCCGGAAACGGAGAAACAATGAAGTAAAAAAGCTTGCAATTCACGCTTACTTACTTCATAATTCCGCTTCTGATGCGGGGTGGAGCAGTCTGGCAGCTCGTCGGGCTCATAACCCGAAGGTCGCAGGTTCAAATCCTGCCCCCGCTACCATCTTTGGTTTGACCGAAACATGGTTCAAACTAAGTTGGGCTCGTAGATACGGCTGCTTCCGTATCTGCAACTGGAATCCGGTCACCGGGTTCATAGGACAAAGGGCCCAGTTGGGCCCTTTGTTGTTTCCGAAGTGCGGAAAGCCCGACTGGGTGAATGCACCTGTTCCCCTCAAATATTCAAGGCAGGCTGTGAGCGACAAGGCTACTGAAATCGCGAATCTGCTGAGCCCCACCGTGCAAGCGTTGGGGCTCGAGTTGCTTGGTGCCGAATATCTGCCGGCGCCGGGCGGTGCAACGTTGCGCCTTTATATCGATGTGCCGCTGGCCGAACAGCCCGAGCGCATGGTCAATATCGACGACTGCGAACGTGTCAGTCGCGAAGTGTCGGCGCAGCTCGACGTCGAAGACCCGATCAGCGGTAACTACACGCTGGAAGTGTCTTCGCCGGGCGTTGATCGTCCGCTGTTCACGTTGCAGCAGTTTGAACTGGCCATTGGCGAGTCGGCCAAGGTTGGCCTGAAACTGCCGCAGGAAAACCGCCGCCGCCTGCAGGGCGAGATTGCCGCGGTTGATGCAGCGCAGGGCACGGTCACCTTTATTGTCGACAACAAGCCGTTCGTGGCGTCGTTCGACAATATCGACAAGGCACGCATCATTCCGGACTGGGCCGCATTGGGCCTGGCACCGACCAAACCGACGGGTCCGGCCCCCAAGCAGGGCAAGCCCAAGAATAATTCCAATAACGAAACGGCGGCCAAAAAGCCGCGCGCGGAGTGAGCCGATGAGCAAGGAACTTTTGCTGGTAGTTGACGCAGTCGCCAACGAGAAGGGCGTGCCGCGTGAAGTGATCTTCGACGCAATCGAAGCTGCGCTGGCGTCTGCTGCGAAGAAGCGTTATGCCGAAGAAGACGTGCTTGCGCGCGTGTCGATCAACCACAAGGACGGTAGCTACGAAACCTTCCGTCGCTGGGAAGTCGTGGCTGACGACGTGGTGATGGAATCGCCGCATCGCCAGATCCGCATGATGGACGCGATCGACGAGGCCGACGGCGTCGAGATTGGCGATTACATCGAAGAGCAGATCGAGAACCCGGATTTCGGCCGCATCGCCGCACAGGCTGCCAAGCAGGTGATCGTGCAGCGCGTACGCGAGGCCGAGCGCCAGCAGGTTGTCGATGCGTGGAAGGATCGTGTGGGTGAGCTGGTCACCGGCGTGGTCAAGCGCGCCGAGCGCGGCAACATCTACGTCGACCTGGGTGGCAACGCCGAAGCTTTCATTCCGAAGGACAAGGGCATCCCGCGCGACGTGCTGCGCGCCGGCGACCGCGTGCGCGGCTACCTGGCTGAAGTGCGTTCGGAGCCGCGTGGTCCGCAGCTGTTCATCAGCCGCGCTGCGCCGGAGTTCATGATCGAGCTGTTCAAGCTGGAAGTGCCGGAAGTCGGCCAGGGCCTGGTGGAGATCAAGGCCTGTGCACGTGATCCGGGCGACCGCGCCAAGATCGCCGTGCTGGCCCACGACACCCGTACCGATCCGATCGGCGCCTGCATCGGCATGCGCGGTTCGCGCGTGCAGGCCGTGTCCAACGAGCTCAATGGCGAGCGCGTGGACATCGTGCTGTGGAACGACAACCCGGCCAACTTCGTCATCAATGCGATGGCGCCGGCCGAAGTGCAGTCGATCATCGTCGATGAAGAAAAGCATTCGATGGACCTGGCCGTGGCGGAAGACCGTCTGGCCCAGGCTATCGGCAAGGGCGGCCAGAACGTGCGCCTGGCCAGCCGTTTGACCGGTTGGCAGCTGAACGTGATGACCCAGGACCAGGTGACCGCCAAGTCGGAAGCCGAGCAGGGCGTCGCCCGTCAGCTGTTCATGGACAAGCTGGAAGTGGACGAGGAAATCGCCGGCATCCTGGTGTCCGAAGGCTTCAATACCGTCGAAGAAATCGCCTACGTTCCGGTTGGCGAGTTGTTGGCGGTGGAAGGCTTTGACGAAGACATCGTCGAAGAACTGCGTGCCCGTGCCCGTGATGCGCTGCTCAATGAAGCGCTGGCCGTGGAAGAGGGTGCAGACGATGGCGTGCCGGCTGCGGACCTGCTGGCACTGAAGGGCATGGATGAAGCGACTGCGTATGCGCTGGCCGCCAATGGCGTGCGTACGAGTGAGGATCTGTCGGACCTGGCTGCCGATGAGGTTCTGGAGTTCGGCATCGAGGGCATGGATCTGGAGCGCGCCGCGGCGCTGGTCCTGGCAGCCCGCGCCGAGGAGATCGCCCGCCTGGAGCGTGGCGAATGAGCCAGCGATGAACAGTGCCCTGAGCCGCTCAGGGCGTAGACTCCGCGCTGCCTTCGTCCGTGTCGAGGGGGCGCCAACAAGATCATAGGATCCGAATGTCGCAGCAAACCACCATCCGCAAGCTCGCTGAACTGGTCAATACGCCAGTCGAGAAACTGCTTGAACAGCTGTCCCAGGCCGGGATGAAGTTCAGCGGTCCCGACCAGGTCGTGACCAGCACCGAGAAAGTGAAGCTGCTCGGCTTCCTCCGTCGTTCGCATGGCAAGGAAGAGCAGCCGGTCGACGAGGTCGAGGCCGCGCCGAAGAAAATCACCCTGAACCGTCGCAAGCTGCAGGAAGTGACGGTCAGTGCAGGCCGCAGCAAGACCACGGTCAATGTCGAGGTGCGCCAGAAGCGCACCTACGTCAAGCCGGAAGGTGGCAAGGCTGCAATGACGCCGGACGAAGAGCGCGCGGACATCCTGCGTAAGCTTGAAGAATCGCGTCAGCGCAATCTTGAAGAGCAGCGCATGCTGGCCGAGAAGGACCGTGCGCGCGATGAAACCATCGCCGCCAAGAAGGCCGCTGAAGAAGCCGAACGCGCTCGCGTCGAGGCAGAGAAGCTTGCCGCTGAAGAAGCCGCCAAGGCCGCTGCTGCAAAGCCGGCCCCGGTTGCTGCCGAAGCAGAGGCCCCGGCACGCCCGGCGCGTCACGCTCCGGCAGCTGCTGCTCCGGCACGCGCCCCGGTGCGCGAAGATCGCGGCAACAACAACAACGCCAATGCCAAGCCCGGCAAGCGCAACGAAGGTGGCGATGGCAACCGTTTCGGTGGCCAGCTGCACCTGTCGGCGTCTGATCGCGCTCGTCGTGGCAACAGCAACAACAGCAATTCGCGCGGTCGTCCGGGTGCACGTGCACCGCAGGGCCGTCGTGGCAATGACGCATCGCGCAGCGGTGGCGGCAGCCATGCCTTCGAACGTCCGACCGCACCGGTTGTGCGTGAGGTCGCCGTCGGCGACACCATCACCGTGGCCGATCTGGCACAGAAGCTCGCCCTGAAGGGCGGCGAGGTGGTCAAGGCGCTGTTCAAGATGGGCGTGATGGCGACCATCACCCAGTCCATCGATCATGACACCGCGGTGCTGGTGACCGAAGAACTTGGCCACAAGGTCGTGCGTGCCAATGCCAACGACGCCGAAGACGCGCTGCTGGCAATCACCGATGCCGATGAGCGCGTGGCGGTGCCGCGTGCGCCGGTGGTGACCATCATGGGTCACGTCGATCACGGCAAGACCTCGCTGCTGGATTACATCCGTCGCACCAAGGTCGCCACCGGCGAAGCCGGCGGCATTACCCAGCACATCGGTGCTTACCATGTGACCACGCCGAAGGGCGTGATCAGCTTCCTCGATACCCCGGGCCACGCCGCGTTCACTTCGATGCGTGCCCGCGGTGCGCAGTTGACCGATATCGTGGTGGTGGTGGTTGCCGCCGACGATGGCGTGATGCCGCAGACCAAGGAAGCCATCCAGCACGCTCGCGCCGCAAACGCGCCGATCGTGGTGGCGATCAACAAGATCGACAAGGCATCGGCCGATCCGATGCGCGTCAAGAACGAGCTGCTTGCTGAGCAGGTCGTGGCCGAAGACTTCGGCGGTGACGTGCAGATGGTGGAAATCTCGGCCAAGACCGGCCTGGGTATCGACGACCTGCTGGACGCGATCTCGCTGCAGGCCGAAGTGCTTGAGCTCAAGGCCGTGGCCGAAGGCCGCGCCAGCGGCGTGGTCATCGAATCCTCGCTGGACAAGGGCCGTGGCCCGGTCGCGACGGTGCTGGTGCAGCAGGGTGTCCTGAAGAAGGGCGACTACCTGGTGTGCGGCATCCAGTACGGCCGCGTGCGTGCGCTGTTCGACGAAACCGGCAGCCAGGTGGCTGAAGCGGGCCCGTCGATCCCGGTGCAGGTGCTGGGTCTTTCCGGTGTGCCGGAAGCGGGCGACGACTTCGTCGTGGTCGAGGACGAGCGCCTGGCCAAGGACGTTGCGCAGACCCGTGAAACCAAGCGTCGCGAATCGCGCCTGGTCGCCACTGCGGGCAGCCGCATGGAAGACATCATGGCGCAGATGGGCAAGGGCGAAGGCCAGCAGGTGCTGAACCTGTTGATCAAGGCCGACGTCCAGGGTTCGGTGCAGGCTCTGAGCCAGTCGCTGATTGGCCTGTCCAACGACGACATCCGCATCAATGTGATCCACTCCGGCGTGGGCGGCATCACCGAGTCCGACGCCAACTCGGCCGTGGCCTCCAAGGCTACCGTCATCGGCTTCAATGTGCGTGCGGATGCTTCGGCCCGTCGCATCATTGAATCCAACGGCGTTGACCTGCGTTACTTCTCGATCATCTATGACGTGATCGACCAGGTGAAGCAGGTGGCTTCCGGTCTGCTGGGCGTGGAAATCCGCGAAGAGATCATCGGTATCGCCGAGGTCCGCGATGTGTTCCGCAGCTCCAAGTTCGGTGCGGTCGCAGGCTGCATGATCGTGGAAGGCGTGGTGAAGCGGAACAAGCCGATCCGCGTGCTGCGCGACAGCGTGGTGGTGTTCGAGGGCGAGCTGGAATCGCTGCGTCGCTTCAAGGAAAACGTCGAAGAAGTTCGCAACGGTACCGAGTGCGGTATCGGCGTGAAGGCCTACAACGACGTCAAGGCCGGCGACCAGATCGAGTGCTTCGAGCGTATCGAAGTGCCGCGCACGCTCTGACGGCCGGGATTGGGGAATCGGGATTCGGGATTCGTTGATGCGGTTCCCGGCGAACGGTTCCTCTGCCGGTGGGTTTGGGCCCGGAGCTGCGGTCGTGAATGCGGCTGCAGCGACAGCCCTGTTTTGGTTTCATTGAATTCAACCTTTATTGCTGATACTTGCCTGATGCCTAAGACCTTCCATCGTACCGACCGTGTTTCTGCGCAGATCCGCCGCGATCTGGGCACGCTGGTGCATGCCGCCGTGCGTGAATACGGGCTGCCATCGGTCAGCGTTTCGGACGTGGAAGTCACCCGCGACATGGCCCATGCCAAGATCTTCGTGACGGCGCTGATGCCGGAGCGTTCGGCCGAGGCGGTGAAGGGGCTGCGCGAGTTGTCGGTTGAGCTGCGCATGGCGTTGGCGCGTGCAATGAAGCTGCGGCACGTGCCGGAGTTGCATTTCCATTACGACGATTCGGTCGACCGCGGTGAGCGCATCGACAAGCTGTTGCGTGATCTTCCCGACGCGCAGCCGCCCAAGGCCGACGCCGACGAAGAGTGATAGCAGCAGCCCGCAAGGGCTGTTGTCATATCTGGCCTGCGCAGGATGGTGCAGGCGGCTTTCCCGTTCTCACCGGGCGCCGAGCGCGCGCCGGACTGCCCATGGTGTTGCATGCGTCCCAGAATCCAATTCCGCCGCCTGGATGGCATTGTCCTGCTCGACAAGCCGGCCGGCATGAGTTCCAACACGGCCCTGCAGGTCGCTCGCCGTCTGTTCCGCGCCGAGAAGGGCGGCCATACCGGCAGCCTGGATCCGTTGGCGACCGGCTTGTTGCCGCTGTGCTTCGGCGAGGCCACCAAGATCGCCGGGCTGCTGCTGGGCTCGGCCAAGGCCTACGATGCTGAAGTCCGCCTGGGCAGCACCACCGATACCGATGATGCGGACGGCAGCACATTGCGTGAGCGCCCGGTGCCGGATTTCACGGATGCGCAGTTGCAGGTCGCGCTTGCCAGTTTGACGGGCAACATCCGTCAGCGTGCGCCGATCTATTCCGCGCTCAAGCAGGGCGGTGAGCCGTTGTATGCGAAGGCCCGCCGCGGCGAGGCCATCGAGGCCCCCGAGCGCGATGTGCAGGTGCAATCGATCCAGGTGCTTGCCCGTGGTGAGGCGTCGTTGTCGTTGCGGGTTACCTGCGGCTCGGGTACCTACATCCGCAGCATCGCCCGCGATCTTGGCGAAATGCTGGGATGCGGCGCCCATATCACCGCGTTGCGGCGGCTGTGGGTGGAGCCGTTCATGGCGCCCACGATGATCAGCCTGGATGAGCTGCGCGAAATCACTGAATCCGGGGACGAGCAGGCCTTGCTGGCCTGGCTGCTGCCCATCGAGCAGGGGTTGAGTCAGTTCCCCCGGGTTGAGCTGGATGCCGCGCAGGCAGCCCGCTTCTGCGTCGGCCAGCGCCTGCGCAACCCCGAGTGGCCGGTAGGCCTGGTGGTGGTTTACGGCGATAACGGGCAGCCGTTGGGCCTGGGCCAGGTCGAAGAAGGCGGCCGCTTGGGACCGCAGCGCCGCTTCAATCTCTGAACGGGCAGGGTGCGGCCCTACCTTTCGGACCACTCCTGCCTTGTCCCGGGTGGTTGTGAACGTTACAATTTTGCGGCCCCGGAAAGGGGCACCTGTCCGCTCCGGCGGCCAGCCTACCTAATCGGCGAGCTACGCGGTGCGTCCAGAGACGTTCCTGCCGGCCCCGCATCTGAAGAGAAAACATCATGTCGATCGACACCCAGAAAGTCATTGAAGAAAACAAGCGCGGCGCTGCCGACACCGGTTCCCCGGAAGTCCAGGTTGCCCTGCTGACCGCTCGCATTGAACTGCTGACCGGCCACTTCAAGGAACACAAGAAGGATCACCACAGCCGCCGTGGTCTGCTGCAGATGGTCAACCGCCGCCGTAGCCTGCTCGACTACCTGAAGAACAAGGATGTCGCACGCTATAAAGCGTTGATCGAAAAGCTCGGCCTGCGCCGCTAATCGATATCCGCCGCGGCGCAGCGATGCGCCGCGGCTTTGTTTTAAGCGCTTCAAAATCGTAGTAGATCGGCCGGAACCGCCCGGCCAGCCGCTGCCGACATGGGTTGGCGCCGGACCAATCGAAGAAAGCATTTCAAGGATCCCCCGTGGCAAAAATCACCAAAACCTTCCAGTACGGCAAACACACCGTCACGCTTGAAACCGGCGAAATCGCCCGTCAGGCAGGCGGCGCAGTCATCGTCAAGATGGACGACACCGTGTTGCTGGTCACTGCCGTCGCCGCCAAGAGCGCGCGCGAAGGCCAGGACTTCTTCCCGCTGACCGTTGATTACCAGGAAAAGTTCTACGCCGGTGGCCGTATCCCGGGCGGCTTCTTCAAGCGTGAAGGCCGTGCGACCGAGAAGGAGACGCTGATCTCGCGTCTGATCGATCGTCCGATCCGTCCGCTGTTCCCGGAAGACTACAAGAACGAAGTGCAGATCATCGCCACGGTGATGTCGCTGAACCCGGAAGTGGACGGCGACATCGCTGCCCTGATCGGTGCTTCGGCTGCACTGTCGCTGGCCGGCACCCCGTTCAAGGGCCCGATCGGCGCTGCCAAGGTCGGTTACAAGGACGGCCAGTACATCCTCAACCCGACCGTGTCGGAGCTGAAGGAATCGCAGCTGGAGCTGGTGGTCGCTGGTACCGCCAATGCCGTGCTGATGGTTGAATCCGAAGCCGCACTGCTGTCTGAAGACGTGATGCTGGGCGCCGTGACCTTCGGTCACCGCGAAATGCAGAAGGTCATCAACGCCATCAACGAGCTGACCGTTGAAGCCGGCACCAAGCCGAGCGACTGGGTTGCCCCGGCCAAGAACGAAGCGCTGATCGGCGCCCTGAAGGAAAATGTCGGCGGCAAGCTGGCTGAAGCCTTCCAGGTGCGTGACAAGCTGCAGCGTCGTGACGCCATCTCGGCGATCAAGAAGGACGTGGTTGAAGCCCTGGCTGGCCGCGTTGCCGCTGAAGGCTGGAACCCGGCCGAGCTGTCGAAGGAATTCGGCGAGCTGGAATACCACACCATGCGTGACTCGGTGCTGGCCACCAAGGTCCGCATCGACGGCCGCGCCCTGGATACCGTCCGCCCGATCGCGGTCAAGACCAGCGTGCTGCCGCGTACCCACGGCTCGGCCCTGTTCACCCGCGGCGAGACCCAGGCCATCGTGACCATCACGCTGGGCACCGCACGCGACGGCCAGATCATTGACGCCGTTGCCGGTGAGTACAAGGAAAACTTCCTGTTCCATTACAACTTCCCGCCCTACTCGGTCGGTGAGTGCGGTCGTTTCGGTGCGCCGAAGCGTCGTGAAATCGGCCACGGCCGTCTGGCCAAGCGCGGTGTGCTGGCTGTGATGCCGTCGCTGGAAGCCTTCCCGTACACCATTCGCGTCGTGTCGGAAATCACCGAGTCCAACGGCTCCTCGTCGATGGCTTCGGTCTGCGGTTCCTCGCTGGCCCTGATGGACGCCGGCGTGCCGGTCAAGTCGCCGGTGGCAGGTATCGCCATGGGCCTGGTCAAGGAAGGCGATCGCTTCGTCGTCCTGTCCGACATCCTGGGTGACGAAGATCACCTGGGCGACATGGACTTCAAGGTCGCTGGTACCGCCGAGGGCATCTCCGCCCTGCAGATGGATATCAAGATCGAAGGCATCACCGAAGAGATCATGAAGCAGGCACTGCAGCAGGCCAAGGCTGGCCGTCTGCACATCCTGGGCGAAATGGCTCACGGCCTGACCGCTCCGCGTGCCGAGCTGTCGGACTACGCGCCGCGTCTGCTGACCATCAAGATCCACCCGGACAAGATCCGCGAAGTGATCGGCAAGGGTGGCTCGACCATCCAGGCCATCACCAAGGAAACCGGCACCCAGATCGACATCCAGGACGATGGCACCATCACCATCGCTTCGGTGAACAACGCCGCTGCCCAGGCCGCCAAGGCCCGCATCGAGCAGATCACCTCGGACGTCGAGCCGGGCCGCATCTATGAAGGCAAGGTCGCCAAGATCATGGACTTCGGTGCGTTCGTCACGATCCTGCCGGGCAAGGATGGTCTGGTCCACGTGTCGCAGATCTCCAGCGACCGCGTCGAGAAGGTTGGCGACGTGCTGAAGGAAGGCGATGTGGTCAAGGTCAAGGTGCTGGAAGTCGACAAGCAGGGCCGTATCCGCCTGTCGATGAAGGCCGTGGAAGAAGGCGAGGGCACCCCGGCCGAATAAGGCTTGCGGTGTGGTATCGCTGAGAAGAAAAGCGGGCCTTGTGCCCGCTTTTCTTTTTTGTGTTTCTCGGTTCACCGCGTGTCCCGTACAGGTCGTGCCAGACCGCGCTCCATGCCGCGGGCGAGGGTTTCCAAATCCCGTTCCAGGCGCAGCGCTCAAGCCCCCCTCTCGTCGAGGGATAGGGGGTTGGGGAAAGGGGCAGCCGGCATCACAGCTCAAGCCCCTCTCCCCTCGCGGGAGAGGGGTTGGGGAGAGGGGGCAGCCGTCACCGCCGGCGGGACCGGGCCCGATTCCGTCCGGCACGCTGTTGCTTGGGCATTCGGCCTAGGCAGCCCTTGGCTTCGCCAACCCGGGCGCAGCACCAAGCGCGCCTGGGTACCCAAAGCGCCACGGCTCAAGCCCCTCTCCCCTCGCGGGAGAGGGGTTGGGGAGAGGGGGCAGCCGGCATCGTCGTCGGGACCGAGCGTGAATCAGTGTCGGCCTGTTGTTGTTAGGTCGCCCGAGCTGGGCAGGCCCGGGCCTCCCTGGCGCAGTTGCAGCGCCAGGCTCTTGGATACCAGCGTGCACGCGGCTAAAGCCCCTCTCCCCTCGCGGGAGAGGGGTTGGGGAGAGGGGGCGGCATCGCAGGCGGGACAGGGCCGCCTCATTACGGTCCGCTGTTGCATGGGCTTTCGGGCCAGGCAGTCCCTTGTTTCCCCAGTGCAGTCAAAGCGCCAAGCGCTTGGGCACCCCGCACGACACAGCTGAAGCTCCCCTCGCGGCAGAGGGGTTGGAAGAGGAGTGGCGGCATCTCCCGACCCAGGCCTGCAGCGTGCAGTGATGGCCGCCTTGCCAGTGCCGGCCTGAGCATGGCCTGACAGTTCTCTTCAGGATGTCCATGGCCAAGCTCCGGGATTGGCATCGCTGCTTGCCAGCACA
Organism: Stenotrophomonas sp.; assembly: GCF_032061965.1. Lineage (GTDB taxonomy): Bacteria > Pseudomonadota > Gammaproteobacteria > Xanthomonadales > Xanthomonadaceae > Stenotrophomonas. The sequence continues at coordinate 11,497 of NZ_DAMBEF010000023.1, read as the reverse complement.
AGCTCAGGCCTGCTTCGGCAAGGCGGTGGCATCGGGTCTGTTGGCGGGCGTCGGCATCGCACTTTTGGGGGCGGTGGTGCTGCCAGTGTCGATCAGTACCGGCCTGTTGTTGCTGGGCCTGTTGGGCTGGGTATGTCTTGGCAGGCTGCGGGGTTTTGCAGCACTGCTGGTGGGCGCAGGTTGGGCAGGGCTGCATTTGGTCTGGGGCTTGTCCGCGCAGTTGCCGCCTGTGATGGAGTCGCGTGAGTTCCTGCTGGACGGGGTGGTAAGCAGCCTTCCGCAACACGAGTTGCGCCGAACCCGTTTCCAGTTTCGCGTGGACGCGGCGGCCGACATGCCCGAGGCATTGCGTGGGCGCATGCTGCAGGTCAACTGGTACGACGACTTCGGCGCAACGCAGGCGGGGCCCAGACTGCAGTTGCGCGCTGGTGAGCGCTGGCGGTTGCAGCTGCGGTTGCGTGCACCGCGCGGGTTGGTCAATCCCGGCGGCTTTGACGCCGAGCGCCACGCCTTGGCGCAGGACATCGTTGCAGTTGCCATGGTGCGGGCCCAGCCTTCGCCGCAGCGGCTTGCGGGTGCGCGTGGAATGGGGGCATGGCGGGAGACAATGGCGTCGCGCATCGCGCAGGCAGTGGCGTCGCCATCGGCCCGCTACGTGCAAGCGCTGGCGCTGGGGGATACGCGCGGTCTGCAGGAGCGGGATTGGCAGGTGCTGCGCGCCACCGGGCTTACCCATCTGATTGCCATCTCGGGGTTCCATGTCGGCATGGTCGCGGTGGTGGCCGCGTGGCTGGTCGCCGCGCTCTGGTGGCTGCTTCCACGCTGGGCGCGGCGTCTGCCCAGGCCACAGGCGATGGCCTTGGGGGCGTTGATGGGGGCGACGGTATATGCGGCCGTCGCCGGTTTCGGCCTGCCAACGGTTCGCACCGTGCTGATGGTGGCGGTGGTGGTGGTCGCGCGCCTCGGTCGGCGCCCACTTGCCGTTCTCGATTGTCTGTCGCTTGCCGCGTTGTTGGTGTTGCTGGTGGACCCGTTGTCCATATTGGCAGCGGGTTTCTGGCTCAGCTTTGCCGGGGTCGCTTGGCTGGCCTGGTGCCTGCCCGAACGCGGCCACTGGCTGGGCGGGTTCCTGTCGGCGCAGCGGGTGGCGACGATCGGCTTGCTGCCATTGACAGCGCTGCTGTTTGGGCAGGCATCCCTGGTAGGCCCGGCGGCCAACCTGGTTGCCATCCCCTGGTGGAGTCTTGTGGTGGTGCCTTTGGCAATCCTGGGTACTGGACTGGAAGCTGCCTGCACCGGTGCGGGCGCCTGGGCCTGGAATTGCGCAGCCTGGTGTTTTGACCTGCTGTGGCCGCTGTTCGCGTCGCTGGGGGCGGCAGATCTGTCCATGTGGTGGCTTGCCGAGCCTGCCTGGCTGGCCATGCCCCTGGCCTTGCTGGGGGCGTTCTGGATGCTGCTGCCCGTTGGCGTGCCGGGCAAGCTTTTGGCGCTGCTGCTGTGGCTGCCACTGCTTTGGCCCTGGCGCGAGGCCGCAGGGGAGGGCGAGTTCGAAGTGGTAATGCTGGATGTGGGTCAGGGTCTTGCGGTTCTGGTGCGTACCCGCAGCCACACCTTGCTCTATGATGCCGGGCCCGCCGTGCAGGATGGTTTTGACGCGGGTGAGCGGGTGGTGGTTCCGGCACTGCGGGCGTTGGCGGTGCGGCAGCTGGATGTCATGGTGCTCAGCCATGCAGATCACGATCATGCAGGCGGGGCCGCGGCGGTGCGAGCGGTGGTGCCGATCCAGCACACCCTGGCGCCGCCGGGCGCGCCATTGCCACAGGCACAGGCCTGCGAAGCCGGGCAAGCCTGGCAATGGGATGGCGTGCGATTCACGTTCCTGCATCCAGGCCGGCACTTCCCTTATCTGCGAAACGAATCCAGTTGCGTGCTGCGCATCGAAGGGGCGCACGGCAGCGCCTTGCTGGCCGGTGATATCGGCGAGGTGGTCGAAGGTAGCCTGCTCAAACGGCTCCCCGCGCAACTGCAGGCCGATGTGGTGGTGGTTGCGCACCATGGCAGCGGTGGCTCATCGAGCGCAGACTTCGTGGCTGCAACCTCGGCCCGGCTGGCCTTGGTATCGGCAGGGCATGGCAATCGCTTCGGGCATCCGCGCGCGGCGGTCGTGCGGCGTTGGCAAGGGGCAGGGGCCGAGGTGCTGAACAGCGCGGACAGCGGTGCGGTGAGAGTATGGTTGGGGCGGGCGGGCCTGCAGCTGCGCGAGTTCAGAATCTGGCGTGCGCGGGCCTGGGATGCCGCTGAGCGGGCGCGGGCGGCTGCTATCCTATCGGACATTGAACAGGCGGCCGTTGAGCCGGAGGGTTGAAACGTGTGGGAATTGGTCAAGGCCGGCGGTTGGCCGATGGTGCCGTTGTTGCTGTTGGGTGTGCTGGCCTTGGCGATAGTCCTTGAGCGTTTCTGGAGCCTGCGGCGCAATGAAGTGCTGCCCCCGGGGCTGGGCCAGGAAGTGCGCAACTGGGCCGCACGCGGCAAGCTCGATGCCTCGCACATAGAATCACTGCGGGCCAACTCGCCGTTGGGCGCGCTGTTGGCCGCGGCCTTGGAGGCACGCAACCGTCCGCGTGAGCAGATCCGCGAGCGTATCGAAGACACCGGTCGTCACCTGGTGCACCGCATGGGGCGCTATCTCAATGCACTGGGCACCATCGCTTCGGCCGGTCCGTTGTTGGGCCTGTTGGGGACCGTGGTCGGCATGATCCAGATGTTCCTGGGCATCCTGGACCACGGCGTGGGCGATGTGACCCAGCTGGCAGGCGGTATCGGCAAGGCTTTGGTCTGCACCGCTACCGGCATGATCGTGGCTATTCCCGCACTGATGTTCCACCGCTATTTCCGTGGCCGCATCGATGGCTATGTGATCGAGATGGAGCAGGAGGCCAGTGCGCTGCTGGATTCGCTGGATGGGCGCCCGGCGGTGATGGCTGGCAACAAGGCTCCGGCGGCCGAAACCCGCCGTACGGCCAAGGCCTGATTGCCGATGCGTATCCGCGAAAACCGCCAGCAGGATGAGCCGCATATCGATCTGGTGCCGCTGATCGACGTGATCCTGGTGCTGATCATCTTCTTCGTGGTCACGACCACGTTTGAAGCGCGTTCGACCCTGCAGGTACAGCTGCCCACCGCCAGCGACCAGAAGAACACCGCGCCTCCGCGCTCGCTGAGCGTGCTGGTGAACGCCGATGGCCGTTACTTCATCAACGATCAGGAAGTGCTGCGTACGGATATCGAGTCGTTGAAGCAGACCATCGGCCAGCTCGCCGGTGCGGATCGTGAGCAGACCGTTCTGCTGCGCGCCGACGCACGCACCCCGTACCAGGCGGTGGTCACCGCCCAGGACGCGCTGGGCCAGCTGGGCTTCCGGCGCATCGCCATTGCCACCGCGCCGGAAGTGAAGCAATGAGTCAGGACGGCGCATGGCAGGTCTATAAGCGACTGCTGGGTTTTGCCAGGCCGTATCGTGTCCTGTTGGCATTGGCTGTGCTGGGCATGCTGGTTGAGGCGGGTGCGGGCAGCGGTTTTCTGGCCCTGATGAGCCCGATCACCAACAACCTGGTGAACCCGGAAGACATCAATCCGTGGATGCCCTTGGCGGTGATCGGCCTGTTTCTGTTGCGCGGTATTGCCGGCTACCTGACCGACATCGGCATGGGCAAGGCAGCGCGCAGCATCGCCCGCGATCTGCGCGTCAAGGTGCTGGACAAGTACATGCACCTGCCCGGCCAACGCTTTGACGCCGAGCCGGTGCCATCAATGCTGGTGCGCCTGGGCTCGGATTGCGATCAGGTGGCGCAGGCGGCAGTGGACGCGATGAAAGTGGTGCTGCAGCAGTCGCTGCAGGCCCTGGGCGCGCTGTTGATGATGCTGTGGTACAGCTGGCAGGTGACCTTGGCGATCTTTGTACTTGCGCCGCCGCTGGCCTGGGTGATGAACCGGGTTGCCAAGCGCTATCGCAGCATCAGCCATCGTATCCAGGAAAGTGGCGCGGAGCTGTTGCAGGCGGCCGACCAGACCTTGTCCAGCCAGCAGGAGGTCAAGGTCTACGGTGCCCAGCCCACCGAGCTTGAGCGATATACGCGCCTGGCCAACACCAATCTGCGGTTGGCGATGAAGGTGGAATCCACCCGCAGCATCTCCTCCAGCATGGTGCAGCTGATCGGCGCGGTTGGTCTGGCAGCCTTGTTGCTGATCGCGGGTCATGAGGCGGCGGCTGGCCGTTTGACCGTTGGTGATTTCGTGGCGTTGCTGATGGCAATGCTGGCCATCATCCCGGCACTGAAGCAGCTGACCAATGTGCAGAACATGACCCAGCGCGGCATCGCCTCGGCACAGCGCCTGTTCACCGTGCTCGATGCAGAAGACGAGCCGGACAACGGCACCCGGCCTTTGCAGCGCGCCACTGGCTTGCTCGAGTTCCGCAATGTCACGGCGCGTTATGCGGGCCAAGCCAAGCCTGCACTGCAGGATGTCAGCTTCGTGGCCAAGCCGGGCACGGTTACGGCCATCGTCGGTCGGTCGGGTAGTGGCAAATCCACCTTGATCAAGCTGATCCCTCGTTTCTACGAAGTGGAGTCAGGCCTGATCCTGTTGGATGGTCATCCATTGCAGGAGTATTCGCTGGCCGACCTGCGCCGCCAGATTGCGTTGGTCGGGCAACAGGTGACCCTGTTCAATGGCAGCGTTGCCCAGAATGTGGCCTATGGTGAACTGCAGGGGCGCAGCCCGGAAGAACTGCAGCGCGCCATTGCCGGTGCCAACGCGGCGGAGTTTGTCGAGCAGATGGAACGTGGCATCGATGAGTCCGTCGGGGCCAAGGGTGGGCGCCTGTCCGGCGGTCAACGCCAGCGTTTGGCGATTGCCCGCGCGATGCTGAAGGATGCACCGATCCTGATTCTTGACGAGGCCACGGCCGCGCTGGACAACGAATCCGAGCGGCTGGTGCAGGACGCCCTGCAGAAGTTGATGCCTGACCGCACCACCTTGGTGATCGCGCACCGCCTGTCTACCATTGAGCATGCCGACCAGGTGCTGGTCATGGACCAGGGCCGCATCGTCGAGCGTGGCACCCATCACGAGTTGCTCGCATTGGGAGGCGTCTACGAACACCTCCACAGCATGCAGTTCCGCGAAAGGCAGGACGGATGAGCAAGCAGGGTCCGCAAACGCCGGCCCACTGGTACGGCGATGCCGCCGTGCCGGTGTTCGCACGCGTGTTGGCGCCGATCTATGGTCTGGTATCAGGCCTGCGTCGCGGCCTGTACCGACGTGGTTGGCTACGTGCGCGGCAGGTGCCTGTGCCGGTCATCGTGGTGGGCAACATCACTGCTGGCGGTACCGGCAAGACGCCGCTGACGATCGAACTGGTCAACCGGCTGCGCGAAGCGGGCTGGAAGCCGGGCGTGGCCAGTCGCGGCTACGGCCGCGACGAGGCCGACAAGCCGCGTTGGGTAACCGCTGATCTCGCGCCCGGACTGGGCGGCGATGAGCCCGTGCTGATTGCCTGGAAAACCGGCGCCCCGGTGCGGGTGGACAAGGACCGCGTGGCTGCCGCCAAGGCCCTGCTGGAAGCAGGCTGCGACATCGTCATCTGCGATGACGGGCTGCAGCACTACCGCCTTGCGCGCGATATCGAGATAGAAGTGGTGGATGCCGCGCGCCGCTATGGCAACGGACGTCTGCTGCCGGCCGGGCCATTGCGCGAGCCCATAGCGCGCGCCAGGCTCTGCGACTTCCGCGTGGTCAATCTCGGCCAGGCCAGCGATGCACCTCCCGATTCCCCCGCCACCGGCTTCGGCGAATGGGCCATGCGGCTGCGGATCGATAGCGCCACGCCGCTCAAGGGAGGGCGGGCCAGACCTTTGCAGGCATTTGCCGGGCAGCGTGTGCATGCGGTGGCAGGCATCGCCAACCCGCAGCGGTTCTTCCAGATGCTGCGCGCGCGCGATATCGGCGTGGTTCCACACGCTTTTGCCGACCATCACCGCTATCAGCCTGACGACCTGTCCTTTGGCAGCCAGTTGCCGGTACTGATGACCGAAAAGGACGCGGTGAAATGCCAGGCTTTTGCCACCGACTGGCATTACGCGGTGCCATTGCAGGCCGAGTTGCCGGCGGCCTTCTGGGTCGCGTTGCTGGATCGTCTTGGCAAGCTGGGACGCGCGTAAGAAGACCTGCGTGCAGTTGGGTCACGGGCTTATGGGCCGGGCATTCGGCCGCAAGGAGTAGACATGACAGACATCCCGGATTTCGTGGTGGCCATTCCGGCCCGTTACGCATCAACCCGGTTGCCGGGCAAGCCGCTGGCCTTGATTGCCGGCGAGCCGATGGTGCTGCATGTGGCCCGACGGGCCCTGCAGGCCGGCGCAAGCGAGGTATGGGTGGCGACCGACGATGCGCGGATTGCCGCGGCGGTGGCAGGCCTTGAAGGCATCCGCGTGGCGATGACCGATCCTGCGCATGCCTCCGGTACGGATCGGCTGGCCGAATGCGCACGCCAGGCGGGGTGGGCGGATGATGTGATCGTGGTCAATCTGCAGGGCGATGAGCCCTTTGCCCCCGCGGTGGGCATCCAGACGGTGGCAGCGACGCTGGCTGCCAGCGGCGCGCCGATGTCGACCCTGGCCACGCCGGTGGAGGATGCCCCCAGCTTGTTCGACCCCAACGTCGTCAAGCTGGTGCGCAATGTGCACGGTGACGCGATGTACTTCAGCCGCGCGCCGATTGCCTGGCACCGCGATGCGTTCGCCCGCAGCCGTGACAGCCTGCCGCCCGGGCAATGGCTGCGGCACATCGGTATCTATGGCTACCGTGCCGGATTCCTGCAGCAGTTCGCGGCAATGCCGCCAGGCAACCTGGAGCAGGTTGAGGCGCTGGAGCAACTGCGTGTGCTGGAGGCGGGCCATCGCATTGCCGTGGCCTTGTCGCCAGCCATATTCCCGCCGGGTATCGATACCCCTGAAGACCTGCAGCGGGCCGACGCGCTGATGCGGGCGCAGCAATGAAATTGCTGGTGGTCTGCCTGGGCAACATCTGCCGCTCGCCAATGGGCGAAGGGGCCTTGCGTGCCCATGTCGCGCAGGCGGGCCTGGACAGCTGGATCACGGTCGATTCGGCGGGAACCTCCGGCTGGCATGCCGGCGATCCGCCCGACAGCCGGGCCGTGGCCTGCGCGCGTCGGCATGGCGTGGACATCAGCGGTCTGCGCGGGCGTCAGCTGACCCCGGCGGATTTTCATGACTTCGACCATATCCTTTGCGCCGATGCCTCCAACCTGGACAACGCGCGCGCGCTGGCGCCCGATGGCCTGCAGGAGCGAGCGGTATTGTGGCTGCCCTGGGCCGGCGTGACAGGGGAAACGGCCATCCCTGACCCCTACTATGGCCAAGACCGTGACTTTGAACAGAGTTGGGCATTGGTGGACGCGGCCGCTCGCGGTACCGTGCAACGTCTTTCGCGTAACGGCCAGTCCTGCATAATCCAGCCATGAATGAAAAGCGCATAGTGGATCTGCCCAAGTCCGGTATCTGGCTCAACGCCGCACCTTCCAGCTTGCAGGACATGCGTGGCAGGCCGGTGGTGCTGGCTTTCGTCAATGGTGCCTCGATCTGGTCCATGCAACGCGTGGCCGAAGTTGCGCGCTGGCAGGCACGCAATCCCAGTCGCCTGCAGCTGCTGGTGGTGCAGGTGCCACGCTTCGAGTTCGAGCGCGAGCCGCAGCAGTCGCTCAAGTTGTTGCGCCGGCACGGCGTCAAAGCGCCCATCGTGCTGGATGCGCAGTGGGATGCCTGGCGGCAGTTCGACGTGCAGTCGTGGCCGACCTTGGTATTGCTGGATGCCTACGGCGCCGAGCGCGAGCGTCTGGTAGGTGCCACCGGCGATCTTGACCGCGCCTTGAACAGCCTCTGCGAGGGCGTGCCGCGGCCGTTGGAAGATGATGAGCCCCGCGAGATCAATGCCGAGCCGCGCCTGCCCCTGCAGTTTCCAGCGGGTCTGGTGGCGACCGCCGAGCGCCTGTATGTGGCCGACACCGGCCATCACCGCATCCTGGAATGCAACCATGCCGGCCGCATCCTGCGCCAGTTCGGCCTGGGGTCGGCGGACTTGATCAACGGTGGTACCGGCGAGGCAGCGTTCAATCGTCCGCAGGGCCTGGCCCTGGTCCGCGATGTGCTGTACGTGGCCGATACCGGCAACCATGCGTTGCGTCGTATCAATCTGACCAGTGGCCAGGTCGACACCCTGGCAGGCAATGGACGAGCGGCTACGCCCAGTGCCGGCGTATTGGCCCAGCCCTGGGATAGCGCGCTCAACCACCCGCTGGCGGTCGCCGTGGCTGACAACCAGATCTACATCGCCATGGCAGGCGACAACCATATCTGGAGCTATGACCTGGGCGCCAAGGAACTGCGTTGGCGCGCGGGCTCCGGTGTGGTCGAGGTGCGTGATGGCAGTGGCCACCTGGCCGCTTTTGCCCAGCCGTCCAGCGTCGTGGCGGTCCAGCACACCTTGTACGTCAGCGACGCGCTTGGGTCGGCGATCCGCTCGGTGCAGCTGCGCAATGATCTTGTGCAGACGCTGGTCGGGCAGGGGCCCTGGGAGTCGGGCAATGTTGATGGTCCGCGCCTGCGCGCACGGTTGCAGTATCCGCAGGCCCTGGCAATGGGCCCGGACTCCCCGCTGCTGTGGATCGCCGATGCCGGCAATGGCGCACTGCGTACGCTGCGCCTGGGTGGCGGCGACCTGTCCACCGTCAACCTGCCGCGGCGACTGCACGGCCCGGCCGCCTTGGCCGTGGCAGCTGGCGCCATCTGGATCGCCGAGGCCGATGCACATGCCGTGCTTCGGTTTGATCCGCTCAGCGGCGACTTGAGCGAAGTGCCGATAGACGGATGACCGACGCAGCTACCAACGCGTTTGATGGCAAGGCCTTCGCTGCTGCACTGAGTACCGCGCCCGGCGTCTACCGGATGTACGCGGCCGATGACACGCTGCTGTACGTGGGCAAGGCCGGTGCGCTGCGCAAGCGCGTCGGCAGTTACTTCAACGGGTCACCAAAAAGCCGGCGCATCATGATGATGCTGTCGCAGGTGGCGCGGATGGACGTCACCATCACCCGCACCGAGGCCGAAGCGCTGCTGCTGGAAAACCAGCTGATCAAGTCGCTGACGCCGCGTTACAACGTCTCTCTGCGCGACGACAAGACCTATCCGCAGGTATTGATGACGCGCGAACAGTGGCCGCGCATCGCCCTGCATCGTGGTCCGCGCTCGGTGCCCGGGCGCTATTACGGCCCCTACCCGGGTGTCGGTGCGGTGCGCGAAACGCTCAACCTGATGCACAAGCTGTTCAAGCTGCGCAGCTGCGAAGACAGCGTGTTCCGCAACCGTTCGCGGCCGTGCCTGCAGTACCAGATCGGGCGTTGCAGTGCGCCCTGCGTGGAGCTGGTGGCGCAGAGCGATTACGACGAGGCCGTGCGCCAGGCAACCCTGTTCCTGGAAGGCAAGAGCGACCAGTTGGCCGATGAGCTGATGCACGGCATGCAGCAGGCCAGCGATGCCTTGGAGTTTGAGCGTGCCGCGCGCCTGCGTGATCTGGTGGCGTCGCTGCGCAGCATGCAGAACCGGCAGTACGTGGACGGACGCGCTGCGGACCTGGATGTGCTGGCCTGCGCCATGCAAGGCGCCAGCGCCTGCGTGCTGCTGCTGGCCTTTCGCGACGGCCGCAACCTGGGCACCCGCGCATTCTTCCCGCGGACCAATGGCGAAGACAGCGCGGAAGAGGTGTTGGCCGCGTTCGTCTCTCAGTATTACGTCGAGCATGGGCCGCCGGCGGAAATCCTGCTTGATCGCGAGATCCCGGATGCGGCGATGATCGAGGCGGCGTTGAGCGCGTCCGCAGAGCGCAAGGTCGCGCTGAAGTGGAACGTGCGCGGCGAACGTGCCGGCTATGTGGAATTGGCCAGCCGCAATGCGCAGGTCACCCTGGTGGCCGAGATGGACAGTCGTGGCGCGCAGCAGGCACGCAGCGAGGCCTTGCGCGAGATGCTGGGCCTGGCCGAGCCGGTCAAGCGCGTGGAGTGTTTTGACATCAGCCACACCATGGGCGAAGCGACGGTTGCCTCCTGCGTAGTCTTCGATGCCGCTGGCCCGGTACGGGCGCAGTACCGGCGTTACAACATCAGCGGGATCGAGCCGGGCGATGACTACGCCGCCATGCACCAGGCCATCGATCGCCGTTTCCGCCGTGCCGTCGAGGAGGGCGGAGTACTGCCCGACGTGCTGTTGATCGACGGTGGTGCCGGCCAGTTGGCGCAGGCGCAGGCCGCGTTGGCCGACCTCGGGGTGGAAGGGGTGATGCTGGTCGGCGTCGCCAAGGGCGTGGAGCGCCGCGCCGGCCATGAGGCGCTGGTGATGCCCGATGGACGGGAAATCCGTCCCGGTGCGGCCTCGCCAGCGCTGCAGTTCATTCAGCAGGTGCGCGACGAGGCCCACCGTTTTGCCATCACCGGCCACCGCGGCCGCCGCCAGAAGGCGCGGATGACCAGCAAGCTGGAAGATATCGCCGGCATCGGCCCGCGCCGCCGCGCCAGCCTGCTCAAGCATTTCGGTGGGATGGCGGGGCTCAAGGCTGCTGGAGAGGCCGAGATCGCCCGGGTGGAAGGCATCAATGACGCCCTGGCCGCGCGTATCTACGCTAACCTTCATGGTCTGTCGGTACCCGATCCGGCAGCGGAGTAATGTTGTAATGAAATTGACCATCCCCACCTGGCTGACCTTGCTGCGGATCCTGATGATCCCGGTGCTGGTGCTGGTGTTCTATCTGCCCTATGCCTGGACCAACTTCGCCTCGGCGGCGATCTTCGGGCTGGCGGCGATCACCGACTGGCTCGACGGCTGGGTGGCGCGGCGCTACCAACAGCATTCGGCGTTCGGCGCATTCCTGGACCCGGTGGCGGACAAGCTGATGGTGGCGGTGGCGCTGTTCCTGATCGTGCAGGGGCACCCGACGCCGTGGATGGCGTTCTGGGCGGCAGTGATTGTCGGCCGTGAAATCGCGGTGTCGGCGTTGCGCGAATGGATGGCTGAAATCGGACAGCGCGCGAAGGTGCGGGTGGCCATGATCGGCAAAGTGAAAACAACCGCGCAGATGGTGGCACTGTTGTGCCTGCTGTATTCGGTTTCGCCCAATACCCCGTTTACCGCGATCTGGATGGGTGAACCGGTTTTTCATATTGGTGACTGGATGCTGGCCATTGCCGCGTTGCTGACGCTTGTCTCTGCGTTGCAGTATCTGCGGGCCGCCTGGCCCAGCCTGCGCGAAGACGAAAAAGCAGCGCGCAGTGGGGCTGGAAAGAGCTGAAAGGCTGTTGACACTGTGGCGAATGCATGTAGAATTTCGCCTCCCAAGCGGGAATAGCTCAGTTGGTAGAGCGCAACCTTGC
>NZ_DAMBEF010000022.1:0-62994 GCF_032061965.1 Stenotrophomonas sp. | reverse complement strand
TGGCCGAGGTCATCACCACCGAGTCCACCTCGTCCCACAGCAGCTTGCGCAGCACCATCGCCGCCGACACGGGCGAGCAATGCAGGATGTAGTCGCCGTCGCGCGACATCGTCACCCAGCGCGCGATCGGTGGCTGGCCTTCCTTGTCCTCGCGGCGCCAACCGGCCCACAGGTTGTACTGCTGCTCGATCATTTCCTGGGCCATGCCCAGGTTGCGCTGCAGGCGCTCGACGGCGGGATCGTCCTGCTTGCCCTTGGCCACCGCCGAAGCAGCTGCGGTGGCCCAGTTGAGCAGAGTTCGGGTTTCATCGGCCAGTACTTCGATCGGCTGCCGCCAGGACTCGGGCAGGCGACCGTTGGCGGCGCGCCACATCGGCTCGCGATCATCGGGCTGCGGAATCCACACGTTGCCGATGTCATCGCGGAACGCCTTGAGCAGCTTGCTGACCCGCGACGCCACGTCGATGGCTTCATTCGGCAACAGGTTGCCGAGCTTGTCCTTGTCCACCGCGCGGTAGGCGCCGGCAATCAGGATCTGCAGGCGGCTGGTGCGCTTGGCCATGTCGTCCAACGGCAGGTTGGCGGCGCCCTGGTCGATGGCGACGTTGCCGATATGGTGGCCTTCGTCCAGCACCAACAGCATTTCGCCGGGTGCGGCGATCAGCGGCTGGCCGCTGTCGCTGTCACCCAACGACAGCGCCGACAGCAGCAGCGCATGGTTGGTGACAATGATCTGTGCATCACGTACTTCGGTGCGCGCGCGCAGCACCGGGCATTGCGAGGAGTAGGCACAACGACGGCCGGCGCAGGCCGAGGCCGGCGTTGTGATGCGCATGCGCAGCGTGGGGGTGACGTTTTCCGGCGCGTTGTCCAGGTCACCGTTCCAGCGCCCTTCGATGAAGGCCTTGGTCAGCTTCTCGGCAACGTCCATCTCAATCGGTGCCAACGGCCGGTCGTAGAGCTGCACGTCGTCGCCGAACATGCCTTCCTGCACGCCTTCGCCCTGCGCTTCGGCGGCGTTGCGCGTGCACAGGTAACGGGTGCGGCCCTTGGCCAGCGCCACCGTCGCCTGCAGGCCGGTGGACTTGAGGAAGTTGGGGATGTCGCGCTCGACCAGCTGCGACTGCAAGGCCACGGTGCCGGTACTGATGACCAGCTTTTTCTTGCTGGCCAGGGCAATCGGCACGCCGGCGGTCAGGTAGCCCAGGCTCTTGCCGACGCCGGTGGGCGCTTCCACCACCCCGACGCCACTGGTGCCCAGCGCGCGCGACACCACGCCGATCATCTGGCTCTGCGAGCGACGCGTGCTGAAGCCCGGCGTGTTTGCCTGCAGCTTGGCGTAAGCGTCACGGATGCTGGTTTTGATGTCCTCGGTCAGCGCCCGTGGTGCTTCTACTTTTTCCGTCACGCCAACCTGCCCGCAGCTCAATCAAGGCCGGTATTTTCCCATACCGGCCCGCATTCACCGAATGCGTTGGCAGCTCAGGGTTTGCCGGGGGCCTGCGGACGTCGCAGGGCCTGCACCAGTGCCCAGGCCAACAGGATGTAAGCCACCGCTTCGAACAGCGACAGCGCAAGGTGGCCCACGCTTAGCAGCGTATTCATCGAACTCACACCGCCGTAGTTACCGCTCGCGATAAGCAGCAGGGGCACGGCACTGAGCACACCGCCCAGCATGGTCACGGTCAGCAGCAAGCCCAGCGCCGACATGGCCACGCTGCGCACCTTGCCGCGCGGGGTATCGATCAACATCACCATCGCCACACCGAGGGCAATCAGGATCGGCAGGCGGTAGCCAATGGAAACCAGCAAGGTGGTCAACAATTCCGTGGGTTGCATGGGCCGGCCTCAGTCCGCGGTGACCAGCAGCGCATCGCGGCCACGCAGCTCGGCGTAGATGGCGTCGGTTTCCGGACGCATGCCATGCCACTGCTGGAAGCTCTCGGCCGCCTGTTCCACCAGCATGCCCAGGCCATCGAAGCTGTTGCGGCAGCCGGCCGCACGCGCCCAGGCCAGGAACGGTATCGAGGCCTCGCCGTAGTTCAGGTCCACCGCCGTGGTCATGCTGTTGACCAGCGACAGCGGCAGGTTGAAACCATTGCCCTCGCCGCGGGCGGCCGAGGTGGCGTTGATGATCAACTCAAAGTCGCCCTGATCCCGCAAACCATCCCAGTACGCGGAGATGGCGCGGCCCGGCTCGCTCATCGCATCCACCAGGGCATCGGCGCGCTCTGGCGAACGGTTGACCACCACCAGCTCCAGGATGCCCGCGTCCAGCAGTGCCGGTGCAACGCCACGGGCTGCACCGCCCGCACCCAGCAGCAGCACGCGGCGGCCGCGCAGGTCCAGGCTATGGCGACCGGTGAGGTCACGTACCAGGCCGATGCCGTCGGTATTGTCACCGTGCCAGCGCTCGCCCTTGCGCAGCAGGGTGTTCACCGCCCCGGCCCGTTGCGCACGGGAAGTGGTGGTGCTGCACAACGCGAATGCTGCTTCCTTGTGCGGCAAGGTCACGTTTGCGCCAACTCCGCCATCGGCGGCGAAGGCTTCGAGGGCGGCCGCGAAATCTTCCGGGGAGGCTTCGATGGCGCGGTAGTCGACCGCGATGCCATGCGCCTTGCCGAACGCGGACTGGATACGCGGCGACTGCGAGTGGGCGATGGGCTGGCCGAAAACGGCGTAGCGGGGAGCGCTCATTGTGATCCTCTGCATGACCTAGACTGGACGCGACTTTGCTTGCTGGACCCTTATGCGGACCCGAACATTGCTGCTCGCGCTGACTGCGAGTCTACCCTTTACCCCCGCTGCCTCGGCGCTTTCCGAGTACGGCATCGAAGGCATGGGCGTAGTCTCGACCCGCGCCGATGAAATCCGCGCAACGCTCGCCGCCGACGGCCAACGCATCATCTGGGCCAGCAACCGCGAGGGCGGTGCCGGTGGCTGGGACCTGTGGCAGGCACGGCTGCAGGACAAGCGCTGGACCGACCCGCAGCCGTTGGCCTTGAACAGCAGCGCCGACGAGCTGGATCCCTTCCTCAGCAGCGATGGTCACTGGCTGTACTTCGCTTCCAATCGCAAGGGCGGGCACGGCGGCCTGGATCTGTACCGGGCGGCGATAGCAGCCGACGGCAGCCTGGGGGCACCGCAGAATCTGGGCCCGACCCTCAATGGCCGCCAGGACGAACGCTCGCCGACACTGGCCGACGACGGTCGGCTGTTGTTTGCCAGCAATCGCGACGGCGGAGGCGGCGGTTGGGATCTGTGGCAGACGCGGGCCAGTGGTGACGGCTTTACCGCCGTGACCGAGCTGGCCGAGATCAATACGCCGGCCGACGAAGTGGATGCCAGCTGGCTGGGTGGCGGGCGTGGCGTTGTACTCGCCCGTACCAACCCGCAGGGCGGAACCCAGCTGTGGCTGTCGCAGTGCCGGCAGGGTCAGTGGGACCAGCCCAGCTTGCTGGAGCTGTCGTTCAACAGCGCCGACAGCGACACGCGTGGCGCGCTCATCGATGCCAACAAGCCGGCAGAGCTGGTGGTCAGCGGCACGGCACGCGCACCGCGGGCCGGCGGCATGGACCTTTACCGGATGAAGGCGCCGGTGGTTGATGGGGATGACTCCTGCCGTTGAGGCGGCGGGCGGCAACAAAAGCTCACCCCTCCCCGGCCCTCCCCTTCGCTACGCGAAAGGGAGGGAGACAAGCGATCAGCCCCGGCAATTTGGCGGCCCGCGGCATCAGCCCCCTCCCTTTGGCCGCAGGCCAAGGGGAGGGTTGGGGAGGGGTGCTTCTGCTCCAAAGCTTTCAGCACCTGAAAACCCTACTTCCCAGCCAACACCGCCGCGCGCATCCCCTCGTACTCGGCCTCACTGATCTGCCCGCCCTGCCTGCGCAGATCCAGCTCGCGCAGCTTGGCCTGCACATCCGTACCCTGCCCTGCCTCGCGCTGCAGTCGCTCGGCGGCGGAATGCAGCTGCGGCGGACGCTTGCCGGCGCGCACGATGGCGGCGATGAACACGCCGATCACCACGGCGAACAGCAGCACACCAATCAGCCACACTGCCCAGTTGTAGCCCTCAAGGCCGGGAACATTCATCTCAGGCCTCCTTCAACCAGCGCGCGATCTGCGGTGCGTAGTAGGTCAGCACGCCATCGGCACCGGCACGCTTGAAGCCGATCATCGTCTCCAGCACGCACTTGCGCTCGTCCAGCCAACCGTTGGCCGCAGCCGCCTTCAACATCGCGTACTCGCCACTGACGTGGTACGCAAAGGTCGGCACGCCGAACTCGGTCTTCACCCGACGCACGATGTCCAGATAGGGCATACCCGGCTTGACCATCACCATGTCGGCGCCTTCGTCCAGATCCAGTGCGATCTCGCGCATGGCTTCGTCGCTATTGGCCGGGTCCATCTGGTAGGTCTTCTTGTCGGCCTTGCCCAGGTTGCCGGAGCTGCCCACCGCATCGCGGAACGGGCCGTAGAAGGCCGAGGCGTACTTGGCCGAATAGGCCATGATGCGCGCGTTGATATGCCGCGCATCGTCCAACGCGGTGCGGATCGCGCCGATGCGGCCGTCCATCATGTCCGATGGCGAAATGATGTCCACGCCGGCTTCGGCATGCGATACCGATTGCTTGACCAGCGCCTCGACAGTGATGTCGTTGAGCACATAGCCGGTGTCGTCGATGATGCCGTCCTGGCCGTGCGTGGTGTACGGGTCAAGCGCCACGTCGGTCATCACCCCCAACTCGGGGAAGCGCTGCTTGAGCGCGCGCACGGCGCGCTGCGCCAACCCATCCGGGTTCCAGGCTTCGGCCGCATCCAGCGACTTGCGCGACGGGTCGATCACCGGGAACAGGTCGATCACCGGCACGCCCAGTTCCAGCGCCTGCTCGGCTTCGCGCAGCAGTTCGTCGATGGACATGCGGTCCACGCCCGGCATCGAGGCCACCGGCGTGCGGCCATCCAGCTCATGCACGAATACCGGCCAGATCAGGTCGTTGCTGGTCAGCGTGTTCTCGCGCATCAGCCGGCGCGAGAATTCATCGTGACGCATGCGGCGCGGGCGGTACTGGGGATGGATCATCGCGGTACTCCTTGATTCTGGAAACGGGGTTATTGCAGCCGATAGCCTTGCGGCTGCAATGGCTCGGGCAGCGGGCGGTGGCCCAGCGCGTCGAGCAGATCGATTTCGATGGTACGCACCATGGCGTCCAGCGGCAGGTCGTTGGGTTCGAGGCCGAACGGCTCTTCCATCTCTTCGCCGAGCTGGTCCAGGCCAAAGAAGGCATACGCCAACAGCATCGATACCACCGGCGTGGCCCAGCCCAGCGCGCCGGCCAGGCCGAACGGCAGCAGCACGCAGAACAGCCAGGCACAGCGGTGCAGCAACAAGGTGTAGGCAAACGGCAGCGGCGTGCCGGCAATACGCTCACAGCCGGCCTGCACGCTGGCCATGCCGTGCAGGCGGGCTTCGAACTGGGCGTAGAGATAGGGATCCAGCCTGCCCTCGCGCAGCGGCACGGCCAGTTCGCTGGCCAGCTGGTTCAAGGCGCCATCAGGAATATTGCGCCGCGCCAGTACCGCGGCCTGGTCCGGCTGCAACCACGGCGCACAGGCCGCCGCTTCATCGCCGCCGCGCAGGCGTGCAGCCAAGGCATGGGCAAAGCCGGTCACCAGCTGCGTGCCGCGCAGGTGCAACTGCGGCTCGGCCACCAGCAATGCGTTGGCCTCGCGGGCAAAACCGCGCGCTTCGATCAGCAACTGGCCCCATAGCTTGCGGCCTTCCCACCAACGGTCATGGCAGGCGTTGTTGCGGAAACTCAGGAAGATCGACAACACCAGGCCCAGCAGGGTGAAGGGCACCACCGACAGGCCAGTGCCCCCCAAGGGATGCCAGCTGCGGCTGAACGCGGCCACCAGCACCGCCAGCACGCCGATGGCCAGCACCTTGGGGGCGATGGCCGGCACGATGGAGCCGCGCAGGATGTACAGCAGCTGCCAGCCAGTGGGACGGGGGCGGATGATCATCGAAGGAGCTTGGGGCCGTGACGGGCCGATAACGCCGGAATATTCCGGACAGCCCAGCTATTTTACGCCCCCGGCCTGTATAGGACCGGGCTGGATGCTCCCGTCAGACGATGCCGCCGCCGATGCTCAGGCGGATCACGCCGACCACGATCACGATGCCGTTGAGGATCAGGCCGGTCTTGGCCCGCCCGCGCTTGGCCGCTTGGGTGAACAGCAGGCCGATGGCAGCAATGATCGCGCCAATGGCAGCAAACGGGATCAGGAACCAGTTGCCCCACCCCAGCAACGGGATGAATGCCAGCACCATCCACAACAGGGCGACGATGCCCCAGATCAGACTGATCAAGCCCATGCGTATTCCCTCCAAAGGATCTGGGGCCCAAGATAGCCGGGAACCCCGGCCGTGCCTATGGCCGGATTGTCGCCGGATTCAGTCAGGGCGACGGATCATCCACGGACACCGACTCATCGGGGAGTACGCCATGAAATTCCCGCTTGCCATCGCATTGGGCATCGCCCTGGCCACTGGCGGCTGCGCCAGTACCTCCAAAGTGATGCTGGGCCAGGCCCGCGCGCCGGTGGACCCGGCCAGCGTGCAGATCTACTCCACCCCGCCGGCCGGATCGGTGGAGATCGCCCAGCTCGAATCCTCCAGCGCGGTCGGCTTTGGTACCCAGGGCCAGACGGATGCCGCCATTGCCCGGCTCAAGCGTGAGGCTGCAGCACTGGGCGCCAATGGCGTGATCCTGATGGGCGTCGGCGCTGGCGGCTCGCCAGTGGGCATGTCGGTAGGCGCAGGCAGCTTTGGCCGGCACACCGCCGGTGGTCTGAGCGTGGGCATCCCGACCCAGCAGAAACGCGCCGCAGGCGTGGCGATCTGGGTACCGCCGCAAGCGCAGAACTGAGGAATCAGGCAAGAAAAAACCGGCCCTGCAGGCCGGTTTTTTCGTTGTTCTGCCCGCTCCGGGGGGGACACGCGCTCAACGCATGGCTTGAGTGGGCGAGCGTCACGGCAATGGACAAACCGATGCCAAATGCCGGCACGCGGGCGTCGGTCGGCAAGATCATCGGTTGCCAAGCTCCCGGGTGCGCTGCGCTTACCCGGGCTACGGTGATTGACCCATGTGCCGGCTTACTGCTTGCGCTGGGCCGGGACAAAGACCTCGTTCACGGCGGCGGCCAGCTGGTCCGGCGGCAGCAGGCCTTGGTCGAGCAGGAAGTTGTTGAAGGCCAGGCGGTCGAACTTGTCCCCCAAGGCCAGTTCGGTCTGCATGCGCAGTTCCATGATCCGCGTGTAGCCGTAGAAGTAGCTGCAAGCCTGGCCCGGTGAACGCACGGTGTAACGGTCCAGTTCCTGCGTGGCCATGGCCTCGGACAGGCCCACGCCCTCCACCAGCACCTTGCGGGCCTGATCGCGGTCGGTCTGGCCCAGGTTGAGTGCCGGGTCCAGCATGGCGCGGGCCGCACGCAGCAGGCGGAACTGCAGGGCGATCATCTGCCCGTCCAACGGCTCGAACGGCACCATCTCGGCTTCGGCATACAAGGCCCAACCTTCGACATTGACCGAGTTGAATGCAAACAGCGTGCGCGCCAGCGAGATGCCGCGCTCCACCATCGCCGCGAACTGCAGGTCGTGGCCCGGGCGCCCTTCGTGTGCACTCAGGGTCCATGCCGCCGAGCCAAAGTTGAAGTCGTCGTACTGCGCTTCGGCACCCGAGGCCGGGTTACCCAGCGGCAGCACGAAGGTGCCCTGCTGGCCGGTGTTGCCGACCAGCGGTGCCGGCAGGTAGTGCGGTGCCGGCGACGCGGCGCTTTCGGCCTCGCTGCCCAGTCGCATCTGCAGCGGACGCTGCGGCACATCGACGATGCCCTGCTTGCGGATGATCGGGTCAATCGCATCGATGACGCCGCGGTAATGCGATTCGAGCTGGTCGTTGCCGATCTTGTCCTGCTTCAGCGCGCGGATCACCGCGGCGTAGTCGCTGTTGTCGGCGACCTTCAAGCCCTTGGCCTGCACCACCAGCGGTGCCAGCTGGCGCATCATCGCGCGGGTTTCCATGTATTCGAGCTGGGCACGCTGCATCAGCAGGGCCGGGTCGATGTCCACGCCCACTTCCTTGAGCTGGAAGGCATACAACTCGGCCGGCAGACGGTTGTCGGTACGCGCCTTGGGCAGCACTTCCTTCTGGGTCCAGGCGATGTAGTCCTTCATCTGCGTGGACAGCTCGGCCAGCGATGCATCAGCGCCTTCGATCTTGTACTTGGCAAACAGCTTGCCGATGCCAGCGATATAGGTATCGACGTTGGCCAGCGCCTGGTCGACTTCAATCCTGGTCGGCTGCAGCAGGTTGGGCGTGCCACTCTTTTCTTCGTAGCGCTGGCGCGCCAGCGTGGCCAGCGGCTGCGTGCCCGGCGCCTGGCCGAGGTAGGCCTTCAGGCGATCCAGGGCTTTCGCGCGGCGGGCCTCGGGCACCTGGTCGGACAGCAGGCCGTTGAGGCCGCCAAACACCGTTTGCGGGACATCCACCCACGGCATCAGGTACTTCTCGTTGAGAGTGCTGCTCTCGATGTTGCGTTCCGCCGCACCGATCAGGATCTGCAGGTCCTGGCGCACATTCGGGTCGCGCTCGACCTGCAGTTTCTCGCGCAGCTGCTCGCGTGCCTTGCCCAATGCGGCGCGATAGCGGTTGCTGTTGTCGGCGCCCAGGTCGACGACCTTGTCGTCATACCCCGGCACACCGAAGAAGCTGGTCATTTCCGGCTGGAACGGCGCCTGCGCCTGCAGCAGGATCTGCGCCAGCTCGTTGCTGTGTGCCACCCATGCCGGTGCTGCCGGTGCGGTCTTGGCGGCAGCGGCGGGCGCTGCAGTTGCGGTGAGCGACAGCGGGGTAGCGAGCGCCAGGGCAACGGCGAGGACGAGAGGCTTCATGGGTGGCTCCAGAGGGAATGCGCAGACCATAGGCAGCCACCGCAGCGCCGGCAAGGGCCGGAAGTCCGGGGAGCGCGCCGACGGCCGCAACATCGGGCCCTGATCTGCCCCGCCCGCCCGGTTGCCCCGGTGGATGGTCATGCCCCACGGCCACAACACGGTGTCCCGGCCAGGGCCGGCGCCGTCGCTTCAGGGGCAGTGCGCGGTCACCGCACACAGCTTTTCGTCGGCGGTGCGCAAGTCCAGCTTCTCGTGCCGGCCGGGCAGCGTGATGCTGAGCTTGTCGAACTGCCACGCCGCATTGCCGGAGCGGCTGGCCTCAAGGTTGATGCCGGCCTTGCCGTGTGGGCCGGAAATGCGGATCAGCATCGACGCCTGGCTGACATCGGCGAAACGCCCAATGTTGCCGAATACGAACGATGCTTCTTCGATCGGCTGCCCCAGGGCCGCCTGAACCTCCGGCGCAGCCCTGGCACGCGCCAGCGCCTGCTGGTACGGCTCACTGCTCTTGAGCGGTGCCGACATCTGCCGGAACCCGCTCCAGCTGGCCAGGCCCCAACCACCCAGCATCACCACCACGGCCAGCGGCAATACCCACTTCAGGTTGCGCTGGAACCAGTTCCGCGGCGGCTTGCCCGAGGCGCTGCCAGGCAGTGGCGGTGGGGCGGCTGACATTCCCTGTCCCCTGCCTGTCAGGGCTTGAGGCAACGGCCGAGGAAGTTCTCGGCCATGCGGTAGCGGTGCAGTGCATCCGCGCCTGACAAACCGTGCTTGGCACCGGGATAGGTCATCAGCTCGAACGGTTGGCCACGCTTCTGCAAGGCGCTCATCAGGCTGGTCGAGTTGGAGAACAACACGTTGTCATCGGCCATGCCATGGATCAGCAGCAGCGGCGAGGTCAGCCCGGCGATATGGGTGAGCACGCGCGCTTCGCGGTAACCGTCGACGTTGGCCGCCGGCAGGTTCATGTAGCGCTCGGTGTAATGCGTGTCGTACAGGCCCCAATCGGTGACCGGTGCACCGGCCACGCCGCAGGCGTACTGGTCCGATGCCTTGGCCAGCAACATCAACGTCATATAGCCGCCGTTGGACCACCCCTGCACGCCGATACGGCTGCCATCCACCCACGGCTGCGCCTTCAGCCACTCCACGCCCTTGAGCTGGTCGGCTACTTCCACCGTGCCCTGCACGCCGTACAGCGCGCCGCCGAAGTCGCGGCCGCGACGCGGCGTGCCACGGTTATCCAGCGAGAACACCACGTAGCCGCGCTGGGCCAGGTACTGATTGAACAGGTGATCGCCACGGCCGGGCCAACTGTCAGTCACGGTCTGCGAGGCCGGACCGCCGTACACATAGACGGCAACCGGATACTTCTTCGCCGGGTCGAAGCCTTCGGGCTTGATCACACTGTAGTTCAGCGGGGTCTTGCCATCGGCGGCGGTCAGCGTGCCGTACTCGACCGGGCGCTGCGCATCGCGGTACCGGGCGTAGGGGTGCTTGGCGTCGGCCAGGTTGTTGTCGAGCAGGGTGGCGATCTTTTCGCCATTGGCCCGGAACAACTCGATCTGCGGCGGCGTGGTGTGGTTGGACCAGCTGTCCACATAGACGCTGGCGTTGTTGGCGAACGCGGCGCTGTGCATGCCCGCCGTCTTCGACAGCTTGGTCGGCGTGCCACCGGCCAGCGGCACGGAATAGATTTCGCTGCGCAGCGCGGATTCCACGCCGGCACGGAAGTAGACGGTACCGGCGCCTTCATCGACGGCCAGCAGCTCGTCCACCGGCCAGTTGCCAGAGGTCAGCGCAGTCATGTTGCTGCCGTCGGCGTTGGCCACGTACAGGTGCTCGAAACCGCTGCGCTCGGACGACCACAGGAAGCGGCCATCCTTGAGGAAGCGCAGGCTGTTGTGCAGTGGCACCCAGG
Source organism: Stenotrophomonas sp. (assembly GCF_032061965.1). Classification (GTDB taxonomy): domain Bacteria; phylum Pseudomonadota; class Gammaproteobacteria; order Xanthomonadales; family Xanthomonadaceae; genus Stenotrophomonas. Next base: position 52,117 of record NZ_DAMBEF010000022.1, on the reverse strand, counting down.
TCTTGCCGGTCTCGGTGACCAGCACCTGCTGTTTGCCGTCTGCCAGGTTGACCTCAATCAGCTCCAGCGTGTGCTGGTTGCGGCTCTGGCGCTGGAAGCTGAGGTGCTGCGGATCACGCCAGTTGACGCGGGTCAGGTAGATGTCGGTCTGCTTGCCCAGGTCCACCCAGTTGACCGTTGCATCAGCGCGCGGCGCAATCACGCCCAGGGTGACCAGCACGTTGGGATCACCGGCAGCCGGATAGCGCTGCTCGATCATCTCCACGCGGTCGGCATACATTTCATAGCGCTTCTGCACCGGCACCGGGGTTTCATCGATGCGGGCGAAGGCAATGGCCGAGTCATCCGGCGCCCACCAGTAGCCGGTGTGGCGGTCCATTTCCTCATCGGCGACGAATTCGGCCACACCGTTGCCGATGGTGGCGCTGCCATCGCGGGTCAGCTGCAGCTGCTTGCCGCTGGCCAGGTCGATCACCCACAGGTTGCGCTCGCGCACGAAGCTGACAAAGCCGCCCTTGGGCGAGAGCTTGGCATCGGTGCTGAAGCCTTCGCCGTGGGTGAGCTTGCGCACCGCATCGCGGCCCTGCTTGCCCAGGTCGTACAGGTACAGCTCGCCGCCGAGCGGGAACAGCAGGGTCTTGGCATCCGGCGACCACTGGTAATCGACGATGCCGCTGTAGGCGGCAATCCGCTGGCGTTCGCGGCGGGCCTTTTCGGCATCGCTCAGGGTTTCGGTGCCAGGCAGCACCACCTTGGAATCGACCAGCAGCCGGGTCTGACCGCTGGCGATGTCGTATTCCCACAGGTCCAGCTGCTTGACGTCGCTGTCCTTGCCACGCAGGAAGGTAACCCGCGAGCCATCCGGCGCCACCTTGGGCTTCATCAACGTTGGGCCGGACAGCGGCGCATTGCCGGTGATGGCTTCGAGGGTGAGCTTTTCAGCGTGCACGGCGGGGGTGGCGAGAATCATGGCAAGGGCGAGGAACAAGGGACGCATGGTTTACCTGTCAGTGACAGCACGGATCAGGCAATGCTAGCCGAGCCCCGGCCGCATTGCCCCTGCCGTCAGTCAGTCGCGCCTGCCGAACAGCAGGCGCTTCTCTTCGTCGCTGAGCGGCTGTCCGGCCTGCGGATTGACCGTCGGGCCGACCGCATAGGCACGCTGGGTTGCGGGCCGATCGGCAATGGCCTGGTGCCAGCGGCGCAGGTGCGGGAAGGCATCGAAATCCACCGGCAGCTTGGCGTAGGCGCCGATCCACGGGTAACTGGCCATATCGGCGATACCGTAGTCCTCGCCGGCCAGGTACGCGGTTTCGGACAGGCGCTTGTCCATCACCCGGTGCAGGCGCCGCACCTCGCTGTCATAGCGTTCGATGGCGTAGGGAATGCGCTCGGGTGCGTAGACATTGAAATGTCCCATCTGCCCGCTCATCGGGCCCAGACCGCCCATCTGCCAGAACAGCCACTCCAGGGTGGCGGCGCGGCCGCGCACATCGCTGGGGATGAAGCGGCCGGTCTTCTCGGCCAGGTACAGCAGGATCGCGCCGGACTCGAACACGCTCAGCGGCGCGCCGCCATCGGCCGGGGCGTGGTCGACGATGGCCGGCATCTTGTTGTTGGGCGAGATGGCCAGGAATTCGGCCTGGAACTGGTCACCCTTGCCGATATTGACCGGGTGGACGCGGTACTCAAGCCCGGCCTCCTCAAGGAACAGCGTGATCTTGTGGCCATTGGGGGTGGGCCAGTAGTACAGGTCGATCATGAATGCGCCTCCATCAAGACTGACACCGAGTGTACCTAGGACCGGCGCTTGGCAAGGTGCAGGATCGACCATTACCCTGCCTGCTTTCCGCAACGCAGCATCTCTTTCATGTCCGAGTACAAACCGCTCAGCCCGCTTTCCTCCCTGATCTTTGCCTCGCGCTGGCTGCAGTTGCCGCTGTACCTGGGCCTGATCGTCGCCCAGTGCGTCTACGTTTTCCTCTTCGCCACGGAACTCTGGCACCTGGTGTCCGACGCGCGCGGGCTGAGCGAACAGAAGATCATGCTGATCGTGCTCGGGCTGATCGACGTGGTGATGATCTCCAACCTGCTGGTGATGGTGATCGTCGGCGGCTACGAAACCTTCGTCTCGCGCCTTGGCCTGCAAGGCCACCCGGACCAGCCGGAGTGGTTGAGCCACGTCAATGCCTCAGTCCTGAAGGTGAAACTGGCCATGGCGATCATCGGCATTTCTTCCATCCACCTGCTGAAGACCTTCATCGAGGCCGGGCAGCTGGGCATGCCGTTGTGCACGCCTGAACTGACGGCGATCAAGTCGCCTTGCACCAGCTTCACGCGTGAAGGCGTGATGTGGCAGACCATCATCCACTGCGTATTCATCCTGTCGGCCATTGGCATCGCGTGGACCGACAAGCTGATGTCGAACGGGTCGGGGCATAAGGGCGCCGCACACTGAACCTGCTGATGGGCGTCACCATCATGTGACGCCCATCACTGTTTTGCCCGAACCCTACCTGCCACTGCCGCAGACCGGGCACACGATGCTAGATTCGCGCTTTATTGCTGGGTGGCAAGGCATCGGGAGTGCCGCGCCCATCGCCTGCCGGGCCCATGCAGTCCACGTTGTCCGTCGATTCAAGGGGATGTTTGATGTCGCACGTCACGAAGCTGCGCCTGTTGGCGCCCGCCCTGCTGTTGGCCACCCTGGCCGCCTGCTCGGGCAAGGATGAAACCGCGCCGGCCGCTGCTGAAGGCGCCGCCGCACCTGCCGCCACCTCCCCCGCCACGGTTGCCGCCGACAAGGCTGCCGCGGAGAAGGTGCAGGGCATGGACACCACCCAGCTGCGCGATGCCGCCAGCGCCGCACTGCGCGAGAACCGCATGTATGCACCGGCCGGTGACAACGCGCTGGAGTATTACGTCGCCCTGCGCGACAAGCTGCCGAACGACGCGACGATCAAAAGTGCCCTGACCGACCTGCAGCCCTACGCCCTGATCGCCGCCGAGCAGGCCCTGGGTCGCGAAGACTTCACCGAAGCCCAACGCCTGATCACCCTGCTGGAGAAGGTGGACCCCACCGCACCGGCGCTGCCGCGCCTGAAGCAGGGCGTCACCGGCGGCATGCAGGTCGCCGAGCGTCGTACCGTGGAAGAAGCCGACAAGGCCAAGAAGGACGCTGAGAACAAGGTCAAGCAGCAGGCCGAGCAGCAGCGCCTGGCCCAGCAGCAGGCCGCCGAAGCCAGCGCGGCGCAGGCGCTGGCCGCCAAGCAGGAAGCCGCGCGCAAGGAAAGCGAGCGCCTGGAAGCCGACCGCCAGGCCGCCGCACGTCGCGAAGCCGAGCAACGCAGTGCTGCTGCAGCCGCCGCCCAGCAGGCCGCCGCGCCGAAGCCGGCCGCAGCCGCACCGTCGCTGCGTGCGGTCAGCACGCCCGCGCCGCGCTATCCGGCCGACGCACTGCGCTCGGGTACGTCCGGTGAAGTGCTGGTCGAGCTGACCGTCGGCACCGATGGTTCGGTCACCGACGCCCGCGTGCTGCGTGCCAACCCGGCCCGCGTGTTCGACCGCGAAGCACTCAATGCGGTGCGCCGCTGGAAGTTCGAGCCGATCGGCAGCCCGGTCACCACCCGTCGCACCTTGGCGTTTGCGCCGAACAAGTAATTGGATTTTGTCTGCGAAAAAGCCCGGAGCGATCCGGGCTTTTTCTTTTGCAACCTGCGCGTAGAAACACGCCTGCCATTGAAGCGCGGAACTCGCGCCCCTGCGGTAGCCCGGGTAAGCGCAGCGCACCCGGGGCGGTTGGCATCCGTTCGCAGCCGCGTCGGTGACCTGATTCCCGGGTGCGCTGCGCTTACCCGGGCTACGTTGCTTTTGGTAGTGCCGAGCCACGCTCGGCAGAAGCCTTACCGGTGAAGCCCCTGCCGAGCATGGCTCGGCACTACGGGTTCGGCTTGCCGAGCATGGCTCGGCACTACACCCCGCCAGGCCACGCATGGCCCGGCGAAACGCTATCAGCCGGAGATCGCCAGGCGCTCCTGCCGGTAACGCCATACCGCTACTGCCCACAGCAGTACCGCCAGCAATGCCGAGGCAGCCAGGTACACCGCCCACTGCGTCGCCGACGGCATCTCGCCGCGCGTCACCTTCACCAGCATCTGGTTCTGCGACAGGAACGGCACGGCGTACTGCCACAGCTGGGTGTCCTTCAGCGGGTAGGCCATCAAGGCGTAGCCCGGCAGCATCGGCAGAAGCATCAGCCACACCATGTGGCTCTGCGCTTCCTTCATGCTCTTGGAGCTGGCCGACAGGCAGGTCAGCAGCGCTGTACCGATCAACACCAACGGCAGCAGGATCACCAGCAGCTTGCCCATTGCCGCAAAGCTGACGTCCAGCGAGCGCGCGGCACCACCGCCGATGCTGGCGCTGACCTTGAACGACACCAGGATCAGCAACATCGATGCCAGGCCCAACACCACCGCCGCCAGCATCTTGCCGCTGACCAGTGCACCACGTGCGGCCGGCGTGGCCAGCAGCGGCTCCAACGATTGCCGCTCGCGCTCACCGGCGGTGGTATCCATGGCCAGGTGCGAGCCACCGATGAAGGCGAACAACATCAATACCAACGGCAGTACCACCGACAGGAAGATGCCGCGCTTGGCCTCGGCCGTGGCCAGGTCACGTGTGCCCACATTCACCGGCGCGGCCACCATCGGATTGACGCCACGCGCCAACAAGCGCAGCGCGCCCATCGACTGTCCGTACTCATTGAGCACGGCGCGTACCCGCGCGATCTGCACATCACCGGTACGCCGGGTGGTATCGGCAACGATCTCCACCTTGGCCGGCTTGCCGGCATGCCAATCGGCGGCGAAATCCTTGTCGATCACCACCGCCAGGTCCTGGTGCTGGCTGCGGATCAGCGCTTCGATATCGGCGGGTGCCTCGGTGGCGTTGATGCCGCGACTGGCCAGGAAGGCCACAAGATTGGGCGCGCGAGCCATCCCTTCAACCGGGATGGTGAGGTCCTTTTCCAGCTGTGTTTCGGCACGCAGGTTGGTCAGCTTGTTCATGCCCAGGAACAGCAGCGGGTACAGCAGCGGTGCGGTCAGCAGGGTCAGCAGGAAGGTGCGGCGATCGCGGGCGAAGTCGCGCAGCTCCTTGCGCATCACCGTGATGATGGCGCGGAAGTATCCGGTCTGGCTCATGCGTGCAGGCCCTCCTCGCTGCCGATCAATTTCACGAACGCGTCTTCCAGGTTGTTCTCGTGGGCCTGCTCGCGCAGTTCCTCCGGCGTGCCCTGGGCCACTACCCTGCCCTGCGCGACGATGACAATGCGGTCACACAGTGCGGCCACCTCCTGCATGATGTGGCTGGAGAAGATCACGCAGCGGCCTTCCTCGCGCAGCTCCTTGAGGAAGCCACGCAGGCCACGGGTGGTCATCACATCCAGACCATTGGTCGGCTCGTCGAGGATCACGTTGCGGGGGTCATGGATCAAGGCGCGGGCGATCGCGGTCTTGGTGCGCTGGCCCTGGCTGAAGCCTTCGGTTGCACGATCGAGGAAGTCCTCCATCTGCAGGGCCTTGGCCAGCCGCGCGGTGCGTTCGACGATGGCGGCCGGCGACATGCCGTGCAGCTCACCGAAGTAATCGATGTTCTCGCGCGCGGTCAGGCGCTTGTAGACCCCACGCGCATCGGGCAATACGCCCAGGCTGCGGCGGACCGTGTTGGGGTCGACCGCGGCATCGACGCCATCGACCAGCACGCGGCCGCTCTCCGGGGTCATCAAGGTGTACAGCATGCGCAGCGTGGTGGTCTTGCCGGCGCCATTGGGGCCGAGCAGACCGGTGATCTGGCCGTCATGGGCGGTGAAGCCCACGTCATCCACGGCGATCACTGGCGTTTTGTCCTTGCCCTTGCCGGGGAAGGTCTTGCGGAGTCGTTCTGCAACGATCATGGAAGCGGATTCCTCAGTGATGCGGTGATGTCACGGTTCCCAGCCATTGAAGCTGGTGAACGGCGGCACGTAATTGAGCTTTTCCAGGCAGGCACCATCGAGTGCCTTGGCATCGGCGGTGTCCACGAACTGGCCAAACAGCTTGGGCATGCAGCCGGCACCGATCACGTTGTGACCTTGGCCGCGCAGCACGAACAAGCGGCCATTGCTCAGCGTCTTCACCACCTCCTCGCCATAGCGCGGCGGCGTGACCGGATCGAACTCGCCCTCCAGCACCAGGGCCGGCACCTTGCCTGCCAGCGGCTTGTGGAAGTCGGCCGGCGCGGTGCCCTTCGGCCAGGCGGCGCACATCGCACCCAGGCCCTGTGCCATCTGGTCACCCAACACGGTGCCGGCATTGTTGGCCGCCGCTTCCGGCGCAAGGCTGTCGGCGTCCTCGCTGCAGATGACCGACAACTGCATGCCCATGGCCATGGCGTCCTTCATGTCGTCCTGCATCATCTGCGCCAGTGCCATCAGCTCTTCGTAGCGACCACCGTTGGCCTCGTGGATCAACTTCGGCAACAAGGCCGCTGCCGCCGGCATGTAGGCATACATGCGCACCAGCCCTGCCACGTTTTCCGCACGCAGCATGTTCTCGCGCGACTGCCCGGTAGCAGCATCGCGGTAGCGCACGCTCACCGGCTGTGCACGCAGCTTGGCCAGCAGCGCATCCAGTTCGGCGCGCGGATCGCCCAGCTTTTCCTTGCAGGCAGGCGAGTTGGTGCACTGGGCGAACTGCAGGGCCAGCGCATCATCCAGGTTGCGGGCGAAGATATTTCCCAGCTGCAAGCTGTTGGGCACTACCGAATCCAGCACGATGCTGCGTGTGGCCTGCGGATGGCGCATGGCGTACTGCTGTGCCACGCGGGTGCCATAGCTCACGCCGACCAGGTTGATCTGCGCCGCGCCCATGGCCTGACGTACCGCATCCAGGTCGGCCACCGCTTCGGTGGTGGTGTAGAACCGCAGGTCGGCCTTGGCTGCGAGCTGTGTCGCGCACTTGGCTGCCTCGGCCTGCATCGCCGCCGCCGACATGTCCTCGCCTTCGTAAGCCGCACAGGACAGCAGGTTGGATTCACCCGTGCCGCGCTGATCGACCAGCACCACGTTGCGGTGCTTGCGTACCTCGCGGAATGCGGCATCCACTTGCGGATAGGTTGCCACCGCCGCCTGGCCCGGCCCGCCGGCCAGGAAGAACACCGGATCGGGCTGTACTTCGCCTTCCTTTTCCGGCGTGAGCACGGCGATGTTCAAGGCGATCTTGCGCCCCTGCGGGTTGGCCCGGTCCTCGGGCACCTGCAGCGTGCTGCATTGGGCCTCGAGGGCTTCACGACTGAACGGCGAGCTCAGCGTGCAGGGCTTGAAGGCAAGCGTACCCAGCTGCAGGGACTTGCCTGCGGTCGGCTCGCCATCGGCACTCGCCGAGGGTCCGGCGGCTTTGCAACCCAGCAGGCCTGCCACGAGGGCGGCGGCCAGCAAGGTGATTCGGGTATTGCGGGACATCATCGGAACAGCCCCTCACGGTTGGATGGAACAACGGTTCTGCCTATACCAGACGCAGCGGCGGCAGCTATGTGACAGCAGGGAAGAAAATATCTTCGATCTTCGCCCCGAACAGATCGGCAATGCGGAATGCCAGCGGCAGGCTGGGATCGTACTTGCCGGTTTCCAGCGCATTGACCGTCTGCCGCGATACCTGCAGCTGCTCGGCCAACTCACCCTGCGACCAACCCCTGGCATCGCGCAGCTCGCGTAATCGGTTATCCACCAGGCGCCTCAGTTGTAGCGCCGCACGACCACGGCCTTGGCCAGCCCATAGGCCAGGCAGACCAGTGGGAACACCCAGATCATCGCGCTGCCGGAGGGTATGTCGATCACCTTGGCGGTCTGCAGGAAGCCACCGGTCAGATACACCAGCGACACGAAGGCGGTGGCGAAGCTGACGGCTTCCAGCTCGATGCGCTGCTGCAGCTCGTCCACATCGCGGATGTAACGCACCATCGCCCGCAGCATCAAGACGATCGGCGGCACCGGCAACAAGGCAATGAGTACACGCAGCAGCGGCTCGTCCACGCGCTTGAGCAACAGGCTGGAAATAATCAGCAGCACCGCATAGCCGCCCATCGCCCACATCACCTCGCGGGTGTAACGACGCCGCAGGGCTGCCGGCGCGCTATCGCAGCCATCGGGCATCAACCGCTGCAGCAACGCCGCCAGTACCAGCCCGGCGGCGATGCCCAGCAGGCCCCCTGCCAGGCGCTGGCTACCGTCGAAGTGGGCCCACAGCCACACTGCAGCACCGCCCAAGGCGCTGACCGCGGCCCCCGCCAGGATGAGCGCAATCCTGCGCCCGCGGCTCACCGCGCTACCCCACAATACCGAGCGACTGCATGAGGCACGCAGCGCGGCAACGAATGGCAGGGACAACCAACCGGCGTCATGACGGATTCCTGTAAAGGATGCTTTACACATCCTGCGGGTAGCCGTGCCGGGCTGTCAAGCTCCCTTTACACAAATGAAGTCAGCACCGATACCCGGCCCGCGCTCGTCAGGCGACAGCACCGCACTTGCAGCAACCCCACCATAGCCGCCATCGACGATGCAGGCGCGATCACGACCGTTTGCCTTGGCGTGATAGAGCGCGACATCGGCGCGCGATATCAACTGCTGCAGCGTGCAGGTCCTGTCGGCCACAGCCACCCCGATGCTGACGGTGTAGTGCAACGCTGCGGCCTGGGTGGGCACCGATGCAGCCCGCACCGCCTGCACGGTCGACTGCGCTGTTTGCATGGCTACCGCGGCATCGGCACCAGGCAGCAACATGATGAATTCCTCGCCCCCATAACGCGCCAGCACCGCGCCAGGATGTGCCGCACATGCCCGCATCACGATTGCGAAATGACACAGCACCTCGTCACCCACCAGGTGCCCCCAGTTGTCATTGATGCGTTTGAAGTAATCCAGGTCCAGCACCAGCAGTGCGAAGGGACGGTCACTGGCCCGCGCCGCGTCCATGGCTTTGCGGCCGGCATGCAGCAGCGCGCTGCGATTCAACAGGCCGGTCAAGCCGTCATGGCTGGCACGCTCGTTCAATTCGCACAGCAATTGCTCGACCAGCAGCAACATCAGCGCCGAACATTGCGCTATCAACAAGACGATGCCGGCACTCATCCGCTGCGACAGCGCCATCGTGACGTGATGTTGTGTCGCCGCGGAAAAGTCAGACGACACTCCCAGGCCGTAGATGCCATGGGCCACATGTGCGGCAAACACGAACGCCGCCACGTAGTAGCTCATGCGCAAGCGGGTTGGTGGCTGTCGCAGCAGCATCCAGGCAAGCCAGGAATAAAGCACCACCGACCACAGGCAGGACAGTGCCCGCTGCAGGCCTGGCACATGGCATACAAGGCCATCGAGCAACATGACGACCAGCAAGGGTGCCAATACCAGTACAGGCTTCCATACCGGGAGTGGACGCCGCACATGCAGGGACACGCCCTGCAACAGCAACACCCCACCGCACAGCGCAAAAGCGGCGAAAACAACGCTCGGGCCCAGTTGCGACAACGTGGGATCGGATTGCCGCATGTACACCGCAGCGGACCACAGCCACAGGCTTGCCGCCCATGCGCGCAAGGCGGGCCGTCGCGGCAGGATCAGCAGCAACATGGAGAAGCCGATGGCCGCGCCAATGCTGACCGCAGCGCTGATTGACGCAAGGGGACTGCTGAAGCTTGCGATCATCGGGACGGCCTCCTTCCTTGGCACGTCCAGACGATAACCGCGACACCGCGCGTTCAGCCGTTGGCGAACGCGCAATCAGTCACGAAACACTTTCCCGTTCCGGGCATACAGCAGCGCAGGGCCTACTTGCTGCTGACGTACTTCTCGCGGCGGATCTGCGGCATTGGCAGACCGGCCTGCTTCAGCACTTCGACGCAGGTATCGACCATATCCGGGTTGCCGCACAGGTAGGCGATATCGCGGGCCGGGTCCGGCGCGATTTCGGCCAGTTGCTGCTGCACGTAGCCCTTGCGGACATCCGCGTGCGGGTTTTCCGGCAGTTCCCGCGACAGGCACGGCATGTAGCGGAAGCCGGGGTTGGCAGCGGCGAAAGCATAGAAGTCATCGCTGTACAGCAGCTCTTCCGGGCTGCGTGCGCCCTGCAGCAACACCACTTCCACGCCACGCTCGGCCATGGCCGCCTTCAACTGCGGCAGCATCGAACGGTACGGGGTGACGCCGGTGCCGGTGGCGATCAGCACGTAGCGGGCATTGTGGTCGCCCGGCTGCAGGCAGAAGCGGCCGAACGGGCCGCTGCCGCTGACGTGGTCGCCCAGGTCCATGCCCTCGAACAAGGCCGTGGCGGCGCCGCCGGGAACGAAGCTGACCGCGATTTCCACCGCCTCGCCCGGGCCCAGGGCGCGGTCATGGATGGTGGCCAGCGAATAGCTGCGCTTGGTGGCGCTGCCATCGGCGTAGTCGAAGTGAATCTGAATGAACTGACCGGGCAGGAAATCCAGCGGCTGGCCGTCATCACGGACGAACTGGTAGTGGCCGATGCTGGGCGCCAGCATGCGGCGGCCGACCAGCTTGAGGGGAAATTGGATTGGCACAGGAGGGGAACAGTGTGTAACCGGGTATGGACCGCGGGGCCTCCTATAATACCGGCCTGCACTTATCCGACGCCTGTACCCGGCGCGAAGGCCCGAGATTGGATTCCCCTATTGTTCCCGGCGCAGCTGCCCTGCGCATCACCGACCTGCGCAAGACCTATGACAATGGCGTCCAGGCCCTGAAGGGCGTGTCGCTGGAGGTGGCGCCGGGCGACTTTTTCGCCCTGCTGGGGCCCAATGGCGCCGGCAAGTCGACCCTGATCGGAATTGTCTCTTCACTTGTGAACCTGAGCGAGGGCCAGGTACAGGTGTTCGGCAGCGACCTGGTGGCGGCACGCAGCGCGACCATGCGCCTGATCGGCCTGGTACCGCAGGAAATCAACTTCAACCTGTTCGAAAAGCCCTTCGACATCCTGGTCAACTACGCCGGTTTCTACGGGATCCCCCGCGCCGAGGCCGAGGTCCGCGCCGAGGAAGAGCTCAAGCGCGCGCACCTGTGGAACAAGGCGCAGATGATGAGCCGCACCCTCTCCGGCGGCATGAAGCGCCGGCTGATGATCGCCCGCGCGATGATGACCCGGCCGCGCCTGCTGATCCTCGACGAGCCCACCGCGGGCGTGGACATCGAGATCCGCCGCGACATGTGGAAGACGCTGCAGGAGATCAACGCCGCCGGCACCACCATCATCCTCACCACGCACTACCTGGAAGAGGCCGAGCAGCTGTGCCGCAACCTGGCCATCATCAACCATGGCCGCATCGTCGAGCAGGGGCCGATGCGTGGCCTGCTGGCCAAGCTTGACGTGGAAGGCTTCCTGTTCGACATCGACGGCGAACTGCCGGCGCAGCTGCCGCATATCGAAGGCGCCACCCTGGTCGCCACCGACACGCATACGCTGGACCTGGACATGCCGCGCGCGATGGACCTGAACCGTGTTTTCGACGCCTTGAATGCTGCCGGCATCCGCGTGCGTTCGATGCGTACCAAGAGCAACCGCCTGGAGGAGCTGTTCGTGCGCCTCACCGGCAACCTGGAGAACAGCGCCGCATGAGTACCCCCGTTCCCGTGACCGACAGCAGCCGCAACTGGGTGGCGCTGGGCACCATCGTTCGTCGCGAGGTCAACCGCATCCTGCGTATCTGGGGCCAGACCCTGGTCCCGCCGGCCATCACCATGACCCTGTACTTCCTGATCTTCGGCGGCCTGATCGGCTCCAAGATCGGGCAGATGGGCGGCTACAGCTACATGCAGTTCATCGTGCCGGGCCTGGTGATGATGAGCGTGATCCAGAACAGCTACGGCAACATCAGCTCCTCGTTCTTCGGCGCCAAGTTCGGCCGCCATGTCGAGGAACTGCTGGTCAGCCCGATGCCGAACTGGGTGATCCTGTGGGGTTATGTGGCCGGCGCCGTGCTGCGCGGCCTGATGGTGGGCGTGATCGTGCTGATCATCGCCATGTTCTTCACCCCGGTGCGCATCCCGCATCCGCTGGTGACGCTGAGCACGGTGCTGCTGGGCGCGACGATCTTCTCGCTGGCCGGCTTCATCAACGCCGTGTATGCCAAGAAGTTCGATGACGTGGCGATCGTACCGACCTTCATCCTGACCCCATTGACCTACCTGGGCGGCGTGTTCTACTCGGTGACCCTGTTGCCGGGCTGGGCGCAGGCGATGACCCATGCCAACCCGATCTTCTACATGGTCAATGCCTTCCGCTACGGCCTGCTCGGCAGCAGCGATGTGCCGTTGTGGGTGTCGTATGCCTTGATGCTCGGCTTTGTTGCCGCACTCACTACCCTGGCCTTGTGGCTGCTGCGGCGGGGCGTAGGCCTGCGTAGCTGAAAGAAGGCGCCGAAAGGCGCCTTCTTTCTGGTTTGATTTTGGCGTTTGAGGCAGCAGCGTGAGCCGCGAAGCACAGAACCCAGACGCAAAAGCATTACCCCTCCCCAACCCTCCCCTTGCCTCTGGCAACGGGAGGGAGCTGCATCTCGCGGCTCACGCCAGTCCTACAACACCCCGAGCACCTATGATGGCTCCACTCCCCTTTAGTTGATGGATAACCAAGCAATGCGCATCCTGATTCTCGGTGCCGGCGGTACCGGTGGTTACTTTGGCGGCCGGCTGGCCCAGGCCGGTGTTGATGTCACCTTCCTGGTGCGCCCCAACCGCGCCGCACAGCTGGACCGCGACGGCCTGGTGATCCGCAGCCCGCTCGGCGATGCCGCATTTCCGGTCGCCCACGTCACCGCCGAGGCCTTGCCGCAGCTGGCGAAAGAAAAGCCCTTCGATCTGATCATCCTCAGTTGCAAGGCGTATGACCTGGACAGTTCGATCGACGCGATCGCACCTGCAGTAGGCGCCACCACCACAGTGCTGCCCATCCTCAATGGCCTGCGCCATTACGTCGCCCTGGATGCGCGCTTCGGACGCGAACGCGTGCTGGGCGGGCTGTGCTTCATCAGCGCGACCAAGGCCGAGGATGGCGCGGTGTTGCACCTGGACAAGCCGGCCAAGCTGACCTTCGGCGAGCGCGATGGCGCGGCGGACAGCACGCGTGTGACCGCCCTGGCAAAGGCCTGCGAACAGGCCGGCATCGATCACGTCGCCTCGGCCGACATTGCCCAGGAACAATGGATCAAATACACCTTCCTGACCGCGTTGGCGGCCGGCACCTGCCTGATGCGCGCCGACGTCGGCACCATCGTCGCCAGCGACCACGGCAGCGCTTTCATGCAGCATTTGTATGCCGAATGCCTTGCCGTCGCCACGCACGCCGGCCAACCCATTCCCGCAAAGGCGCAGGACATTGCGCTGGGCGCCATCACCAAAGCCGGCTCACCGATCAAGGCATCGATGCTGCGCGACCTGGAAGCCGGTCAACGCGTAGAGGCCGCGCATATCGTCGGCGACATGCTGGAACGCGCGCTCGCCGCCAGCCTGCCGGCCACGCTGCTGCAGACCGCCTACTGTCACCTGCAGGCCTACGAGTCACAGCGCAGTGCTTGAACCTCCATCGGTGTGAACGCATGCAACGTTCACACCGGTGGTTTATCTTCGCCGGTACAGGGGATGTACACGCGAAGGACCGAGATGAACAAGTACCCCGCGCTGGCCTTGGGCTGCGCTTTGAGCATGATGCTGGCCGCCTGCAACCGCACCTCGCCCGATGAGAGCGCAGCTGCTGCATCGACTGCTCCCGCCATCGACACGACACCGGTTGCCGCCAGCGACACCGCACCGGCAACGGTAACGCCCGATGGCATCCAGGACCGCGAGGGAAAGCCTGTCCCCGTCCTGCCTTTCGACATCAGCGGCATCGCCACCAGCGACAAACCGTTGGGCGCGTTGCCCTTCTTTGGCCTGCCACAGGGCTATGAGCCGTTGAACGCCCCGCACGTGCGCGCCTGGGCGCGCTTCCCGGTGCGCCTGGGCGACGGCGTGCACTGGGTGGAAGGGCCAAGCTGGTCGGCGCAGATTGCTGTCCCCAGCAGCGCAGGCAAGACCTTCTCGGGCCTGGAGCTGCAACGCAATCTCGATGGATTGCTGGAAGCCGCGGGTGCGAGCAAGGTATTCGAGGGTCCCGAGCACCGTGACATCTATTACGGACCACAGCTGGAAGACGAGATAGGCGGCGGCTTCATCGATGCCGTCAACAACAGCGCCGACGCACCGACCACCGTGCATGTGATCCGCCAGGCGCAACGCAATGTGTGGGTGCAGCTCTCGCTGGATGCCAACCATGCTGGCTTGGTGGTGCTGGAAGAAGTGCCGTTCTCACCAACCGCGCAGTGGTCCGACAGTTTCCCCCATCTCGGCCTGCCGGCGGGCTACAGCGATCGAAACAAGCCTATCCAGCGCGATTTTGATCGTTTCCCGTTCTGGACCGGCGACCACTTCGAGCAGGTTGAAGGCAAGGTCTGGGCAGCCGACTTCGACAAGGATGACCACGCTTACTCGATGCATGAGGTACGCCGGAATCTTGCGGCGATGATGGCGACAGTCAACGCAACCAAGGTGTTCGAAGGTCGCATCCCCAAGCAACAGGCGGAGTCGGTGCCTGAGTCGGTGCGCTCGGCGTACTCGGGAAGCGCGGGCTACAACTGGGATGATTTCGATCTGGTGGTGTACCGCGCCGATCTGCCCGACGGCCGCCAGATCTGGGTACATGCGCGTCTGGAGTACCTCAGTGCCGGCTGGGTCGTGGCCGAACGCAAGGGTTTCGAGCAGACCGCCGCCCTGCTGCCCGCATCCGCCTTGAAGCAGCAACTGGATGCGCAGGGGCATGTCGCCATCCAGGTCAACTTCGCCAGCGACAAGGCGCAGATCCTGCCCGACTCACAACCGCAGCTTGACCAGGTCCTGACCCTGCTCAAGCAGGACCCTGCCTTGCAGCTGTCGGTGGAGGGACATACCGACAACAGCGGCAGCGCTGCCCATAACCAGCAATTGTCCGACGCGCGGGCTGCGTCGGTAGTGGCCAGCCTTGCCGCCGCCGGCATTGCACCGGCACGGCTGCAGGCACGTGGCTGGGGACAGGACAAGCCGGTAGCCGACAATGGCAGCGACGCCGGCCGTGCCCGCAATCGCCGCGTGGAGCTGGTCAAACGTTGATCAGGCAGGGCTGCACTGCAGCCCCCGTTTCACCGCTGCGGCAGACGGAAGAAGGCGCGGGTCGCCGCGGTCGCATTGGCCGCAGTCACGGCCACGTCCTCGCCGCGGTCACGCGCCAGCTCCTCGACGATGTGCGACAGGAACGCCGGCTCGTTGCGGCGGTCCTTCGGCATCGGCTTGAGGTTGCGCGGCAACAGATAGGGCGCGTCGGTTTCGATCATCAGCCGCTCGGCGGGGATGTGCTTGACCAGCTCGCGCAGGTGCGCGCCACGCCGTTCGTCGCACAGCCAACCGGTGATGCCGATATACCAGTCACGGTCGAGGTAATCGAACAATTCGCGGCGCTCGGCGGTAAAGCAGTGCACCACCGCCGGGCCCAGCTTGCCGTCGAAGTTCTTCATCATCGCGATGAAATCGTCATGCGCATCGCGTTGGTGCAGGAACAGCGGCTTGCCGACACCATCCACGGCAAGATCAACGGCGATCTGCAGCTGACGCTCGAAAGCCTTGCGCTGGGCCGGGCGCGGCGAGAAATCGCGGTTGTAGTCCAGCCCACACTCGCCCACCGCCACGACTTCCGGGTGTACCTGCAACGCGCGCATCTCGGCATCGCATTCGTCGGTGTACTCGCTGGCGTGATGCGGATGCACGCCAGCGGTGGCGTACAGGAAGCCGGGATGGCGCTGCGCCAGGGCCAGGGCCATCGGCGAATGCTCGCGGCTGGCGCCGGTGATCACCATCTGCACCACGCCAGCGGCCTTGGCGCGCTCCAGCACCGCGTCCAGGTCGCGATCGAAGGATTCGTGGGTGAGGTTGGCGCCGATGTCGATCAATTGCATTGAGCTGGGGGATGGGCAGACAGAAAGCGTGATTGTAGAGGTTTGCTTCCAACCCAGCCCCTCCACCATGAACGAAGCCCGGTAGCCCGGGTAAGCGCAGCGCACCCGGGGGCTCCGAGCGCGGGGCCAGAACATTCGGCGAAAAGCCCCGGGTGCGCTGCGCTTACCCGGGCTACGCGGCGCTCGGCGCGCGCGGCTTCTACAATGCGCCGATGGCAACTGCATTCCCCATCACTCCACTGCTCCCCGATATCCTCCAGCAGCTGGCCGCGCATCCGCGGCTGGTATTGGAAGCACCGCCCGGTGCCGGCAAGACCACCCAAGTGCCGTTGGCGCTGTTGGACGCCCCATGGCTGCAGGGCCACAAAATCATCATGCTGGAGCCACGCCGCGTGGCCGCACGCAGCGCCGCCAGCTTCATGGCCCGGCAGCTCGGCGAACCGGTGGGCGAAACCATTGGCTATCGCATCCGCTTCGAGAACAGGGTTTCCGCGCGCACCCGCATCGAAGTGGTTACCGAAGGCATCCTCACCCGCATGCTGCAGGATGACCCGCTGCTGGAAGGCGTCGGCGCGCTGTTGTTCGATGAGTTCCACGAACGCCATCTGTCTGCGGACCTGGGCCTGGCATTGGCGCTGGACGTGCAGGCGCAGCTGCGTGATGACCTGCGCATCGTGGTGATGTCGGCCACCCTGGATGGCGAACGGCTGGCACAGTTCCTGGACGCACCACGCCTGTCCAGCGAGGGTCGCAGCTACCCGGTGGAAGTGAGCCACTTCCCGGCGCGTCGCGACGAATCCCTGGAAGCACAGACACGGCGCGCGGTGGAACAGGCGGTGGCCCAGCATCCCGGCGATGTATTGGTGTTCCTGCCTGGGCAACGCGAGATTGCGCGGGTGCAGGCGGCTTTAAGCCCCTCCCCCTCCGGGGGAGGGGTTGGGGAGAGGGTCGGGGGCGCAGCCCACATCGGCCAACTTCAGCAGGCTTCGCCCACACCCGCATCCGGCGCTGCGCGCCACCTTCTCCCGCAGGGAGAAGGGTTTGACGTCCTCCCCCTGCACGGCGAACTACCGATCGAACAGCAGACCCGCGTGCTGCAGCCCGACCCCGACGGCCGCCGCCGCGTGGTGCTGGCCACCAATGTCGCCGAATCCTCGGTCACCCTGCCCGGCGTACGCGTGGTGATCGATGCCGGCTTGGCGCGCGAACCGCGCTACGACCCCAACAGCGGTTTCTCGCGCCTGGACGCTGTGACCATTTCGCAGGCCTCTGCAGACCAGCGCGCGGGCCGTGCAGGCCGTGTCGCCGCCGGCTGGGCATGGCGGCTGTGGCCACAATCGCAGCGACTGGACGCCCAGCGCCGACCAGAAATGGCGCAGGTGGAACTGGCGGGACTGGCCCTGGAACTGGCCGCCTGGGGCAGCGATGAATTGCGCTTTGTCGATCCGCCGCCCATCGGCGCCCTGTCGGCTGCGCGCGAACTGCTGCAGCGCTTGGGCGCCTTGAGCCCGGACCTGACCATCACCGCGCTGGGCAAGCGCATGCTGGCGATGGGCACCCACCCGCGCATGGCCGCAATGCTGCTGTCGGCCAGCACACCCCGCGAACAAGCACTGGCCGCCGATGTTGCCGCGCTGCTGGAAGCACGTGATCCGCTGCGTCAGGGCGGCGATGCACTGGCCGCCCGCTGGCGCGCCTTGGCTGCATTCCGCACAGGCCGCGCGCCGCAGGATGCCAACCGTGGCGGGCTGGCCGCAATCGACGCTGCTGCCAAGCAATGGCGCCGTCGCCTGCGCTGCGATGCCCTGCCCCCGACCGATATCGAAGCCCATGAGCTTGGTGACCTGCTGGCCCATGCCTTCCCCGATCGCATCGCCACCCAACACCCGACCGATCCACAGCGCTACCAGCTGGCCAATGGCCGCAGCGCGCGCCAGTTCGACAACAGCGACCTGCGCGGGGAACCGTGGCTGGTAATCAGCGAGCTGCGCCACGATCCGCGTGATGCACTGATCCTGCGTGCAGCGCCGGTCGACGAGGCACGCCTGCGCCGCGACTTCCCTGCCCGCTTCAAGCAACAGGACGTGGTGCGTTGGAACAGTTCCAAGCGTGCCCTGGAAGCACGCCGCGAAAGCAGCTTCGAACGCATCGTGCTGGACAGCCGGCCGGCCGGCCAGGTGAACCCGGCACAGGCGGCACGCGCACTCACCGATGCCGTGCGCGAACTGGGCCTGGAGGCACTGCCATGGACCGAGAACCTGCAGCAATGGCGTTGGCGGGTGATGGGCCTGCGACAGTGGATGCCGGAACTCGAGCTGCCGGATCTGTCCGACGACGCCTTGCTGGCGACGCTGGAGGCTTGGCTGCAGCCTGCCTTCAACGGCAAGACGCGGCTGGACGCCTTGTCCGAAGAGGAGCTGGGCGAAGCATTGAAGTCGGGCATCGACTGGAACCAGCGGCAACTGCTGGATCGGCATGCCCCGCTGCGGGTCAGCGTGCCCTCCGGCATGGACCGGCGCATCGACTACGCCATCGATGATGACGGCCATACGCCTCGTCCACCGGTGCTGGCAGTGAAGCTGCAGGAACTGTTTGGACTGGCGGATACGCCGCGGATTGCCGATGGCCGGGTGCCCTTGCTGCTGCACCTGCTGTCACCCGGCGGCAAACCGCTGCAGGTGACCGGCGACCTGCGCAACTTCTGGCAGAACACCTATGCCGAAGTCAGGAAGGAAATGAAGGGACGCTACCCCAGGCATCCATGGCCGGATGATCCATGGAGCGCGACGGCGACGCATAGGGCGAAGCCGCGCGGGACTTGATGTCGTATTGGCTTTGAGCGGCTGTACCGACGCCAAGCAGAAGCAGGAGCAAAAGCACCCCTCCCCAACCCTCCCCTGCGCTATGCGCAAGGGAGGGGGCCAGTGCGGCTGTGCTGCAAGCTGACAAATTGCCAGGAACCGCCTCCTCCCTTGCACATAGCGCAGGGGAGGGTTGGGGAGGGGTAGCTTCTGACGTTCGCAGTTGCCGTTGCTTCAGCTTCAGCCTTCCGAAGCAACGCTCAGCACTTCCCGGCTAACATCCCCTACACGCCCCTTTGGTAAAACTTAGGGTCTGACCTGTACCCACAAGGAGTCCCCCCATGAGCAAGTTCAGCGATATCACCGGTCCGGCACTGGAACGCGCCCTGGAACTGGTCAATCACGCCGGCGACAACATCAAGACCGGTGGCTCCAGCGCGGCCGAATGGCTCAAGACCGGTGCTGCCATCGGCGCAATGAAGACCGGCGGTCGTGCGGTAACCCGTGTCGCCAAGCGCAACCCCACCGCCACCGTGGCTGTTGCAGCCGTGGGCCTGGGGCTGCTCGGCTACGCGCTGTACCGCCGCAACAAGCGCGACAACGAAGCCATTGAAGCCAAGTCGCGGCAGATCGCCCAGCGCCGTCGCCATGCCGCCAGCGTCACCGACGAAACCAGCGACATCGGCAGCGACGCCTGAGTAACAGCACTACCGGGAGGAGGAGTGGGAAACGAGCACGCGCAGCAGCGCGGCGCTGTTCTCTCACTTCTCCTCTTTCAGTTTCAGCCCTGGACCTGCCGCCACTGCCCCGGCAGCAGCGCGTCCAGCGCATGCGGGCCAATTGAAGCGCGGACCAACCGCAGGGTTGGCAATCCCACCGCCGCCGTCATCCGGCGTACCTGGCGGTTACGCCCCTCGCGCAGGGTGATCGCCAACCACGCATCCGGCACCGTCTTACGGAAACGTACCGGTGGATCGCGTTCCCACAGCACCGGCGGCGGCTCCAGTACATGCACCTGCGCCGGCAGGGTCGGCCCGTCTTTGAGCTGGACACCCTCACGCAGCGCGCGCAGCTTTTCCTCGCTGGGCACGCCTTCCACCTGCACCCAATAGGTCTTGGGCTGCTTGTGCTTCGGGTCGGTCAGGCGATGGGCCAGGTTGCCGTCATCGGTGAGCAGCAACAGCCCCTCACTGTCGTAGTCCAGCCGCCCGGCGGCATATACGTTGGCCGGCAGGCCAAAACCGGCGAGGGTGGCACGCGGCGGTTGGCTGCGGTCAGTGAACTGACACAGCACATTGAACGGTTTGTTGAAGGCAATGAGCATGAGTGGACAACGATGATCCCGCCCATGGTCCGCAGGCGGTAAGGGCCATCCCATGCAAGCGGAAATGCCCGACGGGGCGGACTGCAGGGCGGATGGCAAGGCTGGGCAATGATGGAGCAAAGCCCGGCGCGCATCCACCGCGCCGGGCAGCCAGGCCACCTTCCGGCCGGCTTACTTCTTCACGAAACGCAGCGTCATCCGGTCGCTTTCACCAATCGCCTTGTACTTGGCCGCATCCGTGGCGTCGTGCTTGTTGGACGGCGGCAAGGTCCACACGCCACCGGGGTAGTCCTTGGTGTCGGCGGGATTGGCGTTGATCTCGCTGCTGTCCTGCAGGGTGAAGCCGGCAGCCTCGGCCATGGCGATCATCTGCGCCTGGCCGACATAACCGCTCTTGTCATCGGCCGGCACGTCGGCCTTGGCACGATGCTCCACCACGCCCAGCGTGCCACCCGGCTTGAGCACGGTGTAGAACGCCTTGAACATGCCCTCGGCCTGGCCATTGGCACGCCAGTTGTGCACGTTGCGGAAAGTCAGCACCAGATCGGCCGAGCCGGGCACACCCAGGACCGGCGCGGCGGGGTCGTAGGCCACCTCGACGGCACGGTCATACTGCGCCGGCGCATCGGCAAATTTCTTTGCCAGGCCATCGCGCCCGCGTTGCTGGTAGTCGCGGCCACCGCCGGCCGGCAGTGCCGCCGGGTCGACGACCGCCGCGACGTACTTGCCACCGTCGCGCAGATAGGGCGCCAGGATTTCCGAATACCAACCGCCGCCCGGGGTGATCTCCACCACCGTCTGCGTTGGCTGCAGGCCAAAGAAGCTCAACGTCTGCGCCGGATGGCGATATTCATCGCGCTGCACATTGGCCGGCGTGCGCCAGCTGCCGGCAATGGCCGCCTGCAGGTCCGGTGCGACCTGCGCGCTGGCGGTCGCAGCGACAGGCTCGCTGGCAAACCCCGCTGCAGGAAAGGATGACGCAACAGCCAAAAGACAGGCACACAACAAGGGCGCAGGCGTTTTCATGGAAGTCTCCAGCAGAGGGTTGGCCGAGCCTAGCACGTCAATGCCAGTGCCTTGGACCGACAAATGTTCACAACCTGTTAGTGCCGGCGCGGGCAACGGAACGCTGTTTTCACCGCTTTGCCACGGAATTGGAACGCCCTGCGTCTATGCTGCAACGCTGGACAACAAAGGAGGAATGCATGCCACCGTCACGCGAACTGGGCCGCTCCGGCCTGCAGGTCACGCCTATTGCCTTTGGCGGCAATGTATTCGGCTGGAGTGCGGATGAGAAAACCTCCTTCAGCCTGCTCGACGCTTTCGTCGATGCCGGCTTCAACCTGATCGACACCGCCGATGTCTATCCGGCCTGGGTGCCAGGCAATCGCGGTGGCGAATCGGAAACCATCATCGGCCGCTGGCTGCAGCGCAGCGGCAAGCGCGACAAGGTGGTGATCGCCACCAAGGTCGCCAAATGGGCGGAACATCCTGGCCTGTCCGCAGAAAACATCAATGCTGCGCTTGAAGATTCCTTGCGCCGCCTGCAGACCGATGTGATTGATCTTTACCAGGCCCATGAAGATGACGAATCGGTACCGCTGGAAGAATCACTGGGTGCTTTCGCACGCTTGATCGAAGCCGGCAAGGTGCGCGCCATCGGTGCCTCCAACTACAGTGCAGCACGCCTGCGCGATGCACTGAAAGTGTCCTCCGACTACCACCTCCCGCGCTACGAAACGCTGCAGCCGGAATACAACCTCTACGACCGTAGCGGCTACGAAGCCGAGCTGGAGCCGTTGGCACGCGAGCAGGGCCTGGGCGTGATCAGCTATTACTCGCTTGCCAGCGGCTTCCTCACCGGCAAGTACCGTGATGCCAACGACGCGGGCAAGAGCGCAGCGCGTGGCGCCAAGGTTGCCGCGCAATATCTGAACCCGCGTGGCCTGCGCATCCTGCAGGCCCTGGACGATGTCGCCGCCAGCCACCGCGCCACACCGGCGCAGGTTGCGCTGGCATGGTTGATTGCCCGCCCCGGCATTACCGCGCCCATCGTCAGCGCCACCAGCGTGCCGCAGCTGCAGGAAATCCTGGCCGCAGCGCAGTTGGAGCTGTCGCCGATTCAGCTTACCCAGTTGGAGACCGCAAGCGCGGAAACGTGAACCGGCGTGCTTGATTCCCCCCCTGTGCCCGCCTTAGCATCGGTTGGACAGGGGGTAGACCGCGAATGGAGTCCT
Source organism: Stenotrophomonas sp. (assembly GCF_032061965.1). Classification (GTDB taxonomy): domain Bacteria; phylum Pseudomonadota; class Gammaproteobacteria; order Xanthomonadales; family Xanthomonadaceae; genus Stenotrophomonas. Next base: position 29,690 of record NZ_DAMBEF010000022.1, on the reverse strand, counting down.
ACCCATGCAGACCACATCCGCAGCCCAACGCAGCATCGACCGCGACGCCGAACTGACCTACTGGCGTGGCATCCATGCGATCGGCCATCTCGGCCAGCACGATTTCGACCACTACCAGCGCCTGCTGGAAATGGGTTACGACGTGTATCAGGCGTATCCACGCGCCAACGAAGAACAGCTCTACAAAGTGCTGCAGGACAGCTACCACCGCCACAGCCCGGCCTTGGCCGTGTCCTGGGATGAAGCGCGCTGGCTGGTGCGCCACGCCTGGCACCACGCAGACCCACATTGAGCAACGCCCCTCCCTTTGGCCGACGGCCAAAGGGAGGGTGGATAACGCCCGCAGCGGCGTCAGCCGCGACGCCACGGCAACATCGAGCGCGGTGCCGCCAATCCCCCACTCCGTCCTTCGGCCTGCCGTCAAAGCGACAGGGCATTGCAAGGATGGACTGACGACAGCCGACGACGCATCGCGCGCTTATTGCGTATAGGCAGCCTTCGCCATCGCCTGTGACAAATAGTCCAGGAACGAGCTGATCCGCGCCGACACCGCCGTGTTGCGGTAGTACACCGCGTGGATGGGCTGGCGGACCTCCAGCGTCTGCGCCGGCAATACCTGCACCAACTCACCGCGCTCGCGGTCCTGCTCGGTCAGGAAATCGGACAGGCAGACGATGCCAACGCCTTCCAGTGCCAAGCGATGCAGGATTTCACCACTGGATACAGCCAGCGCCGGTGTCACATGCAGCGGATTTCCCGCGCTATCGGGCACCGGCCAATAGTTGAGCGAATCCGGCTCGTTGAAACCGATCAAGGCATGCGCCTGCAGTTGGGCGACATTGCCGGGCGTGCCGTGCTGCTGCAGATACGCCGGGCTGGCCAGTACCCGCAGTCGGCTGTGGCCCAGGGCCCGCGCATGCAGGGTGGAGTCGGCCAGTGGCCCGATGCGGATGGCGATATCGGTGCGGCGTTCCAGCAGGTCGATGTAGCGCTCGCTGCTGTTCAACTCCAGCGCGACCTGCGGGTACTGCGCGCGGTAGCCGGCCACCAGCGGGGCAATCACGTGCAGCATGAAGGGCATTGCCGCATCCACGCGCAAGCGCCCGGAGGGAATGCCGCGGCGCGCGGCAATCTGCTCCTCGGCTGCGTCCACCGACGCCACGATGGCACGCGCCTGGGCCAGGAAGGTCTCGCCCTCGGCAGTGAGCTGCAGGCGCCGCGTGGTGCGGGTCAGCAGGGTCGTGCCCAGCTTCTCCTCCAGCCGGCCCAGCGCGCGGCTGACGCCGGAGGTGGTCTGGCCCAGCAGCTCGGCAGCGGCGGTGATCGAGCCGGTGTCGATCACGGCGATGAAGGCCTGCATTTCATCGAGGGTGGTTTTCATCGGCAGGGGCCTTGGCGGGGGATGGGTAATTATTGACTGAAATTCAATAGTCATTGCAGGCATCGCGGCTTTTTCGGCAACAGTCGTCCCGGCAGACTGCGCAGCCTCTTTCCAAGGAACTGCCCATGTCACGCGGTATTCCCCTAGCCCTGCTGGCGCTGACCCTGGGCGCCTTTGCCATCGGCACCACCGAATTCGTCATCGTCGGGCTGATCCCCACCATCGCCACCGACCTGCAGGTCAGCCTGCCTTCGGCCGGGCTGCTGGTCTCGCTGTATGCCTTGGGGGTGGCCGTTGGCGCCCCGGTACTGACCGCACTGACCGGACAGGTGCCGCGCAAGACCCTGCTGGTGGCGCTGATGCTGCTGTTCACCCTGGGCAACCTGATTGCCTGGATGGCCCCGGGCTATGCCTCGCTGATCGTGGCGCGGGTGCTGACCGGGCTGGCGCATGGCGTGTTCTTCTCGATCGGGTCGATCATCGCCACCTCGGTGGTGCCCAAGGACAAGGCGGCCAGCGCCATCGCGATCATGTTCACCGGGCTTACCGTGGCGCTGGTCACCGGCGTCCCGCTGGGCACCTTCATCGGCCAGCACCTGGGCTGGCGCGCCACCTTCCTGGCCGTGGCGGCACTGGGCGTGGTCGCCCTGGCCGGCAGCCTGCTGTTCGTGCCGCGGCAGCTGCCACGCAGCACGCCGGCGAGCTTCGGCCAGCAATTCGCGGTACTGGCGCAGCCGCGCCTGTTGCTGGTCTATGCGATGACCGCGCTGGGCTATGGCGGCACCTTCCTGTCCTTCACCTTTCTCGCCTCGATCCTGCAGGACGTCAGCGGTTTCTCGGCCAACGCGGTGAGCGCGGTGCTGCTGGTCTACGGTGTGTCGGTGGCAATCGGCAATCTGTGGGGCGGCCGGCTGGCCGACCAGCGTGGGCCGATCCCGGCACTGACGCTGATCTTCGCCCTGCTGGCGGTGGTGTTGTTCGCACTCACCTTCACCGCCTACAACCGCTGGCTGGTGCTGCTGACGGTACTGGCGTTGGGCGCGGTGGCGTTCGGCAACGTGCCGGGCCTGCAGGTGTATGTGGTCAAGCAGGCACAGCGCTTCGTGCCGCAGGCCACGGACGTGGCCTCGGGCCTGAACATCGCTGCATTCAACATCGGCATCGCGCTGGGCGCATCGCTGGGTGGGCTGGTGGTTGAGCATATCGGCCTGATGCATACGCCCTGGATCGGCGCGCTGGTGGTGCTGGGTGCGCTGGCCCTGACCGTACTCAGCGGCCGCCTGGATCGACGTGACGGCGTGGAAATGCGCGCTGCCGGCATCGCTGTGGGCGCGCACTGACGCAACACGCTGTTCACCCCTTACCGACTTTTCGTTCGCCATGCACGGCGTAGCCTGCAGGCAATCCCCCCTGGAGCTATTGATGAACATTCCCGCCATCGGCCTGGGTACCTATCGCCTCAAGGGCGAGGTGCTGACCACCTCCGTGCACAACGCACTTGAACTGGGTTACCGCGCCTTTGATACCGCGCAGATTTACGACAACGAGGCCGATCTGGGCGCGGCGCTGGCTACCGGCAAGGTGCCGCGTGAGCAGCTGTTCCTGACCACCAAGATCTGGATCAGCAACTTCACCCATGACGCCTTGCTGGACAGCCTGCGCGAGAGCCTGCGCAAGCTGCAGACCGACCACGTGGACCTGGCCCTGATCCACTGGCCATCCCCCAATGACCAGGTGCCGATGACCGAATATCTTGGCGCGCTGCGTGAAGCCAAGGCGCTGGGCCTGACCAAGGCCATCGGCGTGTCCAACTTCACCGTCGACCTGACCCGCCAGGCCATCGACATTCTTGGTGCCGATGCCATCGCCACCAACCAGATCGAAGTACATCCGTATCTGCAGAACCGTGCCTTGATCGCCTATCTGCAAGAACAGGGCATCGCCGTCACTGCGTTCATGAGCCTGGCTTACGGTGCGGTGCTGAAGGACCCGGTGATCCAGGCCATCGCCGACAAACACCAGGCTACGACTGCACAGGTGGCCTTGGCCTGGGCATTGCAACAGGGCTATGCGGTGATCCCGTCCTCTACCCGGCGCGAGAACCTTGCCGGCAACCTGCAGGCAGCCCAGCTGCGGTTGGACGCCGATGACATGCAGCGCATCGCCGGCCTGGATCGCGGCCAGCGCGTCGCCAACCCGGAGATCGCCCCGGCCTGGGATTGAGCGTCGATCAGGGCGCGGCGGACAGCAGCCAGCTGCGCATCGCCGCGCTCACCTGTTCGGGCTGCTCCAGTGGCGCCAGATGTCCGCAGTCGTCGATCACCACCAGCGATGACTGCGGCATCAGCGACGCCATCGCTTCGCTGACCGGCAAGGGCGTGATCGCATCGTTGCGGCCGCAGACGATCAACGCCGGGCCGGACCAATCACGCAGCACCTGGCTGCCATCGACGCGTTGCAGGCGACTTTGCCGCAGGAATACCTCCGCGCCCAGACGCGAGGTCATGCTGCGCACGGTGTCCACCAACAGGTGATCCTCAAGCCGCGACGCATCGATATAGCTGCGCATCAGCTTGTCACCGAAACCATGAAAGGTACCGGGCAGGCGCACGCTGTTCTGCTGCGCCACGCGCTGCGCGGCACGCTCCGGTGAGTCGGGTTTGAACGAGGTATCCAGCAAGGCCAGCCGCGATACCCGCTGCGGGGCGATGCGCAGGATTTCCTGGGCGACATAGCCACCGAGTGAGAAACCGGCCAGTGCGAACTGTGCCGGCGCGGTCGCCAGTACATCCTCGGCGACGGCACGCATGCTGTCCTGGCGTGTGAGATCGCCCACCTGGCAGTCGGCGATATCGGCGAGGTCATCGAGCTGGGCCTGCCAGAGCGTGGCGTCGTTGAGCAGGCCAGGCAGCAACAGCAGCGGGATCTTGCCGGCGGAATCTTGGTTCGTTTGCATGCCGCCATTGTCGCCCCTTGCAGTGGCCGGGTGTAAGCATGGCCACCGCTCCCACTGGTTCCCCTTTCCTGGTTCCCCGTTCCTGGTTCCTAGTTCCTCGTTCCTAGTTCCTCGCTCCTGGTTCCTGGCACTAACCTATGGGCAGCGTCACATTCATGATGGTGGAGTCATCCGGGTCGGACTTCACCTTGAAGCCCAGGCTCTGGCACATCGCCAGCATGGTGGTGTTCTCACGCAACACCTGGCCTTCCACCATGTTCAGACCCTGCCACTGCGCATACTCGATCATGATCTGCATCAGCTTCCAGCCGATGCCATGACCCTTCAGATCGGAACGGATCAGGATGCCGTACTCACCCCGGTCGTAATCGGCATCAGCATGCAGCCGCACCGCGCCCAGCATTTCACCGCTCTTGGGATCGATCGCCACCAGCGCGATGGAGCGTGCGTAGTCGAGCTGGGTCAGCCGCGCGATGAACTCGTGGCTGAAATGCTTCACCGACTGGAAGAAGCGCAAGCGCAGGTCGTCGTCGGTTACCCGCGCGAAGAATGCGCGGAACAATCCGTCGTCCTCCGGCCGCACAGGGCGGATGAAGGCCTTGGCACCGTCTGACAGATCAATGGTGCGTTCCCACTCGGTGGGATACGGGAAGATCGCAAAACGCGGATGGCCACGGCCCTTGTGCAGGCGCCGTACCGGGGTAATGGCGATGCGCGCATCCAATGCGATCACGCCGTTGCGGTCGGCCAGCAAGGGGTTGAGATCCAGCGTGCGGATTTCGGGAATATCCGCCGCCAACTGCGCCAGCTTAACCAGCACCAGCGCCACCGCGCGCTCATCGGCAGCCGGCACGTCGCCATAGGCCTTGAGGATGCGCGAAACGCGGGTGCGGCCGATCACTTCGTGTGCAAGGCGCAGGTCCAGCGGCGGCAGGGCCAGGGTCTTGTCGTCAATCACTTCCACCGCAGTACCACCACGGCCGAACACCACCACCGGGCCAAACACCGGATCGTCGGCAATGCCGGCGATCAGCTCGCGCGCCTTGGGCCGGGTCAGGCTCGGTTGCACCAGCACGCCCTCGATGCGTGCCTGCGGGCGTTGCTCGCGGGCGCGTTGCAGGATCGAGGTGGCCGCTGCCTGTACCGCGCGCAGGGTGCTCAGGTTCAAGCGCACGCCGTCGACTTCGGATTTGTGCGGGATATCCGACGAGAAGATCTTCACCGCCACGCTCAGTCCCTTCTCCAACAGCGGCTGCGCCAGTTCCATGGCCTCGTGCGGATCGCGCGCCACCATCACTTCCAGCGAGGCGATGCCGTAGGCCTGCAGCAGCTTGTGGGTGGCCACCGGGTCCAACCATTGCTGGTCATTGGCCAGTGCCGCCTCGACCAGGCCGCGCGCCGCCGCCACATCCACCACGAAATCCGCCGGCAGGCTGGGCGGGGTTTCCATCAACGCCGCCTGCGCCTCACGGTACTTCACCAGATGCTGGAAGCCACGCACCGCTTCGGCCTCGCTGGGATAGGTGGGCACGCGCGCGGTGTTGAGCGTCACCGTGGCGCGGTCATCATTGCCCAGCCACACCGCGAACACCGGCTTGTCGCGCAGCTGCCGCGAGCGCAGCCCCAGGGTGTTGGTGAGTGCCTGCGCGGCGTCCGCCGAAGAGGTGAATGCGGTGGGCACATTGATCACCAACACCGCGTCGTTCGCGTCATCGGACAACAGCGCCTCGATTGCCGATGCATAGCGACCGCCATCGGCATCGACCACGATGTCGACCGGGTTGTCGCGTGACCAGCCTTCCGGCAACACCTTGTCCAGCTGCGCGACGGTTGCCGGTGACAGTTCGGCCAGCGAGCCGCCCAATGCCTGCAGCTGGTCGACCGCCAGCCGCCCAACGCCACCGCCATTGCTGAGGATGGCCAGGCGACGGCCGGGGAACGTGCCCAAGCGGCCCAGCGTTTCGGCTGCGGTGAACAACTCGTCCAATGCATTGACGCGCAGCAGGCCGGCACGGTTGAAGGCCGCACCGTAAACCGCGTCGGAGGCGGCCAATGCCTGCGAATGGGTGGTGACCTCGGCATCACTGCGCTTGGGCTGGCGCCCGGATTTGACCACCACCACCGGTTTGGCACGGGCGGCCGCACGCGCCGCCGACATGAACTTGCGCGCGTCGCTGATCTGATCGACGTAAAGCAGGATGGCGCGGGTGCGGTAGTCGGTGGCGAAGTAGTCAAGCAGGTCGCCGAAATCCACATCCAGTGCATCGCCCAGCGACACCACAGCGGAAAAGCCGATCGAACGGGCAACGCCCCACTCCACCAAGGCCGCGGCGATCGCGCTGGATTCGGAAATCAGCGCCACATCGCCGGCCTGCGGCGTATGCGCGGCGATGCTGGCATTGAGCCGCGCGTGCGGGGCGATGACGCCCAGGCAATGCGGGCCCAGCACGCGCATGCCCTTGGGACGCGCTGCGGCCTCAACCTGCGCTGCCAAGGAGCCGGGGCCCTTGCCCAGGCCCGCAGTCAGGATGATGGCGCCTGCAACACCCAGCTCGGCAGCCTGCCCCACCACCTGCGGCACCAGGCTGGCCGGCACCGTGATGACGACCAGGTCCGGTATCCACGGCAGATCCTTGAGCCGTTTGACGGTGCGCATGCCGTCAATCTCGGCATACCGTGGGCTGACCCAGCCGATCTGTCCGGCGAACCCCCCGGCACGCAGGTTGCGGATCACCGCACGCCCGGCCGAACGCTCCCGGGGACTGCCGCCCACCACGGCCACCGAACGGGGGCGGAATACGGTCTGCAGGTGATAGGTGCTCATCGTGACGCCTGTTGCGGGTACCGGGTCAAAGGTACACGGCCAGACACGGGCGTGGCTTGCTTTGGATCAACTTGCCGGTGGTTGCCAGACGCGGCCGTACACGCAGTGCTGCATATCCCCCCACTCGCGCGTCCCTTGCCCACCCTCAACGCAGCAGATGCACCAGTGCATCCCGACAGCGGTTGGCGGATATTCGCTTTCGTTGACGCCGCAGTCCGCATAATGGCCGGGCCGGGTGCGCCGGTGCACCAGAAGAACCCGCCCATGCATGGCACCGGTCTCGAACTTGCCTTGGTACTGCTGCTGGCAGCCGTCATCGCCGTGCCGGTATTCAAGCGCTTCGGGATGGGCGCGGTGCTGGGCTACCTGGCCGCCGGCGTGGTGCTGGGCCCTTACGTACTGGGCTTCGTGCAGGACACCGACCGCATCCTCAACGCCGCCGAGATCGGCGTGGTGATGCTGATGTTCGTGATCGGCCTGGAACTGTCGCCGTCGCGCCTGATGGTGATGCGGCGGTCGGTGTTTGGCGCTGGCAGCGTGCAGGTACTGCTCAGCGCCTGCGTGCTCGGCGGCCTGCTGCTGCTCAATCATTTTTCCTGGAAAAGTGCCTTGGTGGTCGGTACCGCGCTGGCGCTGTCCTCCACCGCCGTGGGCTTGCAGCTGCTGTCCGAGCACAAGGCGCTCAATACCGATCAGGGCCGCCTGGGGTTTGCCATCCTGCTGTTCCAGGATCTGGTCGCGATCCCGTTGCTGGCGGCCATCCCGCTATTGGGCGGGGTCAAGAATGAAACCCTGACCTGGCAGGACGCTGGCATCGCCCTGGGTGTGCTGGCAGCCGTGATCGTATTGGGCCGCCCGCTGCTGCGGCGCCTGTTTGCGGTGGTGGCACGAACCCGCATGCCGGAGGTGTTCACCGCCAGCGCGCTGCTGGTGGTGCTGGGTACCGCCTGGCTGATGGCCGAAGCCGGGCTCAGCGCCAGCTTGGGCGCCTTCGTTGCCGGCGTGCTGCTGGCCGATTCCGAATTCCGCCACGAGATCGAATCGCAGATCGAGCCCTTCAAGGGACTGCTGCTGGGCCTGTTCTTCATCGCCGTGGGCATGGGCATCGACCTGAAGCGGGTTGCCGCCGAGCCGGAGCTGATCGCCGCGGGCGTGGCGATCCTGCTGGTAGTGAAGTTCTCGATCCTGCTGGCACTGGGCAAGGCGGCCCGGCTGCCGCTGCGCAGCGCCCTGGTGCTGGCCAGCGTGCTGTGGCTGGGCGGTGAATTCGCCTTCGTGGTGTTCAACGAAGCCGAGCGTGCGCACCTGCTGGGACGTATCAACCATGACCGGCTGGTGGCCATCGTCAGCTTGTCGATGGCGATCACGCCGCTGCTGCTGCTTGCCCTGCAGGGTGCACTGCGATCCAAGCCACAGCAGGCCGCACCCGAGCATGCACCGGATGCCGCCTTGAAGGATGCCGGCGCGCAAAGGCCGCAGGTGCTGATCGCCGGCATGGGCCGCTTTGGCCAGATCATCGGCCGCCTGCTGACCGCACAACGCATACCGTTTGTCGCACTGGAAGCCGACCCGGACACGGTCGAAGACATGCGCCGCTTCGGCAACCAGCTGTACTACGGCGACCCGACGCGGCCCGAGCTGCTGCGCTCGGCCGGTTCAGAGCACATCCGCGTGTTCGTGATGGCCATGGACGATCCGGAAACCAATCTGCGCGCGGTACGGCTGGTACGCCGCATGTACCCCGATGCGACCGTGCTGGCGCGCGCACGCAACCGCCAGCATGCGTGGAAGCTGATGGACATGTCGGCGGAACCCTTTCGCGAAGTATTCGGCTCCAGCCTGGAGGCCAGCGCACGGGTGTTGACCGCGCTCGGCATCCCCGATGCGGTGGCCCGCGACCATGTGCAGCGCTTTCGCGAACATGATGAGCAACTGCTCAAGGCCCAGCACCTGGTCTATGACGACGAAGCCGCCGTGATGCAGACATCGCGCGATGCACGTGCCGACCTGATGCACCTGTTCGAAGCCGATGCCGGTGAAAAGCAGGAGTGAGTCAACGCGGTAACGACGCTATCGCCGCGCCACGCAGTTTCAGCGCTGGAGCGTGCTGATCGCTTGACCCGGCCAGGCATACCGCGAAACTCAGTTGCGGTCGCGCAGGAAGCGGGCCATCGACGACACGCCTGGCACCGCGGGCTCGAACTCGCCGGCCACGTCGATGAAGCCGCGCATGATCGCGATGTCCCGCGGGCTGCGGTTCAGCGCGTCACGCAGGTCCGGATCGGCGCCGGCACGCAGCAGGCGCTGCACCAGCAACGGCAAGCCGTGCAGCGCGGCCAGATGCAGCGGGCCAAAACCACGCGGGTCGCGCACGTCCAGCGACACTTCTTCGTCGAGCAGGCGCTCCACCGCGGCCAGCACGACATGCTCATCGCAGGCGGTGCCCGGCTCGGCGCGGGCGCCCAGTACCAGCAGCAACGGGGTGACCGTGCCCGCCGATGCCTGGTCGGGTTCGGCGCCGGCCAGCAGCAGGGAATCCAGCAGCGCAAGCAGGCGGCCACGATCACGCGAAGTAAAGCCGTACAGCGCCGCGCAGTGCAGCGGTGCCAGTTGCTGGTCGTCACCGGCATGCACGTCGGCACCGGCGGTAAGCAGGCGCGCGACGATATCCGGCAGGCCCAGTGCGGCCGCCAGCATCAGCACGGTCACCCCGCCGGGCAAGCGGTGTTCGAGCTTGGCGCCGGCCGTCAGCAAGGCCGCGACGATCGCTGTCTGGCGCATGCTCACCGCTGCCGACAGCGGCGTCGCACCACTGGCAGCGGCATGTTGCGGGTCTGCACCCAGCGACAGCAGCAGGTCGACCACGGCCGCATGGCCACCACCGGCCGCACGCAACAGCGCACTGCAGCCCTGCGCATCCACCGCGTCAACGGCGAACCCAAGATTGATCAGACGGCGCACGGCGTCAGCATCGCCGGCCATGGCCGCAGCCGGTACGTCGGCATCACGCAGCGCGCGCAGTGGCAGCGGCCAGCCGCGCCAATCCAACAGATCGGCAAGGTCGCGACGTCCGCTGGACAGCGCCACACCCAACGGCGTCTGGCCATCGGCCGCACGCGCATCCGGTGACGCCCCCTGCAGCACCAGTTGCTTGAGCGCGGCCTCGCGCGCGAGCGCGGTGGCCAGGTGCAGGGCGGTCATGCCATGGCTGTCGCGTGCCTCGCGGTCGGCGCCGTTGAGCAGCAGCCACTGCTGCAGCTTCAGCCAGCCCAGGCGCACGGCCAGCGACAAGGCCGGATCGCCGGCCGGCGACGGGCCGAACGGATCGGCACCGCGTTCCAACAGTTCCAGAGCGAATTGTTCGGTGCTGCGGGCACCGTGGTCATGCTGCGCGCAGGCCGCCAGCAGCCGGGTCAGGCCACCGGCACCGGCCGGCGAGACGCCGTGGTGCAGCAACACCTGCAAGGTCGGGATCGCATCCACGCCGCGCGACAGCAGCGCGAACATCGGCGTATCACCGCAGGCATCAAGCACTTCCGGCGCGGCGCCATGCGCCAGCAGCCAATCGATCACCCGCGGCTGCAGGGCCAGTTCCGGATCATGCAGCAGGCCGCCGAGCTCGTTGGCCGAACACAACCTGGCCAACGGCGCCATGCCATCGACGTTGCCGAATACCAGGGCTTCGCGCAGCAGGGCCAGCGGTGCGCGGTCATTGAGTACCGGGACCGTTTCGCCACCTTCACCTTCGCTGCTGGCCTGGGCGGCGTCGCTCACCGCGGCGGGCAGCGGATAGGCCGGGTCCAGCAACGAGACGATGGACCAGCGGCCCGCAGCCGCAGCATGGTCGACGGCGCGGCGACCATCGCCGCCCACGCTGTCGCCGGCAATGCCCAGGTCCAGCAGGCGGCGGATCAGCGCCGCGGATACGTGCTCGGCACGGCTGGCCAGCAGCAAGGCGTTGTTGCCGTCGGCATCGACCGCATTGACATCGGGCTGGTGGGCTAGCAGGCGCTCCAGCACCCCGGCGTGCCCCTGCGCGGCAGCGTCCAGCCATGGGGTACGGCCAGCGGCATCACGCGGCTCGATGTTGGCACCGGCGTTGAGCAGGGTTTCGACGATATCGACGTGGCCAGCCAGCGCGGCTTCGTGCAGGGCACTGCGGCGCTGGCGGTCGCGCGCATCCAGCCGCGCCTTGTGCTTGAGCAGCAGTTGCACGCCGGCCGGATCGTCGTCATCGGTCGCCGCTGCCTGTACCAGCACCGGCACGCCATCGCTCGGTTCGACCTTGGCACCGCGCTCCAGCAGGAACTTGGCCAAGCGCCAGTTGCCGGCCTGGCAGGCCACCGCCAACGGGCTGTGGCCATCATTGTTGAGCGCATCGATCTCGGCCGCGGCGTCGCGCAGCAAGGCGGCCACACCCGGGTCGGAACTGCGCGCGGCATGGTGCAGCGGGGTGTTGCCTTCGGCATCGGTGGCGCGCGGGTCGGCGCCATTGGCCAATAGCGTCATCACCGCTTCGGGGCGACCGTGCCAGCTGTCGCGGGTGGCCGCCAGCAGCGGGGTCACACTGCAATGGGGTTGGTTGACGTCGACGCCACGGCTGATCACCGCCCGCAGCAGGCGCAGGTCCGGCAAGACCGCCGCCAGCACCACCAGGCTGCGCTGGTCACGCGAATCGGCCGGCGGAGCCGCGTGCACGTCAGCACCGGCATCGAGCAGCTGCAGGGCACGATCGACGCGGCCACCACGGGCGGCGGCATACAGCTGCGGCACCAGTTCATGCTGGTCCAGCGGCTCCAGCGGCTGCGGCTCCTGCAATGCTTCGGCGAACGGATCGAAGCCTTCCCGACGCTCACCCAGCTGCGGCTCCACCGGCGCCACGGCCACAGCGGCCGGTGCTGCGCGCATGCGCTGCAGCAGGTAATGCAATGCCGGCACCAGCAGCATGCTGGCGATGGCCAGCGGCCAACGCGCGTTGGTGGGCAGCAGGCCCGGCCACGCCGGCGCCACCACCGCCGCGCACAGCAACAGCAGTACTGCCGCCGCGCCCAGGCCATGCCAGGAATCAAGCCCGCGCCCGGCCAGCGACTGCCATTGCGCGCGCAGGTCGCTGTCTTCGCGCTCCAGCGCATGCCACAGCGGCCAGGTACGCCACAACGCCAACACCGCCACGCTGACCGCAACACTCAACGCCAACACCGCCGCCAGGCTGCCGCTGTCATGCAGCGCCGCCAGCGGCCAGGATACGAGCAGGGCCAAGGCCGCAGGACCGGCGACCCACAGCGCCAGCAGACCCGGCAGTTGCCGCTTGAACAGGCTCGCCGAAGGCGCCAGGGTCCGGCTGCGGCGCTGCCATGACACCGCCAGCGCGAAGGCTGGCTGCGCCAGTACGCCGCACAGCGCGGCGACCACGCCACCAAGGCCGGTCAACAGGGTGAGCAGCAGGCCGATGCCAAGGGCAATGGCAAGCGCACGGGTACGCAAGGCTTCAGTCATCGCGACCGTCGATGCGGGGGACTTTCACCGGCGCCAGGGGCTGGGGTGGCAACTGCAGGTGGAAACCGCGCTCGACCAGATTGGCGCGCACCAGCGTCGCGTCGGCTTGGGCCAAGCGACGACCAGGTGTCAGGGCGACCTCCAGCACGAAGGTGTACGGGGCCAGCGTAGCGCCCACTGAAGCCGGGATCGCTGCGAAATCATCACGCTTGGCGAGGTAGACGTAGGTGTCCTGCTTGCGTTGGCTTTTATAGACGTAGGCTTGCATGCCAGCGGGCTTTGCCCTGCATGGGGATCAGGGATTGTGTCGGAAAGTTGGCGCTGTTGAAAGGCGCTGCAATAGGTGCGGGCCGTATTTTCTCGCATTTCGTTCATTCATAGATATCAATATTTTGTTGTGATCCGGGTCACCGGGCCAACGGTCAAGCCGGCTGACAGGCTGCTGCCGATATACTCCCGCCCCGTCGAACCCATGGAAGAACGCGTGAGCCCTGCAGCACCGCCGCGACTGCGGCCGTTGAATGTATTGGCGCATACCGCCACCACCGCGCTGGGAGCCGGGCTGCAGGCGCAGCGCCGAGGCTTGCTGGAGCAGCGCAGCGGGCTGCGCTGCAACGACTTTGGCAACGCCCCCCTGCCCTGTTGGATCGGCCGCGTGGACGGGGTGGAAGCGGTGGTCCTGCCCGCCCACCTGGGCGAGTTCGCCTGCCGCAACAATGCATTGGCGTGGCTGGCCCTCCAGCAGGACGGCATCACCACGACCTTGCAGCAGGTGGTGGAGCGCCACGGTGCCGCCCGGGTTGCGGTGGTGATGGGCACGTCCACCTCCAGCATCGGGGCCACCGAGGAGGCTTACGCCCGCCTGCAGGCCGATGCCGACGGCCAGTTTCACTTCCCGTCGGACCTGATGCGCCCGCGCATCCATACCCCGCACTCGCTGGCCGACTTCGTGCAGGCCGCCACCGGACTGGCCGGCCCGTGCGTCACTGTGGCCACGGCCTGCTCGTCCAGCGCCAAGGTGTTCGCCCAGGCCGCCCGCCTGATCGACGCCGGCTTGGCCGATGCAGCCCTGGTCGGCGGCGTGGACACACTCTGCGGCAGCGTCCTGTTCGGTTTCAACTCCCTGCAACTGGTGGCACCAACACCCTGCCAGCCATTCGATGCACGCCGGGTCGGCCTGTCCCTCGGCGAGGCTGGCGGCTACGCGGTGCTTGAGCGCACGGAGGCGGGTCCAGCAACGGCACTGCAATTGGTTGGCTATGGCGAATCCAGTGATGCCCACCATATGTCTGCGCCCCACCCGGAAGGCTTGGGCGCGCGTTTGGCGATGCAGACCGCATTGCAGCGCGCCGGTATCGAAGCCGGCCAGGTCGGCTACCTGAACCTGCACGGCACCTCGACGCCGGCCAATGACAGCATCGAAGCCGCCGCCGTTGCCGCGCTGTTCCCGGCGACACTGCACGCCAGCTCCACCAAGGGCTGGACCGGCCACACCCTGGGCGCGGCCGGCATCGTCGAATCGGTCTTCGCGCTGCTGGCGTTGTCCGACGGCATCCTGCCGGGCACGCTCAACAGCGAGATCGCGGACCCGGCCTGCGGACCGCAGATCCGCTTTGACAACGGCCAGGCCGATATCAATTACGCAATGAACAATTCCTTTGGCTTCGGCGGCAACAACTGCTCGCTGGTATTCGGCAAGGCAGGATGAAGCAGATGCTGGAAGCAACCTTGGAAGGCATCGGTTTCTGGGGCAATGGCCTGCCCGACTGGGATAGCGCCTGCGCCTGGATGCGCAATGGCGAACGCCCCGAAAACCCGCCCGCACGGCCGTCGCCGCAACTGCTGGCCGCCAACGAACGACGCCGGGCACCGGGTACCGTGGCAGTGGCGCTGGAAGCAGCGTTGGCTGCCTGCCACGCTGCAGATCGCGAACCGGCAACGCTGCCGTCGGTGTTCACCTCCACCCACGGTGAGCTGACCATCACCGACTACATGTGCGCCACGCTTGCGCAGGACCCTTGCGCCATCTCACCCACCAAATTCCACAACTCGGTGCACAACGCTGCTGCCGGCTACTGGACGATAGGCGCCGGTGCGCATGTCGCGGCAACCGCGATCAGCGCCGGACCGTATAGCTTTGCGCAGGGCTTGCTGGAAGCCATGGTGCAGCTGCATGCAGGTGAAGAAGCCGTGCTGTTGGTGGCCTACGACGGCATCGCCAGCGGTCCGGTCGCCGAAGCATCACCCAGTGAGGGCCTGATCGGCGCCGCTTTCGTGCTGTCGCGCAGCGCCTGTGCAGGACTGCCCGGCCTGCAGGTGAAACTTGTGCCGCGCCCGCCGCAGGAACAGCCGCAACGCGCCAGCGATGGACCGCTTGCACAGCTGTTCAAGCACAATGCGATGCAGCCGGCGCTGCCGCTGCTGGAAGCACTTGCCATGGATCAGGAGAAGCTGTGGATGCGCGCAGGTACTGCACAATGGCTGGAGATCAGCATCCGTCATGACTGACCTGCAGCCGCTGTCGGCAAGCAACGTTGCCGTGGTCATTCCGGCGTTGAACGAAGAGTTGCGCATTCGCCAGGTGGTCGAGGACGTGCTGCATTACTTCCCGCACGTGATCGTCATCGACGACGGCTCCACTGATCGCACCGCCGAATGCATCGCCGACCTTCCAGTCAGTGTGCTGCGCCACCCGCAGCGCATGGGCAAGGGCCACGCGCTGCGCAGCGGTTTTGCCGAGGCCAGCCGCCGCGGCCTCCGAGGCGTCCTGACCCTGGACGGCGATGGCCAGCACACCGCCAGCGACCTGCCACGCCTATTGGCCAGCGCCAACCGCTTTCCGCATTGCATCATCATCGGCGCGCGCCTGCGCAAGCGCGCCTCGCAACCCTTGTACCGTCGCCTGGCCAATGAATTCGGCGACTGGGGCATCGCCTGGGGCACGCACTACCAGGTTGCCGACAGCCAGAGCGGGCAGCGCTTCTACCCGGCCGAGGTGATTGCCTTGCGTGATATTTCAGCCGAGGGCTTCGTGTTTGAAGCACAGGTGGTGATCTCGGCAGCACGGCAGCTGGGCACGCGCTGCGTGTCGGTACCAATAGAATCGCGCTACCGCTGCGCCGGCAGCGATGAGCAGTTCCGTCCCAGCCACTTCAAACCGCTGCAGGACCTGTACCGGATCACCAGCCACATCGTGCTGCTGGCGCTGCGACACGGCGGGCTGTGGCGTGTCTACCGCACCATCCGCGCCAATCCTCCGGTGATCGACAGCACCGATGCGGCCAGCTGACGTCTCCTCGTCAGCCCATGCCGCCGTTGATGCCGATCACCTGGCCGTTGATATAGCCGGCAGCATCGCTGCACAGGAAGGCCACCAGTGCAGCCACTTCTTCCGGCCTGCCGGCACGCGCAGCCGGCACCGTCTGCTTGATCAGCTCAGGCGGAAATGCCTCAGTCGCCATCTGCCCTTCGATCACGCCGGGGGCAACGACGTTGACGCTGATGCCACGGCTGGCCATTTCCCGCGCCAGCGACTTGCTGGCACCGTGCAGGCCGGCCTTGGCTGCGGCGTAGTTGGTCTGCCCGCGATTGCCCAGCACCGCCGCCACCGACGAGACGCTGACGATGCGGCCCCAGCGGGTACGCGCCATTGGCAGCAGCAAGGGCTGGGTCACGTTGAAAAAGCCGTTGAGGCTGACATCGATCACCCGCTGCCAGCGCTGCGCATCCATGCCGGCCATCGGTGCATCGTCATGGATGCCGGCATTGTTGACCACGATCTGGATCGGGCCATCGGCTAGCAGGGACTCAAGCGCCACCCCGGCGGCCACGCCATCGGCCACATCGAACGCAACCGCCTGCGCGCTGCCCCCACCGTCAATGATCTGTGTCACCACAGCCTCGGCGCGGGCGAGGTTGGCATTGGCGTGAACGATCACGTGCACACCATCAGCGGCCAGCTTCTGGCAGATCGCTCCGCCCAGGTCGCCACTGCCGCCGGTTACCAGGGCGCGTCGTTGCTTGCTCATGTGTGGTCTGCTCCGCTCTGTCTCATTCAATATTCACGGCAACTGCAGCATCACCGCCGCGCGTCCTTCGGCCAGTAGCTGTTCGCGATGGTGGATGCGGAACGCGTACTGCTGGCTGCCCGCCCCTTCCACGAGCACCTGTGAGGTCGCCTGCAGAGCATCGGGCAGGTCGTCGATGCGTGCGACGTGCAACTGCACGTCGCGTAGCGCCACCAGCACGCCGGGGCGCACTGGGCCACCCAGCTCGCGTCCACGCAGGCCGCCATGCACCGCCATTGCCTGCGCGCCGTATTCGCACAGATGGATGGCGCGCAGCTGGTTGTCACAGCGCAATGGATGCTGCGGATCTCGATGGTTGCAGGCACGCAGCGTAATCGCCTGCGGCGACCAGCTCAGCACTTCGTCCCACAGGCACATGCCGCCCTGGTGTGGCACCAGTTGCTGGATTTCCTCACGCCCCAACATGACGCGTCCCCACTAGCGGATGGCGCGAAATCAACAGCGCCAACACGAAATTGCACACCACCCCCAATGCCACCGTGCTACCGATCGCACGCAGCACCGGGATCGAGGACAGACCCAGCAGGCTGAACACCAGCAGCGTCATCACGCTGCAGACCAGCAAGCCGTGCAAGGTGCGCAGCTGATCGGCATGGCTGTCGCCGGCGTGCTCGAAGAACAGCCCGTAATCCAGGCCCAAGCCGGCAGCGAGAATCAGCCCGATCAAGTGGAACAGGTTCAGCTCCACACCCAGGCCGCGCAACACCGCCAGCACCAGCAGCGTGGTCAGCAGCATCGGCAGCAATACCCGCAGCACACGCCGTGCGGATCGCAGCGCAACGCTTACCGTCAAGGCAAGCAACAGCACGGCGACGGCAAGCGCCACCAGTACGCGACTGCGATAGTCGGCCACCAGCGATTCCGACGCCTGCTTCATGTCCAACAGTTCCGCGCCATGCAGCTTCGCCGTGCTGGCCACTGCCGCCACATCATGCAGGCCGCTGAGCGAGATCAGCGCAATGGCATGGTCCGCGCCCTGCACCAGCAAGCCATCAACCGCGATTGCCAGCGGCGTGCCCTGCAGATCCGACAGCTGCAATGCTGGCGCACGCCGCGCCTGCATGACGTCGGCCACGAACGGTTCGAAGGCATCGTCGATGAAAGGCGTGCCTGCAACCGCCGTGGCCAGGGCGGCACGCAGTTGGGCTTCATCAGGCAGTTGCTGCTGACGCTGGCGCTGGGTCGCGGCGCTGGGTAGATACCGTGCCGCCATGTCATAGCGGTCGAGCTCGCCATTGGCGACCAGGGCATCGAGCGCAGGACGCAGTCGCTCACTCGCTGCCAGCACCGTCTGCGCGTCGCTGCCACGCACGGTGATCAGGTAGCGCACATCCGGGGCCCCCAGCTCGCTGCGCAACTGCGCATCACGGGCCAGGTCCTGCGGGTCAACCGGGGTGAGTCGGCCCAGATCGTTCTGCCAGAACGCGCCCGGTGCCAAGACCATCACCGCCACCGCGGCCGCAGCAAGCAGCGCCAGTGACCAACGCGGACGCGGCAGGCGCTGTGTGTGCTGCCAAACACGCGCCAACCACGCCGAGTCGGCGAAGTCGCGCGTGGCCGGATCAATCAGGGCCGGCAACAGATAGCGGGTAGCCAACGCGGCCGTGGCCAACGCGGTGATGGTGAAAACCGACAGCTGCTTCAGCCCGTCCACGCCTGAAAAAAGGAAGGTCAGATAGGCAATGCAGGTAGCGATCACGCCCGTGCCAAGTGTTGGCCACAGCGCACGCACGTTGTCCCATGCCGAGCGGCCTGGCCGCTGGTGGCTGAAGAAATGGATGGGGTAGTCCTGTACCACGCCGATCAGGGTGAAGCCGAAGGCGATGGTGATGCCGTGCACGCCATCAAAGCCCAGCGCGACCGCGCACAGGCCGGCGAGCCCGGCACTGGCCAGAGGCAGGAAACCAAGGATGGGCATCTTCCAACTGCGGTAGGCAAACCACAACAGCAGGATCATGCCGATGGTGTCCAGGGTGCCGATCATGCTGGCTTCGCTGGCGGTGCGATTGCCGATCTTTACCGAGAACGCACCGGGCCCACTGAGCTCGAGACGGCTGCCACTGCTGCCGGCAATGGTGGCAAAGCGCGTGTTGATCGTATCCACCGCCAACTGCTGCGCCCCCGGATCAAAGCCAGCAGCGTGGGTCTGCAGCAACAGCAGGGCCTGCTTGCCACTGCGATCGAACCAGACATCGTCGATCCGCCGCGGCGCGCTGGCGGGCTGCAGGGCTTCAGCCACACGCAATACCTGCAAGGTGGGGTCGGATGGCAGCAACGGCTCGATCAGGCCACCCGCAGGCGAGCCCAGGTCCTGCAGCCGCATCTGCAACGCTTCGGACAGACGCTCGCTGCTGAAGGCGTCGGCGGGCAAGCCATCGATCAAATAGCGATAAGGCAGCAAGCGTTCTGGAAACGCGTCCAAGCCGGCCTGCTCACCATTGGCGATCAACTCGAACTGGGTATCGGCGGACAGTGCTTCACGCAGCGCGCGCGATTGTTGCGCAAGCTGTTCCGGCGGGGCACCAGAGAGCGCAACCAGCAACAGGCGCGCGCCCGGACCTTCGCCAAGCTCGTCCAGTAGAAGTTTCTGGGCCGGCGTGCGTGCATCGGGCATGAACTTGCGCAGGTCGCCACTGACCTTGATGCGCTCGCCTATCCACAGGCCTAGCAGGCCAAGCAGTAACAGCCAGGTGATGGCCAGGCCTATGCGATGCGTGGAAGTCAGCTTCAACGCGAAACATCCGCATGACACAGGCCCGTCAGCGCCGTGGCATCGCGTTGGCTGGCGGCTGCGATGGCCGCTCCGCCCAACAAGGTGCGTTGCAGATCGCCCTTTGCCGGCTGGGTTTCGATGCAGCGCAGTTCGCCATCACTGCCATGCAGGGTTACGGCGCGAACGCGACGTGCCAGTGCCTCAGCACGCGGGGTCAACTGCAGTTGCCAGCGCTGCGCCGTGCCCGATGCCTGCAGGCGGTAGCTCTGCTGCAAGGCAGCCAGATCACCGGCGAGCATGGCACCAAAGCTGGCCTGCAGGTCGGCAAGCTCCGGCACCCGCTGAAGCGCGAAGACGCGCGGCGCTTTGCCGGCGCGCGCAATGCTGACCTGCCCGTCGGCAATGGTGGTGGTCTCCGCATACGGCGTGCGTACTTCGCGCACCAAGGTGCCGGTATCCGGCCGCCGATACTGGCCCTCGACCCGCAACGGCTCCTTCAACAAGGCCGAGCCGCGCAGTTCCAGGAAAGGCGTCTGGCTGGGCGCTGGCTGCGCCAGCTGGCGCAGTATCCAGGCGGCATCAATGCCGCTGGCCGAGGCCGGGCTGCTGATCAGCAGGCTTGCCAGCAGGCAGGTCAGCAGATGTCGCACGCGCTTGGGAATGCCAGAAATCATAGAAATTGAACCAGTTGTAAGGGGCCAGCCGCAGGTGATGCTCCAACCTGCCGGCGTAACGGTGGATAAGCGTGGACAGGATTTCGCTGCGCCGGGGGCGGGGGATATCCACCGTTTCGGCAAAGGTCTCAAAGCGCAGATCGTAACGATTGCCGCCCCGGTAGAGCCCAAACGCCAGTACCACGGGGGCCTTCAGTGCGCTGGCGATCAGCCACGGGGCACTGGGGAAAGCCGCCTGCTCACCCAGCAACGGCGCGGACACGGAAGCTTCGCCGGGGCGCACCCGATCGACCAGCAAGGACACCATCTCGCCAGCTTCCAGCGCCTGCTGGATGGCCAGTACGATCGAGGCACCATCCTGGCCGGCGTCAATGATGCCGGCGGCCAGCGAGGGATCCAGCTCCGCCAGCAGCTCGGTGATAGCCGCATTGTGCGAGCGATCCATCAGCACCCGCAGTTTCAACTCGGGGCGCTCCCGCGCCAGTACCCGCAGCGCATCGAAGCTGCCCAGGTGCGAGCCGAACACCAGCACGCCGCGGCCCTGATCCAGCAATTGCAGCAATGCGTCGGTGCCGCTGCTGCGGATATCGAACAAGCGCGTGCGCCCGGCCATCAGGAACACGCGGTCGAGGATGGTGGCGGCAAAGGTGTGGATGTGGCGGGCAACCGCCAGCGCCGACGCCGGCCTGCCGCGCACCCGCTGCAGGTAGTCGCGCGAAGCACGGCGCTCGGTGCCGCGCATGCAGAAGAAGTAAAGGGTGATCGGATAAAGGCAGGCCCGGGCGATACCACGGCCGCCATGGCGGGCAATGCCGCCAATCAGGCGGATGGCGAAACGGCCACCGCCTTCCGGACGATCCTTCCAATCGGCGTCATTCATGCAGGGCCGCCTTCGTCGGCCAGCACCAGTTCACCGCGCACCAGCACCTGATCATCGCGAAGTACACGGAATTTCCAGCGCGGCGCCTGCCCGTCCAGCTCTACCCGCGCCACCTCGTCGGGGAGCAGCGGCGCCACGAACTTCACCTGCGGCAGGCGCAGTGCGCCGACCGCACGCCCCTGATCGGCGGCCACGGCCCGCAGCACCTGTTCCAGCAACACCACGCCGGGCACCAACGGCCTGCCCGGGAAATGTCCAGGCAGGCAGGGATGATCGGAAGGGATGCTGAAGCGCATGACGTGCTGTACCCGGATTTTGTGCAGACAGGATACCGGGCGGCATCCCGTTCAGCGCAGCAGATCGCGCCAGAATGCCGGCCCCAGCTGTCCCATCTGACGCGCGAAATCCCAGGCATTGCGGTACGGTCGCTGCGGGAACAACTGCGAGCGGACCGCATATTCCAGGGCAAAAAAGCCGCCCAACAGGCCCCAATCGGCGATATTGGCGCACCATGACCACTGTTCATGGGTCACCGGCCACCATGGCTGGATGCCGAACGCGGCAAGCAGCCCATCAGGCACCGCGCTCATCGCCAAGCCCAGGTTGATGCTGGCCAGCAGCACCAGCACCGCCACCCAGGCGGCGCTCAGGCGCCGGGTGTAGCGCTCAAGCTTGGCTGTCACCGGCATATCGGCACGGGCATACAGCGCCTGCACGATGCGTGTGATCAAAGGCACCTGGCCGGGCAACAGCGAGCGCGCGAATCCCCAGGCAACCAGCAGCGGAAAGACCACGGGCGGTGCCAGCAGCAGCATCCAGGCCCAGGCCGAGCCCCCCAACCAGCACAACAAAGCCGTACTTGCGGCCAGCAGCGCCCAGGCCCAGGCCCGCCAACGCGCGAGTGGTTCGAGCAGGCATAGCAGGACCAGTCCGATCAGTGCGGCGGCGGCCCACATGCCTTCGTTGCGCAGGCTGGCCACGTGCGAGAGCACCGGATAGGCCAGCAGCAGGATCACCCGCAGCACCAGCGCCGCCGGCCCGTGGCCGGGTTCATGGCCGGCAGCGGTCACGCCGCTCAGGCCGCTTTGTTGGCTTGGACGTGCGCCGACAGGGCGCGCAGGGAGCCAAAGATGCGGCGGTTGTCCTCGTTGTCCGACCGCAGCTGGAAGCCATAGCGCTTGCTGATGGCCAGTGCCAGCTCCAGTGCATCGATCGAATCCAGGCCCAGGCCGTCGTTGAACAGCGCGGCTTCCGGGTCGATCTGGGCCGGGTCCACATCTTCCAGGTTCAGGCTTTCGACCAGCAGAGCGGCCAGCTCGCGTTCGGCTTCACTTTGTTGCGACATTTCCACACCTACGGCAAATAGAGGCGCAACGATCCGGCATCGCCGACAGTTGCGCAAGCATGACGGGTACAGATCGCGGGGTATCATTGGTGTCTCTGTGATGCCCGATACGCCGTGCAATGACGTTCCTGCTCCACTGCCCCCCCCTGTTTGACCCCCTGCCCAGGCTGCCTGGCCACCGACGGCACGGGGGCCTGAGATGAATGCCTGCACCTCGCCCACCGACGCCGCCGCACTGCGGGTCGACTATGCCGATCCCTCACGGCTGCCGGCGCTACTGGCCGATCCTCAGGTCCTGGCGATCTTCGCCTTCGAGGCCGGCGGCACCGCCCCGGCCTGCGACGACCCCCGCTACCTGCAGGTCGGTCTGCAGGCCGATGGCGCGGCCCAGTTGGAAGTGTGGCGCAGCGACAAGCCGGTCCGCTGCGGCCGCGATGCCGATGGCCTGGCCTGGGCCACCGATGGCGCGCTGATGTTCGGCGCGCTGCAGCTGGACGAACACCAGCATGGCGGCATCCTGGGCGCCTCCGAGCAGGCCTACGATCGGATGTTGCAGGCCCTGCCTGCTCACGGCTATCCGCACCTGCTGCGGATCTGGAACTATCTGGACGCAATTACCGAAGGCGATGGCGACGGCGAGCGCTACCGCGAATTCTGCGTGGGCCGTGCCCGCGGCATCGGCACCATCGACACCGGCACCCTGCCCGCAGCGACCGCCATCGGCAGGGTCGATGGCGTGCGCGTGCTGCAGGTGTACTGGCTGGCCGCGCGTAGTGCCGGCACGCCGTTGGAAAACCCGCGCCAGGTCAGCGCCTACCGCTATCCGCGCCAGTACGGCCCGCAATCGCCCAGTTTTGCCCGCGCCATGCTTGCCGCAGCCGGCAGCCAGTTACCCTTGCTGTTGTCAGGCACCGCCAGCGTGGTCGGCCACGCCACCCTGCATGGCGACTGCACGCAACGCCAGCTGCAGGAAACCTTTGCCAACTTTGAAGCGCTGATCGGTGCGGCGCGGAAGCATCGGCCCAGCCTGCCCGAGCATTTTGGCAAGGGCAGCCGGCTCAAGGTGTATGTGCGCGATGCGGCGGAGATCGCCGAGGTTCGCCAGGCCCTGGCCACCCACCTGTCCCCACAGGTGCCACATATCGTGCTGCATGCAGCCGTATGCCGGCGCGACCTTCGGGTAGAGATAGACGGCGTCCACGACGCCTGAACCCACGCCGGCGGTGATCCGCCGGCTCCTGCAGCCAGCTCAGTGGTGCAGCAACGCCACCACCGCATCACGCGGCAGCTTGCCGGTTTCGTTGCGCGGCAATGCCACCACCTTGCGCAGCGGGCGCGGCAGGAAAACCGGATCCATCAGTTCACGCAGCTCACGCAGGATGTCGGCCTCTTCGCGTTCCGGAGCGACTACCAGTGCCGCGATACGGCCCACCGCATGCCCAGGCTCAGGTGCCAACTGCACCACCACGGCATCGACAACGCCGGGCACCGCCTGCAGCTTGCGAGTCAGATCCCCCAACGAGGCACGTTTGCCGGCGATTTCCAGCAGGTCGGCGCGGCGGCCGCGCAGTACGAAGCGGTCATCCGGCAGCAGTTCGACCAGATCGGCCAGCACCACCGGTGCAACAAGATGGTCGGCATGTACCCGCGTGCCGTCCGGTTGTGGCTCAAGGCGAACGCCAGGCAGCAGTGTCCACGCCGTCTCAAGCGCCGTCCGCCGGCGGGCAAAGATGCAGGTCTCGGTGGAGCCGAACATCTCACGCACTTCGGTGGCAAACGCTTGCTCGGCCGCCGCCGCCAACGCCTGCGGCAAGGGAGCCGTGGCGGTAACGATGCCGGCCAAAGGTGGCAGGCTCACACCGGATTCCACCAAGGCCTTGAGGTGGACCGGCGTGGTGACCAGCACGCGCGGCGCCGCAACTTCTTCCAGTGCCAGCACCACATCCTGCGGAAAGAACGGGCGCCCGGCCTGCAGCGTGGCAGGCGCCAGCATCGGCAGCAGCACAGCCATCTCCATGCCGTACATATGCTGCGATGGCACCGTGGCCACCAACGAAGGTTGTGCATCACCCCACAGACCCTGCAATGCCTGCAGGTTCTGCTCGGTACTGCGCAGGAACGAGCCCCAGGTCTTGCTGTTGGCGCTGGGGGTGCCGGTGCTGCCGGAGGTGAAGCCTATCGCCACCAACTGCGCATCGGACAATTGTGGAATCTCGCCGCCCAGGCGCGGCAGGACTGCCGGCAGCACGAAGCTGCCCGTGGGCAGGTGCTCCAGCGCTTCATCGGCCACGCAATAGGTCTGCGGATAGCGCTGCTGCACATCGGCTACCACTGCATGCGCGCGCGAAGGCGGCAACAGATTCACCTGCCCGCGCAAGGCCACCGCGCAGAAAGCCACAAGGAAGCGGTAGCGGTCTTCACACAGGTTGACCGCGTGCTGGGCAGACGGAAGCAAGCCAGCCACCGCGCGCACATGGTCGTAAAAGGTCTGCAGATCGATCGATTGCCCCGCACCAACAGCCAGCAAGCGGTGCAGCCCTCCCTTGGCAAGCGGATGGCGTGAGGTGGAAGAGAACTGCTCTGAAACAACCGACATGCGACTGCGATGACCTCGTTCTTGGGCGCTGGCCATGATGGCAGCGACCACCACGGGGCCGCCAGCTTGGCCGTGCGCGGCCACGCTGGCAAGCCGCAGCATCCACTTCCTGCCTAGTGGTAACCCGCTTCAGCCGTCACCTTGCCGCGGAATACCCGGTACGACCACACCGTATAGCCTAGGATCACCGGCAGCAGCACGACCAGCCCGACCAGGCTGAACGCCAGTGACGAGGCCGGCGCCGCCGCCTGCCACAGGGTCAGGTGGGGCGGCAGCAGGTAGGGCCACATGCCCAGCACCAGGCCGATGAAGCCCAGCACGAACAGGGCCAGGGTCAGCAGGAAGGGCGGCAGGTCGCGGCGCGGATGCATGGCGCTGCGCCACAACGCCACCGCCACCACCAGGGTCAGCAGCGGCACCGGCGACAGCCACCAGAAGTTGCCGCCGCTGAACCAGCGCTCCATCACCCGCGACTGCAGGAACGGCAGCCAGGTGCTGACCAACCCCATGA
The DNA here is from genome assembly GCF_032061965.1 of Stenotrophomonas sp. GTDB lineage: Bacteria > Pseudomonadota > Gammaproteobacteria > Xanthomonadales > Xanthomonadaceae > Stenotrophomonas. Next base: position 4,226 of record NZ_DAMBEF010000022.1, on the reverse strand, counting down.
ACACGATCACCGCCACCATCAGCGGCCGGGTGAGTGAACGCGCCAGCGCCTGCTCACGGCCCTCGGTCTTGAGGATCAGCCAGGTACTGCCCAGCAACGCGTAGCCGGTGACCACCGCCACCCCGGTCAGCATCGAGAACGGGCTGAACCAGCCAAACGCACCGCCGCTGTAGTGCCCGTCCTGCATCGGCAGGCCCTGTACCAGCGCGCCCAGGATCACCCCCTGCGCAAATGCCGCCAGCAGCGAACCCAGCGCGAAGGCCACGCTCCACAGCGCGCGCGAACGTTGTGCCTTGAAGCGGAACTCGAAGGCCACGCCGCGGAATACCAGCCCCATCACCAGCAGCAACACCGGCAAATAGAGGCCGGACAGCAGCACCGCATAGGCCTTGGGAAAGGCCGCCAGCAGGCCGGCGCCACCCAGCACCAGCCAGGTTTCGTTGCCATCCCAGATCGGCGCGGCGGTATTCATCATCACATCGAGCTGCTGCTCGTCATCGGCGAATGGCGCCAGGATGCCGATGCCGAGCACGAAGCCATCCAGCACCACGTACATCAGCACGCCGAAACCAATCACCGCGAACCATGCCACCGGCAGCCAGGTTGTCATTTCCATCTCAGCGCTCCTCCAGCGGCTCGTTGACGCCGGACAGCGGCCGCGCCGGGGTATGCATGCCGTCGTCCTGTGGCGGCAGGTCATACGGTGCCGGGCCGTTGCGCAGGATCTTGACCAGGTACCAGATGCCCCAGCCGAACACGAACAGATAGCCGATCACATAGACGGCCAACGACACCGCCGTCATCCACGCACTCTGCGTGCCCACGGCATCGGCAGTGCGCAACAGGCCGTAGACGACCCAAGGCTGCCGCCCCATCTCGGTGACGAACCAACCGGCAACCAGTGCAATGAAGCCACTGGGCAGCATCCAGTTCCAACCACGCAGCAACCACTTCGATTGCAGCAGACGACCGCGCCACAACTGGAATGCCGATATCCACGCCAGCGCCAGCATCAACGAGCCCAGCCCAACCATGATGCGGAACGCATAGAACACCGGCACCACCGGCGGGCGCTCGCTGGCCGGCACCGAGGTCAGCGGCGCGAAGCTGCCGTCCAGGCTGTGTGTCAGGATCACGCTGCCGAGTTTGGGGATGGCGATCTCGTAACCGTTGCGTTCTTCCTTCTCGTTAGGCACCGCGAATACCACCAGCGGCACGCCTTCGCCGGGCTTGGTTTGATGCCAATGCGCTTCCATCGCAGCGATCTTCATCGGCTGATGTTCAAGCGTGTTCAAACCATGCATGTCGCCGACGAAGATCTGTACCGGCACCGTCAACGCGGCAAATGCCACCGCTGCAATCAACATCTTGCGGCCGGCCTCCACATGCACGCCACGGCGCAGATACCACGCCCCGACACCGCCGATCACGAAGCAGGTGGTGATGAACGACGCCAGCGCCATATGCGCCAATCGATAGGGGAAGGACGGGTTGAACACCACCTGCCACCAGTCCTGCGGATGCACGATGCCATCGACCAGCGTGTAGCCAGCCGGCGTATGCAGCCAGCTGTTGGACGACAGGATCCAGAACGTGGAAAACAGCGTGCCCAGCGCCACCATGCAGGTGGACAGGAAGTGCAGCCGCGGCGACACCTTCTCCCAGCCGAACAACATCACGCCAAGGAAGCTGGCTTCCAGGAAGAACGCGGTCAGCACCTCGTAGGTCAGCAAGGGACCGATGACGGTGCCGGCCACTTCGCTCAGGCGCGGCCAGTTGGTGCCGAACTGGAAGGCCATCACGATGCCGCTGACCACGCCCATGCCGAAGGACACCGCGAAGATCTTCTGCCAGAAGAAGAACAGCTCGCGCCAGACCGGATTGCGGGTGCGCAGCCAACGCCACTCGACGAAGGCCAACCAGCTGGCCGTGCCGATGGTGAAGGCCGGAAACAACACATGAAAACTTATGACGAACCCGAACTGGATCCGGGATAACAGCAGCGCTTCCACCGCGCTTCTCCAGAGAGGTTTTTTAATTGGGGCGATTCTGGTCCTGTATCGGTTAAGAGCGGATGTGACCGGTTGTCGCAGTGCGTCAAAAAGTCGCAGCAGCTAGAGCTCCCTCCCTTTGGTGCAGCCAAGGGGAGGGTTGGGGAGGGGTCGGCTCTGCTGCTCCTGTAGAGCCGAGCCATGCTCGGCTGGGGCCTCACCGGGAAAGCCTCTGCCGAGCATGGCTCGGCACTACACCTCTCCTCCCGGCAAAGCTCGACCCCTGTAGAGCCGAGTCATGCTCGGCTGGGGCCTCACCGGGAAAGCCTCTGCCGAGCATGGCTCGGCTCTACCTTCTGCCCCGGCCTTTGGCCGCGCCGGGCGATGGCGACAAACATTGCCGATTCCGGCAACTCACCTGCCGAACCCTGCGCCCATGACCTGTGGCCCAGCCCGCCGGGTTGGGCTGCTGCTACCCTTGCCCGGTTCTCTTCACCGGTGCCGAATGATGCCCAAGCTCCTGCCCCTGTCCCTGCTGTTGTTGACCGCTTTCGGCAGCGCCCATGCCGCGCCCACGCCGATCACCATCGAGCAGGCCATGGCCAACCCGGACTGGATCGGCCCGCCGGTGGAATCGGCCTGGTGGTCATGGAATGGCCAGCAGGTCGAGTACACGCTCAAGCGCCAGGGCAGCCAGGTACGTGACAGCTTCCGCCTGCCGCTGGCCGGCGGCGTCGCCCAGCAGGTGGCCGATGACCAGCGCGGCACCCTCGACGCGGCTGATCGCGTCTATGACAGCAGCCGCCAGCGCATGGCCTTTGTCCGCAATGGCGACGTATTCGTGCGCGACCTGCGCAGCGGCGGCCTGACCCAGCTCACCCGCAGCAACGATCGCGCCAGCGGTGTCAATTTCGCCAGCGATGGCGGCGTGATCTGGCAGGTCGGCAACAGCTGGTTCCACTGGAACGCCCGCAACGGCGTGACCAGCGAAGTCGCTGAGCTCAAGGCTGACAAGAACCCGGCTGATGCACCCAAGGCCGACGTGCTGCGTGACCAGCAGATGCGCACCCTGTCCACCCTGCGTAGCGACCGCGCCCAGCGCGATGAACTGCGCGAGCAGGGCGAGCGCTGGCGCCAGGCCGATCCCACCCGCGCACCGGCCCCGATCTTCCTCGGCGCCGATGTCGAGATCGTCGACAGCGCGCTCTCGCCCGATGCCCGCCACCTGATCGTGGTGACCAAGCCCAAGGGCTACGAGGAAGGCCGCGGCGGCAAGATGCCGCTGTACGTGACCGAATCCGGCTACGAAGAAGCCGAGGACACCCGCACCCGCGTTGGTCGCAATGATCCGGAGCCGCATGCGTTCTGGTTGGCCGATGCCAGCACCGGCAAGGTCGAAGCACTGTCGCTGGACAACCTGCCGGGCATCGCCACCGACCCGCTGGCCGACCTGCGCAGCAAGGCCGGCAAGGACGCGCTCAAGGGCAACCGTCCGCTGGAACTGATGAGCGACTTCATGGGCGGCGGTATCCGCTGGAATGCCGATGGCAGCCAGGCCGCGATCATGCTGCGCGCCAATGACAACAAGGACCGCTGGATCGTCACCACCAGCGCCAGCAGTGCACGCCTGGAGAACCGCCACCGCCTGACCGACGCCGGCTGGATCAACTGGGGCTTCAACGACTACGGCTGGATGCCGGACGGCCGCACCCTGTGGTTGCTGTCCGAAGAATCCGGCTACTCGCATCTGTACACGCAGAGTGGCAGCGCCAAGCCCAAGGCGATTACCTCGGGCAACTGGGAAACCTCGGCACCGGTGGTCAGCGCCGACGGCAACAGCTTCTACTTCGTCTGCAACCAGAAGTGGCCGGGCGATTACGAAGTCTGCAACGTCAACGCCAACGGCGGTGCCGTGCGCGAAGTGACCGCGCTCGACGGCGTGGAAGACTTCAGCCTGTCACCGGATGGCCAGCAGTTGCTGGTGCGTTACTCCGCACCGTACCTGCCGGCCCAGGTGGCCGTACTGCCGGTCAGCGGCGGGCAAGCACGCAAGCTCACCGACACCCGCAGCGCCGAATTCAAGGCACGCGAGTGGGTGCAGCCGCAGATGGTGCAGGTGCCGTCCAAGCACGGCGCCGGCCACGTCTGGGCCAAGTACTACGGCCCGGAAAAGCTTGAAGCGGGCAAGCAGTACCCGATCGCCATGTTCGTGCACGGCGCCGGCTACCTGCAGAA
>NZ_DAMBEF010000021.1:0-65341 GCF_032061965.1 Stenotrophomonas sp. | reverse complement strand
CCCCGGAAGGCCTGCGCATCCAGATCGTGGACAAGCAGAACCGGCCGATGTTCGATCTCGGCAGCGCGCGCCTGATGCCGTATACCAAGACGATCCTGGTGGAGCTGTCGCACTTCATCAACCAGGTGCCCAACCACATCAGCATCACCGGCCATACCGACACCACCGCCTATTCCACCCAGCTCGGCTACGGCAACTGGGAGCTCAGTGCCGACCGCGCCAACGCCGCGCGTCGCACCTTGCTGGAAGGCGGCATGGAGGAAGCCAAGGTGGCCCGAGTGGTCGGCCTGGCTTCGTCGGCATTGTTCGACAAGATCAACCCGCAGAACCCGATCAACCGCCGCATCAGCATTGTGGTGATGACCAAGGAGGCCGAGGCGGCCGCGCTCAATGAGGCTGCCACGCTGGCCTTGCCGTCCAATGCGGCCGCGGACGTGGAAGTGGATGGGGTGCCTTCGGCGGTGGATTGAGGGCTGGTGTTCTGTCGGTTATCGGCTCCCTTGAAGCTACCCCTCCCCAACCCTCCCCTTGGCCTGCGGCCAAAGGGAGGGGGCGAAAGCGGGCCTGCGTCCAGATTCCGCCGGGCTGCACGAACAGCCCCCTCCCTTTGGCCGCAGGCCAAGGGGAGGGTTGGGGAGGGGTGCTTTCAGCATTCAGCGCACAGGATGAAACCTCCCTGCCCGACCCTCGCAAACGCCAAACCGGCTTGGCGCCTACAATGGGCATCGTTTTCCACTAGCCCAATCCCATGTCCAAGCTCTCCAAAGCCAAGCGCGACAAGCGCAAGAAGCAGGCCCCGCGCCGTCCGTTCGCCCGCCTGAACGCCCAGCAGCCCGTGCAGAACCACGCCGTGCTGGTCAATGAAGAAGGCCAGGTAGTGGCCGCCATCGGCCTGCAGGGCAATGAATGGCTGCTGGCCATCGGTGGCCAGACCATGGGCAATGCCGACAACCCGGTGCCGATGCTGGCCATGCTCAAGCACCTGGCCAATGTGCAGGAGAAGGAAGGCCGCAAGGTCACCCTGGAATACTCCGCAGCGCTGCAGCAGATGATCGACGACCTGGCCGCCGATGAAGGCAAGACCGCCGACGATTACCTGGCCGGCCTGGTCGCCGAGTTTGAAGGCGTGGAAGGCGAAGACGCCGCGGAAGCCACCGACGTGGTCGATGTCGCCGAAGAAGTCCCGGCCGCCGACGCTGACAGCAGCGACGACAAGCCCAAGCCCTGAGCCCCAGGCCTGCCGTGACGGTCTATATCGACGATGCGGTACATCCCTGGCGCGGTGAGCGCTGGGCGCATCTGATGGCCGACACATTGCCCGAGCTGCATGCGCTGGCGCAGCAGCTCGGCATTCCCCGCAGGGCGTTCCAGAATCGGCCCAGCGGCGTGCACTATGACGTGCCAGCACCGCTGCGCGAGCAGGCCATCACCTTGGGCGCGCAGGCGATTTCACGGCATACCGATCGCGCACTGGTCCGCCGTGTGATTGCCAACGCGCGGGCGCTGTACGTTGAAGCCGGAACCTAGACATCAGGAACCAGAAACCGGAAACCAGCGAGGTCAAAACAGCTTGGCTCCCGCTTTCTCTGGTTCCTCGTTCCTGTTACCTGTTTTTTTGCCTCAAAAAGGGTCGCTGCCAGGGCGCACTTCCACGCCCAGTAACGAGCACAGCGCCAGCATCGCTTCGTCATCGCGGCTCAGCGCCACCCAACCGGCGTAGGCGTCGCCACCGGTGTTCCAGTTCCACACCGTGTAACCGTGCTCGCGCAGGCGGTCGTGGGCGGTGGTCATCAAGGTCGGCACGTCGAGGTCGGCAGTGAAGTCTTCATCATCGAAGTCGCCGCCCCAGGCAATGTCCAGGTTCCAGCGCGCAGCCATTTCGTCCAGCGCGGCCACGAAGGAATCGGTGTCCTTCCAATCCACGTAGAAACCTGAACGCCAGTCGATGGCGTCCTTCAGGTCCCATAGCCATTGCTCGTCGCTGGCGTCGTCCTCGGCCCCTGCGCGCGCTTCGCGCCAGCCATCGAACTGCTGCAGGGCGGCGTCTTCGTCGCCGGGGTTGATCAGCCACAGCAGGTTCCAGACCCGCGCCGGATGGTCGTCTTCTTCAAAATCCGGTTGCAGTTCGTCGCTGTCTTCGTAATCGGCGCTGTTGTCTGGCATGGGACCGTTTCCACTACATGTTTGGCGCGCATTCTGCCGCCCGCAGCGCGACAGCGAAAGCCTTGCCGCGTCACAGCGGTTATCCTTGCGCCCCGAAGAGGGCCACGGTGGCCTTCAGTGAAACACTGATATGAGCGATACCCCTCCCGATCATCTGGCGGTTAACCCGCAGAGCCCGTTCCACAATGCCGAAGCCCTGCAACGCGGCGTTGGCGTGCGTTTCAATGGCATCGAGCGCGATGACGTTGAGGAGTACTCGGTGGCCGAAGGCTGGATCCGCGTGCAGGCCGGCAAGGCCCGTGACCGCCGTGGCAACCCGATGACGCTGAAGATCAAGGGCACGGTCGAGCCGTATTTCCTTGAGTTGAAGAACGCTTAAGAGCGACAGCTTGCCCTCACCCCAGCCCCTCTCCCGCATGCGGGAGAGGGGCTTCAAGGGCGCAAACAATCTCGCTACGGCCCCTCTCCCGCACGCGAAAAAAGGGCTGGAGGTTCCCAACTGCCCCCTCAGTCCCTTTGCCGACTCTCCAGCAGATCCAGGTTGCGGATCAGCTTGCGAGCGATTTCATCGGACACCTGCCCGCGCCGGGTCAGCCGGAACAGCTCCTCACGTTCGGCATTCAGCCCCGCCGTGCGCAGACTGCGGTAGGCCTGCTCCATGCGCCGCACCTTCTCCGGATCTTCGTCAGGTCCCTGCCCTTTTTCCAGATTGCGCTGGTACAGCAGACTGACCCGCGCCGCGGCATCGTTCAGCAGCTGCACGGCGCTGGTGGATTGCCCATCCACCAATTGCTGGCGGGCCTTTTCAACCGCCGCCAACGCAGCCTTGGACGAGGCCTTGCGTGCCAGGTCCTCCTCGCGCCGGCTGCTGTCGTCCTTGGGTAGCTCCAGGCCCTTGAGCAGCCGTGGCAGCAACAGGCTGGCGCCCACCAGCGACACCAGGATCACGGCTGCGGCCAGGAAGATCACCAGGTCACGGGCCGGGAACGGCTCGCCGCCGGGAATCATCAACGGCAAGGTCAACACACCCGCCAAGGTGATCGCGCCACGCACGCCGGCCACCGACATCGCCAGGATCACCCGCCACTGGGTAGTGGTTTCCTTCTCGCCACGCAGGCGTGCCTTGAGCAGGTTCCAACGCAGTGACAGCCAAACGAAGATAAGGCGTAGCGCCACCAGCATGCCGTTGATCGCCAGCACGTAGACCACCAGCCACCAGGGGCTGTGATGGCCGGTGACTGACATGGTCTCCACCGCGCGCTCAACGATGCCCGGCAACTGCTCGCCCAGCAAAACGAACATGATGCCGTTGAAGGTGAACTGCACCATGTTCCAGACCGCATTGCGCTGCACGCGCATGCTGCCGCTGATACGGCCGGTGAGTTCAACGTAGCTCATGGTGACGCCGGCGGCGACCGCCGCCAGGATGCCCGAGGCCTGCAGCTCTTCGGCCAGCAGGTACGCGGCAAACGGAATCAGCAGGTTGACCAGCAGTGCAGCGCCCGGCTCTTCACCGAAGCCACGCCACAGCCAGCGCTGGAACGTGGACACGCACCAGGTCACCGCCACACCAATGGCCAGGCCCGCGAAGGCCACCCACAGGAAGGTCAGCGAGGCCTGCGCCAGCGAGAAGCTGCCGGTCATTACCGCTGCCACCGCAAACCGGAAGCAGACCAGGCCGGAGGCGTCGTTCAACAACGACTCGCCTTCCAGGATGTGCATCAGCCGCTTGGGAATGGGCACGCGCGAAGCGATCGCGCTGACCGCCACCGGATCGGTGGGCGAGATGATCGCCGCCAAGGCAAACGCCACCGCCAGCGGCATGGCCGGGATCAACCAATGGATCAGCAGGCCTGCCCCGACCACGGTGAACACCACCAGGCCGAACGCCAACTCCAGGATGGCGCCCTTGTCGCGGAACAGGCCCTGCTTGGGAATGCGCCACCCATCGAGAAACAGCAACGGCGGCAGGAACAGCAGGAAGAACATCTCCGGCTCCAGCGCGTGGCCGCGCTTGAAAACGCCGGATATCAGCGCCCCCAGGCCAATCTGCACCAGGGGCAGCGGCAGCGAGAACGGCAGGATTCTGACCAGATAGCCGCTGGCGACAACGGCCACCAGCATCGCCAGGACGACTTCAATCGTATGCATGCGTGTTCCAGAAATCGGCGCGAACCCGACAGCGCCATAGACCCGGAAAAACTAGCACAGCGTGCTGACAATGCGAGTAGAGAATGAATGCGCGACAGGCAAGCACCCAACGCACATTCATCTCTTCACGCCATCAAATCCTGCATCGCGCGGTGATCCCGCGCAGGTTCATGCCGCGGCTTTGGCTGCAGGCACACCGTCAAAACGGTAGATATCCATCGCCAGGAAACCCATGTCGATGCCGGCATCGATACGCTGCGCACCCAACGCCTCCGAGCCTGCCGCACCCATGGCGAAGTACAAGGGCAGCAGGTGCTCATCGGTGGGATGGGCCTGCGCGGCGTAGGGTGCCTGCTGGCGATAATCAAACAACGCCGGCAGATCATCGCCACGCAGCTTGTGTTCCATCCACTCGATGAAGGGCCGCACGTAAGGCGCGTCCTTGCCCTGCGCGTAGTTGTGCCAGTCATGCAGGTTGTGGGTGATGCTGCCCGAACCGATCAGCAACACGCCCTGTTCGCGCAGCGGCGCCAGCGCGCGGCCGACCTCGAACTGGTGGCGCGGCCCCAGCGAGGGCTGGATCGACACCTGCAGCACCGGGATATCGGCCTGGGGGTAGAGGTAGCGCAGCGGCACCCAGGCGCCGTGGTCCAGGCCACGATTGGGATCGATCACCGGCCTCAAGCCCGCCTTGTCCAGGCGCGCAGCCACCTCCTGTGCCAGCGCCGGCGCACCCGGTGCCGGATAGTGCAGCTGGTACAGCTCCTCGGGGAAGCCACCAAAGTCGTGGATGGTCGGCGGCTGCGCCGAAGCAGACACCATCGGCGTGCGGCCAAGCCAGTGCGCGGACGCCATGACGATGGCGCGCGGCTTCTGCAGCCCGGCGGCCAGTTCGGCCAGGCGCGGCCCTACCTGACCCGGCCGCAAGGCGGTCATTGGCGAACCATGCGAAATGTAGAGGGACGGTAGCAACGAGCTCATGGCGCACTCCCAAGGGAAGGGGACAGTTGCCAGCTTATTGCGCAAGGTGTGGACAACAAATAATCTCGGCGTCAACGTTTTATTGCGAAAACGGAAACAATGGACACCATCGATGCCATGCGGGTGTTCGTCGCGGTGGTCGAGCGCAATGGTTTCAGCGCTGCCGCCGAGGCCTTGGACCTGTCCACCGCCGCGGTAACCCGGCAGATCGCAGCGCTGGAAAAGCGCTTGTCTGCGCGCCTGCTCAACCGCACCACGCGCCGGGTCAGCCCGACCAGCATCGGCGCGATGTACTACCAGCGCTGCCTGCAACTGCTGGCCGAGTTCGATGCGTTGGAGGCCTCGGTGGGCGCCCAGGCGCTGCAGCCATCGGGGCGGTTGCGGATCAATGCGCCGGTCAGCTACGGCATCACGCGACTGGCCCGTCTGCTGCCGGACTACAGCGCGGCCAACCCGCAGGTGGAACTGGACCTGCAGTTGTCTGACCGCTTGGTCGACATGGTCGAAGAGGGCTTCGACCTGGCCATCCGCATCACCCGCCAGCCCGCGCCCAGCCTGATCGCGCGACGTCTGGCCCAGGCGCACATCACGCTGTGTGCGGCGCCGTCCTATCTGGCCAAGCGGGGCATGCCCACTACCCCGCAGGATCTAGCCGCACACGATTGCCTGTCCTATACCTATGCGGCCGACGGCGAAACATGGAGTTTGTCCGGGCCCGAAGGGGAAGTGAGCGTGCCGCTGCAGCCGCGCATGCGCGCCAACAATGGCGAGGTCCTGCGGGAGGCCGCCATCGCCGGCATGGGCATCATCAGCCAGCCGGATTTCATCATCGAACAGGCCCTGGCCGACGGTCGGCTGGTGCCGGTGCTGCCCGGCTGGGAGGCCGCGCCGATCGGCATCTATGCCGTCTACGCCAGCCGCAGCCATCTGGCACCAAAGGTCCGCAGTTTCATCGACTATCTTGTGCAGCGCCTGGACACCGAAGCCGAGAACTCACTCTGAGCGGCGGCTGCGGTCCAGCATCACCAGGATCTCTTCCAACGGCATCGGCCGCCCCAGCAGGTAGCCCTGCACCTGGTCGCAGCCGTGTGCGGCCAGCCAACGGTGCTGACCATCGGTCTCCACGCCCTCGGCGATCACCGACAGCCCCATGCTGTGGCCCAGCGAGAGCAGGGCGCGGCAAATGGCGGCATTGCGCGGATTGGTCTCCACATCGGTAACGAACACGCGATCGATCTTCAGCGAGTCCAGCGGCAGGTGCTGCAGATAGGACATGCTGGAGAAGCCGGTGCCGAAATCATCCAACGCCACACCGATGCCATTGGCATGCAGGTGCCCGAGGGTCTGCAGGGCCTGGGTGGGATTGCGCATGAGCACGCTTTCGGTCAACTCCATCTGCAACGCGCCCGGTTGCAGCTTGAATTCGTGCATGGCGCGGCTGAACTCGCCGACCAGGTCGCTGTTGAACAGCTGCACCGCCGAGACGTTGACCGCGATCGGCAGCTGGCCCCAGCCGGCAGCCACCAGTTGCCGCTGCGCGCGTGCGGCGGCATGGATTACCCAGCGGCCCAGCGAAATGATCAGGCCGGTGTCCTCGCACAGCTGGATGAAATCGGCCGGTGCAATGTAGCTGCCATCCGGCTGCGGCCATCGCAGCAGGGCTTCCAATGCCGCCGGGCTGCCATCGGCTGCGTGCCGGATCGGCTGGAAGTGCAGCTCGAACTCGCCATGGTCGATCGCCATGTGGATGCGCCCGGCCAACTGCAGGCGCTCGGTGTAATGGGCTGCCATGCCCGGCTCGAAGCGCAGCAGGGTTGCACCGCTTTCACGGGCGGCATGGGCGGCCTGGGCCGCGCGCCCCAGCACCTGCTCGGCCAGTTCCCCATCTACCGGGCAACTGGCCACGCCCACACGCGCTTCCAGCTGATTGAGGGTGTCACGGCCGCGCACCGGCTCGGCCACGGCCGCCAACAAGGCCTCCAACGCCCGCTCCACATCGGTACTGCTCTGGATCGCCAGTACGAAATCCTCGGCCGGCTGGTGCGCCAGCAGGCCGTACCGCGCCGCCAGCCCGCCAAGGCGCACGGCTACCGCCCGCAGCACGTCCTCCCCCGCCTCGCGGCCCAGGGTGTCGGTGATCATCTGCAGGCCACGCAGCTGCACATGGGCGATGGTGTAGCCGCTGTTGCCGGCATCGAGCTTCTCGGCAAGCGCGCGAACAGTCAGCAGGCCAGTGCCGGCGTGATGGCTGGCCCGGTAGGCCAGCTCGCTTTCATAGCGCAGGCGCTGGCTAACATCTTCGGCCAACACCAGGCTGGCGTTGCGCCCGGCAAACTCCAGGTTGGCGAAATGGCCCTGCACCTGGAAGGCGGTGCCGTCCTTGCGCAGATGGGTGCTGATCTTCATCCCTTCCTGCTCGCCGCGCAGCGCGCGCGCCACGCTTTGGCGGATGTCGGGCCATTCCTCCGGCGGCCGGATGTCCAGGATCGACATCGCCAGGAATTCCTCACGGGTGTAGCCGTACTGCGCCACGGCTGCCTGGTTGACCTCCATGAAGCGCAAGGTCACCAGATCAAAAATCCAGAACGGCGCCGGGTTGCGGTCGAACACCAGCCGGAACTGGCGTTGCGCCTCTTCGGCGCGCTCTTCGAACTGCACCCGCTCACTCACGTCCACCACCGCGCCGGCCAGGCGTCGCGTACTGCCTTCCTCGCCGACCAGTTCGCCGCGGGTGGACAACCAGCGCCATGAGCCATCGGCCAGTTTCAACCGGAACCCGACATTGAGCGCACCGTGGCCTTGCCGCGCCATGCTCAGCTTGTCCTTCAGCGAACTGCGCTCGTCTTCATGCACCTGCGCCAGGAACTGCTCCAGGGATGCGCTGTTGCCCTTGAGATGCAGCATCTGCCGGGTCGGCTCGGACCAGACCAGTTGCGGCGGCTCACCATGCACGTACCAGGTGCCAACCTTGCCCACTTCATGGGCCAGCGACAGCTCAGCGTTGCCCGCGCGCAACTCATCGCCCAGGCGGGCCTGGTGCCTGGCACTGCGATCAACCGCGAACAGCAGGTAGGCAAGGCCCAGCAGATAAAGCAGGTAAATGCCTATGCCCGCATACAGGAACACGTACCAACGCGCCATCACCTCCTGGTAGGACAGCGCGGTGAACAGGATCAGCGGGTAATCCGGCGGCACGCTGACCGCCGCGATACGCAGCTGGCCGTCCGATGGGCTGACCACGACGCCACGTGCGATGACGTCGTTGGACGCGGGAATGATGGACATGGGCGTCGGCAGCTTCTTGCCCACCAGGCGCCCTGGGTCACGGCTGTGTGCCAGCAACTGACCATAGCGGTTGCCGATCGAGGCCACGCCGTCGCGGCCCAGGTCCAGCCCGCTGACGACTTCCTGGAATGTTCCCAGCCGCACCCGCGCCAGCAGCCACTGGCCCGGCTGTACCGCCAGCGCACTACGCACTGTCCAGTGCCCGCCCGGCAGTTCCTCCAGCGCGCCCACATACAACTCACCGCTCAACACGCGGTTCTGTGCGATGACCCACTGAGGCAGCGTTGGATCACCGCGCCCGGATGACAGCGGCCGGCCCTGGCCGTCGACCAGGGTGATCGATACCAGGTCATGGTTGCGTTCCAGGACGCCGCGAAGACTCGCCTCGAACAATGCCGGGGCCTGTTCCGGGACACGCGCATAGAGTTCGCGGCCATCGTTGGCGCTGCCGCGCAAGGCCCGCTCCATGGTGATCAGCTGCGCACGCAGCAAACGGTCGCTGCCGCTGGCCAGCGCCACGCTCTGCCGCTGTGCGGCCTGCAAACGCGTGCTGCGGTCGTTCCACAACATCATGGTCAGCGCGACCGCCAGCAGGATGGCCACCAGCACACCCGCGATGGCGATTACCCGCACCGGATGGGCAGGTGCTCGGCTCACCAGGATGTCCGGAGCAGCAAAGGAAGGCGTTTTGTGTTCACGATTGTTGATCCAACGACTGCTTTGGCACCAAGGGTGCCGCCGGATGGGGATCCAGCGACGACATCAAACAAACGTGTGACCGCCGCACTGCCAGCGCCTCCCCAGACACCACCCGCAGCGGGTTGCCTGCAAGCATGCCGCACAAGGGCCATCGGCGTGAAGGGCTTGTGAGAAAAATCTTTGCCACGCCACACGCCGGCGCGCACATCAAGTGCCAAAATCGGTATCTGCCTGAGCGCCAGCACAGGTCTAGACTTGGCAACCCAACCTTTCTGGATACTGCCATGGCTTTGCAACGTTCCCTGCTGATGCTTGCAATCGGTGCCTCGCTCGCGCTGAGCGGCTGCGACAAGGACGGCGCAACGCCGGCCACTGCCAGCAGCCCGGCCGCAGCACCTGCACAGGCCGCGCCCAAGGCGCAGCTGGGCAGCTTCGGCTTTGATGCCGATGGCATGGACCGCACCGTCGCCGCCGGCGACAACTTCTTCGACTTCGCCAATGGTGGTTGGGTGCAGCGCACCGAGATCCCTGCCGATCGTTCCAATTACGGCAGCTTCAACGTGATCGCCGAAAAAACCTTGGCCGATACCCGCGCGATCATGGAAGAAGCTGGCAAGGCCGATGCTGCCGATGTCCGTAAGATCGGTGACTATTACGCAGCGTTCATGGACGAAGCCGGCATCGAAGCGCGCGGCGTGGCGCCGATCCAGCCGCAGCTGCAAGCCATTGCCGGCATCGCCGACAAGCAGGCGTTGGCACGCACCCTGGGCGCCAGCCTGCGCGCCGATGTGGATCTGCTGAACGCCACCAACTTCTATACCCCGCACCTGTTTGGCGTCTGGGTCTCGGTGGACCTGCTGCAGCCGGATCGCAACGCACCCTATCTGGTGCAGGGCGGCCTGGGTATGCCGGACCGTGACTTCTACCTGCAGGACGGCCGCATGGCCGAACTGCGTACGGCCTATCAAGGTTATGTTGCCAAGCTGCTTGAGTTGTCCGGCGACAAGGATGCAGCGGCCAAGGCAGCACGCATCGTTGCGCTGGAAACCAAGATCGCCCGCGCCCACGCCACCCAGGAAGAAACCAACGACGTGCAGAAGGGCGCCAACGCCTGGAAGCAGAGCGACCTGACTGCCAAGGCACCCGGCATGGATTGGGCGGCCTTCCTCGATGGCGCCAACCTGGGCGCACAGCAGGACTTCATCGTGTGGCAACCGAAGGCGGTGAACGGCCTGTCCAAGCTGGTCGCCAGCGAGCCGCTGGACGTATGGAAGGAATACCTGGCCTTCCATGCCCTGGATGAAGCCGCGCCCTATCTGCCCAAGGCGTTCGCCGATGCCAGTTTCGCCTTCCACGGCACAGCGATGAGCGGCACCCCGCAGCAGAGTGATCGCTGGAAGCGCGCCGTGGCCGAGACCAACACCGCCGTTGGCGAGGCCGTGGGCAAGATCTACGTCGAGCGTCACTTCGATGCGGCCACCAAGGCACGCGCCGATGAAATGGCCAAGAACATCATCGCCGCCTTCGCCAAGCGCATCGACGCATTGGCCTGGATGTCGCCGGAAACCAAGGCCCACGCCAAGGCCAAGGTGAACGGCCTGAAGGTGGACATGGGCTATCCCAGCAAGTGGCGCGATTACAGCGCACTGGAAGTAAAGCGCGACGACACCCTGGGCAACGCCCAGCGCGCCTCGCTGTTCGAATACCAGCGCAATATCGCCAAGCTGGGCCAACCCGTGGACCACAGCGAGTGGGCCATGCTGCCGCAGACCATCAATGCGATGAACGTGCCACTGGAGAACCGCCTGGTGTTCCCGGCGGCGATCCTGCAACCGCCCTTCTTCGACGGTGCCGCCGATGACGCCATCAACTACGGCGCCATCGGTGCGGTGATCGGCCACGAAATCAGCCATGGCTTCGACAATGCCGGCGCGCTGTTCGACGAAACCGGCAAGCTGCACAACTGGTGGACGCCGAACGACCTGAAGCAGTTCAACGCCGCCGGCGATGCGCTTGCCATGCAGTTCGACAGCTACGAGCCGTTCCCCGGTGTACACGTCAATGGTCGCCTGACGCTGGGCGAGAACATCGCCGACGTCGCCGGCCTGGGCACCGCCTACGATGCTTACCGGCTGTCGTTGCAGGGCAAGCAGGAGCAAACGCTGGAGGGCTTCACCCCGGACCAGCGCTTCTTCCTCGGCTTTGCCCAAGCGTGGCGCAGCAAGGCACGTGAGCAGGCCCTGCGCAACTCGCTGCTGACCAACGTGCACGCACCGGGCCAGTTCCGTGCGTTGACCGTACGCAACGTGGACGCCTGGTACCCCGCGTTCGAGGTCAAGGAAGGCCAGAAGTTGTACCTGGCACCGGAGAAGCGGGTAAAGGTCTGGTAACAGGCTGCGTTTTTGTTTTTGGAGACAGGCGCCCATGGCGCCTGTTTCCTGCTTCTTGTTTCCTGTAGTGCCGAGCCATGCTCGGCAGAAGCCTTGCCGGTAATGCCCTGCCGAGCATGGCTCGGCACTACAACGCCCTCCCTTGCGCCGAAGGCGCGGGGGAGGGTTGGGGAGGGGTTGTTTTTTGCTCGTAAGGCCTCTGCCGAGCATGGCCCGGCCCTAGATACGCGTTGGTCAGGCCGGGGCAGGCCACGTAGACAGCACCGCAGGCACCTGCCCTACCCGCTTGCAGGCACGTGTGGAAATGCCATCGTTCAATGCAATGCGGAACAACGGTGCAACGCTGCGCAGCACGCGCGCGGCGACCACCGATTGCAGTTGCTGCCCCCTGCTGCGTCCTAGCAGCTGCACCGCCCACTCCGGCAGCAAGGCCGCGCCGGCCGCAAGAAACACATCGCGCGAAACCCCCGGCAAGGGCACCGGCAGGCGTACCTCGGTGAGCACATCCAGCACTTCGCGCGAACGCGCATCCATGCGCAGCTGCGCCTGCTGCGCGTGGAAGTACGCGTACACCTGCGCCTCGCTGGATGGCACGTCGCGCGCACCCAAGGCCTCGGCAACGCGCCGGTACTCATCGTAATAACGGTCGGCAATGGCCACGGGCACGTCACGGCAATAGCGTCGGCATCCTTCAAGAAACCCGAATGCTTCGGTGACATGCACCCAGGTCAGCAACTGTGGATCATCGGCCGCATAGGCCTGGCCATCGGGCAAGGTGCCAACCACCTGCGCATGAATACGGCGCACGCGTGCAATCAACTTCTCGACCTCACCCGCCGGTGCATAGCTGGTCCCGGCGACGAAACTGGTGGTGCGGCGCAGCCGCCCCACCAGGTCCTGGCGGAAGTTGGAATGATCGTAGACGCCGGCAAGTGCACGCGGATGCAGCAACTGCAGCATCAGGGCGCATAGACCACCAGCGAGCATGCCGGGAAATTCGGAATGAATGCGCCAGGTGACGCTGTCCGGGCCGAACCAGCCCGGGTCGCCCAATGGCGTGTCGTAGGCGACACCACTCTGGTCGCGTGGAAAGGCGTCCAGCACCCAACGGCGGATGTGGGCAGTGGCGGCGGAGGAAACGGGTCTGAACAGGGACGACATGGACCCTATCCTAGCGGCAGGGCTGCGCAACTGGGCCCCATCCCCCCTGCCGGCACCGGTGCCTTCGTTCATCCTCGGCCGGGTAACGAAATATTGTGCAACCGCAGCACCAAAGTGCTGCGGAACGCGTAATGCCCGCCACTTGCCTGATGATGCAACGCAAAACCCGGGCGCCCAGGCTGTACCCCTACTGCCGGCAGCGCCGCCATCTTCGCACCGCCCCCATTGCCAAGCACGATGAAAGTGCTAGAACTTGAAGCGCCTGACCGTTCCACGCTGCATCCGTCGCTCGTTCCAGATAGTTACTGCAAGGAGCTCAACATGATCGCGTTGTTTCGAGGTTTGGGGTTGTTGTTGGAAGACAACGAGCTGTATCACAGCCCGTTTGAAAAGCAGGTTGACCACTGGAAAAAGCTGAGCGACCAGCAGATACGCGAGGAAGTGAACCTGTTGGCCAAGGCAAAGTGCCAATGGCTGATGGCGTCGATCGTACTTTGGCAGGCATCGTCGCTGCTGATCCTGGGATTGATCACCAACTACCTGTGGCGTGATGATTTCCATATCACCTTCACCCGCGTGGTGATCGTGCTCGGCTCATGGATCTCGATCCTGTTCGTGATCTGGTTCATGGCCAACATGTTCGACCGCACCGCCGGTTTCGAGCGCTGGATGAAAGCCTTCAACAGCCGCGCCCGCATCAGCTCCGACGCCGACAGCGTCGATGAAGTGGCCGAAGCGCTGGAGATGGCCAAGCACTATCCGGAAGTGCTGGACTACAAGCAGGCGGTCACGGCCAACCGCGAGTTGCGCCATGAAGACATCCGCATCATGCGTGAACTGGGACGGATGCGGCAGCACTCGATGCTGGTCGGCGAACTGAACCACATTGGCGACGATGGGCTGCGTCTGCAACCTGCGTTCTGACGTTATTCCCCTTTGTTGCTCCTCATCGCCGCGCTTTGTCGCGGCGATCTTTTTTGTCTGGGAACCGAGGGCGTAACTTCCCCCTCTCCCCAATCCCTCTCCCGCAAGGGGAGAGGGGCTAAAGCTGCAGGTGCAGAAAGTGCCTGAACTCCAGCGCGCTTGCGTCAACGCAAGGCCGGGGTGCGGCGCGCGGTTTGGGAGAGAGGTGCGCTTCAACACGGCACAACCAAACTCACCGCCGGATGCTCACCTGCTGCGCAAAACCGGCCGGCAAGCCGTCAACGATGCGTGTATTGCCCACCACCACCACGAAGTCCTGCAAGGCTTCGCGGTTACAGACCTGCCCTGCACCGCCAGCAGCGGCATCGCAATGCTCACGATAAACCTGATAGCCGCAGCGACCGCTGTCGCTCTGCAGGCATTGGAAGCGCGCCACACCGGCGTTGACCGTGGTGCGGCTGAGCAGGTTCTGCTCGCCACTGATGCGGGTAACCGAGGTCTGCCCGGGGGATTCGTGTATGCCCAGCATCGACAACAGGCTGCCAAGCAGAACGGTGAGGTAATGCATGGTGATTCTCCGGCTGACCAGGCGGCATCACATGCCGCGGAAAAGACTCATGAACGGTTGGCTGACTACCAATGTCTCGGCCCGCTGCTTCAGCCGCAGCACGCCGCGCCCACTGTCGTCGCGGCTCACTGCTGCCACCGCTTTCATGTTGACGATGGTGCCGCGGTGGATCTGGCGGAAGCTGTTTGCATCCAGCGCGGCGGCCAGTTCACGCAGGGAACTACGCAGCAGCAGCTCCTCGTCGGCGGTGACCACCACGGTGTATTTGCTGTCAGCGCGGAAATACAGCACCTCGTCCAACATCACCAGGCGGGTTTCGCGGCCATTGCTGGCGGTGATCCAGGCCAGCGGTGGCGCGGCAAGTGCCGCCGAGGGTTGTCGCGCCAACTGCTGCAGTAGCCGCTCCAGCATGCCCGGGTCGGGGCTGCCACTCTGCCGACGTGCCAATACGCGCTGACGGGTTGCCAGCAGGCGTTCGTCACTGACCGGCTTGAGCAGGTAGTCCATCGCGCCTTGTTCAAACGCGCTGATCGCGTACTGGTCATAGGCGGTGACGAAGACCACCTCGGTCTGCGGACTCACCTGCTGCAGCGCGCGGGCCACGTCGATGCCGGTAATGCCGGGCATGCGGATGTCCAGAAAGGCCAGGTCGGGCTTGTGGCTATCCAGGGCCTCCAGTGCGGCAGCGCCATCTTCGCATTCGGCGACGATGCGCAACTCCGGCCACAGGCGCTGCAACTGGTCCAGCAAGGACTGCCGCAGCAGGGGCTCGTCCTCGGCGATCAGGGCATCAAGGTGCATGGGGCACCTCCGGTACCGCAGGTATCTGGACCGTGGCCACTGGCACCGACGGCACGGCGGCCGGGGCCGGGGCCGGGGCGCCCCCGCCCGTAACCGCTGCAACGGGTCCACGTCGCGGCAGGCTGATGGTGGCGGCCATGCCACTGGGGAAATTGGACACCAAGGCCAACGTGGCCTGTTCACCGCAGCTCAAACGCAGCCGCTCGCGCAGGTTCTTCAAGCCGATCCCGGTACCGCTGTTGTCCGAGCTGATGCCCTGCCCATCGTCGGCCACGGTGATGGTCAGCTGGCCGTCCAGCTCGCGGGCCAGGATCCACACCGTGCCGCCACCACTCTTGGGTTCCAGGCCGTGCTTGATCGCGTTCTCCACCAACGTCTGCAGCGACATCGACGGCAGGCTGATGCCGTGCAGGGCCTCGGGCACATCGATCTGCAGGGCAAGCCGCGAGCCCATGCGTATCCGCAGGATCTCCAGATAGGCCTGCACACGCTCCAGTTCCTGCCCCAGCGTGGACACCGATTGATCGATGCCCGGCAGCGAACTGCGCAGGTACTGGATCAGGTGACCGAGCATCTGCTCGGCACGCAGCGGATCACTGCGGGTCAATACCTGCGCATTGGCCAGCGTGTTGTAGAGGAAGTGCGGTTCCACCTGGGCATGCAACAGGTTGAGGCGGGCAACACTGAGTTCCTTCTCAGCCTCGGTGCGTGCAACGTGTTCGCGTTCCTCACGACGCTGCTGGGCGACCTTGCCACTGAGGGCATGGGTGATGGCCTCGGCATTCTCATAGTTGCTGCCCTCGTCCAGCAGCAGCAGGTCCACCCAGGCGCCGGCATCCGGCTCGAAGAACAGCGTGACGCTGCTGGTATCCACGCCGGGGATGACCCGTGCGGTGATCTGGTTGTGCTTGATGGCCAGCCGTGCCATCGGGTTCCACCGCGACGGCGGGCGTTCGCCATAGGGATCTGCGCGGCGCTGGGTGGCACGCAGCTGCAGGGTACCGACCGAACGCTCCAGCTGCTCGATCCGCGGCATCTGCCCGATCACCTGCTCCAGCAACGCGAACGCCCTGGGGGCATCCAGCGGCAGCTCGACCTGGCGGCGATGGCGGTTGGCCAGGGTCTGCGAATCGATGCGATCAGCGATCAGGGTGACGCGCCGGATGTGACTGACCACGGAGGTCAGCGCGAACACCGACAGGGCCATCGCCGCGAGCCCGAAGATCCAGCCGGGCGCTTCGTCCATGCCACTGAACAGGCCGCTCCACAGGAAGGCCGCGGCCAGAAGGGTCAGTGCCCAGGCAGCGAGGATGCGGAAACCGAGAAAGAGGCTGGCGAACATGGTCAGTCACCGAGAGGATTGGGAGCGAGCATAGGCGTCCGCCACGGGGCTGCAAGCGGCTTGCGACGAAAGCCGGGAAAAGGCGATCAAGCCCGGATTGGCGACGATGGAAGCCCCGGGCATCGGCAACCGCGGCGGAAGCCGCCAAGCATCGGAATCGCGCGTGTCTGCCGGTAGCCCGGGTAAGCGCAGCGCACCCGGGGGCTCTGCGCGGACTGCCCCGGGTGCGCGCTGCTTACCCGGGCTACGTGGTGCGGGCCTTATTGGGAAAGCGCCTGCCGAGCATGGCTCGGCAAGCCTCTGTCGCGCAGGTCTCGGTGCTACAGGGGCTTGGCTTGCCAGTCCGCCGGTAACGGCCAACGGGCAACCCCGTCACCGCACAGGCCTATCAGGGCATCACCTTGCGGGGCCCAGTGCAGCTGGCGCAGGTCCCAGCAGGCCGAACGACTCGGGTTCAAGCTGAGCGACCTGCCGCTGTCCAGGTTCCATACCGTCAGAACCGGCGTACCGCCGCCGTTGCTGCCCAACGCCAACATTCGACCATCGGCAGATGCTGTCGCGGCATTCAAGGAATCCAGACCCGGCAACGTGAGTGAATGCCGCAGCTTTCCGCTGGCCACATCAATCACATGCATGCCCGGATTGCGGCGCGACCCTTCCATCAGCACGAAGCCCACCGCAACCCAGCCACCGGCCGCCGAACCCATCGGCGTCGGCACCCACTGCGCCATGCCGGCATCGTCATGGACATCCACCTCGCCGAACCGGCGCGGCAGCGGCAGCACGCGGCTGACACGGCCATTGCTCACGTCGAGCTCGGTCAAGCCAGCCGGGTCTTCCACCCAGAAGCCCTGTCCCGGTCCGTCCCAGCGCACCGGCTTGATCAGCGCATTGCCGGGATAGCCGCCGACCACGCCTTGCCGCGGCGCATCGAATTTCTGCGCATAAACCCAAGGCACGCCTTCGGCCGCCGGCGCAGCCTGAAGTTCCAATACACGCAGCACGTCGCGGATGCCGCCGCGGCCGTCCAAAGCATGGTCGTAGGGCTGTGGCTGCCCCAGCCCATCCTGCGTCCAGTTCCAGCCGCCGCTGATCGGCTGGCGTACGTTGCCCGCCCATTGCACCGGATGCGATGTCGCAGCCGCCTGGCCGACGGCATACGTCACCACGTGCTGCTGCACAGCCAGCCACGCAGTGCGCCCTTGCGGGTCGGTACTCAAGCCGGCCCGGCCGGCATCGCCTGCGGCCTGCCACAGCCGCTGCGGCGTATTGCCCATGCCTGGCGCCCAGCGCCACAAGGCATCGGGGTAGCCGCTGAGCAACAACACGCTGCCGTCGGCCAGCGGTCGCATGTCGTAGTACTGGCCACTTTCGCTCGTCAGCAGCCGCTGCGCGGCCGTAGCATCCTTGCTGCTGCCCGGCGCGATCAGCGTTGGCTCGACGATACGACTGTCAGCCTGCAACGGCAGCTGCCAATCAGCGCTACCTACGCCGACCTGCAAGGCTGCAGCGGGCAGCTTGCGCAGCGCGTCGTAGACGGGGGTGAAAAGGGACTGCGGTACACCGCGTCGGCGCAGCCGGGGCGAGGGGCCGCCGCCCATCACATTGAACTCGCGCAGCTGGTCGATGATGCCGCCATCCGGGTTTGGCCAATCATCGGTGCGGCTGAGGGTTACCGCCGTGGCCGGCTTTCCCAGCGCTTCGTCGATCTGCATGACCCGCACTTCGATCGTGCTTTTGGCGCGCCCGAGCATGCCGTGTTTATGCTCGGCGCTGGCCTGCCAGCTGGCGAAGTCGACCTGCAACTCGGCCATCCTGTCGCTTAGCGCATCGACCGTGGGATCGCGCTGCAGGCGTTGTTCGCGTATTGGCAGTTCTTCAGCCAGCAGTGCGCCCTGCTCCACTGCCGTGCGTAGTGCAGGCATGCGATAGCGACGGATGAACTCCGCTTTCAGTTCCGGGCGGCGGGCAATCAGCACATTGCCCCAGCCGTGTTCCATGTAGGCCACGCGCGTGCGTTGCACCGGAGCCTTGAACGTACCCAGCGGTGCCAGGCTGGCCTGTACCACCGGCAGCACTTGATCGAACGGTAGGGACACCACCAGCTCCACCTGGCCCAGCAGACGCTGGTTCTTGGCCAGCAGCGGCGTCTGCAGTGCAGTGGGCAGGCCCTTTTCCGGTTCCTGCTGATTGCTGGGAAGCATCTGCCAGTTCGGCGGCAATGGCGAGGCGAGTGCTGCCATCGGAAAAATCGTGCAGGCCAGGCAGAGGATTGCGCGGCGTGCGCTGGTATTTGGCATGGGTCTTCCTTGGTGGTGCGAAAAGCGAGGAGCGGGACGAGCCTCAAACGTTGTGCAGCTACGGCCCTCACCCCAACCCCTCTCCCACGGGAGAGGGGCTTCAAGCGCACTTGCGTTGTGCCTTATTTACGCTCTGCGGCGCTCGCGTCGCGGACCGCGCGGAAGCTTTCTTCCGGGCTCCAGTTCGGCCAGTCGCGTGAGTTGGCCAGTTTCTCACCCAGCGTGTACAGCACTTCCAGATCGCGGGCTGCGCCGGCAAAGGTCCAGTCGGCCTGCCACTCGTCGCCCTGCTGGTGATAGCGCTTGGCGGTGTACTCGTCGGAGGCCTTCTTGCCGGCGGCCACGCCACCGTCGATCCAGTCCTGCCCTGCCCCGTAGGACAACGCCGGCACGCCGCGCTTGGCGAACGGGAAGTGATCGGAGCGGAAGAACAGGCCGGCTTCGGGCTTGGTGTCCGGGGTGTAGCGGATGTCCCAGCCCTTGGCCACGTCCTTGAGCTGATCCAGCAGTTCCACCTTGGCCGTGCCATAGATGCCGAAATCACGCGACGGGCTGTACGGCGACATACCGTCCATGTTGATCACCGCCACCGTTTCGGCCAGCGGATACAACGGGTTGTTGGCGTAGTACTCCGAGCCGAGCAGGCCCTTCTCTTCGGCGGTCACCGCCAGGAACACCACCGAACGCTGCGGCTTGGGCTGCGAGGCAAAACCACGCGCAAGTTCAACCAAGGCCGCAGTGCCCGAGGCGTTGTCCATTGCGCCGTTGAAGATACGGTCGCCACGCGCGTCCGGCTCACCGACACCGATGTGATCCCAGTGGCCGGAGTAGATGATGGTCTCATCCGGATGCGTGCTGCCTTCCAGGCGCGCCACCACGTTGTGCGAGGTGATCACCTCGTTCTTGACCTGGTAATTGGCCGAGAAGGTCTCACCCTGCAGTTCCACCGGCTGGAAGTCGCGCGACTGCGCCTGCTTCTTCAGTGCTTCGAAATCCAGGCCGGCGCGCTTGAACAGGTCTACCGCCAGATCACGCTGGATCCAGCCTTCCAGGGCCGGGTGTGCCTCGGCCGGGTTCTGCCGGACCACGTCGAACATGGTGTTGGTATTGGAACCGGCCACCGTCGCCCAGCCATAGGACGCCGGTGCGGTTTCGTGCACGATCAGCACGCCGGCGGCGCCCTGGCGCGCGCCCTCTTCGAACTTGTAGGTCCAACGGCCGTAATAGGTCATGCCCTTGCCGTCGAAATCACCGGCGCCGGACTCGAAATCGGGGTCGTTGATCAGCACCACGGCGATCTTGCCCTTCAGGTCGACGCCCTTGAAGTCGTCCCAGTTGCGCTCCGGCGCCTTGACGCCATAGCCCAGGAACACCAGCGGCGCGTTGCGGATATCGACCTGGCTTGCCCCGTTCATCGCTGCACGCACAGCGATTTCCTGGCCCTGGGTCAGCGTCTGCGGCTTGCCCTGGCTGCTCAGCGACAGCTCCGGCTTGCCGACGATATCACCCTTGAGCAGCGGCACGGCCTGGGTCCACAGGCGCTGGCCGTCCTTCAGGTCACCACCGGGCTGCATGCCGGCATCGGCAAACTGCTTGCTCAGGAAGGCGATGGTCTTTTCCTCACCCGCCGTCGCCGGCGAGCGGCCTTCATAGGCGTCGGAGGAAAGCTCCTTCACATCGGCCGAGATACGGGCGCCGTCGAACTTCGGCGGGGCGGCCATCAAGGCCGTGGACACGGACATCGCCAACAGGCTGATTACAACTCGTTTCACGCGGTACTCCAGTGGTCAGTCAACCCTTGGAGTTTAGCCAGCCGCGTGCCGCCGTGCAGTGTCGTTGTGCACTGTCGCGCCCCTCGCCAGTGGACTACCCCAGGCCTGGCACCCGCACGCTACGACCGGCAATCCCCCGGCCCGAAAAGCCATCGGCGGGCGCTGCTGATGGCGGTGGCCGCTGGTGGGCACATCAACCCAGCGCAAGCGCCGCCATCCATTAGCGGGGAATTGTTGCCGCCATGTGTCAGCGACCACCATGGCCCGTTGCATTGCCGTGAAACCTTTTGGCCAGGGCGACTCATGAAGTCGGGGAAGGGGCGCCCGCCAACTTTTATCTCAGAGGGGTTTCAATGAGCAGTTTCAATCGCAACCAGCGCACCTTCAGGCGTACCGCGCTGGCGGTGGTTCTCACGTCCGTCATCGGCGCCGCCGCCGCACAGAGCACCACCGGTTCGCTGTACGGCAGTGCCCCGGCTGCAGCCGGCGGTACGATCACAGTGCAGAACGAGTCCGGCCTAAAGCGCAGCGTGACGGTCGATGCCAACGGCCGCTACAACCTGGGTTCGTTGCCGGTAGGCAAATACGCCATCACCCTGCAGCGCGACGGCCAGGTCATCGACACCCGCCAGGACGTGCTGCTGAAAGTCGGCATGGGCACCGAGGTGTCCTTCGGCGGCGCTGAAGGCGCTACCAACCTGGATGCAGTGACTGTCACCGCCGCCAATGCACCGAAGATCGACGTGACCAACACGGTCTCCAAGTCGGTAATGACCTCTGAACAGCTGGCCGTGCTGCCGCTGGGCCACAGCGCCGAGGCCATCGCCCTGCTGGCTCCGGGTGTGGTCGCCGGCAGCGGCGAGTTCAGCAATGGCTCGCGCTCGGTGCTGTCCTTCGGCGGCTCCAGCGTTACCGAAAATGCTTACTACATCAACGGCTACAACACCTCCAACCCACTGAGCAACATGGGGGGTGTCAGCCTGCCGTACGGTTCGATCGACCAGCAGGAAACCTTCACCGGTGGCTACAGCGCCCGCTACGGCCGTTCCACCGGTGGCGTTATCAACCAGCTCGGCGAGCACGGCACCAACGAATGGCACTTCGGCTTCCAGACCACCTGGTCGCCGGACAGCCTGTCCGCATCGCCGCGTGACATCTGGTACCCACGTGCCACCCTGCCCAGCGGCTATGGCTACACCGATGACTCGTTGCCGGGCACCCTGTACCGCTACCGCAACAACGATGCAGCAACGCGCACGACCTATAGCGGCTATGTCAGTGGCCCGCTGATCGAAGATCGTCTGTTCATCCATCTGGCTGCCGAGTCGGACAAGACCGAAGGCGTATCCACCGGCAACAGCGCTGCAGCCCAGCAGATCCGCAACAACTACAGCTACAGCTCGCCGAAGTTCTACGGCAAGATCGACTGGAACATCAACGACAACAACACCCTGGAATACACCCGTATCCAGAACACCGATCGCCAGGCCGGCTACTACACCGCCTTTGACTACGACACGCTGACCGAGGGCGACCGTACCGGTGTTTATCCCAACACCACCAAGCTCAAGGACACCTACGACATCTTCAAGTACACCGGCTACTTGACCGATGACTTGACCTTGAGCGCCACCTACGGTCGCAGCAACGAGGAAAACCTGGAGTTCAACCCGGCCGAAACCTCGCAGCCCTACCTCAGCGGCACCGCCAGCCAGGACCCGTCGATCACCGGCGGCACGCCGATCCGCAACTCCTCGGCGACCTACGTCGGCAAGTCGCCTGATGCCAGCAACAAGAGCCGCGGCCTGAGCGTTGACCTGCAGTACCGCATCGGCAACCACGAGTTGACCGCTGGCATCGACAACATGTACTTCAATGCCTACAACGAAGGCCAGTCGATGAACGGTCCGGGCTACGCCTGGATTTACGGCAAGCTCGCCAACCCCAGCGCCTCGCCCAACGCCGCTTTCGATATCGCCGCGCCCGGCGGCAACGGTTACTACGTGCAGAAGTACATCTTCTCCACCACCACCAGCATGAGCGTGGAGCAGAAGGCCTATTACCTGGAAGATCGCTGGCAGATCACGCCGGACTGGCTGGTCACCCTGGGCCTGCGCAACGACAAGTTCACCAACTTCAACAGCTCGGCCGTGCCGTATGTCGAGAGCGGCAACCAGTGGGCGCCACGCCTTGGCGCAAGCTGGGACGTGTTTGGTGATTCCTCGCTGAAGGTATTCGCCAACCTGGGCCGCTACTACCTGGCCCTGCCCAACAGTGTGGCTATCCGCGGAGCCTCCGCCTCGACCTACACCCGCGAGTACTTCACCTATACCGGCATCGACGCAGACGGCAACCCGACCGGGCTGACCGCGCTGGGCGATGGCCCGATCTCGGCCAACAACGAATACGGCCAGACCCCGGACCCGCGCTCGGTCGCACCGACGGACCTGAAATCGCAATACCAGGATGAGCTGATCCTCGGCTTCGAGAAGACCCTGGGCGACTCCTGGAACAGCGGTGCCAAGGTCACCTTCCGGCGCCTGCAGACGGCCATCGACGACATCTGCGATAGCGACCGCATGGTTGAGAAGCTCACTGCGATGGGCGTGGACCCGGACTCGGTCGACATCCCCGGCTGCCTGATCTTCAACCCGGGCAAGACCAACACCTTCATGCTGGCCAATGTCGACGGCTCCGGCTACACCCAGGTGCAGATGAACGGCCAGGACTGGGGCTACGGCAACAACAAGGCCAAGCGCAACTACGTCGCGGTGGATCTGTTCCTGGAACACCCGATGACCGACAATTGGTACGGCCGCGTGGACTACACCTGGTCGCGCAACTTCGGTAATACCGAAGGTCAGGTGAAGTCGGATATCGGCCAGGATGACGTATCCAAGACCCAGGACTGGGACGCGGCTGCGCTGATGGCATACGCCGGCGGTTACCTCGCCAATGATCGTCGCCACCAGCTCAAGGCGTACGGTGCCTACAAGATCAACGACGAGTGGATTGCTTCGGCAACCCTGCGCGTGCAATCCGGCATGCCCAAGAGCTGCCTGGGCTACTACGGCACCAACGAGGACGATCCGCTGGGTTACGGCTCGTCGTACCACTCCTGCTTCGGTGCTTCGTCGAGCCCGGGTGATGCCGGCCGCCAGCCGTGGACCAAGCGGCTGGATCTGGGCGTGCAATACCGTCCGTCCTTCGCCGACCACAAGCTGGCCTTTGGCCTGGATGTGTTCAATGTGTTCAACGAACTCAAGCCGGTGCAGAGCGAAGCGCAGGCACAGGATGGGCCGTACACGGTGTCCAATACCTACAATATCGGCACTTACTACACCTCGCCGCGTTCGGTCCGCTTGAGCGCGTCCTACGACTTCTGATTAAACAGCCTGCAAGGCTGATCGCTCAAACTGAAGTCACTGAAGCCCCGGCACTGCCGGGGCTTTTTCTTCTCTCATCGGAGCGCTGAAAGCGAACGCCCGAACTGGACAGCATTCCTGCAGATGGGAGGCAAGTGCTTTCCAGCCCGCCTCAACCAATAGCAGACATCATTGCTTCGCAGCAGCGCGCGCCAGCAGGCTCTCACGCTCGCGCGCATTGTTGCTGAGCGCTGCCGCCTGGGCGAATGCGAGGGCAGCTTCATCATGTCGCCCCAACCGCGCCAACAGATCACCACGCACTGCTTGCAATGGCGCATAGCCCTGCAGTTGCGGGTCGCCCAGCAAGCCCTGCAGCAGCGTCCATGCCACTGCGGCCCCCTGCGCCTGCGCGACAGCAACCACGCGATTGAGTTCCACCACCGGCGACGGCATCGCCTGGGCCAGCCGGGCATACAGGGCCGCAATCGCGGACCAATCGGTATCCGCAGCCTCTCGCGCTCGAGCATGGCACGCCGCAATCGCCGCCTGCAGCACATAGGGATCGTCACTACCGCCCAAGGCTTGCGCCTGTTCCAGTAGCGCCTGCCCACGCGCAATCTGCAACCAATCCCAGCGACTGCGGTCCTGATCCAACAGCAGTACCGCCTCGCCATCGGCTGCTGCACGCGCGCGCAGCCGCGACGCTTGCAACTCCATCAATGCCAGCAAGCCGAGGATGGGCACGCTGCCCGGCATCAGGCCCGCCAGCACGCGGCCAAGCCGCAGCGCCTCTTCGCACAATCCTGGCCGCATCCAGTCATCACCGCTGCTGGCGGCATAGCCTTCGTTGAACACCAG
This sequence comes from Stenotrophomonas sp., assembly GCF_032061965.1. Lineage (GTDB taxonomy): Bacteria > Pseudomonadota > Gammaproteobacteria > Xanthomonadales > Xanthomonadaceae > Stenotrophomonas. Next base: position 40,581 of record NZ_DAMBEF010000021.1, on the reverse strand, counting down.
GTAGACCACGTCCAGCACCGACTGCAGGCGTTGCGGCAGTTCGCTGCGACGTGGCACTTCGAAGGGGATTTGCCGCTCCGCCAACAAGCGTTTGGCACGGACGATGCGCTGGGCAATGGTTGGCTCGGGCAACAGATAGGCGCGGGCGATTTCGTGGGTGCTCAGTCCGCACAACAGGCGCAGGGTCAGGGCAACCCGGGCATCGGCGGGCAACGCCGGGTGGCAGGCGACGAAAACGAGCCGCAGCAAATCATCACCGATGTCATCCAGATGCTCGGGCTGTTGCGCAGCCATGGCCTCGTCCTGCTGTTCATCGATGAGCTGCCTGTGGCGCTGCGTGTACAGCCGCCGTTGACGCAGGCGGTCAATGGCGCGCCGTTGCGCGGTGGCCATCAGCCACGCAGCGGGATTGTCCGGCGTACCTTGGTGCGGCCAGTGTTCCAAGGCGGCAAGCCAGGCGTCCTGGGCTACTTCCTCGGCACTATCCAGGTCACCGAGCATCCGTGCCAGGCGCGCAAGCAGGCGTGGCGATTCCATGCGCCATACGGTGTCGAGCAGTCGTTGCGTTTTCGCGGTACTCATCGCGCGTGATGACAGCACCGTCGCCCGGCCACTGCAAGCCGCAGCGCCCTCCCCCACACCCACTGCGCAGGGGAAGGCGCATCCCGATCGCGCATCACAACTGCACGAACGGCTTGAAACCACCCCAGAACATGCGCTTGCCATCGAACGGCGTGTTCTGCGGGGTCATGCCTGCTATCCGTGGATCGGCCATTGCCTTGGCGTTGACCTTGTCGCGATGGGCGCGCGAACGGAACAGAACATAGGCAAACACCACCACTTCGCCCTCTTTCAGCTTGACCGCCTGCGGAAAGGAAGTGTGCTTGCCCGGCTTCACGTCCTCTGCCACGGCCTCGACATAGGCCAGGGCACCGTGCTCCTTCCATATGCGGCCTGCCTTGCGCGCAAGGCGTTGGTAATCACCAAATTTATCGCTGGGTACCGGCAATACGTAGCCATCGATGTAAGCCATGATCGTCTCCTGGTTACTGGTCGGGCATGCCGTCCATATGGGCGATTTCCCATAGGTGGCCGTCCAGATCCTCAAAGCCGCGTTGGTACATGAAGCCGTAGTCGCGCGCCGGCATGGGCTCGGCACCACCGGCAGCCAATGCCTTTGCAAGCAGCTGATCCACCGCATCGCGGCTGTCCGCCGACAAGGCAATGATCACCTCGGTCTGCTTGCGCCCGTCGCCAAGCGGTTTGGGTGTGAAGGTCTGGAAGAAGGGTTCAACCAACAACATCACGAAGATGCTGTCGCTCACCACCATGCAGGCGGCGTTCTCATCGCTGAACTGCGGGTTGAAGCTGTAGCCGAGCGCGCCGAAGAACGCACGCGAAGCCGGCAGGTCACGTACGGGCAGGTTGACGAAAATCATCTGCGGACCACTCATGCATCACCTCCGGCGGACATCGGCTTCATGCAGTTGACCATCCAAGGCTTGCCATAGCGGTCGATCAGCATTCCCCAGCGGTGCGCCCAGAAGGTTTCCGCCAACGCCATCTGCACCTGGCCACCGTCGGCGAGCGCGGCAAATACGCGCTCGGCTTCCTCGATGCTGTCCACATCGACGTTGATCGTGGTGGCACTGCCATCACCGGGTTGCGGTCCATCGGCAGCCATCAGCACCGCGCCGCCAGCTTCCACCTGGCAATGGGCGACCTGGTCGGCCTGCGGCATGAAGCCGCCGCAGCCCTCGCCGTCCATGTCCGGACTCGGCGGCATGTCGCTGTATTTCATTTCCGATACCACGCTGCCGCCCAGTGCCTTGGCATAGAACACCATGGCGTCGTGGGTCTGGCCATTGAAGCCTAAAAATGGAATCAGTTTCATTGTCGTGCTCCTGGCTGGGTGGGGTCAGTTGTTGTGATCGATCTGTTCGCGCAAACGCTGCTCCTGCGCCTGCAATTCCGGAGTGAAGGCCTCGCCGAAATCTTCAGCTTCGAAGAACGGGCGGATCTCCACCTCGACCGGCGTGCCGCCATCCGGGGTGAACGGAGCGCGCTTGAGCCACTCCAGTGCCTCCTCCAGTGACCGCACCTGCCAGATCCAGAAGCCGGCGACCAGCTCGCGGGTCTCGGCGAACGGTCCGTCAATGACGCTGCGCCCTTCGGCGGCAAAGCGCACCCGGGCGCCATGGGATGTCGGCCGCAGGCCATCACCGGCCAGCATGATCCCGGCCTTCACCAGTTCTTCGTTGAATGCGCCCATCGCGGTGATCTCTTCGCGGGTGGGCATCACACCGGCCTCGGTGGCGGGCGTAGCCTTGACCAACACCATCACTTTCATCGTCGTGCTCCGTGGCAGGCGGTTTGCCTGCTTACAACCAGAACGACGAACCAACGGCGTACAACTCGACACACACGCAAGGCCTTTTTATGAATTTGTTCATGCGGCACTGCGCCATGGGCTTTGCGACATGATGTCCGCCTCTTGCCCAACAGGTCGGCCCCATGAAGTTCATGCTCCTGATCTACATCGACCCAGAGCTGCTGCAGACCTTGCCCGATAGCGATTACGACGCACTTATGCGGGGTTGCCTGCAGCACGCCGATGCCCTGCAAGCCAAAGGCACCCTGCTGATGTCACAACGGCTGCAGTCCGCGGACAAAGCCCAGACCCTGCGCAGCCGCCACGGCCAGCCGCGCGTCACCGACGGACCGTTCGCCGAAACCCGCGAGATCCTGGCCGGCTTCAATCTGATCGAAGCGGCCGATGCCGCCCAGGCCATGCAGATCGCACGCCAGTTCCCGTGGGCCGCGTACGGCAGCATCGAGGTGCGGGCAGTGGATGACCTGTCTGTGGAACGGGATCGACTGCGCCTATGACGCGGACTAGCGTTGCAATCGATTCCTGCGGCCTGTTAAGCCTACGCAGGCTAAGCATTCACCTACGATAGAATTGGCTTGACACATAACATGTTGTTTTAATTGGTAAATAAAAATTTTTACGCGATTTTTGATGAACGTCCATTAACTTTCAGCCGTAACCAGCGTTATCTTTCGTTCACCTGGGGTTTAGGCATCTGACTTGAGGCCTGCCAGGACCATCTATTTGGAGAGAGAGAGATGACCCACCGCAAGACCATTCAGCGGGCCGCGCTGAGCGCTGCCCTGAGCCTGTGCATTGCTGGCGGCGCCTACGCCCAGAGCACCACAGGCAGCATTTACGGCACCGTGCCTTCGGCTACGCCCGGAACCACCGTCCAGGTGACCAACAATTCCGGTTTCTCGCGCACCGCCACGGTTGATGCCGATGGGCGCTACAGCATCAGCTCGCTGCCGATCGGCAACTACAAGATCAACGTTCAACGCGATGGGCAGGTCATCGGTACCCGCGATGTCTCGGTCATCGTGGGCGCCGGCACGGATGCCTCGTTTGCCAGCGGTGGCGCCTCGACGCTGGAGACGGTGAATGTCACTGCCACCGCAGCAGCAGCCATCGACCTGACCGCAGTCGATACCCGTACCGTGATCACCGCTGAACAGCTCAAGCGCCTACCGATCGGCCGCACCGCTGAAGCCATTGCGATGCTCGCCCCGGGTGCCGTTGCCGGCGCCGGCGGTTATACCGCGCTGGCCAACTTGGTTTCGTTCGGTGGTGCCGGCGCTTCCGAAAATGCCTACTACATCAATGGCTACTTCACCGGTGAGCCGCTCTCCAACCTCGGTGGCTCGGGCTTGCCCTTCGTCGCGGTTGCACAGCAGGAAACCTACACCGGCGGCTACAGCGCCAAGTACGGCCGCTCCGATGGCGGCGTTATCAACCAGGTCGGCAAGAGCGGCACCAACGATTGGCAGTTCGGCGCGCAGATCGACTGGGCTCCCAAGTCACTGCGCTCGCGTCGCGATGACCTGTACCTGCCCGATATTGACCTGTCGCAGTTCAACTCCAACGCCAATCTTCCCTCTACCTGTGGTGTGGATAAGGATGAGAAGTGCCAGTGGGGTTATGCAGATCCGGACCTGGCAGGCACCAAGTACCAGAGCGGCAAGGGCGTGGAGTTCGGTTCAACGCGCTATAGCGGCTACGTTGGTGGCCCGATCATCCAGGACAAGCTGTTCTTCTTCGCTGGTGGCGAGTGGTACAAGACCGATTCGGTGACCAACCCGAATACCCTGGGCAATCCGCGCAGCGTGCATGCCGAGGACGACAACTCCAAGTACTACGTCAAGATCAACTGGAACATCAACGACAACAACCTGCTGGAGGCCACCTGGTTCCAGCAGAATGATGACTACAGCGGCAGCTATCGTGATTACGACCTGGACACCTTCAAGGAAGGCGCAAGGCTCGCGACCGTGCCTACGCCCATCATCAAGGAGACCGACTACCGCGTCTTGAAATACACAGGCTTCCTGACCGACAGCCTGACCTTGAACGCAACTTACGGCACCAGCGATTTCACCAACCGCCAGGTCAATCCCAGCATCATCCCCGGCGCGCCGTACATCGTGGGCTCTTCATTCCAGAACCCAGCTGCCAACGGTGGCAACGAAGTCAAGAACATTCAGGGTGGCTATCAGTCGATTGATGCCAAGGACAAGACCCGCGGCCTGCGCGCGGACCTTGAGTGGGTGGTGGGCGACCATACCCTCAGCCTTGGCGTGGACAATATCAAGTTCGAAGCCAAGAACGAGGGCACCTCACAGGTTGCCGATTACTGGGAGTACAAGAAGGCCACGGATGGCTCGGCCAACATCTCGCCGTCGCTCGGTGTAGGTGCCCCTGGCGGCGACGGCTACTACGTCCGTCAACTCAAGTATTTCAACAACACCAGCATGTCCTTGGACCAGAAGGCCTGGTACCTGGAAGATCGCTGGCAGGTCACCGACAACCTGATGCTGTCGCTAGGTCTGCGCAACGACGAGTTCACCAACAAGAACGACGCCGGCGAAGCCTACATGGATGCCAAGAATCAATGGGCGCCGCGCTTGGGCTTCAGCTGGGACGTCATGGGCGATGCCTCGTTGAAGGTGTTCGGCAATGCCGGCCGCTACTTCCTGGCCATGCCCAACAACGTCGCCATCCGCGGCGCTTCGGCGTCCACCTACACCTTCCAGTACTACACCTACACTGGCGTTGATGCCAACGGCCTGCCCACTGGCTTGGTCGATGTGCCGGGTGTGGACGGTGCTCCAGCACCTGGTCCGGTTTCTTCGAACGGCGAGTACGGCGTGCCGATCGATGTCCTGGCGTTTGCGCCCAAGGACATGAAAAACATGTACCAGGACGAGTACATCCTGGGCTTTGAGAAGACCTGGGGTGAAAACTGGGTATACGGCGCCAAGGTGACCTACCGCGATCTGAAATCATCCATCGACGACATCTGCGACAGCGGCAAGATCGTCGACAAGCTGATCGCTGGCAACATCGATCCCGACTCGGTCGAAATCGCAAGCTGCTACATGTTCAACCCGGGCGGTTCCAATACCTTCAGCCTCAAGAATGTCGACGGTTCAGGGCGTACCGAAGTCAAGATGAACGGTGCGGACTGGGGCTTCGACGAGGGCGTGAAGCGCACCTACAAGGCACTGGACCTCTATCTTGAACATCCGTTCGATGGCAAGTGGGAAGGCCGTTTGAACTACACCTACAGCAAGAGCGAGGGCAACAACGAAGGCCAGGTGAAGTCCGAGTTCGGCCAGACCAACATTTCCAAGACCCAGGATTGGGACGCTGCGGAAATGATGCGTTTCGCCAATGGCTACCTTGCCAATGACCGTCGCCATCAACTCAAACTGTTCGGCAGCTATGCCATCACCCCGGAATGGATGGTGGGCGGAAACATCCGCGTCATGTCAGGCTCGCCGATCAGCTGCCTGGGCTACTACAACCCGGATGGTTCGATCAATGAAGGCACCTCCGCAGCCGACCCGATCGGCTACGACGCCGCCTACCACACCTGCCTCGGCAGCATTGCAAAGCCCGGCTCACGCCGTAACCCCTGGACCAAGAACGTCGACCTGGCATTGACCTATCGCCCGGCCTACTTCGATGACAAGGTGACTTTCAGCATGCAGGTTTTCAACGTGCTCAACGACCAGAAGGCTACCCAGGTCGATGTGACGTCGGAAGAAGGTCCTTACACCGTGTCCAACACCTACATGGTGCCGATCGCCCGCCAGACCCCGCGCTATGTGATGTTCTCGGCGACCTACGACTTCTAAGCCTCTGCGCGCAAAAAGTGCCCCTTAGAAGGGCATGGACTGACTCTCTGACACGTGATTGACCCCGGCTCCGGCCGGGGTTTTTTTTGGGCCTGAAGAATGGCCCCGCGCCCCATCCACCCAGGCACATGAGCAGGACTTGCGTAAATGAACAGGCGCAAAACACCACGGCAACAGAATTACTCCTTTAACTTCAATAGCTTGAAATTAGTTTCACCTGATATTGCAAATTGCAATCAAGTGAAATTAATATTTCGTTCATCTGTAATGAAACCTACATTTCACTGCAGGGTGGTTGCAACAGCAGTTCGTCGTCTTTCACTGATCCAAGGACTTCCATGACTCGCAGCACCAAAGTCACCAAGCTCAAGCGCACCGCGCTGGCTGTCATCCTGACCTCTGTCATCGGCGCCGCCGCTGCCCAGAGCACCACCGGCTCCCTGTTCGGCAATGCGCCGGCAGCCGCCGGTGCCACCATCACCGTCCAGAACGAATCCGGCCTCAAGCGCAGCGTCGCCGTCGACGCCAACGGCCGTTACAACCTCGGCTCGTTGCCGGTGGGCAAGTACTCCATCAGCCTGGAACGCGATGGCCAGGTCATCGACAAGCGCGAGAACGTGCTGCTGCGCGTCGGCGCCGGCACCGAAGTTTCCTTTGGCGCCGAAGGTGCCACCACGCTGGATGCGGTGACTGTTACCGCTGCCAGCGTGCCGTCCATCGACGTCAGCAACACCGTCTCCAAGTCCGTCGTCACCTCCGAACAGTTGGCGGTGCTGCCGTTGGGCCGTAGTGCCGAAGCGATCGCGCTGCTCGCGCCCGGCGTGATCGCCGGTAGCGGCGAGTTCACCAACGGCTCGCGCTCGGTGCTCTCCTTCGGTGGCGCCAGCGTTTCCGAGAACGCCTATTACATCAACGGCTACAACGTCACCAATCCACTGAACTATCTGGGTGGCGTCAGCCTGCCTTATGGTTCCATCGATCAGCAGGAAACCTATACCGGCGGCTATAGCGCCCGCTACGGCCGCTCCACCGGTGGCGTAATCAACCAGCTCGGCGCACGTGGCACCAACGAGTGGAAGTTCGGCGTGCAGACCACCTGGTCGCCGAAAAGCTTGGCCGCCTCGCCGCGTGACATCGTGTATCCAGGTGACGGCTCCATCTACCGTTACCGTGACGGCGACGGCAAAACCCAGACCACCTACAGCGGCTACGTCAGCGGCCCGTTGATCGAAGACCGCCTGTTCGTGCAGCTCGCCGCCGAGGCCGACAAGACCGATGGTGTTTCGACCAACAGCATCGAATCTGCGCAGCAGGCACGCAATAACTACAGCTACAGCTCGCCGAAGTTCTACGGCAAGATCGACTGGAACATCAACGACAACAACACGCTGGAATACACGCGTATCCAGAACACCGACCGCCAGGCCGGTTACTACACCGCTTTTGACTACGATGACCTGAGTGGCGGCGATCGCACCGGTGTTTATCCGAACACCACCAAGATCAAGGACACCTTCGATATCTTCAAGTACACCGGCTATCTGACCGATGACTTGACCTTGAGCGCCACCTACGGCCGCAGCAAGCAGGACAATCTTGCGTCCAACCCCAGCGATTCTCCGTTGCCGTATATCAGTGGCTCCGCGTATCAGGATCCGGCAATTACCGGCGGCTCCCCGATCCGCAATTCGCAGGCGACCAATGCCGGCAAGGCCAACGACGCAGGCAGCAAGACCCGCGGACTGCGCGTGGATCTGGAATACCGCATCGGCAACCACGAGCTGACCGCCGGTATCGACAACATGTATTACAACGCGCACAACGAAGGCCAGTCGATGACCGGCCCGGGTTATGCGTGGATCTATTCGCAGGTTGATCCGAACGAATCGCCGAACAGCAAGTTCAACATCGCTCCCCCGGGCGGTGAAGGCTACATGGTGCAGAAGTACATCTTCTCCACCACCACCAGCATGAGCGTCGAACAGAAAGCCTACTACCTGGAAGATCGCTGGCAGATCACTCCGAACTGGCTGGTAACGTTGGGCGTTCGCAATGACAAGTTCACCAACTTCAACAGCTCGGCGGTTGCCTATGTTGAGAGCGGTGACCAGTGGGCGCCACGCGCTGGCGTGAGCTGGGACGTGTTCGGTGATTCTTCGCTGAAGGTCTTCGCCAACCTGGGTCGCTACTACCTGGCCCTGCCCAACAGCGTGGCCATCCGTGGTGCATCGGCCTCGACGTACACCCGTGAGTACTTCACCTACTCGGGCATCGATGCCGACGGCAACCCGACTGGCCTGACCGCTCTGGGCCCAGGTCCGGTGTCGTCCAACAACGAATACGGTGTTGCACCGGATCCGTACTCGGTCGCACCCACCGACCTCAAGTCGCAGTACCAGGACGAACTGATCCTCGGTTTCGAAAAGACCTTGGGCGAATCCTGGAACACCGGCGCCAAGGTCACCTATCGCCGCCTGCAGGCTGCGATCGATGACGTCTGCGATCCGGACCGCATGGCTGACAAGCTCAGTGCTGCTGGCGTGGATCCGGACTCGGTCACCATCCCGGGCTGCCTGATCTTCAACCCGGGCAAGACCAACACCTTCATGCTGGCCAACGTCGATGGCTCGGGTTACACCCAGCTGCAGATGAATGGCCACGACTGGGGCTTCGGCAGCCAGAAGGCAAAGCGTGACTACGTCGCCGTCGACCTGTTCCTGGAACATCCGATGACCGACAAGTGGTACGGCCGCGTCGATTACACCTGGTCACGCAGCTTCGGCAACACCGAAGGCCAGGTGAAGTCGGATATCGGTCAGGACGACGTGTCCAAGACCCAGGACTGGGACGGCTCCTACCTGATGGAGTACGCCGGTGGCTACCTGGCCAACGACCGTCGCCACCAGTTGAAGGGCTTTGGTGCTTACCAGTTCAATGACGAGTGGACCGCCTCGGCAACGCTGAGCGTCGCCTCAGGCATGCCGAAGAGCTGCCTGGGCTACTACGGCACCGATATCACCGATCCGATGGGTTACGAGTCGGCCTACCATTATTGCGGTGGCAAGCCGTCGCGCCCGGGTGATGCAGGTCGCCAGCCGTGGACCAAGCGTCTGGATCTGGGCGTGCAGTACCGTCCGGCCTTCGCCGAGCACAAGCTCGCATTCGGCCTGAACGTCTTCAACGTCTTCAACGAACTGAAGCCGCTGCAGAGCGATCCAAGCTACGAAGTCGGCCCGAAGAAGACCTCGGCAACCTATGGCATCGGCACCTACTACACCGCGCCGCGCTCGGTGCGCCTGACCGCTTCCTACGACTTCTGATCAGAAGCCCCGTAACGAAGCAATCTCTCCAATGGATGTAGTTGAGCCCCGGCCATGTGCCGGGGCTTTTTTATAGGGGTACAGGCACGCTCACTGCAGCAGCAGCTGCAACTCACGCCCCACCATTGCCTCATTGCCGCTGAAGTCCTTCGCGCTTATGCGGATCGTGTAGTTGCCTGGTTGCAGTCCGGCAAGTTGCAACGCACCGTCGGCCAGCAGCCCATCACGCACGGTGTTGGTCAACACGTAACGGAAACGCGTACTACTGCTGCCGTGCACGGTAATGCCGCTGTCGGCGGCATAGGCCATCTTGACCGCTTCGCGTTGCGGCGGCATGCGGTTGAATATGAGGTTGGTGTGCGGCTGCTCATAACCCGGCACGGGGCGACCCGCGGCATCAAGCAGCTGATAGCCCAGGCTGTACAGGCCCAGGCGGCGACGTGGCAGGTTATTGTCCACCTGGTCCCAGGCTTCCACCACCAACTGCAGGCCATTGCTCTCGCGCGCAATGCGCAGGCGGCCGCCCAGCTTTTCGGTCAGCCGCTGGTTGTTGCTGTCCAGCAACGCGATGTCGTCTATCTTCGGCGCAACGTGGTCGGCATAGTTCGAGAAGCCAAGGCGCACGGCATTGCGTTCATAGCCGGACGGCCCCACCGCCAGGTGCACATGCGCCTGGTTGTTGATGCTGCCCAACGCATCACCGGCCTGGAAGCGCGTACCGCGCCGCACGCGCACCCGTTCAAGCTGGCCGGCCTCGTCATGTACCAACTGCATGCGATTGGGATCCAGCGCGCGGTTGGCTGCGTCGCGGCCAACCTTCATATGGATGTAGTCGAGCTTGTCCAGGGACAGGCCTTCGGCCTGCCCGCCCAGGGTCCAGGTGGACGCTGGGCTGCTGACCTTGCCACTGGCGATGGCCAGTACCGTCTGGCCGACGTCGCCGCGCACGTCGAAGCCGCTGTGCAGGTGATGACGGCTTTCGCCGCTGAAATTGCCCCTCACTTCCCCCAGGGTGCCGGTTACTTCGTGCCAGCCAAGCTGCGGCGCCAACGGCCAGCGGCCCTGGTTGCGCGGCAACGGATTGTCGGCTGACGGCCCCAGCTGCGGTGCAACCTCGCCAGTAGTAGCGGTGCGCGGCACAAGGTGATGGATGCGGTAAGCATCGGCATCGGCCAGCAGCAGGCTGCCGTCGGGCGCCAGCGCCAAACCCGCCGGCCGCGCGAAGCGTTGCGCATCGTTGCCGGCCACCGCCACGATGTGGCCGTGCGGCGACAACTGCACCACGCGCCCGCTGAGCCGTTCGCCCACATAAACCACGTCGTCATGCGTGATCGCCAAGCTCATCGGCCCCCACAGAACGCGCTCGCCGTCGGGTATGCCAACCCGCGTACTGACCATGCCGTTGCTGGCGACGGTACGCAGCGCATTGTTCTGCAGGTCAGCCACCCATAGATTGCCGTGGCTGTCGAACTGCAGATCGGTGGGGGTATCAAAGCGCGCCAGTGCCCCCATCCCATCGGCCCAGCCCGGCAGTGCACCGCCAGCCAGGGTGCTGACGCTGCCGTCGGCAGCAATCACACGGATGCGGTCATTCCAGGTATCGGCCACATACACGCGCCCATCAGCGCCAACGGCAACGCCCATCGGACCATTGAAACGCGCCTGCGCGGCGGCCCCGTCGGCAAAGCCCGGGGTGCCATCACCGGCCACGGTACTGACCTGCCCCAGCGGGGTGACACGGCGGATGGCGTGGTTGCCGGTGTCGGCCACGTACAGATTGCCATGCGCATCCAACGCGATACCGGAAGGCGTATTGAAGCGGGCGCTGCTGCCCTGCCCGTCGGCAAAGCCCTCGATCCCACCGGCCAGGACCTGGAAGCTGCCATCCAGCCCCCGGTAGAGGATGCGGTTGTTGTCACCGGCATCAGCAACGAACAGCACGCCGCCGCCCAGCGCTACGCCCCAGGGATCACTGAAACGTGCCTGCTCGGCCACGCCCGTTGTGCTGCCGGCCACACCATCACCGCCCAACAGGTCGATACGTGCCTGCCAGCCCAGCGGTGTAGCCGCAGGCGCCAGCGGTGCAGGCGTGCGCGGCCACAGGAAGCTGGCGGCCAGTGCTGCACCGGTGAGGACAATGACGGCTGCTACCCAATATTTGCGATCCATGTACACCCAACCCACGACGGACCCGGCACGATAGACGCTCACGGCCCGCGGCGGAACCGCCGAAAGCCCTGTCCGTAGGAGAAACGTATGCATCTGTATCTGCAAGAAGACCAGATCCGCCTGCAGGCCGGGCACACAACCAACATCCGCTTGCCGCTGTCGCTGGCATCGCTGTTGGCGGACGGCCTGCAGCGCTTTCCCCCTTCTGAGCAGGCCCTGGAGCAGGCCATCGCCAGCACCGAGGACGCCTTGATGCCCTGGATTCCGGCCCTGCGTTTGGAACCGGACGCGGTACTGGAATGTGCCGACGCCGTGCTTGCGCCGCTGCCCGAACTGCTGGTCTATCCAGCGCAGCCGATCCTGGAGCTGGACATCGACGAGGTAGAACGCGCATTCAACCAGCTGGCGCAGGTGGCGGCGGGGACGCCGGCAAAGAACGCGGGATTGCCGGAGCGCGCGGATTTCGTCGCCGCGCTGGTGGTGGTGCGGGAATTGATGCACCACGTTGGCTGGGAGCAGTTGCGTTTGCGTGAAGCTCGAGTGGGTTGAGTGGGGAGTTGCAGGCAAACACTGAGCTTCGCCAGAGCCAGAGCACCCCTCCCCAGCCCTCCCCTTCGCCTTTGGCGAAAGGGAGGGGGCTCAAGCCAAAGCACCGGCGCTGCAGTATCTGCCCCCTCCCTTGCGCAAAGCGCAGGGGAGGGCTGGGGAGGGGTGCTTTGGCTTTGGCTTTGGCTTTGGCTTTGGCTCCAGTTCCGGGTCCGACTGTAAAGCCCCCTCACCGCTCCAACACCCAACAAGAAAACTACAGCGCCGGCCGCTCCGGTCCGGTTCCCATCGCTTCGCGGTACCGGCTGTACAAGGCCAGCACCTTGTCGACGTACTGCCGTGTTTCGGCATAGGGCGGTACCCCGCCATAGCGGGTGACGACCCCGATACCGGCGTTGTAAGCAGCCGCAGCCAAGGTCCTATCCCCGTTGTAGCGACGTAGCAGTGACTTCATGTAACGCGCGCCACCATTGATGGACTGGGCTGCGGACAGCGGATCGGTCACGCCGTATTCGGTGGCGGTATCCGGCATCAACTGCATCACGCCCTGCGCGCCCTTTGGCGACACCGCTTTCTCGTCGAATGCACTTTCCGCATGTGCCACTGCGCGCAGCCAGGCATCATCCACGCCGGTTGCCTTGGCCGCAGCGCGGAACTGCGGGGCATGCCGGTTCAACTGCGGGGTTCCCACCCGCCCCAACCCTGCATGCGCTGGCTCGCCGGGCGGCGTCGCCACGGTGAATCGCAGGTACGGCGTTGAACCTGGCAGGTTGCGCGTGGAGTAGACCAGCTTGCCGTCCTGCTCGCGCTCGTACAACGTGCCGCTGAACACGCCGAAGTTGCCCCACAGATTGGGCGTCTGCACGGCGTTGTCTTCGATCTCCATCGCCTTGCAGCTGGAGCCGGGCTCGGGTGCCGTGGCCATGCTGACGGTGCCCTTCTGCACGCAGCGGTACACGGTGCGCGCCTGCAACGGCCCACACAACATGTACAACAGCAGCAACAGCGCAAGCGCAGCTGCGCGCGGCATGGCCGGATCCAGTCAGGAGGAGGAGGATGATGCTGCCCCTGCATCCTTGAACGGCAGGTGATGAAAAATGCAGCAATCGCGCCCAGAATGAATAGCTGCTTTCCGGACCTGTCCCGCGCCCATGACCGTGCCCCTGCTAGGGTTCGACAACCCCCAATTCCATACCGGACGCAATACCAGCGTACGGCGCGGTGCCCGCTGGTACGGGGTGGCGGAGGCGTTTATCGCCCTGGGTAATGACCGTCAGTTGGGACCGCTTGCACTGCAGACCGAGCTGCGCAGCTTTGATGCGCTACAAGATGCAGACCTAGGAGATGAACACGACCCCGAGTGCCGTACCCGCGCGGGTCTGCTGCGCACGATGCAACGGCTTTACCCCGGTTTTCGGAGCGATGAGCTGGTGACCCTGGTGCATTTCCGGATGGAGTAAACCGGTATCGAATACACCGCTGGAGCGCAGCAGATTGCTGTTGTTGTTGCTGTCTCTGCTGTTGTTGTTGCTGTCGCTGTCGCTGCTGTTACTGCTGTTGCTGCTGTTACTGCTGTTACTGCTGTTACTGCTGTTGCTGCTGTTACTGCTGTTACTGCTGTTGCTACTGTTACTGCTGTTACTGCTGCCGCTGCCGCTGCCGCCCCTCCCTTCTCCCGCTTGCGGGAGAAGGTGGCGCAAAGCGCCGGATGAGGGGACTCCTGCCTTGTCTTGAAACCAACCCCAATCACTGCTCCCGCGCAGTGCGCAGATGCCCGCCAACGGGTACCGAAAAAGCGCGCGCATCCGTCACATCCCAGTTGATCGACCAGGTCATCACGCCGCGAAACGTCGGATGCGGTTGACTGGGCTTCACCTCATCACACTGCGTGGCGGTGGTGAGGCAATCGAACGCTCGGTTGATATCCGCCGGCGTCGCATAACCGTTGCCTGCCGCGCGCAGCCCTGATGGCAAAGCCAATGCCACCTGATCCGCACGCAGCCCCTCGAACCGCCCGCCATCGGCCAAGGCAAACCCTTCGATCAACATCTTCGCCGAGGCCACCATCATGTCGACGCTGCCCGCCGGATATTTCTCGGCACGATACGGCGTAGGCAGGCCACCGTTGTTGTAGAGCTGCACATGCAGCAGATCCAACTCACCGCGCAGCCCATCGATCAAGGGCAGGTACGCCCCCCAGATACCCTGCATCGACACATGACCACCCTGCACGTAGGGATGCTCGGGTGCCATCGACACGTACAGGTTCGGGTACATGTCATGCAGGCGCTTCAACGCGGAAATCAGGTGGGGTACCACCGGCGCGTCATGGGTAACGCCGGCGATCTTCTCCAGGTCAATATCGATGCCGTCCAGCCCGAAGGCATCGATGGCCTCGGCCGTGGTACGCACGAAATTGTCTTCATCACGCTGCGTATTGAGCGTGACCGTGCCCAACTCGCCGCCAAACGAAAGCGCGACAATCCGGCCCTGCGCACGCTTGGTCGCGATGTCGGCAATCAACTGTGCGCGGTCAAGCTTCGGGTCCGGGTTGAACGCCACCCTGCCCTCACCGAGATCATCAGCGAAAGCCAGCACGATCACATCCCAACTCTCATCCACCTGGCCTAGCGGCATCACGCCCAGCCCGTTGTCAAAATTGTGCAGGTAGCCAACCAGCGCATGCTTCGGAAGAGGATGGCTGTGCCCCGGCGCATTGCCTGCCGTCGACATGATCGTGGCTGCTGACTGCGGTGTTGCCTGGCAAGCCGCGGTACAAGCCAATGCCAATACGCTGCCCAGGAAAGTGATCGACTTCATCGCGACTCCGCGCTTGAGGGAATCGCGATTCTAGGCAGGAAAAGCGGAGAAAAACCGCTCCAAAACAATTAGTTATGAAACCTGTCCAGCCCTGGCGTCGCAGTGTCCAGTGAATGACGCAAGTGCAGTGCAGCATGGTCGCGAGATGACACGCCCACCTTCCTCGCCCATGGCCCGCAACCACTGCAAGTCAGCAACAAGCTCCAGTCCCAGGACAGCACCACTCAACTGCATGTCTTCATCCGCTGCTCTGCGTCCCATAGCGCACGTCGCGCCATGTCATACGCGCTGTCGCCTGCGCTTAGCAGGCTGTGCTCGGCTTCGACCGGATCAGCACCATTGTTGAAGCGGTATTCCACCCGCTGCAAGGCGTCCAGATGCAACTGCACCGGTGCCATCCAGCGATTGCGCTGCTCCCGGCTGCAACGAGGGTAGCGCTGCTCAAGCGCGCCCAATGCCACGCGGATGCGCCGGCTGGCCTCGCCTTTCAGGTCGGGGGCCTTTTCAAAGCGGATCGGTGCCGCCTTGTAGGCATCGCCGGTCGCTTCACTGCCAAGATCGGATTTCTGTTCGTGCAGATTGGGGTTGAAGGCCACTTGCGGCGGACGCCGGGCCTGCGCCGGCTGTACATCGCGCCCGTGCAGCACCCTGGCGCCCATCGCCCCCAGCGACTCCGGCTTTTTCTTGCTGTCCTCGAACATCTTCGCCACCGTCTTTTCCAGCGGCCGCTCACCCACGCCGGTAGCCAGGACATCGCGATGCTCAAACGCCTGCTCCACGCCGGTCTTCTGCCGGGTGGGCGTTTGTTCCGGCACCGCCAAACCACCGTCCTTGCCATACAGACGTTGCGACCAGTTCGCCTGGGGGGGAGGCGGCGGTGACGCAATCGGCGCCGGTACTGGCATCTGCGCCGGTGCGATGACAGGTTCAACCGCGTGGACAGGCGGCGCTGCCTGATGGGCCTGGGGTGCCGCGAGCTTGGGAGCCTGCGGTGCGGCCAGCGGTACAGGCTGACGCGGCGCACCCGCCGGCTGCAACCAGCGCAACTGAATCCGTGTCTGCACCTGGATCGGCTCGGCCTGCGGCATATGCAGCAACAGCCGCGCCACTGCGGAAATCAGCGCCAGCGTGATCAAGCCTGCGGCAGCGCGGTTCCGGATTGGTTCGGGCGAGGCTTGGTAACGCATGCAATCCCATCAAGGTGGATCCACGGAGCGGCCGGCCTCACCGCAGCGGGTTGTGGCAGGAACAGACCCGCCATGGCACAGCGAGTTCCACGATTGTCGCCGCCGAATGTGTGAACCTATGGCAATCAGCTGAGTCAGCATTCAGCTTGCCGTCGTTGATTGTCCGACCTCAAAGGAGCGATCCGTGAATACCGCAGCATCACCGAACCTGGATGAAAGCATCGCCAAGCAGCTGTTCTTCGGCCATATCGCCGAGGATGCGCTGTTTCCCTATCCGCAGATCCGTGAGCGCGATCGCGAAATGCTGGGCGCGATGACCGACGCCATCGACCAGTTCCTGGACGAGAAGACCGCCGAGCTGCGCCAGTACGACCGTGATGCCGAGCAGCCGCCGGAGTTCATCCAGGCCTTGCGCGACATGGGCTTGTTCGGCCTGATCATCCCGGAAGAGTACGGTGGGCTGGAACTCTCCAACGGCGCCTATGCGCGGGTGCTGGGCCAGACCAGCAGCCATGACAGCTCGGTATCGCTGACCATCGGCGCGCACAGCTCGATCGGCATGAAGGGGTTGTTGCTGTTCGGCAATGACGAACAGAAGCAGCGCTACCTGCCCAAGCTGGCCAGCGGCGAAATGATTGCCGCCTTCTGCCTGACCGAGGCCGGTGCCGGCTCCGATGCCGCCGCCATCCGTACCAAGGCCCATCGCAATGACGACGGCAGCTGGACGCTGAGCGGCGAGAAGATCTGGATCACCAACGGCGGCATCGCCGACTTCTATACCGTATTCGCGCGCACCGATACGCCGGAAGGCAAGGTCACCGCGTTCATCGTCGAGGCCGGCTGGGAGGGCGTCAGCCACGGCCCGCATGAAGACAAGATGGGCATCCGCGCCTCGTCCACCACCACCGTGGCCTTCAATGATGTGCGCGTTCCCGCCGCCAATGTGCTGGGCCCGGTCGGCAAGGGCTTCAAGGTGGCAATGAACATCCTCAACAGCGGCCGCACCGGTTTGGGTGGCGGCGCCGTCGGCGGCATGCGTGCGCTGATCCGCATGGCCTGTGCGCAGGCATCGGAACGCAAGCAGTTTGGCCAGTCGATTGCCGAATTCGGCCTGGTGCGCGAGAAGATCGCGCAGATGACCGCCGATTGTTTCGCTGCCGAGAGCACGGTGTGGATGGTCGCCCACCTCATCGACAGCGGCCGCAGTGACTATTCAGTGGAAGCGGCCATGAGCAAGGTGTTTGCCAGTGAGGCCGTGCAGCGCTGCTGTTACGAAGCATTGCAGATCGCCGCCGGCAACGGCTTCATGCGCGAGCTGCCGTACGAACAGATGACCCGCGACACCCGCATCCTGTCGATCTTCGAAGGCACCAACGAGATCCTGCGCCTGTACGTGGCGCTCAATGGCCTGAAGGGGGTGGGCGCCACGTTGAGCGAGTTGCAGAGCGCGGTGGGCGGCATTTTCAATGATCCGATCAAGGGCTTTGGCGTACTCGGCGACTACGCCGGCCGCAAGGTACGTGAAGCTACCGGCTACGGTACCGGCCGCATCCGCACACCGCTGGACGACGCGCTGCGCCCGCTCGCACGCCTGTGCGAGAAATATGCGGTGGAGTTGTCAAAGGCATCAGACCGGTTGCTGCGCAAGCACGGCAAGAAGATCGCCGACCAGCAGCACGCGCAGAAGCGTGTCGCCGATGTCGCCATCGATCTGTTCGTTGGTCTGTGCGTGCTGTCGCGGGTGGAAAGCCTGATCCAGGCCAAGCACCCGGCTACCGATGACGCAGTGAAGATCGCCCGCCTATTTGCACGCCAGGCCCGCCGTCGCATGGCCCGCAACATCCGCGGCCTGGAGCGCAACGAGGACGAGATCATCGAATCGCTCGCCACCTCGGTGCTGGCACGCGGCGGCTACGCCTGGGACGTGATCTGACCTACTTCGGCTGGAGCGGTGCAAGACGCGAAGCCACAACAGTCGGAGAGCCCGCAATTTCGGGCTCTCCGGCAAGCAACTGCGGTACCGGCCTCATGGCGGGGCCGCGCGACAGCAGACGATCTGCGCGTCACGCTGCTACCGCACGAAACGTCTGGAGGTGTCTGCAATCGCAGACCTCCGCACGCGCGGCGACCGCTTCCGCTTCGCGGCTATTGCCGCTCCTACCGGGCGGGGCCGGCCAGGTCTTCCACGGCAAGGTCGCCCTCACGCAAGACACGGCGCATCAGCGCACGCCCTTGTCGATCCAGCCCCAGTACACGCGGCTTCACACCATGATGGCGATAGCGGCTGACCACCTTCTCCAACGCCGCCACTGCCGTGATATCCCATAGCTGCGCAGCCGACAGATCGATCACTACCTTGCGCCCTTCAGCCTGGCGTGGATCGAAGGCATCGATGAAGGCATCAGCCGAAGCAAAGAACACCTGCCCACGTACCGCGTAGCGCAGGCTGCCATCGACATCGTCTGCGGCATCTACCTGCAGCAGTCGCGCCACTTTCAGCGCGAAGAACACCCCGCTCAGCAGCACGCCCACACCAACGCCGGCAGCCAGGTTGTGCGTACCCAGTGTCACCGCCACCGTCGCCAGCATCACCACGCCGGACAAGCGCGGGTGGCGGACCAGCGCACCCAGGCTGCGCCAATCGAAGGTCGATACGCTGACCATCACCATGATCGCCACCAACGCGATCACCGGCACCTGCGCCACCCAGGGCTTGAGCAGCACCATCAACACCAGCAGGAATACGCCAGCGAACAGGGTAGACAGGCGGCCACGGCCGCCATATTTCACATTGCCAACGGTCTGCCCGATCATGCCGCAACCGGCGATACCGCCAAACAGGCTCGCAGCGATATTGGCCACGCCCAAGCCGGTGCACTCACGGTTCTTGGAACTGGGCGTGTCGGTGAGCTCATCGACCACGCGCGCGGTCATCATCGACTCCAGCAGGCCAACCATCGCGATGGCCAAGGCCGGCATGGCGATGATGCGCAGTGTTTCCAGATCGATCGGCAGCGCTGGCACCCCCATCCACTGCGGCAGCGATGCAGGCAGCTTGCCCAGGTCGGCCACCGTTGGCAGATCCAGCTTCAGCCAGGCAGCCAACAGGCTGAGCACCAGGATGCAGATCAGCGGCGATGGGATCGCGCGTACGCCGGGCAGCGGCAGCCGCGGCAGCCCGTAGATCACCAGCAGGCCCAGTGCCAACATTGCCCAGGTGGCGGCCGTAGCGCCGTGCAGCTGGGGCAACTGGGCAGAGAAGATCAGGATCGCCAGCGCGTTCACAAAGCCGGTACGCACCGAGCTGCTGACAAAGCGCATCAACACCCCCAGCCTCAGCACGCCAAACACGATCTGGATCACGCCGGCCAACACGCCGGCGGCGAACAGATACGGCAAACCATGCGCACTGACCAACGGCGCCGCCACCAGCGCGACCGAGCCCGCCGCGGCGGTGATCATCGCCGGTCGCCCACCAAACACCGCGATCACGATGCTCAGCACGAAAGAGGCGAACAGCCCCACCTGCGGGTCCACACCGGCCACGAAGGAGAACGCGATGACCTCGGGGATCAGCGCGAAGGTGGCCACGGCACCGGCCAACATTTCACGCAGGGGATTGGCGCGCCACTGCGCCAGTTCAGAATGCAGGAAGGACATACGGGCTGGCCACCGGCGCCGTCCGACAAGAGCGGCAGTGCAGGCGGAATCGAAGGGAGGGGCGCGAATTATGCCTGCAGTTGGTGGCTGGACGCTGGTTGGATGGGTGCCCCGGCAGCAGCGGACATCCAAAGCGGCCCCTCCCCAACCCTCCCCTTGCCTGCGGCCACGGGGGGAGTTCTGCCCTCCCTTTTGCGAAGCAAAGGGGAGGATTGGAAGGGGGCTCGTCGCCAAGAACAAAGCCCCAAAACCCTCCCTGCGGTAGCATTCCCTCCCCCGCATCACCGCCATCCCCATGCCCCACTACACCGGCCCCCTGCTGACCCGCCCCCTGCTCGAGCAGCTGCAAAGCGCCCTGAAGAAGGGCAGCAGCGAAGCAAGCGCCTCGCTCGACCTGGGCCGCAGCCAGCAAACGGTCAGCCTCAGCGCCGATGGCTGGCAGTACCGTGGCCAGCACTACCCATGGCCGGCCAAGCTCAAGGACCGCACCATCTATTACTGGGATGGCGACGACTTCAGCCCCGCCTCGCGCTTCGGCAGCGGGCTGTACAAGCTGGTGCCCACCGACTGGGGCATTCCCACCTTCGAGATCGACGGCATCAAGATGCTGGTCAGCGCGCAGCTATCGCCGCTGGACGATGCCCGCCGCAAGGTGGCGCTGGTGCAGCCACGCGGCAAGCAGATCCTCGATACCTGCGGCGGCATGGGCTATTTCGCTGCCTGCTGCCTGGACGATGGTGTGGCGTCGATCCGCTCGTTCGAAAAGAGCCCGGAAGTACTCTGGCTACGCGCCCTCAACCCCTGGTCGCCGGACCCCGATAGCGCCCACGCCGGTGGCAGCCTGCAGCTGACACAGGGTGATGTATCGAAGGAGATCGAACACATCGCCGACGCCTCGATGGACGCCGTGCTGCACGATCCCCCCCGCTTCGGCATCGCCGGCGAGCTGTACTCGCAGGTGTTCTACGACCAGCTGGCACGTGTACTGCGAAAAGGCGGACGCCTGTTCCATTACACCGGCGCCCCGAACAAGCTGACCAGTGGCCGTGATGTGCCACGCGAGGTCGCCACCCGCCTGCAGAAAGCCGGCTTCAAGGCCGAACTGGCGCTGGACGGCGTGCTCGCAGTACGCAAATAGCGCGATTTTGCAGGAGTCGCGCAAGCCGCGAAGCTGTTGCTTCTCAAGCCCAGTCCCATGGCTGCACCATTGGTCCCCGCTTCGCGGCTCACCTCGCCCCTACAAAAGCCCAGCTGCATACGCCCCGTCTTAACGTCCGGCGCGCGACACTGCGCATTCCGAAGCGGAGGCAGCCCATGGCAACCGAAACCGTACGCGGCAAGACCATCACGATCATTTTCGATGGCGAACGCTGCATCCACTCACGCAACTGCGTGCTCAGCCATCCCGACGTCTTCGTTCCCAATGTCGTGGGCGAGTGGATCCACCCCGATGCGGTGGCACCGGAAGAAGTGGAACTGATCGCACGCAACTGTCCGTCCGGCGCCATTCGCTACGCCTACAACGACAACAGCCACACCGAGCCCGCACCGGTGGTGAACCTGGTCCATGTCCGCGAGAACGGCCCCCTCGCCTTCAACGCACCACTGTTGATCGCCGGCAAGGACGAAGGCATGCGCGCCACCTTGTGCCGCTGCGGGGAATCGCACAACAAACCTTTCTGCGACCACCGCCATGTCGACTGCGGCTTCACCGCAACTGGCGAGCCTGCCGAGAAGGCATCCGACGCACTGCCACAACGCGACGGCCCGCTGCAGGTAAAGCCAACCAGGAACGGTCCCCTGCATGTCGTAGGCAACCTGGAGGTGGTCAGCGGAACCGGCCGTACCATCGACCGCGTGACCGAAACCTGGCTGTGCCGCTGCGGTCACTCCAACAACAAGCCCTTCTGCGACGGCAGCCACCGGAAGGTCGGCTTCCAGGCCGACGGCGAATAATCCACACCCCCACGGAGATTCAGCATGGCAAACCTCGAATTCCGACTCACCGCCGACGATGGCGTGGCTCAAGCCATGCTCGACATGCTCAAGGGCATGGACGATGTCGACTGGGCAGAAGACGTTATCGACCTGGAACCCGGTGCGGACGACGAAGACAGCAGTTCGGCCGGCCTCAGCGACAACGATGGCCCGGGCTTCCACCTGATCCAGGTTGAGACCACCAGCGACGACAGTGTCGCGCGCGTGGTGGATGCGGCCCAGGCACTGGCGGAGCGCTTGGGTGCGGTGCTGGAGTTCGAATCCAGTTCGCAGGACTGAATCTGGCACGCCGTTGCCAAGGCAGCATGCGACCTGTCCGCCAACGGCGGTCCGAACCCTTGGGTCGGCGCATTTCAAAATGTCCCGTTGACGTTGCTGCGCGCTCAATGACCGCGGGTTGGTCCGCCCTTGCCAACGTGTCGGGCAGAGCGTCATTCACAGCATCAATCCGCAACGGCGAGGTTTGCTTCGCCCCAGTTCAACCGATGCCTCCACCGGGGGCTGGGGCACAACGCTTGGCGGGTGACACATAGCACTTTTCCAACACTGCAAACCTGCCGGGCGTGCCTGCGCCCACTGCACATGCCATGCTTGGCCCCAGCAAAAGAAACCGAACCGGGGAACCGATGAAACTGCTGCCGCTGCTCCTGCTCTGCATCACCATTGGCGCTTGCCCAAGCCTGCGTGCAGCTGCGACTGAAGGCCCTGCCCCGCGTGATCGGGCACAGGCCGCCGCAATCGTGGCAGACCTGCGCCGCGTGGTTGCCGACAACGGCATCGAGCGCCTGGAAAAGGTGCACATCGGTGGTATCGATCAATGGGTAGCCATCCGCGGCAATGATCCGCGCAACCCGGTTTTGCTGATGCTGCATGGCGGCCCTGGCTGGGTGGCAATGCCAACCAGTTGGTACTTCCAACGCGGCTGGGAGGAGTACTTCACCGTCGTGCAGTGGGATCAGCGCGGTGCGGGCAAGACCTTCGCGAGCAACGATCCGGTGCAGCTGGCCCCCACCATGACGCGTGAGCGCATGGTCGCCGATTCGCTGGAGATGGTGGCATGGCTTCGCCAGGAATTCGGCAAGCAGAAGATCTTCCTGCTCGGTCACTCCTGGGGCAGCTACCTGGGCCTTGAGGTTGCCAAGCAGCGCCCGGAATGGCTGCATGCCTATATCGGCATGGGCCAGATATCCAATGCGCCGGAAAGCGAGCGCCGTGGCTGGGCATGGACAATGCAACAGGCACAACGCGACCACAACACGCAGGCTATCGCGGATCTGCAGGCGATCGCACCGTATGCCCAGGGCAATACGGCGGTCGCATTGGATGCACTGTTCAAGCAACGACGTTGGTTGAACCACTACGGCGGCATGGTCCACAACCGCCGCGGCGGCGATGCCGAGGCCGCCGCGTTTGCGCTGTCGCCGGAGTATGCCGATGCAGACATCGCGGCGGCCTGGAAGGGCAATGAATTTTCAATGCAACACCTGCTTGCTGATGTGCTGACCCTCGACATGAGCACCACCCGCCAGCTCAGGACACCGCTGTTCCTGTTCCTGGGTCGCCATGATTACAACGTATCGTCCGAGCTCGCCGCCGAATGGTTCTCCCGTGTGGAAGCACCCAGGAAGAAGCTGATCTGGTTTGAACAGTCCGCGCATGAAGTGATGAACGAGGAGCCCGGAAAGACCCTACTGAGTCTGGTGCAAGAGGTTCGTCCCCTCGCCGAGCAAGCCGGCGACGGTGCCTTCGAGCGCTGACGACGTGACCATGCAGGCCCACCTGCAAGCGCTGGCTGCGTCACGCGCAACAGCGCCATCGCAGGGCGAAGCCAGGCAAAGGTAGTGGCACAACGAAGGCCCGCCTGCGATCAAAGATCGTACGAAAGCAGATCGTATCCAGTCACTGCACGCACTACGCGCTGGTGGACGAACGAACCACTGCCGCCATTGGTCAACACCACAATACCCCGCCCCCGCTGCGCATCGCCAATGGCGAAGTTCTTGAAGATGCCGCTATTGCTGCCGGAGTGATAGAACACCGGGCCATCGCGGGTTTGCTCCATGTTCCAGCCAAGGCCCTTCTCGGTCCATCGCCCCGGCAAGCTGATCTGCGGCGTCAACATGATCTCTCGTGCAGCCTCACTTATTTCCCAGGACGCACGTTGCCGGCCCGCCATCATCAAGCAGAGAAAGGCGGCATAGTCCTGTACCGTCGTGCGCAGGCTGGCCGCCGCATTGGCGAGGATGTCGCCCGGCCATGTCACCAATCCTGGCCGCGCAAGCGCTAGAACTTCCGGTAACGCACGCTCGGCATCTTCATACTTCCATGCGGATAGCGGCTTGCCCCAGCGTTCGGCGACACGCTGAGCCGCGCTCCATTGTTCGCGCAACACCTGCGGCGGCATGCCTGCATCGACATGATCGTGTGCGCGATGACCAAACACCGAGCGCGCGGCCAGATCCGTATTCCAGGTATAGCTGCTGTCTTTCATCCCGGCAGGACCAAACAGATACGCCTGCATCGATTCATCCAGGCTCTGCCCGGTGATCGCTTCAACCACCAGCTGCAACCAGACGAATGCCTCACCGGAATAGTTGATGCGCGTACCCGGCTTTACCATCGGTACAAGCTTCTCGGTCGCAGGCAACTCGCGCCAATTGGGCAGCCCAGTCGTGTGCCGCAATACATCGCGTACAGTGATGAGCTCAACCCACGGATGATCGCCAAGATAATCAGGGCGCCGATACCGCACCAACGGGGCGTCCAGCGCGATCCGCCCCTGCTCAGCGAGCTGCATCAACAGATAGGCGAAGACCGGCTTGCTGAGCGATGCGTCTTCGAACACCGTGTGCGTGTCGACGCGCATGCGGGTTTTCGCATTGGTCATGCCAAAGCCTCGGCTCCACACCACAGCACCGCCTTCAACCACGGCTATCCCGACACCAGGAACTGCGAAAGCCTGCATGATCCGGGACAGCTCGGCGAGGAAGGTATCGTCAGGTATCCACGAACTGCTGGCGGTGTCTTTACACGAAGCGGCCGAAGCTCGCGTTGAAGATAACGCGGCGGCAATGCCCAACGTGGCGGACTGCACAATGAAGCGGCGACGACCTGGAACCGTGCGTATCGGCATTGGCAGAAGCCTCCCTTACGGAAAGCTCAGCTTAGCCCTTGTCATCCAGGAATTTAATCGACAGATGATCGAATCCAACGCCGAGCCCGATCAAAGTGGGCGCGTAACAGGCGCAGAGCCGACGCAACCGACACGAAAAAGGGGCGGCATCTGCGCAAACCCTTTCTGCTTTGGTGGTGGAGGCAGTCAGGGGCTAACCCGTCTCTGCCTCCCTTTTCCCAGTTTCAGGGAAAATTTCAGCGAATCCTAGCCCTGTCCTCCCCTGGACTTGAGGTCCACCCAAGACCGGCAGGCCTATCAAGGCCATATCTCCAGCGGCCCAGCCTCGAAGAACAGGGAAGGCTTCAGGGAACTAATGGCCTGACAGCGGCGTTGCCAGCTCCAAGTATCGACAGAAGGCATTTGCCAGCCGCATCTGGCGGGGAGTCCTGCAACTGACTTCGAACACGGATGGCGAAGCAACAAGGATGCAGATGCACTTGGCTCGCGACGTCGCGACGTTGAGCCGGTTGAGGCTGTAGAGGAACTCCATGCCACGGGGCGCATCCGCATAGCTCGACGTGGTCATCGAATAGATGACGATGGGTGCTTCCTGTCCTTGGAACTTATCCACCGTACCGATGCGGGCACCCGAAATCCTGTCAGCCAACTCGAATACCTGCGCGTTGTAAGGCGCGATGATCAGGATGTCTTGCAGGGTCAAAGGCCGTTCAACGCCATCCCTATCGATCCATATCGAATCCCCCGAAAGAATCTCAGCGACCAACCGCTGTACGGCATCGGCCTCCTTGGGCGAGGAGCTCTGGTTGCCCCGTGTTGGAATCGCCAAGAAGCGCAGACCGGCGCCGTTAACCCGGCTCGTCGACTTAACGGACTGTATTTCGAGTCCCGGACGAGGATGCAATCGGCTCGCATAGAACATCTCAGACGTGAAGTTGCAGATCTCAGGGTGCAGCCGCCATGTCTCCGCGAGAAACAGCCCTCGGTCCGCCTCCAGCGTCTGCGCTTCTCCAAGTACGTGGTGTAGGGCTGATACGTCCGTTCCTTCCGGGTGACTGCCCTGCATAGGCTGATCCAATTGCTGCGGGTCTCCCAGCAATACGAGTCTCGGCGCCGCTTGGGAAATAGCTAGAACGTTAGCCAGCGACATCTGGGCAGCTTCATCGACGAAAAGCACGTCAACGGACTCCGCTGCGTCTGGGGACGCCCACAACCAGGCCGTGCCTCCAGCGACTTGCGCGTCGGAAGCAAGTGCGGCGAATAGGTCGGCGCCCGTTCTGGCGAAACGTAAGTGCGGCTGGTCAGGCTCCGGATCCGCGGGCTTTTGTACGCATTGCAGCGCAAGCCCCTGCTCTTCTGCGGCTTTGATCGCCTCGTTGAGCAAGTTACGGATCACCTTGTGGCTAGTCGCACAGATCCCGACCTTCTTTCCCGCTTGCACCAATGCACAGATCATTCGGGCACCGGTGAAGGTCTTACCTGCCCCCGGCGGGCCCTGAATCGGCAGTACTCCTCCCTCGAGAGCAAGCGCCACCCGCCGCGCGGCATCCACGGTCAGCTCACCCGCCTGTTGCATAGCCTGCCCGCCGATACGGGGCCCAATGCGTAAGAGCAAATCGCGAGCCGCGAGAAAAGCGCCAGGCCCCTCAATGCCGTGAGCGACGACGTACTCACCTAGACGCACAAGTGCGTTGGCTAGCACCGCTGCATCGACGACCTTGTGGCTGAATACTGCTTCTGGGTGGACAGCGGCACTGTCCATACGCTTCTTGATGTCGATCCACCGTTCCTCTAGGGACACGGCAACCACTGACCCCAGCTTCGCGCCTCCGAGCTGGTGGAGGTCCTCCGAGCCGCGCATTTCGGTTTCTTGTGGAGGAAAGGTGTAGCGATGGATTGGCGCCCTTGCCGTGCCGCCTTGGGCACCAACAAACGTCAGTCCAGACAAACCGGCGCGTTCATCGAGCAGATCGTCGGCCGCCAGGTCTGAAAGCCGAAAGTACTCCCACCAGACCGACTTTTGCTCTCGTCGATGCCAATCCAAGCTATGCGCGAGCAACCAGCGCGCCTGCTGTTCAACCGACCGCCCCTCGATATCTGCGGGCACATCCACTGTCAATTGCGCAATCAACTCGGCAATCTTTAGTTGCCAGTCGCTTAGTGCCTCGCTTGCTGCAGCCTCCGCCGCGACCGGCCGTGGACACTCAACCCCTTGTGCTATCAGATTTGTACGTTGCGCCTCCAACCAATCACGCAAGCTGCGGGTCGATTCGCAGTCATCCCGGTTGTAGCGCGAAACGGTATCGCGCGTGTCGTCGTCGATGAGGCTCAGATCGCCCAATTCGAGCCCGGCTTGCACTTTTGTTAGCGCCTTATTCGCCTCTGGAAGCGAAGTTGCGCGCGAGAACCCATACAGCGGCTCCAATTTCTTGATCGAATAGCTCTCAACACTGGCACGCAAACTTTGGCGAACAACCCCGTACAGGTCGACCAGACAACGGGAGCGAAGTAGCGAGTCGATCTCTTCCTCGCGCGTCGCATAGCGCCCCATCAGTCGCTTCAGTGCGGCCGGTTCGTACGGCGCAAAGTGAAAGATGTGGAGATCGGGGTATATCTTGAGCCGGTCCATCACGAAGTTCACGAACCGCTCGAAGATCCGCTTTTCCTCCTCCCGGGACAGCGCCCACTCCGCGATGTATGCCGGCTTCCCCTCCGTATCCGTGTAGGCATAGCCGAACATGTACTCGAGCCCGCCCTCACCCGCGAAAGGATCCCCTTCCAGATCCAGAAAAACATCGCCAGGCGAAGGAGGCGGCAGCGTCGTTAACCCAAAGCCCGCCGTAACCGGGAGCAACTCGTGGATGACGGCAGCCGCTTGGCGCCCGGCAAGTTGAACTCGGGCCTGCTCCCGCACGCGCTCGTATGCTTGGGCGGAGCCGCGCGTCGGTTTCCAAGTCATCGGCAGCGGCATCGCTGCGAGGGCCGTTAGCGTCGCGATGCCTCGGGACACCAGTTCGTCCATCTGCGTTTTCGTAACTCCCGCCACTAGGGACAGATGGTCATCAGCGCGACGACGCTCGTCGCAACGCTCCTGCCAGCGACAGACGTCGCAATGCTCCTTAGGGTCGGGGTAGGTCTGCGCCGTCGTCTGTGCAGCCACTGCCGACTCCATCGCCTGACGCACGCGACGGTAATAAGCGGCGTAGTCGTCCATCCGATAGACCTGTGGCTCATAACCGCTCCAGGGGGCCACGACATAGCAGTGTTCCGGGCGAAGACCCTGGCTTGCTTCGAGCAAGGCGGCATAAACGCAAAGCTGCAGGACGGTGCCGGCCTTCGTTTCGCGGGCCAACTTGGTATCGATGACTTCGTAGGACCAAGCCCCGAGGTTGCTAGGCACCTCCATGCGACGGAGCACGTCGGTGCGTCCAACCCAGTCGTTCACCCAAAATGCTGCCTGCACAATAATCGGGTCCCCGCGACGCATCGCGTCTTGTGTCGAGGCGATGACGTCATCCCCAATGCCAATGCCCTCGATCACTGTGACTTCGAAACCTTGTGCTCTGAGGTGATCGACGAAGCCTTGTTCATGCTGCGTCCCTCGAGCCCAGAGAAGTTCCAGAAGGAGATCCCGGCGTGCAGGCTTCGCAAGCGTGCCGTTGGCAACGGCAATGTCCAGGCTGGTTAGGTGGTCGCAGTTGAGATGGCCCACAAGGTCGGACGCACTTAGCAGCATTCCGTCGCCATGTTTTTCCATACAAGCTCCTCGTCCTGCGGCAGATACAAAAATCGATCGCTACGACGCTGACTCCAGAATACCCATCTCAAAACTTTCCCGCAGCTATCGATGGAGCTGTGTGTACCACTGGTTGGGATGCCACGCTGGTTTCGTTTCCAGCTCATCAGGCTGGCTCAAGGCGTTGGCGTTGGCCTCGCCCGTCCCTTCTTCAAGCTCCTCTTCAGAATCCTCAACTGACCCAAGGAGGGACCGCTTCTTCGGGTCGACATACCACCAGTCCTTTGGTTGCTTATCCCATGAACTTCGGCCCGTGAAGTATTCGCTCAACTCTACGCTCGGGTCGATGACGCCTTTCAGATCCGAACAGAGCGGATCCAGTGCTTGAACTTGCAGATTCGCCCACTCTAGCCAGGCTTGGGCCTCTAGGCTTTGATCTCCCTTCTGCTCAAAGGCAGCAATAAATTGCCTTAGTCGCTCAGCCTGCTCCCAAGCCCGTAAGTTGTTGACCAGCCTAACCCTTTGCAGCCTGAGTATCTCCTGGGCACGCGCTTCCGCGACCCGGCGTTTCTCTGCTTCACGCTCCCTAGCTTCTCGCTCCTCTCGCTGAATCCGATTTGCCAGCAAGGCAGCCTCCCAGGAAGGGATTGCTGCAACGACCTCGCGAAGCTGTGCTTCAAGCGATGCCTTGGCACGGTCTTTCCAGATGTTGGGGCAATTACTGATCCCCCGACTGAACTCCAACGTGAACTCCCCTGTCCCCACCAAGATATAGGCGGGACGCCAAGGCTCGTAGTAGTGCTCGCCACGTCGGCCAGGTGGCCGTGGCGGCGGCGGAGGTGGAGACGTCTGTTTGGTTCGTTCATCCAACCGAAAAACAATGACACCTTCTTTGAGGACCAGCTCGGTCTCGGCGTTCTTTTCCGAAATGCGTACCTTGTAACCCTTGTCCTCGAACTGTTTGATCAAGGCATCCATCAAGATCAACGCTCGATCGAGCTGAGCAGCCGATGTCCTCACCCGCAAGAACTTTTGATAGTTCAGCGGTATGACCCCTTTGTCTTCCTTTCGATCCTTCGCCGCTGCTTTAAGCTCGGCAACCAAACGATGAGGCTTGACCAGTTCCGTCGGAATTTCGATCAGCGGGCCGTTAGGGATCTCGACTTTCGGCAGCTTTGGTGGTGGATTCTCATGCACGGTGAACCATACCGAGTCCGGTTGATCCGGCTTGGATTTGGGCAATGGCGGTGTCTTCACTGCCCTGCCCGATTTCACAATGGCCCAGTGCCCTCGGTTCGGGAGGGGGATTCCCGCTTTCCGACACGCCTTTGCGACAGCGGCGTCGGATACACCGATTTCCTTGGCGATGACCAGAACCGGGCGATCCCACACCATTTTGTAGAGATCTTCCCGCGTGAATTCGACTTGCTTGTACATCTCGCTCTCCCACCCTTAAAGAAGCTCGTCACTGGCTACGTGATGCCGGAATCTTTACCTGACCCAGAATGCCCGGCACCTGTTCCAGAGCGCCCACGTAGATCAACCGATCCACAAATGCGTTGATGGGCCGATAGAAGTCCGGGATCTGCTGGTTCTCCAGGTCCGTGAATGCCCAGAAGGAAATCCTGTTCTTCCGGATGCCCGCGCTGCGCACCTTGCTACGGAACTTGTACTGCGCCCGGAACAAGATGTAGAGCCCCTCCTCCCGCCCGAACTGCTGCATCACCCACTGCGCCAGCTCCCTTTGGTTAAACTGCGTTCCCGCCAACTGTCCAAGTACGAACCGGTGGTAGCTGGCGGCTTGCCATAGGCTGGGGTGAACCTGGTAGATCCATGCATTGGGTCCGCAGTAGCGGATTGCCTTCTGCACCTCCGCAGAAGGGATCTGGCTGATCAGCCGCTCTGCCTCCTCGCCGTCTCGGACCTGATAGTCGGCCAGCAGAGTCTCAATGCGAGAGACCGAAACCAGGGTGGGCAGCTCCTCCAGCAGTTCCAGATAGGGAGCCCGTTGCTGCTCCTGAAACCGAGCGCGGTTCTCTTGCTGGGCCATCCGTTGGGCTTGCGCGTCCGCAGCCGCTCTTAGCTGGACTTGCCGGGCCTCCTCCAGGCGCTGCCGCTCCAGCGCGATTTCCTGGTTGCGCAGCGTTACCTGGGCTTTGAGGTCCCGATAGGCCGCGCGCCAGGCCTCGGTCGCTTCCGGGCAGGACAGCCAATACCGATTGGCAGGGTCGTACAGGACCGCCTCGATCAACTGGTCCTCGTCATGGAGGAAGTCCGGGCTCAAGGTCGACAGATCGATTTCGACCAAGCGCTTTCCCTCGGCCTGAATTCGGCGCTGCTTCAGGGCGTCCACCGCGTGGCTAACCCGGATCTCGATCAGCAATTCGCCCCGATCATCCTGGGCCATTACATCCGGGGTGTAGTCGCCCTGAGCCTCCTCCAATCGGAGGTCCTGCAGCTGAACCCGGCGGGCCGGGTAGTCCACCCATGTCCCAATCCATTCTCCACCGGCATCGTCCAGCAGAACCGGAGGGTTGGGCAGGTCTGCCTCTCCATCCCAGGCCGGCAGCAACACAGCGGCATGCTCGGCCAGCAGCTGTTTGGCCTTCTTGTGAAGGGCCGTCTCATAGCCAGCCCGGCAGTTCGATTCGGCCAGATGGGCGAAGTGCGGGCGTCGATGCTCACTGTCGGTGGCCTTGGCGACCAGAGGCGCCTGGCAAGCGGGGCAAATGCACCCGCACTGCAAGCCAGTGGGAACCTGCCTGGGGCTCCACATCCGCCCCTCCCTGAGGCCGAACGGGACTCGGAGACTACCGGCCTCCGGGCGGGCCTGAGACGAGGCGAACTGAGGGTGATCGAATGAACCTTGGCGCATGGCGGCTTTCCTTCCAGACTGATGGGAAGGACAAAGCGTGTGGAGGCGACATGGACACAAACAGCCCGAAACCACCAGAAACTGGTTTCGATAAGTTCAACGCAATCAAGATCTTGCGGGACTGGCTGGATCGCGAGGGCGGCAACAAGAAGACCCCGCAGGTACTAGACCTCTTGGCCGAGCACACAGCCAAGGCCTGGGCAAGCGATCAACCGGCCCCGGCTGTGGATCCGGACACCCTGCGTCGGTTCTATTTCGACAAGCACGGCGGGCGGACCCCGGACACCCCTGCCTCACGCTGGCTGCCGAGCACCGAGGTCCGCCAATGGTGGGACATGCGGCAAGCGCAGCTGGAACAAGCCTGCCGCCAAGCCGGGCTCGCCCTCATCCCCGTGCTCACGCTGCAATCCGGCGGCGGCCGCGGGAACACAACCCTGTATCGGTTGGACATTCAGCTCTTACCAGTGGCCGATGAGATTCCCGAAGGTATCCCTCCCATCGAGACCGGGGCAGCGCAAGCCAAACTCATCCGATACCAGGTCGAACCCGCCAAGGCGGCCTGGTGGCTGCGCCCAATCATCGGGGATGCGCCCTTTCGGATGCGTAGTTGGCGGGGCTATCTGCTTATCGGAATGACGATTGCTGAGGCGCTGGCGCTCCTCGCGCTCTGGGGCTTCCTCCTTCTAATCTTCCGGGGAGCGCGCCCGATCCAGATCAGTGACCTCGGGCTTTTCTTGACGCTCCTGGCGATCACGTGGACCTGGTTGCACTTCACGCAGCCACTCATCCGGTTACCCATCGATCGGGTCACGATTGCCAGCGACCTGTTCCTCGCCTGGTCACAGCTCAACGGACAGTTTCGGATGACCCGGGATGCAAAGAGCAAAGTGGCGGGTGGGTGGTTTCAGTTTGTGCGGCACTGGGGAACCTGTCCCATCTGCGCTGGCGAGGTAGAGATTGCCGCCGGTCGGCAGGCCTTTCCGGGACGTCTTGTCGGGCGGTGCAGCGATAGCCCGTTGGAGCATGTTTTTAGCTTTGACCCCGTCAGCCTCATCGGAGCAGCCTTACACACCGACTCTTCACGCTAGTCAGCCTGATGGCCGAAGAACTTGGACACACCACCAACATAAGTGCCCTTTAAGGCGTCGATCTTTGCATACTGCATCGGCACCACTCCACTAACGAAAAGAGCTGACACAATCGCCGGCGCTTCGATGCCGGAGAATCTTGCGAGCTCGGGTAGATTATCCTGAAGCATGCGAACTCTTTCCAAGTGCCGAAGCAGCTTGTCCGGTTTGCCCTTCTTCAATTTTCCTTGATAGTCGGAGAGCAGCGCAGCGATCTCAGAGTAATTGCGCGCAATTGAAAGATCCTTGCACTCTCCGATACAGACCAGGTTACTTCCTGGCTTCCAAGCCAGAATATCGATATCCCCGAAATCGCGATCTAAGCCGCGCCTCAATATTTCGGGAAGCCCAATGCCTTCTCGTACCGTCCAGCCAGCCTCTTCAAACTCTTCGGCGGCCTTATGATTGAACGTATGTCCTTCGCCGGCACGACCTCGCCACTCCTTGCGCATTGGATCACTGACGAAGAATGATTGATCCAGTGTTCCTTGGTATGCGGAACCTAGAACGTATAGGACTCCGCGGCGCAACATGCTGGGGGCGATGACCAATAACGGATCATCTGAATCATCCATCCGGATGATTGGTCGCGCGACTAGCGACAGCCTTCGCCCAAAACGCCAAGGGAATATCTCCTGCAATTTGAACCCAGGAGGCGGCTTATCCCAGTGTGGACGTGGGGCTAGCTCGTATTGCCCAATGAAGCGAATGAGCTTTTCCTGCTCAAGCACCCCTGCGAACACGGACAAAAACTCACTTCTGCGCAGCTTCAGGATCGGGACTCTCTCTTGAATCGCCTTTCCTTCAACAGCATCAAGAATCTGCCTCGTTTGGTCTATATCAACCCCAGTCTCGGCAACCCATGCCTCCCAAAAAGGCTCACCGAAATACTCGCGCGTACTGTCTAGCCCTTCTGGCGGCAAGTAATACTTTTGCTGCCCTGCAGCGCTGCAAACAAACGCCTCACCCATTGCCTGAATCAAAGTCGGCTCGACGACTTCATTACCGAAATCATCCTGAAAAAGGATATCCCCCAACGGAGAGATCCTCAGGCGTGGGATCAAGGCGTTGAAGTAAATCCCGTCAGAAAGCCCACCCATCCGTATTAGTAAGGAAACCTTTGCAATGAGGTCCCCAAGCTCCATCTCCGCTGGCGCCACTCCACCTTCAAGCGGACATGCACACAGAGCCATTTCAATCAAAACACGGCTACAAATGCTTGCGCCTGAGAATCTTGAGAGCTCTGAAACTATCTCATTGACCACATGCGATTCATCACCATGTAGACCAAGAACGGCTGCTGACGTCTTCTTCCACTGCTGCTCATTCCTTGTTGCTTCAAGGCAATTTAGAAGCAGCCTGTCGACAACCGCACCGCGATCGAAATGACCCAGACTTCCAAGGATATCTCCTACGAGTGCGTCAACAGCTTTATTCAACAGAGATGTGCAGTTATCTCTGCCATCGACAACGTCACTCTCTCCTTCGTGCAACCGCCACCCGAGTCCAAGGCGCGAAATTGCATCGTCGATTGGATTAATCGAGATCAATTCTCCCGGCAATTCATCCCGAATGTAGTCGATCAACTCATGCGCGTGAAACATGTGAAAACTACGCGCCGCATCATTCGGGACCACAAGCCCCTTGAGCTCCCTGACCAACGCTTCAGGATCCTCCATCGACATCAACATCAACAGTCCACGCAACATACTCTCAACTATTGCGCTTTCCGCCGTGTTCTTTGGCTCTCTGAATGTGTGAATAAATCCACCGGAAAGGCTAACCAGAGCAGCTTTCCCACCGTCCGAAATCTCTATTGAACAATGGCCGATCGGTGACGTCGGGATCTCTGCCTCAATGGCTTCTAACGCCGCTTCGTCATCCTCAAAGCGGATACACACGCCGAAATGGCCCCCGCCCTCAAACTGATCATCAAGAACTGATCCGATGCGGTGCAACCATTCTGTCGTCATCTCCCAAAGACGGTAGTGTGTCTCCGAAGAAATGATGTTTGGCGTATCCACTTCTAGCCAAATCTTATGCTCCCCTTCATAGAGGGCCACCAATCGCCCATCTCCCGCGCAGTGCATGCATGCGTATAGCCGTGACATACTTTCTCTTGGGAAGGTTGGATACGGCTGAATCCTTTGTATGTCGTGCCAATCACCTCTGTGATCCCAAGCCGAATGGCGATCATGGCTTTGATCAACTTCCACCCGAAGATCACGAAGGAGGTTGAGCGGTGGATTGATGTGAATTGGCCGATCGGGTGAGATTCGCCCCGGTGGCAGGTCCTCATGCGGCACAAAGTGCCCATGATTTCTCCTCATCCAGCCAAACAGGTTAAGGACGCCATTGAGGTTGATGATCTTTACGCCGTTTGCCCTTACGGCATTAAGACCTTCCTCATAACGCCAGAATCGGCGCACATTCATTTCGTCCAGCCCACTTAACCTGACCAAGTCGGCAGCAGATATGAATTCAAACTTCCATTTCTTAGACCCGTCGCTCGAGAATGAGGCGTCATAGCCCTTGCCCCATCCACATCCCACTACCACATGGATGCCTCTTCGAAAATCGGGGTCGGCTTCATGGCTTTTCTCAGCACTCCGCATCGATCTTTGTAGGGATTCCTGCAGTTCGTGACTTAGCTCGATTGCGCTTTTGAAGCCCCCACCATCATGTCTCGCAATGGAGGACAGAAATATGTGAAATGCGATCACATACCCACGATCTATAGCGACAGAGAAGCTTGCAAGACGATCCGCGCCTCTTTTCCCCCATGCAACTGGAGCGCGCTTGAGATCCCCAAAAAGGGGAGTGCTTCTGAGAATTTCGGCGTATTCTGCCGATAGCACTAGATCAAACTGGTCTGTCGCTCCCATTTCATTGACAGTCCATATTGCAAATTCTCGGAGCGCAGTTGTGATCGCGGTCGGAATGACAACGATCAGCCTATCCCCGACATCGATAAATGGATGCCGATCTATTGCTGTGAGAGCGACTTGTTGACCACCTAGCTCGGTCAGTGCTTGCCTAGGGAGGAAGAAGGGGGCCAAGTCCTTTTTCAAGACACCCCGTGCTTGGAGGTCTTGATACAGAATGGATGTTCTCTCGATCAGCGCATCTCGTCGCCCTATCTTTGTCGTGGAAATTGTCGCGCGACGAGTATCAGATCCCTGCTGATAACGGTGTAACCCCGCCCTCTCGCAGATGATGTCCGAGACCACCAGCATTGCACGCACGGCACGTTTGAGACTCTCGAAATTCCCCTCCTCAGGCATAGTCGCTATCACGTTAACCACACGCTGCGTGTAGAATCCCGCCGACTCCCAAATGCCCTCTAGCATTCGATAGTCGGTCTCTTCTGTCTGGATCAGTGTTACAAACACATCTTCTGCGGGGTCCTCGCCACTGACACACGGAGACTTCCCAATCTCCAGGTACCAGCGCCCCACATCATTCAGATTTGGCGTCTTTTGGCCATGACAATGCATCACGGCCAGAGCGACCAGAAGCTCTAACCTGATGCAGTTGGATTGATATTCCGGAAGCGTCAGCAATGAACCAAGCAACGCTACGGCCTGGAGCCGACTAAAGCGACTCAGATCCGCGCATAAATTTCGATTCGCCTCTGTCGCCTCGTCGAGGCTAATTTCCAGTTTAGCCCATCGCTCACTTTCTGCCATTCGCGCAAAGAGATCCTCCATCTGTGCGCTCCAGCGATCTAGACTTACCCGCTCAAGCTCATCCTTGTTCAAGTCCTTACCCCCGACGCCCCGCACTTTCAGTAGCGGGCTGTTTATAGTCCGGGCTTCATCGTAGCGACTTTGGCCGCCAACTGCTGTCAAGCTACTTAGATGGGCCGACCTCCCCACCGATGCCGATGCTATTGCAGAACGGCATGCCCGCCCCCTGACACTTAGCGCTTCAGTCGCCCAGACCGCAGCATGTCATTGACCTCAGCGATGGTGATGCCTCGGCTCTTCGCGATCTCTTGCTTGAAGTAGGTGATCAACCCAGGTTCTCGCCCCTCAACCGTCATCCATCTCAGCGCCTGTGAGGTCGAGTCGACTTGGTCGTCGTACTTGCTCTTGGGGAAGGTGATCAGCTCATAGATGTAATCCTGGAGCCAAGACGCTTCCTTGGGGATGCGGACGCTACCGTTCTCTATCGTGGCCGTCTGAGCGTGCATGCGCATGACCTTGTCGCCACCCTCGGTCTTGACCCCCTTCATGCCGTAGAGCTCGCCGCGTAGTTCCTGGATCAACTGGCTGCCCGAGGCCTTGTCCTCGATCAGGATGGTTTCGGCCTCCCACTGCTTGGCTAGCCTGACAACCTGCCGCTTGAGCTCCGGATACTCCATCCGCTTGCGGTAGACATCGAGCAGATAGAAGACCTTGTTGTAGACGCCCCAAGTGGTGCAGACGCTGAAGTCGGCCAACTGGGATTCCTTGATGGCCGTATCCCAGCTCTGAATGATGGCATCGAAGGTTTTCGGCAGGTCTTCTTGCTCGTAGCTGAGCAACCAGGTTTGTTTGACCAACCCACCACCCAGCGGTACCGGGGCCTGTAGGTACTGAGCCGAGAAGGCATAGGTGCCCAGGGCGGATCGGATCTGCTCCAGGACCCCAACGGGCTCTCTCCGCGGATGCAGCAGATCCCCGATCTCGCGCCGGTAGATCTCTTCGCCTAGCAGGGTGCTGTAATGCCAGGTCTCGTCCTCGTGGGCGATCGCCGGCAGGTTCACGACCTCCCAGTCCTCCTGCTCCAGGACGTGCCCGACCAAGTCGTCCAGGTGCAGCCGCTGCATGATCAGGACGATGGCGCCGGTCTGCTTGTCGTTGAGCCGGGTATAGAGCGTGTGGTCGAACCAGTCGTTGGCAGCCTGTCGCTGGACATCGGACAAGGCTTCATCCGGCTTGACCGGGTCGTCGATGATCAGGATGTCCCCACCCCGCCCGGTCGGCACCCCGCCGACCGAGGTCGCCATGCGTCCGCCCTTCTGGGTGGTCTCGAAATCGGCCGTGGCGGTACGGCCTGCCAGACGGGTGGCAAACACACGCTGGTACCAGGGCGACTGCATGACCGAGGCGGTGTCCCGGGCCAGCTTGCTGGAGAGCTCCTGGCCATAGCTGGCGCAGATGATCCGCTTGGACGGATCCTTGCCCAATACCCATGCCGGGAACGCCACCGAGGCGCAGATCGATTTCAGGCTCCGGGGCGGCACGGTGATGATCAGCCGACGTAGCTTTCCCTCGAAGACTTGGGTCAATCGATCAGCGATCAGATCCAGGTGCCAGTTGTGGGCATACGGCGAGGTCGGATCGACGTGGGCGAAGGTACGGGCGATGAAGGTGGCCAGATCGTGTCGCAGCAGCGCATCGAACTCGGCCGGCGAGACAGACATGGGCTGCGGAACAGCCTTCAAAGCAATGCGCTTAGTCATGGGAGGACTCCGGTGGCGAACGATCCAGCCGCTTGAGTAGATCGGAAAGAATGGCGGCATCCTGAGCTTCCAGTGATGTCGAAGGGCCAGGCTCTTCCATACCGACTAGGGGCGAGAGGCCCAGCATCTGCTGCATGGCCTTGGCATCGCCTTTGACGGCGCGGTTCACCAAGCCCTTCACGGCGGCATCGAGCTTGGTGATGAGCCGCGGTCGCCCGTGCTCAATGATCGGCACCTTCTCGCGCAGAGCACGGTTCAAGGCCATGGCGAGATTGAGCGACCCTTTAGGACGACCCTTGGGATTGCCAGACTGGCCGGGCTGAAACCGTGAGTGTTTAGGCGGTTTGCCGTAGCCGACGGCGTAGTCATCGATAACCGCCGTCGGTGGTGTCACCTTCTTCGCGCGCTTGGAGGTGGTCATGGCGCAACCTCCTGCGACACGACCTCATCCACGGCTCCGGCAGCTCGTCGGGCCATGACGGCCTCGAAAGGCTCGCCACTCTCGACCAGCACGGCGGATCGCTCTGTACGCCGTTGCCAACGCTGGATCGCCACATCGACGTAACGCGGATCCAGTTCGATTCCATAAGCGATCCGGCCGGTCTGCTCGGCCGCGATGAGCGTGCTGCCACTGCCCAGAAAGGGATCCAGCACGATCTCGCCCCGCTGGGAGGCATCCAGCAGCACATCGGCGATCAGGACCACCGGCTTGACGGTCGGGTGCAGGGCCAAGAGATTGCCCTCCCCCGTGGACCGGGCAAAGGAGTTGATCCCGGGATAGCGCCAGACGTTGGTGCGGTTGCGGCCGAACCGGCCGAGCTGCACGTTGTTGGTGTGGGCGGCTTCACCGGCCTTGAACACGAACACCAGCTCGTGCTGGCTACGGTAGAACGAGCCCATGCCGCCCGTGCCCTTGTCCCAGACGCACAGGTTCTTGAGCGAGAGTTCGGCAGCGTCTCCAGCAGCGAGCAATTCTCCTACGTGCCGCCAATCCATGCAGACGTAGATCAACGCACCTGCAACCGAGGTGCGCCGCATCTCCCGCAACGCCTGGCGAAGGAAATCAGTGAACCCCTCTTGCGACAGCTCGCCACTGGCCATCGGGAACTCGGGGTGCTGGATCGCGCCGTTGCCGCTGACGTGGCCTGCAATGGGGACGTTATAGGGCGGGTCGGTGAACACCACGGCCGCCGAAGCACTGGCCATCAAGGTGGCGTAGGTCTCGGGCAGCAGCGCATTACCGCAGGCGATACGGTGGGATTCGAGCTGCCAGACATCTCCCAGCCGGGAGACTGGCTCGGCCGAAGGATCGACCGAAGGCAGCTCCTCTACATCCTCCTCGATCTCGCCCAGGCTCTGGATGCGGAAATCGATCTCAGGAAGATCAAATCCAATGGCATCCAGATCGAAGTCGAGCTCAGCTTCGGACAGGACCTTGAGCTGTTCGGCGAGCAGCCGGTCATCCCAGGTGGAGCAGTCGGTGAGCCGGTTGTCAGCAATTCGATAGGCCCGCACCTGATCCGGGCTCAAATGCTCAAGCCGGATGGTCGGCACCTCGGACCAGCCCAGGGACTTGGCGGCGAGCAGCCGGCCGTGACCGGCGATTACGTGGTTCTGGGCATCAATCAGGACCGGACAGTTGAAGCCGAAGGTCTGGATGCTCTTGGCCAGCTGTCGCACGTGGCGATCCGGGTGCTGGCGAGGGTTCTGAGGGTCGGGGATCAGAGAACCGACGGGAAGAGATTGCAGGTCAAGCGCGTGAGTCGTTGGTGTGGGCATGAGTCGCTCCGGTGTGGGAAACGACCCTTAAGTAATCACCGATTCCCTGTTCGGGCTATGCGCTCCCTTCGGATCGGCGCACTTTGCTCCGTACGCTCCGGACATAGGCCTCACTCACATGGAGCTGAAGAGCCACGTTCTTGGCCGCATCCCGGCGGTCGATCCCGAAGGCTCGAAGCGCCCGCTCAATCTCAGGCGCCTTGGAGTGGGCACGTCGCGCTTTCGCGGCCGCTTCCGTGGGCGGACGCCGTTGAAGCTTGGCAACCTCCGTCAGGAAGTCCCGCTCCATCTCCTGAACCTGCCGGACAATGGGCAGTTCCAGCGAGCCTGGACCCTTCTCCTCCCCCTCGGCCCAGTATCGGCGTTTGCCGTCGTAGCCGAGCTCACTTATGACACCTTGAGGGATCTTGGGGTACTGCAGGTGATAGACGGAGCTCCGGATAAGCGTGGCCTCGTCTTCAGTAAGGGGGATCCCCCGCTCCTGAGCCTTTTTAATGGTTCATCGCGGATTAGCGTGGAGCCTCAGCT
Source organism: Stenotrophomonas sp. (assembly GCF_032061965.1). GTDB lineage: Bacteria > Pseudomonadota > Gammaproteobacteria > Xanthomonadales > Xanthomonadaceae > Stenotrophomonas. Next base: position 23 of record NZ_DAMBEF010000021.1, on the reverse strand, counting down.
GACCAGCAGTACCCTTTAGGCCT
>NZ_DAMBEF010000020.1:66601-76053 GCF_032061965.1 Stenotrophomonas sp. | reverse complement strand
GTCATTGAGGATTGGACTCCAAACCGTTGTGCTACTCAATCTTGGGGGGACGTCGTCAAGATGAAATTCTTCCTGTGACTCTCTTAGAGCCAACTGTTGGTTGGCTATGAATATCTTGACTAGTCTGTTTTCCCAATCGGCGGCTATCGCCCATCGGGATTTTGGTGATGTAGATGTTCATGGAATCTATTCCGGGCACCTTAAAGGATAGAGGACTAGGAGATTTGGATGCATGTCTGCATTCATGTTGATTCTCGGAATTTTTGCTTCCGATCATAATTCTATCTTTCGAATTTCCGGATTTCTCAAATAGATATTTTCATTTAGGCGCAGCATGTTGCACAAAAAGCAAAACGCCACGCATGGCGTGGCGTTTTGCTTTCAACAACTGCGGCGAGCCATCAAGGCATCACAGGCGGCGTGTAGGTCAGGGTTGCACCCAGCGCCCACAACAGCAGCAGCACCAGTGGCGTGTGCACCAGCAGCTGCACGAAGGTGAAGCCGATCAGGTCGCGGGCCTTCAGTCCGAGCACGCCGAGCAGCGGCAGCATGTAGAACGGGTTGATCAGGTTGGGTAGCGCTTCTGCAGCGTTGTAGATCTGCACCGACCAGCCCAGGTGGTACTTCAGGTCGTTGGCTACCTGCATCACGTAGGGGGCCTCGATGATCCACTTGCCGCCACCGGACGGAATGAAGAAGCCCAGCACCGCCGAGTAGCTGCCCATCAGCAGCGCATAGGTGTCGTGGCTGGCGATCTGGGTAAAGAAGGTGGAGATGATGTGCGCCACGCTATGGCCTTCGCTGCCGTTGACCGTGGTCATGATGGCGGCGATGGAACCGTACAGCGGGAACTGGATCAGCACGCCGGTGGTTGACGGCACTGCGCGTGCCACGGCATCGAGGAAGCTGCGCGGGCGCCAGTGCAGCAGCGCGCCGGCCATCAGGAACAGCAGGTTGTAGGTGTTCAGGCCGGAAATGGCCTGGATGGCCGGCTTGGTGCTGAACTCGTGGATCAGCCAGCCCGCAGCCAGCGCCACCAGCAGCAGGATCAGCAGCGGGCTGTGTTCCAGCCATTCGCCGGGGCGGGTGGGTTTGGTTTTGGCCGGGGCCGCATCGGTGGTGACGTCCACACCGCAATCGGCGGCATCGCGTGCGGAGTTGGCGGCTGGCGCGGTGACGTAGGAAATCACCAACGACACCACCACCAGCGCGGCCAGCAATACGCCGGACTGCCACAGGAAGATGGTTTCGGTGAACGGAATGACGCCGGTGATCGACAGGATCGACGGCGGCAGGCTGGCCGGGTTGGCCTGCAGCTGCGCAGCCGACGAGGACAGGCCCAGCGCCCATACCGCGCCCAGGCCGAGATAGGCAGCGGCACCGGCGGCGCGGTAATCCATCTTCAGCTCGCTGCGGCGGGCCAGGGCGCGCACCAGCAGGCCGGCGAAGACCAGGCTCAGGCCCCAGTTCAGCAGCGAAGCGGTCATCGAGACGATGGCCACCAGGGCGACGGCGGTGCGACCGTTCTTGGGCACACGCGCCAAGCGATCAATCAGGTGCGAGGCGGGGCCGGACGAGGCCACCACATAGCCGCCGATCACCACGAAGGCCATCTGCATGGTGAAGGGGATCAGGCTCCAGAAGCCGTCACCGAAGGCCTTGGCGGTTTCGGTAGGCGCGGCGCCGATGGACAGCGCGGCCAGCGACACGGCGGCCAGGGCGAGGGCGGCAAACACCCAGGAGTCGGGGAACCAGCGCTCGGCAAAGTTCGCGCAGCGGATGGCGAAGCGCGCCGAGGCGGTGTCTCGGGTGGTGGATTGCATGGGCTACTACCGTGTGGAAACAACCCCGGGACGGTAGCGCGGCAAGGGCGATGCGCGGAACTGGACCTTTGGATAGTGCCTGCGTATTCATGCAAGAACGCCGCCTGCGAACAGGCGGCGTCCCGTTCCCGCTGCGGGCTTACTTGCCGGCAGTGAGCTTGGTGTAGCTGGTGATCAGGTTGCGGTAGTCGGGGATGTGATTGGAGAACAACGCGCCCAGGCCTTCCACATCATTGCGCCAGTCGCGGTGCAGCTCGCAGGCCACGCCGAACCAGGTCATCAGCTGCGCGCCGGCCTGTTCCATGCGGCTCCAGGCGGCCTGCTGGGTCATGCTGTTGAAGGTGCCCGACGCATCAGCGACGACAAACACCTCGAAGTCCTCGGCCAGCGCCGACAACACCGGGAACGACACACAAACCTCGGTGACCACGCCGGCAACCAGCAGCTGCTTCTTGCCGGTGGCCTTGACCGCCTTGACGAAGTCTTCGTTGTCCCAGGCATTGATCTGGCCGGGGCGGGCGATATACGGGGCATCCGGGAACAGCGCCTGCAGTTCCGGCACCAAGGGGCCGTTCGGGCCGTCTTCAAAGCTGGTGGTGAGGATGGTGGGCAGCTTGAAGTAGTTGGCGATGTCGGCCAGCGCCAGCACGTTGTTCTTGAACTTGTCCGGGTCGATATCGCGGACCAGCGACAGCAGGCCGGTCTGGTGATCGACCAGCAGTACGGCGACATCGTCTTTGTTGAGGCGGGTATAGGGCTTGCTCATGAAAAACTCCTGGTGTTTCCTTCTCCCTCCGGGAGAAGAGCCTGTCCCCGCGAAGGCGGGGATGCCCCGAAGGGGCGGATGAGGGTGCGGTTGCAATGCATCGTTGAACGTTGAAATGCACGTGTTGTTAGCGAGTGTTGGCTTCGTTTGCCCTCACCCCAACCCCCGCTTCGCCCCCGGCCCTTGCGCTGACGCAAGGGCGTTCGAGAGGCAGCGAACCGGTGGTTCGCAAGCAGCCCCTCTCACCCCGAAGGGTGAGGGGCTTGTTCAACTGCGCTGCGAATCCAGCTGCTCGTGGTTGGTGACTACTTCCTGCGCCTTGCTGTAGCTCTCGATCAGCAACTGGTAGTTGGGGAAGATGTTGGTGTACGCCTGCGCCCATTCGGCGGCGTCTTCGCGGTTCCAGGTCTTCTGCAGTTCCGAGGCGACCGCGGCCACGTCGATTACCACGACGCCGGCCTGCATCATCCGCGCCAGGGTGATTTCCTGCGCCTGCTTGGAATAGGTGCCGGAGGCATCGATCACCGCGAATACCTGGTAGCCCTCGGCTACCGCTGCAATCGACGGGAACGCCATGCACACGCTGGTAATGGTGCCGGCGATGATCAGTTGCTTCTTGCCGGTGTCTTTCACCGCCTGCACAAAATCCGGGTTGTCCCAGGCGTTGATTTCACCTTTGCGTGCCACGTATTTTGCGTGCGGCGCGTTCTGGTGGATCTCCGGAATCAGCGGGCCATTCGGGCCCTGCGGCACCGAGGCGGTGGTGATCACCGGGATCTTTGCCAGCGAAGCCAGCTTGGCCAAGGTCGAGGCCAGCCGGCGCAAGGTGGTGAACGGCATGTCGTGCACGGTCTGGAACAGGCCGCTCTGGTGATCGATCAACAGCATCGCGACGTTGTCCGGATCGATGACGGGTTTTGCGCCGTTGAAGTTGGCTACTTGAGGGAAGGTATACATGGCTATCTCACCACTGGGAGAGGCAGGGTCGCGCTGACGGGGCAACGCCAGCGCGAGAGAAAGATGACCGGGTGGTTGAATCCGGTCATCGGCGGATTACGCAGCAATCTGGCCGAAGCGGCCGGAGTTGAAGTCGTCCATCGCCTGACGGATTTCTTCCTGCGTGTTCATCACGAACGGGCCGTAACCGGCGATGGGTTCATCGATCGGCTCGCCGGCCAGCACCAGCACGGTGGCGTCGGCATTGGCTTCCATTTCCACTTCACCGGCAGCGCGATCGAACAGCACCAGCTGGCCTTCGCGGGCCACCTGGCTGCCGTTGAGCAGCACCGTGCCATGCAGTACCACCATCGCCACGGTGTGGCCTTCGGCGAACTGCAACGCGGTGTGCTGGTCACGCTGCAGGCGCAGGTCCCACACGTCCATCGGGGTGTGCGTGCGGGCCGGGCCACGCTGGCCACCGAACTCGCCGGCAATCACCCGCACCGTGCCGGCGCCATCGGCCAGCGGTACGACCGGGATGTCGGCATTGCTGATGTTCTGGTAGCCCGGTGCGGCCATCTTGTCCTTGGCCGGCAGGTTGACCCACAGCTGCACCATTTCCAGCTTGCCGCCGCGCTGGGTGAACGCCTCGGAATGGAACTCCTCGTGCAGGATGCCAGAGGCAGCGGTCATCCACTGCACGTCGCCAGGGCCGATCTCGCCACCGGCGCCGGTGGAGTCGCGGTGCGCCACTTCACCGTCATAGACGATGGTGACGGTCTCGAAGCCACGGTGCGGATGCTGGCCGACGCCGCGCGGGGTGTCTGCCGGGCTGAACTCGGCCGGGCCTGCATGGTCCAGCAGCAGGAACGGGCTGAGCTGGCGGCCATGGGTGTTGTACGAAAACAACGAACGGACCGGGAAGCCATCACCCACCCAGTGCGGGCGGGGGGCGCTATACAGACCACTGATCTTCTTCATCTGTCTGCTCCTTGTGCGGCGCCGGGGCGGCGCCTGCGATGGGGCAAAGATTAGGTTTGGGACGATCACGCCGGTAGACGGCAAAAAGTGGTCTCATAGTCCCATTTGGTGAACGATGGGGCCGCAATGCAGGACCTGAATGACCTGTACTACTACGCAAAGGTGGTCGAGCACGGCGGCTTTGCCCCGGCCGGGCGCGCGCTGGGCGAGCCCAAGTCCAAGCTGAGCCGGCGCATCGCGGTGTTGGAGGAGCGCCTGGGGGTGCGCCTGATCCAGCGTTCCACCCGCCATTTCTCGGTCACCGAGATCGGCCAGACCTTCTACGCCCACTGCCGGGCGATGCTGGTTGAAGCCGAGGCGGCCGCCGAGTCGATCGAGGTCACCCGCTCGCAGCCGCGCGGCGTGGTGCGGGTCAGCTGCCCGACCATGCTGCTGGATTTCCGGGTGGCGGCGATGGTGGCCGACTTCATGACGCACTGCCCCGATGTGGAAGTGCATCTGGACGCCACCAACCGCCGCGTCGATGTCATCGCCGAGGGTATCGATGTCGCCATCCGCGTGCGCCCGCCGCCGCTGGAGGACAGCGAGCTGGTGCTGAGGGTGCTGGGCGAACGCACCCAGTGTCTGGTTGCAGCACCCTCGCTGCTGCAGCGCTGCGGCGAATCACATGGGCCTGCCGATCTGCATCGTCTGCCCAGCGTTTCGTTGGGCGTGCCGCAGAGCGAACACGTCTGGCACCTGATCGGCCCGGAGGGCGCGCTTGCCGACGTGCCACATCAACCACGCCTTATCACGCGCGGCATGCTGGCGCTGCGCGAAGCAGCCGTGGCCGGCGTTGGCGTGGCGCAGTTGCCGACCATGATCATCCGCGAGGCCCTGGATGCGGGGCAGTTGGTCAATGTCGCGCCGGGTTGGGCGCCGCCGAAGGAAATCGTGCATGCAGTGTTTCCCTCGCGGCGTGGCCTGCTGCCGTCGGTGCGTTTGTTCATCGATCACCTGGCGGCCTCGTTTGCGGCACTGGATGAAACCTGAGCGCAGCCCAGCGTGAATGCGCGGCGGTCACGGAACTTGAACAAGGCCTTGGCAAAAATGCGCATTCCGCACAAAGGGAGTTGCTGCATGCGTGTTGCCGCCGTGAGCTTGGCTTGTTTCACCGTCTTGGCCAGCGCCTGTGGGCGTGGACCTTCCAGCGACCAGGCGGCAACGCCATCGGCACCGGCCACTACGGAAGCTGCACCTGCAGCCCAGGCCACGGAAGTCCTTACCGCAGGCAGCATCGAGTTCCCGGTGATCCCGCCGATCATGGTGCCCAGCATCGAAGGCGTGGGCCCGGCGCAGAAGCAACTGGAAAGCTCGATGCAGGAATTGATCGATCCGGTGGCCGGCATCAGTGTCCGGCCTGCCAACTGCGCCACCGATGGCGGCCTGGTCAACGAAAGCGGCTTCACCAATGTCGATGAGCAGGGCAACCTGGAGCGCGTTGGCAAGCAGGGCGTGTTCAACGTCGGCGCCGATGGCAGCGGCCAGGCGGTAACCGGTGATGGCGTGGTGGAAGTGAACCCGGATGGCAGCGGCAAGGTGGTGAACGGCGCCGGCACGTTCGAGGTGAACGCCGATGGTTCCGGCAGCTATGTGGGCGAGTACGGCACCATCGAGTTGGACGGCAAGGGCGCGGGCAGCTGGGTGGGCGCCTTCGGCACCATCGAAAACCACGGGGATGGTTCCGGCAGTTGGGTAGGTGGCGAAGGCAGCATCGAGATCGCTGCCGACGGCTCCGGCAAATGGATTGGCGGCCCGGAAAGCATCGTCGAGAACCGTGGCGATGGCAGCGGCAGCGTGGGCGCGGTCGAGCGCGAGGTGAAGATGGCGCCGCTGCCGCCACTGCCGCCGGCCGGCAAGTTCCCGCTGTTGAACAAGTTCAAGCCATCGGGCGCGCCGTGTGGGTTTGTGATCACCCTCAACGACAAGGTGCTGTTCGACTTCGACAAGGCCGACATCCGCCCGGATGCAGGCAAGGTGCTGGATGTGCTGGCGGGCGCATTGGCCAAGGTGCCTGACAGCGCGATGGAAATCCGTGGTCACACCGACGCCAAGGGCAGCGACGACTACAACCAGAGCCTGTCCGAGCGTCGTGCACAGGCGGTGGTAGCCGCCCTGCAGCAACGCGGCGCGGCGAAGGACGCCACTGCGCATGGCTTCGGCGAGTCTCAGCCGGTAGCCCCGAACGAAGTAGCTGGCAAGGACAACCCCGGCGGCCGCCAGCTCAACCGCCGCGTGGAGATCTTCGTCCGCACCCAGTAGCGGCAGCGGCTTAGGCCGCGAAGCCATACATCACGAATGCCGGACCGGCAGGCATTCGTGCTTTCGCAGCAACACCGTGCGCGCAGACACATCGATTACCCGCCATCGCATTGCGGGTGATTCAGATTTCTGCATGAGGCCTTGCCGAGCATGGCTCGACACTACAGGTGCATGCGGATGACCAACGGCCCGTGTCACCGGCGGTTGGCATGGCGCATGATGGACCTCTGTGACCAACGAGAGGTTGATGATGCATGTGCTCCGTCCTGCAGTGCTGGGGTTGGCCCTGATGGCCGCCATGGGTTTGGCCAACGCGGCGCCGGACGTGCCGGACGTGGATGCACGCGGCATCAAGATCAGCGAGGCGGCCTATCCGGGCACGATCCGCCTGGAAGTCGATGCCACCGACCTGGGCCAGCGCGTGTTCAAGGTACGGCAGACGGTGCCGGTGCAGGCAGGCCTGCAGCGTTTCCATTACCCGGCCTGGCTGCCGGGCAACCATTCGCCCAGCGGCCAGATCGAAAAGCTCGCCGGCCTGGTGGTTACCGGCAACGGCCAGCGCCTGGACTGGGTGCGCGACCCGCTTGATGTCTACACCTTCAATGTGCAGGTGCCCGAGGGTGTGAGCGAACTGCGCATGGACTTCCAGTTCCTCAGCCCCACCGACTCGGCGCAGGGCCGCACGGTGATGACGCCGAACATGCTCAACCTGCAGTGGAACGCGATGCTGCTGTACCCGGCCGGCCACGCCGCGCATGCCATCACCTACCAGGCCAGTGCGCGCTACCCGCAGGGTTGGGACGCGGCCAGCGCGTTGACCGTGGCCAGCCGTAACGGCGACACCGTCAACTACGCGCCGACCAATCTCGAAATCCTGGTTGATTCGCCGGTCTTCGCCGGTCGCTACCACCGCATGTTCGATCTGGCACCGGCCGGCACACGCCCGGTGCGCCTGAATGTATTTGCCGATCGCGCCAAGGACCTGGAAGCCAAGCCCGAGCACATCGAACAGCACCGCGCGCTGGTCACCCAGGCCCGCAAGCTGTTTGGTGCCGAGCATTACGACCACTACGACTTCCTGTTCGCAGTGACCAACCAGCTTGGCGGCATTGGTCTGGAGCATCAGCGCTCCAGCGAGAACAGCGAAGACCGCGACTACTTCAGCGGCTGGGATGCAAAGGTCGGTAGCAGCGATCTGCTCGGCCACGAGTACACCCATTCCTGGGACGGCAAATACCGCCGCCCGGCCGATCTGGCCACGCTGAACTACAACGTGCCGATGCAGGGCAGCCTGCTGTGGGTATACGAAGGCCAGACCCAATACTGGGGCAATGTGCTGACCGCCCGCGCCGGCATCCGCCCGCAGGAAGCCTCGCGCGATGCACTGGCGATGGTGGCGGCCACCTATGCCGACAACCGCCCCGGCCTGGAGTGGCGCTCGCTCGGCGACACCACCAACGACCCGGTGATCGCCCGCCGCAAGCCCAAGCCCTACCGCGGCTACCAGATGAGCGAGGACTACTACCAGGGCGGGCAGATGCTATGGCTGGAGGCTGACGTGCGCCTGCGCACGCTCAGCAGCGGCAAGCGCAGCCTGGACGATTTCGCCAAGGCCTTCTTCGGCCAGAACGACGGCCAATGGGAACGCCCGGACACCTATACCTTCGAAGACGTCGCTGCGACGTTGGAGCAGGTGCAGCCGACCGGCGACTGGTCGCAGTTCCTGCGTGATCGCGTGGACCATCGCGCCGGTCTGGTTGGCGGCATCGAAGCCGCTGGCTGGAAGCTGGTGTACAAGGACAAGCCCAGTGCCTACTTCAAGGCGATGATGAAGGGCCGCGGCGCCAATTTCATCTATTCGCTGGGTGTGTCGCTGAGCCCTGCCGGTTACGTCAATGAAGTGCGTTGGGACAGCGCCGCGTTCAATGCCGGCGTTGGCACCGGCATGCAGGTGTTGGCGGTGAATGACCTGCAATACAGCGCCGACGAACTGGAAGAAGCGGTGCGTGCAGCCAAGGACAGCAAGCAGCCGGTACGCCTGCTGGTCAAGGAAATGGATGTCTACCGCACGCTGAGCATCGACTACCACGATGGCCTGCGTTACCCGACGCTGGAGCGCATCGAAGGCAAGGCCGACTACCTGACGCCGATCTTCACTGCCCGCAAGTAAGGCACCTCGTCGGCGGCTTCCAAACAATCCGGCCAGGCTTTACCTGTAGTGCCGAGCCATGCTCGGCAGGGGCTTTACCGCAAAACCAAAAGCTCCCCTCATCCGCCCCCCCGCCTTCGCGGGGGCAGGCTCTTCGGGGCACCTTCTCCCGCAACCGGGAGAAGGGGCAAGGCAAAAAGCGAAGCGGACCTTGTAGTGCCAAGCCATGCTCGGCAGGGGCTTTACCGCAAAACCCAAAGCTCCCCTCATCCGCCCCTTCGGGGCACCTTCTCCCGCAAGCGGGAGAAGGGGCAAGGCAAAAAGCGAAGCGGACCTTGTAGTGCCGAGCCATGCTCAGCAGGGGCTTTACCGCAAGATCCAAAGCGTCCCCTCATCCGCCCCTTCGGGGCACCTTCTCCCGTGAACGGGAGAAGGGAAAAAGCCAAAGCCAAAGCCAAAGCCAAAGCCAAAGCCAAAGCCAAAGCCAAAGCCA
>NZ_DAMBEF010000020.1:13095-66501 GCF_032061965.1 Stenotrophomonas sp. | reverse complement strand
AAAGCCAAAGCCAAAGCCAAAGCCAAAGCCAAAGCCAAAGCCAAAGCCAAAGCCACCCACCCGTAGCCCGGGTAAGCGCAGCGCACCCGGGGCTCCCACACGGAACCCCGGGTACACCGCACCACCCCAGACCAACCGCTTAGTTCTTTATCTGCACATCATCGATATACACATTGACGTCATACGCGGTATTGGCGTGATACAGCCAGATCGCATCCAGCTTCACGCTGCTGCCAGTGATCGTGCCGTTGCCATCCACCCACGCATTCCACTGCGCCGCATCACTCAACGACCACGACACATAGGTCCAGGTATTGGCCGCAATCGCCTTGCTGGTCGAACGCTCGGTGCCATCACTGTCATCGATGCCAAGCCCCACCGTGGTTCCCGCCCCGCCACTCCACACCCAGAAGCCAACCACGCCATTGCTGCGGGTCAATGCGGTATTGCTGGCCGGCGTGCCACTGCCTGACAACAGGCGCACTGCCCACGCGGCGGTGCTTGCGGTGTTGTCTTTCAGCAACACACGCAGCGAGCAGCTGCCGTTCTTCTGCGTCGTGCAATCCCGTGTAGCCGTGGATGCGGTACTGATGCCGGTGGTGCTGCCCGAGTAGCTGGGGCTGGTGTTGAAATGGCCAACGCTGCTCTCGAAGCGATCCAGATAGGTAACCGCGCCGGTGCCGCCACCGCTGCCCGGGTTCAGCAGCGTGTAGTACTTGGCCCAGTTCCAGTTGATGCCCGGGTCTGTGTGGGTCTGGCCGCTGTAATGCTGGTGGCCCTTGATCTTGACGCTGGTAGCCAGCACGTTGATGCCGCTGCTGGCCGCACCCTTGTAGGCACTGGCACAGCTGATCGCGCTGTACTTGGCGCAGAAACTGCGCACCAGCGCAGCGGACGACTCGTACATGGCATTGGTGTACCACGAGCTGTTGTCGATATACCCCTCGTGCTCAATGCCCAGGGTAAAACTGTTCTGGCTGCGGATGTGCCAGGCTGTGTCGGCGTTGCGCACCATCTGCGTGACCTGACCATCGGAGGAGCGGATCACGTAGTGCGCACTCACCTGGGCCGAGGCGTTCTTGAACCAGGAGATGGTGCCGGCGTAGCTGCCCTGCGCGGTATGGATGGCGACTGCGCTCACTGCTGCAGAGCGCGAGGCGGTGTAGTTGGATGAGGACGCCGCGCTCCATATCGCCGGGCCGTAGTCTGTGCTCTGGATGCCAGCGTCCAACGCTGGAGCCACTGCGTTGGCTGTGGTGGTTGTGGCACGGCGTTGCAGGGTCTCGCTGATGGGGTCCACCTGGAAGGTATCGGTCTCCACGCGATCCTTGCTGATGTCCAGGCGCACCATTGGCGCCCTCAGTGTCACCAGCTGCGGTGCATCGAAGGCCTGTTCCCAGGCGATCGCGCGTTCGGGTACCACGATGCCGCGGTCATTGACGCCGCGGTCCTGCGCCAGCAGCACATCGTAGGCAAAGCTGGTGCGTGCGTAATCGTCCACCGCACTCTTCTGCGCGACACCCGTTGCCGCGGGTGCATAGCCGGCATAGCGCATCAGTGCAGCACGGATGGCTTCGGGTTCGGGTGGGCCCGCTTTGCCTGCGTCGGGATGATCCTGGCGGATCTGTGCGTCCAGCAATGCGGCGGCGCCCAGGATGTTGGTGGCGGCATCGGTGCGGACGGCAGCAGCGGACACGCCGAGCAGCTTTGCCGCTTCACCCACCTGGTCTTCAAAGCCACCACCGGCATACAGGCCCATCACACCCCAGGAGGGTGGCATGCGCAGGTGTGCGGCGTCCTGGTCCTGTGCGTCGGGTTGCAACGGCGACCAACGGCTCTGCACGTAGGCCAGCGACTCCAAGGTGCCGCGTGGGATGCTGGGATAGCGGCGATACGCTTGGCGCATGTAACGCGAATACATCGCACGCAAGGGCAGCATGCGTGCTTCTTCCATTTTCAACTGCATGTCCAACACCTGTTCAGTGTCGGCAACAGGTGCCTTGATGGCGGTTTGAGCGAGTGCGGGAACGACTACGGCACTGGTGATGACGGCAGACAGCAGCACTGCGGTATGACGGTGCATCATCGGTAGGACCCCTAGCTTGGAACCCCCTGCGTGTGTGTTTCTACCTCAGCAAGGTTGCCAATGGGTGAAGAACAACATGAATAAGTGATGCGGGTCATGCGATGCCCGGGCTTGGGTCGCAGCCCGAGACAGAACGGTCATGCAACTCAGGCCACTGTGGCCTGCGGTGCGCGCCTGCGCTCCATCCACCATAGCAAGGCGGCAACAACGACGAAGCCCAACAGCCATGGCCAGCGCGGGCCGGGAATCGGCAGCGGCACTGAACGTGCACTACCACCACTCAAGGCGAGTGTTGCATCGCGCATCTGTTGAGCGTGCATGGCAGCTGCCTTGGTTGGATCCAACAGCAGCAGGCTTTCCTGTTGCCCGGCCGCATCGATGTGGTACCAGCCCGCGTGTTGCGGCCACGCGGCGACGCAGCCGCCGGCGGCAGGATCAGGCAACAACGGCGTGCCCGAGCCATCTTCGCCAAGCAGCTGCAAAGGCGCTTTCAAGCCGCACAAACTGATGCGCTCGCCGCTCCATGCCCATGCTGGCAGCGATGGCGGGGCGGTAGTCGATAGCGGTCTTGCCAACGCGGCCAAGGCTGCATTCCATATCTCGGCGTGCGCGGCTGCGTGTCCGGCCAGTACCAGCGTATAGCTGTCGGTGATCGGCAGGATGCCAACACGACCAAGGCCGAGTGCGCGCCAGCCACCTATCGCACTGCCATCTGCGGCCACCAGCAAGGGCACTACGTCGGTGCCGCTGACATCGATGTTGAATCGTTCGACGACCAGAGCGACGGCGTCCTGGCCGACATCGTTCGTGTTCCGTAGGGTGACCGGTTTGGTCTGCTCTCCGCCACGTGTTTGCAGACCCCAGTCACGCAGGGCGCGGCGCGCACTGCCGTCCAATGCGCCGCTGGTGCGCACCAATACGCCCAGTCCGCCACGCACTGCCTCAGTGATCGCACTCCGTTGCGCTGACGACAAGGCGGCAAGGCGACGTTCGTCGAGCAGCAGCAGATCCAGCCGCGCCAGACTGGCCGCATCCAGCGCTGCGGGTGCGTCACCCAGTTGCAGGCCGCCACCGACCAGCATGCTGGTCTGCACGGTGGCACCGATATCGTTGCCCCAGCGTTGCAGGTACTTCAGTTCCGGACCTGGCGCGCCGGCCAACAGGCGCAGGGTCGGAGCGGGCACGGCGCGCACGCGCACTGGGACCGGCAGCTGATCCAGCACCTTGCCCTTGTCATCGAGCGCGCGCAGGGTGAACAGCACGTCCCCCGGTTCGCGTGCGCTGGCGGCAAGCGTGAGGCGACCAGCGCCATCGGGATTGATGATGGCCACACGATGGCCGGCGGGATCCAGCAGCTCAACGCGCGCATTGGGCAGGCCTTGCACGCGTGCATGCACGTTGAAGCTGGCGCCAGGTGCGAGCAATGGCGGTGCCTGCACTTCCACCAGGCCACGCGGTGCCGCGTTGGGCAGGAAGCGCAGCGCAGGCAGCGCGACGTCGCGATCACGGGCGGGCAAGCCCTGGCCGATGATGACCACCTCGCGCGTGCCCGGGTGCTGGCGCAATGCGGTTGCCAGATCCGGCACCGGCGTTGCAGCAGCCAAGCGCGGTGCTTCGGGCAGACGTACAACCGTCGCCGCGGGCACCGACGCCAGCGCCGTTGCATCCGCACCTGCAGTGGCAACCACCAGGATGCCGGCATGGCCAGGTCGCGCGGGCGGCTGCAGGGTGAAGTAAAGCAGCACTGCGGCGACCACCTGCAACAGCAGCAGCGCTGCCAGACGCGGCGCACGCGGGCGCGGTGCAAGCGCGAAGCGCAGGCTGGCCAGTACGACCGCAAGCAGGATCAACAGCAACGGCAGCCAGGACATCATCGTGCGGGCTCCGTCGGTGCGCCAAGTGCTTCCAGATAACGGCGACCCACCGTATCGGCCGCCTCGCGGCGCGCGGGTGGGCCCTGGGCGCGCCGCAGGGCGGGCCAGAGCTGGTCGCGCAGCTGCTGCCTGCAACGCTGGCAGGCCGGCTGCTGGCGCAGTGCATCGATGGCCGCGACCACATCCAAGGGATCGGGCACGGCATCGGGATGGCTGTCCAGCCAGCGCGTGAGTGCATCCAGATCCACATCCTGCGAATGGGTTGCCAGCGCCTGCCATGCGTTGGCCACAACGGCATCAGCGGCCGGACGTGCACCGAGCTGTACGCCGCGATTGCCCAGGCCGTCGCGCTTGCCGGTCATGCGCCGGGCCATGTCGATGGGCGGCAGATCGCTGCCCACGCGTGCCAGGTAGATGCGTTCGGCCTGCTGCACCTGCTTGATGAAGCCCAACGCCTTATAGGCATAGGGTAGCGCCTGATCGGGATGGCCTTGCCGCAGATGCCCCTCGGACTGCCACATCTGGTCCAGTGCGGATTTGAGGATGGCGCGGGTCTGCGGGTCCAGCAGGGTGGCGGCCTCGGCGTGGTCATGGGTATGGCCGTACTCGGACAGCACATCGGTGGCACTGCCGAATACCGGCGCGGCGCCGCTGCTGCCGCCGTGATCGTGGCCGTCATCGTCGGCGTGATCGGCGTGGCTGTCAGCAGTGGGCGCATCGCTGGTCGGCAGGTCACCGGTGGGCGGGGCTTTGGCACCGCCTTCGGCTTCCTCGCCCAGAAACTGGCCGTAGCGCAGGCGCAGGATGCGCTGGTCCACGCCGATGGCATCCGCGCGCTTGGTGAAGGTATCCGCGTCCAGGCTGCCGCGCTGCTTGAGCAGGGCTTCGGCGTCGATGATGATCTGCCGCTGGCTGCGGAAGTAGGCCGGCATCACCTTCTTGATCGCGCCTTCCAGATCGCTGGCCTGCACCTGCTGTTCACTGGGCAGGCGCAGGATCAGGCTGGCGCTGCGCGCTTCCTGTGGCTGCGGGCTGCGGTTGTCGCGCACGCTCAGCCGCGCGACCACTTCATCGCCCGGTTCCAACCCCAATGCGGCCAGGTCGGCACTGTAGGCGAAGCGCCGCGCGGTGGCCGGGCCGCTGCCGCTCAGGCTGAGCTGGCGCTGCTGGAAGCTGATGTTCTCGCCGCTGCCTTTTGCCGTGGTGATATCCAGCGTCGCTGTGCTGTTCACGCCGAAATCGTCGGTCGCTTCAAAGCGCAGTTGCCAGCTGCGTTGGCGCGGTGCGGCCTGGTTGAGGGTCTGTGCCGGCTCGATCACCTTCACCTGCGGTGGGCGGTCAACGACCACGTCGAGACGATAGGCACGACCGGCATCGGTCAGGGCAGGAGTGGTGTGGATGCGATACAGGCCAGCGCGCTGCAATACCTCGCTGCCACGCCAGTAGTCGCCATCGGCTTGCAAGGCAATGCGGCGGCCATCGTGGAACTGCAGCCACGCCTGTTGCGGCTGCGGCGAAAATTGCAGGCGCCATTGCAGGCGACTGCCCTGCAGCGCACGCGCATCCAGTTTGTCGCCCGAGCTTGAGGCCTGACCGCTATAGGCCGGTGGGCTGACCTGCAGCCAGGTGCCACGCAACACCGGCGCGCTGTTGCGGGTGGTGTTGTCGCGGGGGCCTGCGCCTGCAAATGGAGTGGGTGTGCCGGCAGCGCGTGGCCACATCACCGCAGCGGCGGACAGCAGCAGGGCGCCGAGCCAGCACAGCAAGGCCGCGCGCCACGGCCAGCGTGGGCGCAGGTCCGGTGGGTCACGCTGCAGTTGCTGTTCGACATGACGACGTTGGCGTTGCTGCAGCGGATTGAGCGTGTCGGGAACGGCAAACAATAGATCGGCGCTGTCCTCAAAACGTGGATGTTCGTTCAATCGTTTGATCAGCCAGCGCGCATCCAGGCGACGGGCGCGCCAGACCGCAACCGCAGCGACCAGCAGCAAGGCGAAGGTGCCGGCGATGTACGCCGCATCCAGGCCAAGAACGCGTGCAGCGACCAGACCCAGTGCAATGGCCAGCGGCAGGCCGGTGACCATGCTGACCAGCAGGCGACGGCGTCGCGCCGTTTGCAGCAGCTCACGCGCCTTCATGCGCTACCCCGACGCCGCGGTGCGCTGGCAAGCCAACGCTCAAGCAGGAACAGCAAGGCGATGGCGAGGATCAGCCAGTGACTCACTTCCTTCGCTGGCTGCGGATAGGCAGCAGCGCCGGTCAGCGGCTGCATCGTCGTTGCCTGGGCACGGCCTGCAGCGGCTGGCGGCTGCAGGATGGCGCGCAACTGTGCCGGGAAACCTGCGTCCAGCAGCACGGGCAGGTTGGCGGCTTGCAGCGGTGCGGCCCAGCGTAGCCACTGGCCTTGTGCGGTGTTGATCTGCTCCAGCACCAGCCTGCCGTCTGCGTCGCGCCATAGCGGCATGCGCTGTGCGTCTGCTGGCACGGGCGTGCGTGCATCCACCAGCAGGCGTCCGCCAGCGTTGGGGCCGTTCAGGAGGCCGGCGGGCAGTGGTTTGGCTGACAACCAGATGTGGAATGCCGCGTTATCGGTGAACGCGACATCGTCGTTGCCGGCGTCGGCCGTGGGGCTGTTCCAGGCAGCTACAAGCGCCTGCAGGTAGCGCAGGCCCTGCTTGCCTTCGGCGTCATGGCGGATCTGCAGGCGCGGTGGTGCGGGCGCGGTTGGCGCTGCAGCGACGGGTGCATGTTCCAGCACCTGCCAGCGGACCTCGCGCGAGAGCTGGGCGCGCTGCGCGTCCAGCCCATCCAGTACCGACGGCATCACCACGGTAAGGGACGCATCGGCCGGCAGGCTGGCGTCGAGCTCACGCAGCAGGCTGGCTAACGGCTGCGCTGCCGGGGGCGCTGCCGCCTTGTCGGTGCGCGGAAAGCCCGGTGCCAGCCACAGCCATTGCGCATCAGCATTGCCCACCGCTGCACGTGCGGCAGCCAGATCAAGGCCGGGCAGCACTGCGACGCGGGCTTGGCTATCCGCCACGCCGGTCAATGCCGGGCGCGCCAGCAGCAGCGCAAGCAGGGTGAGCAACAGCAGCCGCAACAGCAGCAGCGGCCATTCGTCGAAACGGATACGCCGACGCGGCCGTGGCTTGGCCGACAGCCAGCGCAGCGCGGCGAAGTCGATGATGCGTTGTTCGCTGCGGCGGGCGAGATGGATCAGTAGCGGCAGCAACAGTGCAGCCAAGGCAATGAAGCCGGCCGGGAACAACCACAGCAGGCTCATGCACCACTCCCGGCGCGGCGCCCGAACAAGCGCTGCAAGGGCGCGTCGATGGCTTCGTCCAGATAGGCGGTGTCGTGGCGGATGCCGGCCGTTTGCAGGCGTGCATCCAGAACGCGCAGCGCTTCGCTAAACCGGGCCAGATAGGTGCTGCGCACACTGGCGCCGTCACTGAGCAGTTCGTCGCCGGTTTCCGGATCGCGGAAGCGATGGCCATCGCGGAACGGGAAATCGCGTTCTTCCACCGTCAACAACTGCAGGTGCACCACATCGCGGCCGGCCTTGGCCAGGCGCTCGGCAAGTTCGATACCGGCCTCGTCGAAGCCGTCGCCGATCATCACCACCAGATCATTGCTGGCAATGCGTTCCCACAGCGGTGACAGACGTTGTTGCGGCGGCCATTGCCCGTGCGCACGCAGGGCGTGCAGCTGCAGATGCAGGCGGTCGCGTTGGCGCAAGCCGTTGCCGGCGGGCAGCAGCTGCACGCCATCAGCGCCCAGTGCGATCAGGCCGAAACCGTCGCCCTGCTGCATGGCCAGCTCGGCAACGCAGGCCGCCAGTGCCTTGGCGGCGTCCAAGCGCTGCCAGTCCGGGCGTGCCTGGTCGGCCTGGCCCATCGAGGCGCTGCAATCGAGCAGCAGCCAGACGGTGATTGGGCTTTCGCGTTCGGATTCGCGCACGAAGAAGCGGTCCGAGCGTGCGTAGAGCTTCCAGTCGATCTGGCGCAGCTCGTCGCCGGGTTCGTAGGCGCGGTACTGCGCGAACTCCAGCCCGGCACCGCGGCTGCGGCTGGCGTGCGCGCCGATGCCACGGCTGCCGCTGGCCCGCTGCGGCCACAGCCGCAGGCTACGCAGGCGGCTGCGCAGATCGGCAGGGATCAGCGGTGGCGTGGGGGCGGCCATGCTTCAGGGGTCGTATCAGGCCGGGAACGGTACCGCACGCAGCAGTGCGGCGATCACGTCGTCGGCGCTCTTGTGCTCGGCCTCGGCGGCGAAGGACAGCAGCAGGCGATGGCGCATTACCGGTGCGGCCAAGGCCTGTACATCCTCGCGGGTGGCGGCAAAGCGGCCTTGCAGCAGGGCGCGGGCCTTGGCGGCCAGCACCAGTGATTGACCGGCGCGCGGGCCGGCGCCCCATTTGATCCAGTTGTTCACTTCAGCCGGTGCGCCGTCGCCGGGGCGGCTGGCGCGGACCAGGCGGGTGATCCAGCTCAGCAGGTCGGGGCTGATATGCACATCGCGCACCGCCGCCTGCAATGCCTTCACCGCTTCGGCGTCCATCACTTTGGGCACCACGCCGCTGTGGCTGCCGGTGGTCTGCGCCAGGATGTCGCGCTCTTCGGCTTCGCTGGGGTAGTCGACGCGGACATGCAGCAGGAAGCGGTCCAGCTGCGCTTCGGGCAGCGGGTAGGTGCCGGCCTGCTCGATCGGGTTCTGCGTGGCCAGCACGAAGAACGGCGAGGGCAGGGCGTAGGTGGTGCCGGCGTAGCTGACCGTGCGTTCCTGCATGGCCTCCAGCAGTGCGGCCTGGGTCTTGGGCGGCGTGCGGTTGAGTTCGTCGGCCAGCAGCAGGTTGGTGAAGATCGGACCCTGCTGGAAGCGGAACGCGCGCTTGCCGGTGCCATGGTCTTCTTCCAGCAGCTCGGTGCCGAGGATGTCGCTGGGCATCAGGTCAGGCGTGAACTGCACGCGGCGGAACTGCAGTTCCAAGGCCTGCCCAAGCGAGCGTACCAGCAACGTCTTGCCCAGTCCGGGCGCGCCTTCGAGCAGGCAGTGGCCGCCGGCCAGCAGGCCGATCAGCAGTTGTTCGACGACGTCATGCTGGCCAACCACGGCCTGCGCGAGCGCGCTGCGCAGCTCGGTCAGGCGCGGCAGCAATGAGTCCAAATTGGGGGCGGTCATGCGGTCACCTGTGGGGTCAATGCGTCAGTGCGTACATCACGATGTTCACGCCGAACTTGGTGTTGTCTTCGGCCAGGAAGCGTTTGTTGCGCCAGTCGTAGTCCCATTCGCAACCGTAGTCCTTGTTGCTGTAGAGCACGCCCAGCCGGCCATCGATTTCGATGCCCTTGAGGTAGTCGTGGACCAGGTCGTCGCCCCAGCCATTGAGCTCGAAGCCGGTGGCGGGCGGGCCTTCGGGGAACTTGAAGAAGCTGTTGTAGACGGCGTGGTTGTTGGGCAGCTTCTTCAATGCAGTGGTGCCGAAGATGCTGCGCATCTGTGCTTCGAAGGAGGTGGCGAACAGGCCGTCGATATCATGGTTGCAGTCATCGACGAAGACGAAACCGCCGTTGCGCACATAGCGTTCGAAGTTGCGGCGCTCGTCCGGGTTGAACTCGACCAGCTTGTGGCCGGCCAGGTAGCAGAACGGTGCGCGCAGCATCTTCGGGTCGGACAGGGCGATCACGTGCTCGTTGGGGTCCACGCGCAGCGTGGTGTAGTCGACCAGCGAGGTGATCAGGTTGGATGGCATGCGCGCATCCACGTCCCAGTCACCGGAGTCGTAGCGCAGGCGGGTGAACCAGAAGTCGTAGCGGCTGGCCTGTGCGCGTGCGATGCCCGGCAAGGCGGCCGTCACCGCGCCGCCCAGCAGCAGGTGAAGGAATTGCGCTCGCGTTAGACGGGGTGAGGACAAAAGCAGAGGACTCGATTGGAGCCCCTCTCCCTTCGGGAGAGGGGTTGGGGTGAGGGTAGGCGCTTCACGCCCAACCCTCATCCGCCCTTCGGGCACCTTCTCCCGGAGGGAGAAGGGGAAATCAGTTACACCGCATCCGACAACGAGGTAAACGTAAAGTCACGCAGCTTCATCGGCGGGATCATCATCACGAAGCTCGACTCGTCACCGGCCACACGCACCGGCTTGCCCAGCTCATCGATGTTGTTGAGCATGATCACCGGCGATTCGTTGAAGCGGAAATTCTTCACCGGGTGCTTGATCTGGCCGTTCTCGATGTAGAAGGTGCCGTCGCGGGTCAGGCCGGTCAGCAGCACGGTCTGCGGGTCGACCATGCGGATGTACCAGGTGCGGGTGACAAGGATGCCCTTCTCGGTGCCACGCACCAGTTCGGCGATCGACTTGGTGCCGCCGCTCATCAGCAGGTTGCCGGCACTGGCGCTGGCAGTCTTGCCCTGCTTCTGCGCCCAGTAGCGCGAGTAATCCAGGTTGGCCACCTTGCCGTTCTCGATGATGGCCATGCGCTCGCGCGCCATGCCCTCGCCATCCCACGGCAGTACCGGTGCTTCCGGGTGCCACGGGTCGGCGAACAGGTTCACCTTCGGGTCGTAGACCTGCTCGCCCAGCTTGTTGCCACCGCCCTTCTTGGACAGGAAGCTGCGGCCTTCATCGGCCGAGCGTGCATCGAAGAAATTCATCATGAAGCTGATCAGGCCCGCCGCTGCGGCCGGCTCCAGGATCACCGTGTACTTGCCCGGCTCCAGCGCCTTGGCATCGGCCGATTCGCTGGCCTTGCGCTTGGCGATCTCGATGTCCTGGTCGGCCTTGAAGTCGGATGCGTCCTTCAGGTTGCGGCCCACCCAGCCCGAGCCGCGGCCGTCTTCGGTGCGCACGGTGCAGGTGTAGTCGAAGCTGGTCGACTTCTGGTAGCCGAAGTTGCCGTTGCTGTTGGCGATAGCGTAGAAGCCGTTACCGTCTTCCAGGAAGCCTGCGGCGATCAGGCCATGGCCGCGGCACGGGGTGATGGAGTCCGCGGCCACCTTGGCACGGAAATCCGGATCGATCGCCGCGGTGGATTCGCTGAAGGTCGGGCTGGGCTTGTAATCCTGCTTGCCGATGGCCGGCATGAACTCCGGATTTTCCGGTGCCAGTTTGGCAAGGTCTTCGGCGCGGCGTACCACCCGTTCCAACGCGGCATCGTCGAACTCATTGATAGAGGCGGTGCCGACGCGCTTGCCGAAGGCAACCTGCACGGCCAGCTGTGCGTTGTTGACGATACCGCTGGTGGACACGTTGTTCAGCGCGAAACGGATATTGCCGTTGACCGAGCCGGCCAGCGTGGCGGTGCATTCATCGGCCTTGGACAGCGCGATGACCTTGTCCAGGATGGCTTTGGCTTCCTGTTCGGTGAAGATGCTCATGGTTCAAAAGCTCCTTGACGATCAGCCGAGGCTGCGCGCGGTATTGATGACGTTGATGCCGTCGAAACGGGCGGTGGACGAGCCGTGCGACACGGCCGAGACCTGGCCCGGCTGGCCCTTGCCGTCGAAGAACGAACCGCCCAGGCGGTAGTCGCGTTCGTCGGCCACGGCACTGCAGGCGTTCCAGAACTCCGGCGTGCGGATCTGGTAGGCCACGTCCTCGAGCATGCGGGTGATCTGGCCGTTCTTGATTTCATAGAACAGCTGGCCACCGAACTGCGCGTTGTAACGCTGCTGGTCGATGGAGAACGAGCCGTCGCCGATGATGTAGATGCCGTTCTCGACGTTCTTGATCAGGTCGGCCACCGACAGCGGGGTTTTGCCCGGCGCCATCGAGACGTTGGCCATGCGCTGGAACTGCACGCTGGACCACGAATCGGCATAGCAGCAGCCGTCGGATTCGGTCTTGCCCAGGATATGCGCCTGGTCACGGATGGTCTGGTAGTCGACCAGCTTGCCGCCGCTGATCAGCGGCCAGCGCTTGGTCTTGACGCCTTCATCGTCGTAAGCCACTGCACCCAGCGAGCCGGGCTGGGTCTTGTCGGCGAAGATGTTGACCTTGTCGCTGCCGTACTGGAAATGCGCGTCGCGCTTGTCCATGGTGGCGAAACTGGTGCCGGCGTAATTGGCTTCGTAGCCAAGCACGCGGTCCAGTTCCAGCGGGTGGCCAACCGATTCGTGGATGGTCAGCCAGGTGTGCGACGGATCCAGCACAAGGTCGTACTTGCCCGGCTTGACCGACGGCGCCTTGAGCTTTTCCTGCGCCTGCTTGGCAGCGGCGATGGCGTCTTCGCGCATGTCGTAGGACTGACCATAGACAGTGACGCCGTTGGGCAGCACGGTCTTGCCGGAGGCCTCGCCATCCAGGTATTCGAAGCCCAGGCCCATCGGCGAGGACAGCCCATCGCGGGTGCGGAACTTGCCGCTGGCCTTGTCGATGGCGGTGACCGTCATCGGTGCCCAGATGCGGTGCACGTCCTGGTCGATGTAGGAGCCATCGGTCGAGGCGAAGTACTTCTGCTCGTTGACCAGGAACAGCATCGAGTTGACGAAGCTGGCACCGGCACCGATCGCTGCGGCATTCACGCCCAGCAACAGGTCGGCCTTGTCCTTGATCGGCACTTCCATCGCGTTCTTCCTGATCGGCGTGCGCCAGCTGACCTCGCCGTAGCCCGGCGCCTTGGCGAACTGCACCGGCGCGGTCTGCACCTTGGCATTGGCCTTGGCGATGGCGGCGGCCTGCTGTGCGGCCTTGACCACACCGGCCGGGCTCAGGTCATTGGTGGCGGCAAAGCCCCAGGCGCCGTTGACGATGACGCGGATGCCGGTGCCGGTGGACTCGGTGTTCACCACGTTCTGGACCTTGTCCTCGCGGGTGATCACGAACTGGCGCAGGTAACGGCCGATGCGCACATCGCAGTAGCTGGCACCTGCGGCCTTGGCCGCGTTCAAGGCGTCATCGGCCAGGCGCTTCTTGATGGCCGGGTCCAGGGTGGTGAGCAGTTGTTCGGCGGCGATGGCCTTGCCGAAGAAGGACGGCACCATCAGGCCGCCAGCGGTAAGCCCGGTAAGGGCCAGGAAGTCACGTCTATGCAAGGCTGCTCTCCAAAGGGGGGCAAGGCCCGTCAGGCGGGCGCTGCGGCAACAAACGACGATGGCTTCGCGGTGGTCTGCGAACTGTTCGATTTTTGCGGGACCGGGTTTGCAGCGGTAGTGACTTTAGGCATGGAAGCCGAGGTTATTTGGATTTTCTGCGAACGGCTCACCCCTCCCCAATCCTCGAAGAGAGGGCGCTTGCTCCCTCCCTTTCGCGCAGCGAAGGGGAGGGTTGGGGAGGGGTGAGCTTTCGCTTTGCCTGTTGGCAGGCAAAGAAGCATCCACTCAGCCAACCGCGTCCCCCAACACCTGCTGCAACCACTCCACGAATACCCGCAACCGCTGCGAAGGATGGCGACGATGCGGAAACAGCAGATGCATCGGCATGGGATCGGCGCGATGCGCGGGCATCACTTCCAGCAGGCTGCCGGCCGCCAACTCGGCACGCACGTCATACGCGGGAATCTGGATCATCCCCAGGCCGGCAATGCAGCAGGCGATATAGGCCTCGGCACTGTTGACGGTGACCCGGCCCGACAGGGTGTGGCTGCGCAGGATGCCGTTCTCGCGCCATTCCCAGGCTTCCACCCTGCCGCTGCCGGGTGAGGCATAGAGCACACCCCAATGCGTGCCCAGCTGGGATGGGTGTTCAGGCATGCCATGCGCGGCCACATAGGCGGGACTGGCCACGTTGATCAGTGGCAGCTGGCCCATGCTCCGCGCCACCAGGCGTGAGTCCTGCAGCGGGCCGACCCGCAGCGCGCAATCCACGCCGTCCTCGACCAGGTCGATGCTGCGATCGGTCATGCCCAGCTCGACGTCGATCTGTGGATGCGCCTGCAGGAAGCCGGGCAATGCCGGGGCGATGATCAGGCGGCCGATGCGCCCGGGCAGGTCCACCTTGATCCGCCCACTCAGGGTCTGTCGCGATTGCCGGAACAGCTGCTCGGCCTCGTCCGCATCGGCGATCAGCTGCTGGCAGCGGGCATGGAACAGCAGGCCATCCTGGGTAGGGGTGACCTGGCGGGTGGTGCGATGGAGCAGGCGGGTGCCCAGGCGTTGCTCAAGCGTGCGTACGGCTTCGGAGACCGTGGAGCGGGGCAGGTTGAGCTGGTCGGCGGCGCGGGTGAAGCCGGCGCAGTCCACCACACGGACGAAAACGCGGTACAGCTCGATACGGTCCACGGCGATTGTCCGGATTGGCCGACAAGTGAAGTCAGGATGACCGGCTTTATCCGGAAAACCAAGCCGATAGGCTCTGAGGCATTCCCCAGCCACAGGAGTTCGCCGTGACCGACCACCGCATTCAAGGCAAGACCGTCCTCATCGCCGGTGGCGCCAAGAACCTGGGCGGCCTGCTGGCCCGGGACTTCGCCCGCCAGGGCGCTCGCGGCGTCGCCATCCACTACAACAGCGACGCTGCCCGCGGCGAGGCCGAAGCCACCGCCGAGGCGGTGCGCGCCGCCGGCGCCGATGCACACCTGTTCCAGTCCGACCTGACCTCGGCCGCGGCGATGGAGCAGCTGTTCAAAGATGCGAAGCAGGCGCTGGGCGCCATCGATATCGCGGTCAACACGGTTGGCAAGGTCTTGAAGAAGCCGATGACGCAGATCAGCGAGGCTGAGTTCGATGCGATGGACGCGGTGAACAACAAGACCGCCTTCTTCTTCCTGAAGGAAGCCGGCATTCATCTCGCCGACAACGGCAAGGTATGCACGCTGGTGACCTCGTTGCTGGGCGCGTTCACGCCGTTCTATTCCAGCTATGCAGGCACCAAGGCGCCGGTGGAGCACTACACGCGTGCGGCGGCCAAGGAATTCGGCGAGCGCGGCATATCGGTGACCGCGATTGGTCCCGGGCCGATGGATACGCCGTTCTTCTACCCGGCCGAGGGCGCCGATGCGGTGGCGTACCACAAGACGGCGGCAGCGCTGTCACCGTTCTCCAAGACCGGCCTGACCGACATCGAGGACATCGTGCCGTGGGTACGTTTCCTGGTATCGGACGGCTGGTGGATGACCGGGCAGACGATTTTGGTCAATGGTGGTTATACAACGCGCTGAAAGCTTCCCCTCATCCGCCCCTTCGGGGCATCCCCGCCTTCGCGGGGACAGGCTCTTCTCCCGTAGACGGGAGAAGGGAGTCTATGGCCAAGCCTGCGATCTGCGAGTCCACGGCTAAGCCTGCGACCTGCGAGTCCACGGCCAAGCCTGCGATCTGCGAGTCTGCGGCTAAGCCTGCGATCTGATAGCCCCTCTCCCGCTTGCGGGAGAGGGGTTGGGGTGAGGGCAGCTCTATGCCTTACCCCAACGACCGCGCCGTATTGATGATGTTCACCCCATTGAAGCGCGTAGTCGACGAACCATGCGACACCGCCGATACCTGCCCCGGCTGGCCCTTGCCGTCAAAGAACGAACCGCCCATGCGGAAATCGCGCTCATCGCAGATCGCCGCACAGGCGTTCCAGAACTCCGGCGTGCGGATCTGGTATGCCGCATCCTCGACCATGCCGGCAATCTCGCCGTTTTTGATCTGGTAACAGAGCTGACCACCAAACTGTGCGTTGTAGCGCTGCTGGTCGATCGAATACGAACCACGGCCATGGATGTAGATGCCGTTCTCCACGTCCTTGACCATCTGCGCCGGCGTCAGCGGCGTCTTGCCCGGCGCCAGCGATACATTGGCCATGCGCTGGAACTGCACGCTCTTCCACGAATCGGCGTAGCTGCAACCGTGCGAGGCGTTCTCGCCGAGGATGTGCACCTCGTCGCGAGTGGCCTGGTAATTGACCAGCACGCCGTCCTTGACCAGATCCCACTTGCGGGCCTTCACGCCTTCATCGTCGTAACCCACCGCACCCAGGCTGTAAGGGGCGGTCTTGTCGGCGGTGAAATTGACGATGTCGCTGCCCCAGCGGAAGCCGGCATCGCGCTTGTCCAAGGTGGCAAAGCTGGTGCCTGCGTAATTGGCCTCGTAGCCAAGCACGCGGTCCAGTTCCAGCGGATGGCCGACGTTCTCGTGGATGGTCAGGAACAGGTTGGAGGGGTCCAGCACCAGGTCGTACTTGCCCGGCTTCACCGACGGCGCGCTGAGCTTGGCCCGTGCCTGCCTGGCGGCAGCGATGGCGTCTTCCACCGGGTCATAGGAATGGCCATAGCCGACCACGCCGCCGGGCAGCTGGTGTTTGTCGGCGGCATTGCCGTCCAGGAATTCCCAGCCCATGCCCGCCGGCGCCGACAGCCCGGCGCGGGTGCGGAACTTGCCGCTGGCCTTGTCGATGGCGGTGGCGGTGAAGGGCAGCCAGATGCGGTGCACGTCCTGGTCGATCCACGAGCCATCGCTGGAGGCGAAATACTTCTGCTCGTTGACCAGGAATAGCTGCGAGTTGATGAAGTTGGCACCGGCATTGATCGCAGCGGCATTGATCGACAGCAGCAGCTCCACCTTGTCCTTGACCGGCACGGCCATCGCGTTCTGGCGGATCGGCGTCTTCCACTGCACCTCGCCCACGCCCGGCGTGGGTGCCAGCTGCACCGGCTTGGTCTGGATCTTCGCGTTGGCGCGGGCAATGGCCAGCGCCTGCGTCACCGCAGCGGCCACACCCTGCGCGCTGGACTGGTTGCTGGCGGCAAAGCCCCAGGCGCCATTGACGATCACACGAATGCCAACGCCGGCCGACTCGCTGTTGGTGACGTTCTGCACCCGGTCCTCGCGGGTGACGATGGCCTGGTTGAGGTAGCGGCCAATACGCACATCGCAGTAGCTGGCGCCGCCCTGCTTGGCCAGCGCAAGCACGGTGTCGGCCAGCAGCTTCTTCTTGGCCACATCGGCCGGAGCCAACAACTCCTCGGCTGCGATCAGCTGGGCATTGGGTAGCATGAAACCGGCGAGGCCGAGGCCGGAAAGCGAAAGAAACTGGCGGCGTTGCATGAGGGACGGAACTCCAGAGCCAGCGATGCACTGCACCGCACAAGACCCTTGAATCTCGGCGGGCCAAGGGTTTGAGCACAAGTGACCATGGTCATGCATGGCCGCAAACCGGCACTGCGGCACAATCTTCAGTGTTATCAACAGGCCCCGATCATGACCAAGCCCTACGCCGAATCCTGCGAGCGCAACAGCGCGCCCATCCTGCAGGTGCTGCAGCGCTACCTGGGCCAGGCCCGCAGCGTATTGGAGATTGGCAGCGGCACCGGCCAGCACGCCGTGCACTTCGCCACCGCACTGCCCTGGCTGCGCTGGCAGGCCAGCGATCACCGCGACCATCTGCCCGGCATCGGCCTGTGGCTGGACGAGGCCGGTTTGCCCAATACCCCGTCAGCGCTGGAACTGCAGGCGGTGGTCGGCGGCGGGCTGCAACCGTTGCCGCCGCTGCCCGTGCATGACGACCTGGCCGGCTTCGATGCGGTGTTCACCGCCAATACCCTGCACATCATGGGCTGGGAGGAAGTGCAGGCCGTGTTCGCCGGCTTGCCGTTGTTGATGGCGCCCGACGCGCTGTTCATCGCCTATGGGCCGTTCAACTACAACGGTGCATTCACCAGCGACAGCAACCGCAACTTCGACGGCTGGTTGAAGGCGCGTGACCCGCGTTCGGGCATCCGCGATTTCGAGGCCGTCGACGCCTTGGCCCGCGCACAGCAGCTGGTGCTGCGGGAGGACGTGGCCATGCCCGCCAACAACCGTTGCCTGGTATGGCAGCGGGTGCGCGGCTGGAGCGGGCCGGGCTAGGATGCAATCACTTCAGGCAAAGGGCGGTGCGTGATGCGGGGACGTAACTGGTTGTTGGCAATGATGCTGGGTGCCGCAGCGCCGCTGGCATGCGCGCAGGCGCAGCCGCTGGACGCACGCGCGGCGGCAATGCAGGTGCAGGCCAGCTACCCGGGCGTTATCGAGCTGGAGGTGGATGCCAGTGACCTGCAGCGCCGCATCCAGCGCGTGCACCAACGCATTCCGGTGTCGGCTGGCGCGTTGACCCTGTGGTATCCGCAGTGGATCCCCGGCAACCACGCGCCTACCGGCCCGATCAACCAGATGGCCGGCCTGGTCATCCGTGGCAACGGCCAGGCACTGCAATGGACGCGTGATTCCGGCGACATGTACGCCTTCAAGCTGCAGGTGCCGGAAGGCGTCAGCATGCTGGATATCGAGTTCCAGTACCTGTCACCTACCGCGTCCGACCAGGGCCGCGTGGCAATGACGCCGAACATGCTCGACCTGCAATGGCACCGCGTGCTGTTGTACCCGGCCGGTTACGACGCGCGCGGCATCCAAGTCAAACCCAGCCTGCGCCTGCCGGAAGGCTGGCAGAGCGGCACTGCCCTGGACGTCGCCCAACACAGTGGTGGCACGGAGCAGTACACGCCGGTGTCGCTGATGACCCTGATTGATTCGCCGGTTTTCGCGGGCCAGTACTTCAAGCGCTTCGCATTGGATGAAGCTTCCAAGCAACCGGTGTGGCTGGATGTATTTGGCGAGAACCCGCAAGGCCTGCAAGCCGATGCCAAGGTGCTGGACGCGCATCGTGCGCTGGTGCGCGAGGCCGATGCAGTGTTCGGCTCGCGCCCGTATACACGCTACAACTTCCTGTTGGCGGTGTCGGATGTATTCAGCGGCATTGGCCTGGAACACGCGCAGAGCAGTGAGAACGGCATGCACGACGGTTACCTGCGCGGTGAGCGCCCGTACACCGACAACGATCTGCTGCCGCACGAATACGCCCATGCATGGATAGGCAAGGCCTGGCGCCCGCGCCCAACCTGGGTGCCGCATTACAACGCGCCGATGTTCAACGATGACCTGTGGATGTACGAAGGCCAGACCCAGTACTGGGCAGTCGTACTGGCCGCACGTTCGGGCCTGTGGAAGCCGGACTACGCGATGGCCATGCTGGCCCAGCTGCAGGCCAACTACGCCACCCAGCCCGGCCGCCACTGGCGCGATCTGCAGGACACCGTGCATCAGGGCATCCTCGACTTCAATTCGAAGCCGCAGGCCTGGGCCGATTGGCAGCGAGCATTCGAGTTCTACAACGAAAGCACCCTGTTGTGGTTGGGCGTGGATGCGCGGCTGCGCAGACTGTCCAAAGGCAAGGTCACGCTGGATGATTTCGCCAAGCGCTTCCATCAAGGCGGCAAGCAGGGCGACATCCGCCTGTATGAGCGCGCCGACGTGATGCAGGGGCTGGAAGCGGTGCAACCCGGTGATTGGGACAGCTTCATCGGCAGCCGCCTGGACGCACGCGATGGCAAGGCACCGGACGGTTTGGCTGCCGCCGGTTGGGAGCTGTACTACGACGAGCAACCGAACCTGGTGATTGCCGACGGCGAGGCCGATGGCGCAACCGACCTGCAGTATTCCTTGGGCTTGAAGGCAGGCAGTGATGGCGTGTTGCAAGCCGTTGGCTGGGACAGCCCGGCATTCAAGGCGGGCCTGGCCAAGGACGTGACCATTATTGCGGTGAACGGTTTGGCGTACAGCGGTGGCCGGTTGAAGCAGGCCGTGACGGATGGCAAGCAGAACGGCACGCCGATCGAGTTGATCGTGCGACAGGCGGATAGTTTCCGCACGGTGCGCATCGATTACCGCGAGGGATTGCGCTATCCGCATCTGCGGCGGATTGAGGGGACGGCGGATTTGTTGACGCGGATTTTGGCGGCGCGGCGGTAAAGAGCGGCAGGGGCCGCGAGCAGTCCCTTCTCCCGCTTGCGGGAGAAGGTGGCCCGAAGGGGCGGATGAGGGAAGCTTTAAAAGCGTTGGGTCTGCTCGCTAGAAGCTTCCCCTCACCCCAACCCCTCTCCCGCAAGCGGGAGAGGGGCTACTAGTGTCCCCGGCCCTCCGAGCCCTCAGTACTCCACCCGATACCCCACCCCAAACGTCCTTCCCTGCGCCGGCACGCTCGACAATTTGCCGTAGGTCGCTTCCGCCTGCTGCCCATACACCGTCTTGTAGTCACGGTCGGCCAGGTTGTAGACGCCAACACTGAAGCGCCCACCCGCAAGCGGCAGCTCACCAATCAGGTCAAACACCGCGTAGCCGCGGATCTTCGCCGCCGGCGTCGCGCGGATGGCCGGGCTGACCGCCGCTACCTGCGCATCACGCCAGGCAGCATCCGTGCCGCCCACCGCTTGGCCCTGCAGACGCAACAGGCTGTCGTTGGCAAAACGCCACTGCCCATGCACGCCAGCCTTCAATGGCGACACGCGGAAGGCATTGAGCTCGCGCCACTGCCCGGCGGCATCGCGGTACTGGCCGCGCGTGCTCGCCACGCTGGCACCCAACTCCAGCTGCGCGGTAGGCGTATAGCGCAGGTTGGCTTCCACGCCATATACGCGCTCATCGGTGTCAGCCACCGACACACTGTAGTTGCGGTTGAATTGCACGGTTTTGTCCGAGCGGTTGTAGAACGCGGTCACCGCGCTCTGCAGCTGCGAGTTGCTCAAGCGCCAGCCCAGCTCGTAGTTGTCCACCTTGATGGGGCCGATGTTGCGGCTGTCGATGACGAAGTTGGCCGGTACGTCGCGCAGCATGCGCTGTGTATCCGGCAGGCTGAAGCCCTGCGAGAAGTTCGCGAACAGCTGTTGCGCATCACTGAACTTGTAGACCACACCGGCATTGAACAAGGTCTGCGAATGCCGCACGCGGCCACCGGCCAGCAGCTGCGGCTGATAGCCGGGCACTGCGTCGGCGGTGATGGCCTCGGTGTAGGGCAGCGAATGATCCACGTTGTTGCGCAGGATCTGATGACGCACGCCGGCCTGCACACTGAAGCGCTCACTCAGCGCATGGTCGGCCTGCAGGAACAGGCCGGTGGTATCCACCCGTACATCCGGGCCCATCGCGTATTGGGCAGTCGGCGTGTACTTCAAGCCATTGCTGGCGATGAAGGTGTTGATGTCGTACATCTGCCCGCGCTGGCTGTCTTGCTCGCGCTCATGGTCCACGCCATAGGACAGCTGCAGGCTGCGACCGCCGATATCAAAGCCCTTGTGCAACGCGGTGCGCAGGCCCCAGACGTCGATGTCGGTATTGGACTGCATCGCCACATAGGCATAGCCACCGGGCAGCGCCGGATGCACCAGGGTGGATACCGACGGGAACCAACGGCCCTGTTCGTTTCGGTAATAGGCTTCCACGCTCAGTTCCTGGCCGCTGAACACATCGCGGTTGCGGTACTGCGCGTTGACGCCCTGGTGGCGGGTGCGCGGCTGTGCATTCAACTGCAGGCCATCGACCGCATTGTGGCTGGGCTGGTAGGCGGGGTTGAACAGCGCCGCCAGGCGCGGGCCGTAATCCGGGCCGTAGTCGCTGTCCTGCTGGTCGTCATACCAGCGCATGCCCACGCTCAGTTGCTGCGTAGGGCTCAGCGCCCAATCCAGGCGGGCGTTGAGTTCCTTGGTCTCGGTGTCCTGGCGGTCGGTCTGGGCGATCTCCGGGCCGATGCGGCGGCCGTGTGCATCCAGCGATGCACCCTGACGGCCGTAGGCAATACCAAAGGCACCGCTGAAGCTGTCACCGCGCACGGTCATGGTCTGCGCGGCATTCCAGGCCAGGTTGTCGCTGGATACATCTGACGGCGCGCGAAGGCCGAGCTGGCTCGCCAGCTGCACCGGCGCATCACCCGGCTGCAAGGTGATGATGTTGATGATGCCGCCGCTGGCACCGGCACCATACAGCGCGGTGGCACCGGAGATCACCTCGATGCGCTCGATCATCGTCGGCGAGATGCTGTTGAGCTGACGCGAGCCATCGCGTGCGCCGGTCAGCGGCACGCCATCGATCATCACCTGCACGCTGCGCCCGCGCATGGTCATGCCGTAGTTGCTGGTAGTGCCACTGGCCGGCGCCAGCGACGGCACCAATTGGCCGAGGATGTCGGCGGTGCTGCGGCCGGCCGCGGTCTGCTGGGCGATCTGCTCACGCTCGATGGCGTACACGGTGCCGGCGATCTCGGCCACGCTGCGCGCGCCACGCACGGCGGTGACGCTGACTGCATCAAGCTGGCGGGTGCCGGCAGTGGTGCTGGTCTGTGCTGCCAGCTGGCCGCTGATGGCCAGGCTCAGCAGGGCGAGCGGAAGCGTTGCTGCGGTATGCCGCATGGTGTCCTCGGAACGTATCAGGGAGAAGAAGGGGAAGGCGCGAAACGGCGCAGCAGCGGACGGCACAACAGCAAGCCAAGTGCAGAGGCAATCGCCAGCGCCACGTAATACGCGGTGTAGCCAAGGCCCTTGGCGAGGAAGCCGGACAGCGCGCCGCCGATGAAATAGATCAGCAGTTCGAAGCAGACCAGCAAGGTGAAGTCGGTGCCGGCCTGCTCGCGCGAGCTGATCCGCATGAACAAGGCATACAGGCTGGTCATCGCCACATAGCGCAGCGCCAGCAGGGCAATCACCAGTGCGCCCAGCCAAAACTGCGAGGTGGCAAGCACACCGCTGTACAGCAGCGCGGCCAGCAGTACATACAGCAGCGTGCGCCACCAACCGGCATGCATCAGCAGCTGCTCGGCGCTGCGCTGTTTGAGCAACCAGGCCGCGCCCACGGCGGCCAACATGCCAACACCGGCGCCACCCACCGAGATCAGCAGGCCGATCTCGGTCAGGCTCCACTTCTGATCCACCAGCAGCGGATTGACCATCGCCATCGCCGGGGCTTCCACCATGCGGTACAGGACGATCAATAACAGCGCCCAACGCAGCTCGGGCCGGCGCAGCGCACGCAGCACGCTGGGCCGCTGACCTGCCGCCGGGCGTGGCACTTCGTTGATCTGCTGCACGGCGAACAGGGTGAGCGCACTCATTGCGGCCAGGCTGAGCAGGGCCACATTCCAGCCGCGCGTTTCATACAGCCACAGCACGCCGGCACCGCCGACCATGCTGCCCAGCGCCACGCCTACGCTCTGCGCCATGCTGCCCAGGCGGTGCTCGGCCGGTGCCAACGCTTCCACCGTATAGCCATCGATGGCAATGTCCTGGGTGGCGGCAATGGTGGAGATCCACATGCCGACCAGCACGAATACGGTCAGGCCGTGGTCCAGCCCGGTGAAGGCCAATACCAGGATGCCGACCAGCAACAGCAGCTGGGTCAGCCACAACCAACTGCGGCGCCGGCCCAATGCCGGCAGGTGCCAGCGGTCCACCAGCGGCGCCCACAGGAACTTGAACGCCCACGGCAGATAAAGCAGCGACAACATGCCGATCCAGCGCAGGTCCACGCCCTGGCTGCGCAGGATGGCCGGCACCGCCACGTTGTAGAAATACAGCGGCAGCGCATGGGCCATGTACAGCACCACGATCACGCCCAGGCCGAAGTGGGAGGCGGCAGCGCGCTCAGTGCGCATCGGCCTGCTCCAACTGTTGGCCGATCCAGCGCATGCCGTCGGCGGCATCGGTGGTGACCAGATAGGGCACGCCCCAGGCCGCATGCAGGGCCGGGGTATCCAGCCGCTGCTGTTCGGCCGCGCTGCTGGCAATGCGCACCAGCCCCTTGCAGTACTGGCGGAAGGCCGGCTTGTGCTGCTTGTACCAGACCGCCTGTATGGCCCGGTAATCGTCACTGAAGCTGGCGCCGGGCGCGGTGCTGGCGATGAAGTAGAACGGCGTGGCCGTCACGATCAGTGCTTCCACGCGCTGCAACCAATAGCGGATCTCGTCCGCACTGACCGCATCGTGGAAGACGGCGCGGACCACGGCCGCCTGCTTGATCGTCAAACCCATTGCCGCTGACCTTCACTGAATACGGGGGAAGGGCCGCCCACACGCGACCCTTCAAATAAGAATAGTTATCAATACCATTGAAAGTTTAGGCGCGGCGAAGGAAAATTTAGGCACAACGACAATCGTGGGTGCCTTGCATGCAGGTCTATACCTGCGCCGAACTGATGGACGCAGCCCACGCCTTGGGCGGCCAGGTGGACTTCGCGTCCGGCCTGCCCGACGCCATGCCAGTGTTGGCCGGCTGGCAGCGGGTGCAGGCACTGGACGCCGGCCTGGTGCTGTACCTGAGCTGCAGCCGCGACATGGTGGGCGGCTGCAGCCACAACCGCCTGCCGGCGGGTTTGACCGCCAGCTTCCTGCTGCAGGGCGAGGCCGACGTGGTCATCGGCGACGAACGCCTGCGCCTGGACAGCCGCCACAACCGCAACCCGGCCATGCTGATCCACCTGCGCGAGGACGACCAGTTCCTGCGCCATTGGCAGGCCGGCCGCCAGGAAACCAAGGTCAGCCTGCACTTCAGCGACGGCTGGCTGGCCCAGCAGCTCGATGGCGTTGCCACGCCGGGCATCACCCGCCTGCGCCGCAGCCATGCCCGCAACCAGCGCTGGCAGCCGAGCGCAGCCCTGCTGCGGCGAGCGGCAGGCTTGTTTGAAACCGATCCCTGCAGCCCGCCGCTGCTGCGCCGTCTGCAGCAGGAAAGCTTTGCCCTGGAACTTGCGGCGGGCGTGGTGCAAGCACTGGCAGCAGAGCAGGGCGAGCGCGCGCTTGGCGCGCACCTGCAGCGCTGCGTGGAACGCCTGCAGCAATGGCTGCACAGCGGCGCGGCCGACAGTCTCAGCATCAACCAGATGGCGCGGCAGCTGGGCACCAATGCGGTGGACCTGCAACGCGGCTTCCAGCAGCAACACGGCAGCAGCATCGCCGCCTATCTGCGCACGCTGCGGCTGGAGCGTGCGAGACAAGCACTGCTGAGGCAGCGCGTGCCGGTGGAAGTAGCCGCTGATATCGCGGGCTACGCACACACCAGTAGTTTCAGTGCCGCGTTCAAACGGCAGTTCGGCGTATCACCCTCGCAGCTGAAATAACGCCGCTGCTTGTAGGAGCGGCGTAAGCCGCGAAGCAAGCGAACTCAATCGAAACGACATCGCGCCGGATCAATCGACTGTCCGGTCAACAAAGTCCCGCGTATACGGCAGCACTTCCAGACTGCGCCGATCCACCTGCGCCAATACCTCGCCGAAGCCAAACGCAGGCTCCCAGCCCAATGCCTGCCGGATAGCGGCGTTGTCATAAACCCGGTCAATGACCGCAGGCAGCGGCCAACCACGTCGCTCATGCTCGGCAACCAGCGCCGGGCAGCGTAGCCGCAGGACTTCCCCCGCATCGCGCCCCAACTGCCCAAGATCCTCGGGCTGGAACGGCGTCGAGCCGCTGACGACGAATCGACAGAAAGAGCCGGCCGGCAAAGCCAACGCCGCCACATGCGCATCAGCAACATCGCGGACATCAATACCGCGATGCAGGCGTAGCACCGACATCTGATCCGCAGGCTGCGGGAAGCAGCGCGACATGCGGATGACGCTGCATGTCAGCCCTGCACCGGACCAGTCCGCCAGGATCTGCTCGGCTTCCAGCTTGGTGCGGTGGTACACCGTCTTGGGCTGCGGCGTCACGGATTCGTCGATCCACGTGCAACCCTGCTCGGCGACAGCATCGCCATACAGCGCGGTGGTACTGGTATAGACCACCTGTTTCACGCCCGCCTGCTGCGCAGCCTCCAGCAATTGCTGCACACCCGCCACATTAACCCGCTCGAACTCGCGATCGGATACCAGGCCGACATGTGGCGCGTGGTACGAGGCGGTGTGGAAAACTACATCGACGCCCTGCAATGCCGAGTGCAGCAATCGGCTATCGGTGAAATCACCAATAAGCGACGAGCAGGAGAAAGGGGAGCGGTCGAGGCCAATGACCTCATGATTGGCTGCGACCGCGTTGTAGATTGCGCGGCCAATCCGGCCTGAACTACCGGTGATAAGAGCTTTCACGAGAAAAAGAGTATGGCGCCCGGGAGCTGCCGGGATGGGTGCATGGTAAATCCATTGCTACATCTAAGGCTACGCGAGGGCGCGCATCAAAGCGCTACTGGTCGTAGACCGTCATCGACCTAGGCGGACGTTCGCATGTCTGTTGGCGTTGGTACAGAGTAATAACGAAGTCTGCCGTCTGTTCCGCCCAGATGTTGGCTTGTTGGCTCGCCGTAGCCGCCTTAAGATTGAGCTGCATCGGGGGGGGGGGCTGCCATATGGTGCACGGGGAATCGGCCTTGCAACTGGACCCAAAGGGGTAGCTTGGGTTGCACTGGAATACTCATGCACTACTGGAACAAAGACAGCCTTGAGGGTCTTGCATCGCTTGCGGCTGGATTGGCTGCATGCGAGGACTTTGCTCACCTCGCTGAGTATTGCCGTTGTCGCGAGGCAGGCCTGCGGCGAGAAGCATTTGCCTCACTCGATACCTTCCTTTCATATGCTGAGACGTGGGAGCGCGAGAAGTCCCAGGACGCCGTGAATGCTGTCCTGACGCTTCACTTCCGCACCCCGGGTTGCCATCAGTTCCTTGCACAGCCGCTGATGAAACGCTTCGTGGACCCTGTTCTCCAACGATGGCTGAAGGACGGTCCTGATTCCATAGTCCCGCTGCGGTGGCTGGCGATCCTCCGCCAAGACCCGCAACTACTTGGCAGGGTGCTGTCCTTGGAACCTGGTGACATGGCGATTCGGCGCATGCTGATTGTCAAACGGCTGGATTCGGTTGACTACTCGACCCATCACTTGAACGAAGGTTTCCTCATAGGAAGCTTGGATGAAGCCTTGGAAGAGTTGCGGCGAGCGTCCGATCTGATTGAGGACGCTGCGGATCGTGAATCGGTCTCCGACCTTGACCGTGAGGCGAGGCAGTATGGTCAGATGCTTTTTGATTGGCAGGCGTACAAGGCTCGACCGGTCGGCAGCTTTCCCGAATGGTGTGCGGCGAGGGGTCGGGATTATCATTGGTCAATCACTGTGTACCACGGCGAAGGCGCTACTTAGCAATTCATTGAATGTTAGCTCGCGTCGCGGGCCGGAAACTCAGGGGTTCGGCAGGGGATGAAAATATTTCGTCGGCAATTGATCTACGTTCAAGTGCGCCAGGACCACTTCATTGCTCGCGCCGTCGGTGGAGAAAGAACAATTCGCCGCCAGTGCCACGCTCTTGGCAATCGAGCGGGTCCAATCAGGAACTTCTCGACCATCCGGTCTCAGCTCAAAGAAATGTTCTCAGAACTCAAATCCGGCTTCTCGCTCGTCAAGCCATGGGCGCTTTTGCATTTTGATCCAGTCGAGTACCCAGTCACAAAGGAAGAGCTCGCTGAATTCCAAACGGTTGCTATGCGTAGCGGGGTGAGCTTCTGCTGGCTCTCCACTTGGGAACACCAGCACGAGGATATGGACTTGCTGACCATCTTAGAGCAGGGTCCGAACAAATAACTTAAAACCGCGGCGCAGCGCGGTTGGTTTTGAGAATTCGAACGCCTGCTTCTAGCCGAAAGCGGGCATCGGTGGAGCAGGGGATTAGATTGATTTGTCGGGGGTAGGGAAGGGCGACTTTCGACCCAAAGCGGTCATCGGACGCTGTTGTTCCAGCGGTACTACGTCCTTCCTCTGGGGCGTAGGTCGAGACCCCTGACGGCAACGAACGCCCCATACCCCAAGCTGGACGTCAATGCCTTTGCTTCGGCATCCAAACTGGCTATTACCTCTTCGAATTCCATCCGGCATCCGGTATCCGGATCCTTCCAGAATCGATCGGTCGCCACCGATATCAGCAGGCAACCCACCCGCCGGTGCTCCGGCGCCATGTACTTTCCAACCAGCTGCATATGGAGCGCATTCTGAAGATCGGGGAAGGTGTAGCCGTTTTCGCCGATCTTGAGCTCGATCACCGCTTCAAGTTGTGCGGCGGTAGAGGCTAAACGGATATCGGTTTCTTTCTCATCGCCCGTCGCGGCTTCCTGATTGACCATGTACGCGCCCCGCGCCATCTTCTGCAATTCTGCCGCCAACGCACGGCGTAGCAACCGCTCGATATCGATCGTCGCCCATAACTCCCGTGGTGACGCGTCCTGGAGCAGAAGATCCTCGATGTCGGCAAGCCTCGTGTCGAGCAGGGCGGCGATCTCCACGCGGCTGGTTGGCGAGAAATCATGCTCCCGCTCTAGCTGTACGACGTCGACCTCGCTCAGGACAACGGCATCCCAGTCTTCCGCCAGCTTCTCAAGAGCAACCGCCCGGACGCGGTCGCGGTAGTGCGCGACTTCTGGGTCATCGGCGAACTGTATCTTGATGCCCCATGCGCCGGGCCCCTTGATGCCCAATAGAGCGTTTCCCAGCATGCTCCGGGCGCGTTGCGCCTTATCTCGGGGCCCGGGCGAGTAGGTGCCCACATGATCCAGGTCGTCCTCGAGCCTGACGTGACGATTGGCCAGTCTGACGAGCCGCAACAGCAGTTCAGGCGACACTTCGAACTTGGCCAGATCCAGATCGGATTCTTGGCCGAACAGCGACGAGAACCAGCCAACCACCTGCGATTGCTGTGCAGGCAAGATCCCCTCGGCTAGCCGCTCCATTTCTTCGACGCATACTGCAGGATCCAACCGCGCGAGGATCGGAAGCCAGAACAGGATTTCTGATGGTTTCGGGGAGCCTTGTAACTTTGGTATTCCGGTTGTTCGTATGTACGCAACGTCTTGGTTATCTCCGTGGTCGAGAAGAAGCTTTGTTGCCCGACCTATCTTGTCGGCTTCCAGAATGGAAGCGTCCTTCGTGGGGAGCGAGTCTTTCAGCCAAGATCGAATGCGTCCTAGGAACAGCGATATGACCGCGGGAGACGCATAGGAGATATCTTGCAAGAGCATCGAATGCTTCGCATCCGCGTCCTTCAATTCATCCATGAGCTCATTTCCGATCGTTGTATCCACAACGGTCGGATGCACGTGAGCAACCGCCTCGAGCCAAGCTGGGAGTCGATTCAGATCTAGCAATGCGTAACGACAAGCAAGGTTCGCTTCTTCCAACGTGAGTATGGACGCCCACGAGGCGCCTTCCGACTCCGCATAGAGACCGGCAAGACCCATGCGCCATCGCATCAGATAGCTGTTTCTCTGGCCTGCCGGCCGCTCTGACTTCAGGGTGGGTCGGTCCTTACGCCACGCTGCCGCGAGCGCGACCTTGAAGCGATCCGCCATGTCCTTGTCGAAGACGCGCTCGATGAACCCGGGATTCCATCCGGAGAATGAGCGATCTTGAGCATCCTTCTCCATGGCACGCCAAAGATTCCAACTGGTGTTGTCGATGCGGCTCTCCGAGAAGGCGATCTCCGGATCATTGTTCAGCTCGCGCCAGAACAGCTTCCAACTGGCCAGATTCTTGGCATGCTTCCGTTGGGATTTTTCCTTGCGCTTCTCACTCTCTATCTGCCATGCAGGGGGAGGGCCCGGGTTCTCTACCGCGTTCAGGTACTCTTTGGAGCGGAGCTCTAGTACTTCGTTGTCACTGGACATCGCAACGAGCTGCTTCACCCAAGCTAGACGATCCTGGTGGTCACCCGAGTAGCGCAAGGTGGTCTCCAAGGCGAGTTCGCGATCTGCAAGTGGCCTGGATGTATCGGAGAGCGCTGCCAGCAGCCAGTCGGCATCCTTTTGGAGCTCGATCTGGTATGCGCCATGCGACTGAAACTGATAGAGGCGAAGGAACGGTTCGCAGTCGTTCTTCGGGTAGTGCTCCCTGACCAAGCGGTCATTGGCCCAGAAAATGCCCTCCCGAACCTCGCTCGGCGCGTCGGTAAGGACGGCGCTCAGGGTCCTGGTGTCTTCAGTCGCGTCATGATCCAGTCTTGCAAGTAATCCGGCTAAAGCGACGGCATCGAAGAGATCGGAGCCGATTTCTCGCATCTCCAGTCGGCGCCGACTGGCGACTAGGAGCGCCGGCACTAGATCCTGACGATCGGATGTGACCCGATAGTATTGGTCGTGCCAGCGGCAACTGTTGGACACCAGTTCTGCTAGTCCGTGTTGCAGCTCCGCCAATACAATAGGTTCCAACTTCGCCTTGGCTACTGACAACGGCAGCATTGTTGATATGCCCCCGATCTCACGCGATTTTGGAGATAGGCGTGCAAGCGTCTTGACGAGTTGTGGAACCGATAAGTGCTGGGGAAACAGGTAGTGGACGACAGACCGCGCCAGATCCTCGGGGCAATCCTGCGATGGTGCTGCGATCAGTTCCAGTAACGCCGGCAGGCGCGAATCCCGAAGTTCCGCAAGCGCGAGAAGCCCATTCAAACGATCGCGCGGATCGTTGTCTGGATTGGTGGCAACGCCATAGGCGATGCCTGCGAGCCCAGTCATCTGCCCAGCCCCGATTAGTTCAAGCAGCGTCTCTCGAACCTCGGGATTCTTGATGCCGCCAGCCCATAGGCGGGCGATGACGTCGTTGAGATCGTTCGTCGCAAGGCGTTGGACCTGCAGATTCGGAATTCCCTGCCCCCTCCATCCGCCGGCGCCGTACATGTGAACGTATCGCTCCAGCGCCTGCGTCCGCAGCACCAGGTTCAATGAACCGGGGTCGCCATATCGCATCAAAACGCTCGGCTCATGCTTGAGTAGTTCGGAGCAAATGGGCGACATGTGGGGTGCCAGCCAAGCCGCAACGGGCTGCAGCGAAGGCTTGACGATCCGCTGGCCCTCCGGTGTTGTCGCGAATAGTAGGCGCATCAACGTCCGGATCGGAAGTCCGCGATCCGCGAGCAGTTTGAGCCGTTCCGCTGCCAGGAACTCGACGATGGATCGATTGTGGAATCGAACGCGCCCATAGGTGGCAAAACCAAAGAGGGGACGTTCGAGCAGCGTTTTCACCTCATCGTCTGACCAGTCGCCCAGGATCTTGGCCGGATCCAGGGTCGCGTCCCCACGGCCGCGGTCATTGTCGCTGCTGTGCCAGAGTGTCAATTTTCGCGAGAGGAGGGCAGCCAAGGCCAATCGGGCTGCCCCGCCGCGTACCCGCTGTGGCGGCAACTGTGTCCGCTCCGGCCGGTCGCCGCGAGCCCGAAGCTTGATGTCGATGCTGCTATCCACTTGTTCGCGGTGAGCACGAATGCGTCCGTGCATCTTCCAGTCACCACAAAGCTCCAAAAAATCCAACGGCCGCTTAGCGAAGTCGTGAGCATGGTGGGCATTGATGGCGTCCAGAAGCGCATCCGGATCCCCCACGCCTTGGGCAACTGCGAGTGCACGCATGTGCTTCTCGTCCAGCGCCGACAGGGCGACAAAACGCCATTCCGGCGTTGATCGCTTGGCCGACTTTTCTTTGTTCACGCTCATCGCCACGTTGGCGAAGTAATCCTCCGGTACGAACACATCCGGAGCTGGTTGAAACGGAAGCCGCTTTCGAACAACGTTCAAGTCGAATGCGGTCGGGCGCGTCGTCAGCACGATGCACGCTCGCTCAAGATTGTCGCCTAGGACTGCGGCGAACTGCTTGAGGGTCGTTTCAAAAGAGCGCTGGGTGAGCTTCAACTCGTCGACCGAGTCCAGGAAGAAGAATGCACGTTCGGTCTGGGCTGCTTTCCAGTTGTCGAAGCGCTGCTTCTCCTCGGCGGAGAACTGCCCTTCCAGCGGGGCCGTCGCCAGCGTGGCCAGTTCCACAAAGAACGCCGATCGTCCTTCCTCCCAAAGCCTTTGCTGCTGGCGCTGGCACTCGTACGTCTTGCCCATACCCGCTTCAGAGACGATCAGGATGCGCTCGGAACCTAACAGGGTAGACCAGCCAGTCCTTCCCCCAATGGCGAGATCAGCGAGCAGCTCGGTGGTCTCAATTTGGGTATTTTCATCGGTGGGCAGATCAAAAAAAGTGCGATCCAGTTCTTGGTCAGCCATCGCCATGGGTCAAGTGATGAGAGAGATGCCGTAAATAGTACCCACCGGACAGGCGTTGTTGCTTCATTAGTGACTGCGCCACTTGGTTGGCCAATCACGACCAGGCTGACGCAGCAAAGTGGATAGATCAGTCATCCGCAGATAACGGGCGTCCGCTTGTGGCCGTTAGCTGACATCGAATAGAATCCGCGCGTTTCCAAACTCAGTTCCTAACGAGTCCAGCGGATCCCAAACCATCGGAAGGTTGGAAAATATGCACAAGATCATGGTCTTCGCAGTGACGCTGCTAGCTGCAAACAGCGCTCTAGCGCGCGACCGCCCCATCCGCTCCTGCGAAAAAGCTCCCCTTCTGGCAGAAATCCAGAAGCTGCTTCCCGATCATGTGATCGGCGAAATCGCCGATGTGGAACCGAAGCCAGTAGAGAAGCTTCCACAGTTTCCACGCGGCATCTGGATGCGCTCCAGCAGCAGCCTGACCTGCGTCGTGGTTGTCCTGGACGAAACCGGCAAGGCGCAGGATGCCATCGTCTCCTATCCGTCCCGAATGGGGCTGACCGAACAGGAGAAGCAGGTGATTCTTTCCGTTCAATGGACGCCGGCACAGCTTGGCGGGCAAGCGCGGCCTTCCCTGGTGTCCATGGATTTCGAGACCCGCTGACGCAGGTTCAGTCGGTAACAGCCTTGAGCTTCAACGTTGACGCTGAAACTCAAGCCGCGCAATGCAACCCATAGGTTGCATTGCGCATAGGCAACGTATCGGTTGCCTGCTCAGGCCATCTGCACGATATGCAGCGCCTTCGGATTACGCCACGTCGCCAGCAAGGTCGCTTCGCGCGCCTTGGCTTCGTGCAGGTGCGCTTCCTTGACGTGGCCGTAGCCGCGGATGTGCTCGGGGATGCTGGCGATATCCACCGCCAGCGCCAGACGGTGCGCATCCAGGCCGCTGATCAGTTCCTGCAGGGTCTTTTCGTAGTCAGCGATCAGCTGGCGTTCGCCGCGGCGTTCCTCGGTGTAACCGAATACGTCGAACCGGCCGCCGCGCAGGCCCTTGAACCTGGCCAGCAGGCCGAAGGCCTTGAACATCCACGGGCCGTATTCCTTCTTCTGCAGCTGGCCCTGTTCGTCGCGCTTGGCGAACAGCGGCGGGGCCAGGTGGAAACGCACCTGGTAGTCGCCTTCGAACTGCTCGCTCACGCGCTTGATGAAGTCGCCGCTGGTGTAGAGGCGGGCCACTTCGTACTCGTCCTTGTAGGCCATCAGCTTGAAGAAGTAGCGCGCGGTGGCTTCGCTCAATGCGGTGCTGCCCGGGATGGCCTGCTGCTCGGCCTTGCGCACGGTGTCCACCAAGGCGCGGTAGCGGTTGGCGTAGGCGGCGTCCTGGTAATCGGTGAGGAAGCTGCTGCGGCGGGCGATCAGTTCGTCCAGCGAACGCGACAGGTGAGCGTCGTCCAGCGAGGCGAATGCGGCTTCACCGGTGGTGCGGCTGGCGGCCGGCAGGCCACGCACGTCTGGCTCGTTGCCGGGGTTGCGCGGTGCCGACGGTGCGCCGGCTTCGCTGCCTTCCCACTCGCCCGGCGGCAGTTCGCGCAGTGCGTGCGGCTTGCGCTCGGCATCGGTCGGTGCGTTGTGGACCAGGCCGGCGGCCTGCTGCACGGCCTGCGGATCAATCGCGGCCAGGCGGCCCCAGGCGAACGCGGTCTGGTTCATGCTCACGGCGGCGCCGTTGAGCTCCACCGCGCGCATCAGCGATTCCAGCGACAGCGGCACCAGGCCCTGCTGCCAGGCGAAGCCGAGGATGAACAGGTTGGAGGCGATGGCGTCGCCGAGCAAGGCGGTGGCCAGCTGGGTGGCGTCGAGCAGGATCGGGTCGCGCCCGCCCAGTGCCAGCTTCACCCCGGCAATGATGTCGGCGGCCGGGAACTGCATGTCCGGGTGGGTGGTGAAGGTGCCGGGCATCGCTTCGTAGGTGTTCAACACCACCTGCGAGCGCTCGCCGCGCACCTTGGACAGCGCCCAGTAGTCGTTGACCACCACCATGTCGCAGCCCAGCACCAGGTCGGCTTCGCCGGCGGCGATGCGCACAGCGTGGATGTCGGCCGGGCTGTTGGCCAGGCGGATATGGGTGGTGACCGCGCCGCCCTTCTGCGCCAGACCGGTCTGGTCGAGCACGCTGGCACCCTTGCCTTCAAGGTGGCCGGCCA
This sequence comes from Stenotrophomonas sp., assembly GCF_032061965.1. Lineage (GTDB taxonomy): Bacteria > Pseudomonadota > Gammaproteobacteria > Xanthomonadales > Xanthomonadaceae > Stenotrophomonas. Next base: position 32,623 of record NZ_DAMBEF010000020.1, on the reverse strand, counting down.
TGCCGAGCAACGCGCCGATGGTGACCACGCCGGTGCCTCCAACGCCGGTGATCAGGATGTTCCAGGGCTGCGAGAAATCGGTGCGGAAAGTGGGCGCCGGCAGGTTGTCGAGCAGGCTGGCGGCACTGCTCTTGCTGCCCTTGCGCAGCTGGCCGCCGTGCACGGTGACGAAGCTCGGGCAGAAGCCGGTGGTGCAGGAGAAATCCTTGTTGCAGTTGGACTGGTCGATGTCGCGCTTGCGCCCGAACTCGGTTTCCTTCGGCAGCACGGAGACGCAGAAGCTCTTCTCACCGCAATCGCCGCAGCCTTCGCAGACCAGCGAGTTGATCATGGTGCGCTTGGCCGGGTCGACGATCTTGCCGCGCTTGCGGCGGCGGCGCTTCTCGGTGGCGCAGGTCTGCTCGTAGATCAGGATGCTGGTGCCCTTCACCGTGCGCAGGTGCTGCTGCACGCTGTCGAGTTCGGCGCGGTCGTGGAACTCCACGTCGGACGGGAACTCGTGGCGGCGCGACTTCCACTTCTGGATGTCGTCGGACAGCAACACGATGGTGTACACGCCTTCCGAACGCATCTGGTGGGCGATCTGCGGCACGGTCAGGGTGCCGTCCACCGGCTGGCCGCCGGTCATCGCCACCGCATCGTTGTAGAGGATCTTGTAGGTGATGTTGACGCCAGCGGCGATGGCCTGGCGGATCGCCAGCGAGCCGCTGTGGAAATAGGTGCCGTCGCCGAGGTTCTGGAAGACGTGTTCAGTGTCGGTGAACGCGGCTTGGCCGGCCCAGGTGACGCCTTCGCCACCCATGTGGGTGAAGGTGTCGGTGTCGCGGTCCATCCACGTCACCATGTAGTGGCAGCCGATGCCGGCCAGCGCACGCGAGCCTTCCGGCACCTTGGTGGAGGTGTTGTGCGGGCAGCCGGAGCAGTAATGCGGCACGCGCGGGAACTGCGCGCGCGGCAAGGCCATCTCGGCTTCCTTGACGTCCATCCAGCGCAGGCGTTCTTCAATGGACTCGGTGTTGAAGAAACGCTGGATGCGGCGGCCGATCACGCCGGCAATCGTGGCCGGGGTGAGCTCGCCGGTGGACGGCAGGATCCACTCGCCCTGCTCGTCGTACTTGCCGACGATGGACGGGCGCGCGCCCCAGTTGGCCGGCCAGTTGTAGAAGTATTCCTTCATCTGCCGCTCGATGAAGGCCTTCTTCTCCTCCACCACCACGATGTCTTCCAGGCCGCGGGAAAATTCACCGATGCCCTGCGGTTCCAGTGGCCAGGTCATGCCCACCTTGTAGACGCGGATGCCGATCTCGGCGCAGGCCTTTTCGTCCAGGCCCAGGTATTCCAGCGCCTGCAGCACGTCCAGGTAGCTCTTGCCGGTGGTGACGATACCCAGCCGCGCGCGCGGCGAATCCATCACCACCTTGTCGATGCCGTTGGCGCGGGCAAAGGCCTGCGCGGCCTTCACCGCATAGCGGTGCAGGCGCATTTCCTGCTCCAGCGGCGGGTCCGGCCAGCGGATGTTGAGACCGGCGGCCGGCATCTCGAAATCTTCCGGCAGGATGATCTGGCGGGCGAACGGGTTGACGTCCACCGAGGCCGAGGATTCTACCGTCTCGGCAATGGTCTTGAAGCCGATCCAGCGGCCGGTGTAACGGCTCATCGCCCAGCCGACCAGGCCCATGTCGAGGATGTCCTGCACGCCGGCCGGGTTCAGCACCGGCATCATCGCGCTGACAAACTCTTCTTCGCTGCCGTGGGGCAGGGTGGAGCTGCGGCAGGCATGGTCGTCGGCGGCCAGCGCCAGCACGCCGCCGTGCTTCGAGGTGCCGGCGGCGTTGGCGTGCTTGAACACGTCGCCGCAGCGGTCCACGCCCGGGCCCTTGCCGTACCACATGCCGTACACGCCATCGACGTTGGCACCGGGGAACAGGTTGGTCTGCTGCGTGCCCCAGACCATGGTGGCGCCCAGGTCTTCGTTGAGGCCGGGCACGAATTTCACCTTGGCCGCTTCCAGGTGCTTGCGCGCACGCCACAGCTCCAGGTCGAAGCCGCCCAACGGCGAGCCGCGGTAGCCACTGATGAAGCCGCCGGTATTCAGGCCGGCGGCGACATCGCGCTGCTGCTGCATCAGCGGCAGGCGTACCAGCGCCTGTACGCCGCTCAGGTAGATGCGGCCATCGGTACGCGTGTACTTGTGCTCCAGCGTGTAATCGGTATCACGCACACCGATCAGCGGGTCGTTGGCGGAAGCAGGCGAGGTAAGTTCGGCAGTACTGGTCATGGCTGGCCCATTGCAGGATCGGCTGGCAGATAGAGCCATCGGCAGGCCGATGGCAGCCGGCGATTGTAGCAGTGGGGGTTTCACCAACCTGTGCAGATGCAGTCGCGCGCCGGGCCCGGAGCAGTTAGGATCAACCTCAAGGTGGGGGCTAACTGTTTTAGGGGATTGCAGTCATGGGGGTTAAAGGGCGCGTACTGGCCGGCGTGATCACGCTGGCGGGCCTTGTGTTTTCCAATGCGCAGGCGCAAAGCCTGCCGAACATCAACGAGTTCTATTTCGACGAAGACGCGGCGGCCAAGCCGATCCACGCCGTGCCGCCGCAGCAAGCCGATGCTGTCGATCAGCTGATGAAGCTGCGCGAACGCGGCCGCAAAGGCACGGAAGCTACCGCGCAGTTGGCCAGCATCGCCTATGGCGATGGCCGCGCCGAACTGGGTGCCAAGCTTTACCAGGAAGCCTTGGCCAGTGTGTCCGATGCCTCGGTGCAAGCGCGCAGCCTGCGCTGGAACCAGGGCTGGGACTTGTACCGCCAAGGTGACACGGAGGCAGCGCTGGGGCTGTGGTTGAAGGCTTCCGAAGGGACCCGGGGCAATCCATCGTGGCTGCCGCAAACCCTGGCACTGGCGCTGTGGAAGTTGGGGCGCAAGGACGAAGCCTTGGCCTGGTATGCGGCCGCTGTGCGTACCGAGCCACAGCAATGGAACGATGCGGCAAACTTTCCGCAGTTGTTGCCGTTGTGGAACGATGGCGAGCGCGCCTTGCTGACCGAAGTGCAACAGGCTTGGGCAGCCAACCCGCCGGCCTGGCCCTGATAAACAATCGTCATGAGGCCTGCCGGCGAGTGCGGCAGGCCGTGTCGATGATGTGCGGTTTGCAGTTGCCTTCCAGCAGGGCATGCTTGCGGCATGGCGTTTGATGCTTTCGCACTGATACTGGCCATGCTCGCCCTGGGCATGGTGTTCGCACGGCTACGGGTGTTCCCGGACAATGCCGCCGACGTGCTCAACAAGGTGGTGCTGTACGTCTGCCTGCCAGCGGCGGTGCTGACCTATGTGCCGCGCCTGCAGCTGGACACATCGCTGCTGGGCATCATGCTCACGCCATGGCTGCTGATGCTGCTGACCCTGGGCCTGGTCAGTCTGGCCACGCGCCTGTTCCATTTCGATCGGCAGGTGCACGCGGTGCTGTTGCTGTGCGTGGCGCTGTGCAACTCCAGTTTCATCGGCTACCCGATGGTGCGCGCCTTGCTGGGCGACCACGCCTTGCCCTACGCGGTGGTCTACGACCAGTTCGGTACGTTTGTGTTGCTGTCCACCTTCGGCCTGTACGTGTTGGCCCGTTATAGCGGTGACGCGCCGCCCAGCGGTGTGCAGATACTGCGCCGTATCGCGATGTTTCCGCCGTTGTGGGCCTTGCTGTTCGCCCTGTTGGTGATGCCTGCCGAGCCGCCAAGCTGGATTGCATCGGCATTGAAGAACCTGGCCGATGCCATGCTGCCGCTGGTGATGTTGGCGGTGGGGCTTACCATCCAGCTGCGTTTGTCGCGTGCTGAATTGGCGCCGTTGGGGGTGGGGCTGTTGCTCAAGCTGGTATTGCTTCCGGCAGCGGCACTGCCGCTGTCCTGGGCATTCGGCCTGCAAGGGGAAATGCTGCGCGTCAACGTGCTGGAAACAGCGATGCCGACGATGATCACCGCAGCCGCGCTGGCCATCTCGCACCGGCTGGCACCGCGGCTTGCGGCAGCGATGGTGGGTTATGGCATTGTGCTGTCGCTGCTGACCTTGCCGGCATGGGTGTGGGTGCTGGATCGGTTGGCCTGATATAGATGCGCCGGATTTAAGATCGCGCGGGGCATTAGCCCCATCCATTTCCAGGAAGGAGTTGGTTGATGAAGGGCAACAAGGCAGCTGTTCTTTTGCTTGGCGCATTGTTGTGGGCCCCCGGCATTCTCAAGGCATCGGCCATCACTCCGCCAATGGTCGAACCGGGTGCGCTCGACTTCACTGCGCCGCTGGTGCAGCGGGCCAATGAACTGGCAGCGACGCGAAAGCCACTGGAGTTGTTGATTGCCTCGCTGTTGGCCAAGCCGGCAGAGGCGTCGGCAATGGCCAGCCCCTCTTCCACGCCCAGCCAAAGCGATGCTTGGCTGGCCCAGGCAATCGCTCTGGGTAGTGATCAGCCGGTGATCGCGCGTGCCGCGGTTAGCCGATGCATCAGCAGCGGGCAGTGCGACATCCCTGTCGCAATCAATACCCTTCGTACTCAGGAGGCCGACGATGCGGTCGCCCAGCTATTGCTTTGGCAGATGGCTGTGAGGGAAGGGGACGCAAGTGCTGCCGCCAGTGCCTGGGCGCGTGTCGCGCAGGCAAGTCGTGTTGAGGACGAATACGCGCAGTATCTGGGGTTACTGGACCGCATGACCATTGGCATGCGATTGCCGATAGAAGGCGCGGATCCGGGCATGGATCCTGACGAACCCCGCCAGACGATGCTGTATGCCCTGGCCGCGGCACTGACGGTGACCTGGTTGGCACCTGTGCATCGCGAGTGCCCGGCAACGAAGGGCGTTGTTCCCAAGCAGGGATGCCTGCGGCTGGCAGCACTGATGGCGGACAGTACTTCTGCACTGGTCAGCAGCTTCGGCATCAGCAAGATGAAAGGCTACGCGCTGGACGAGACAGAACAGAAGCGCTGGCAGGAGCGTAAACGCCAACTGGATTGGCTTATCCACAGTGCCGCAGCACTGCAAGGGACGGGATCGAACGCAACGCCCACGGAGGCGCAGCACTATCTGCGCTGGATCAGCGAAAACGGCGAGCTGCCTGCGATGCGTCAGCTGTTGGCCGTGCATGGTGTGGCGACCCAACCGCCGACGGACTGGCAGCCGTCCTTGTTGGCACCAAAATAGGGACAAGGAATCACGCGTCCTGCCGACCGGCCGTACGCACGGAGAGGTTCTGCGAAGTGTTTACGGTGTAGCCCGGGTAAGCGCAGCGCACCCGGGAAATCGGTCAGCAAGCAGCGCTGCGAGTGTGGGGATACCGGCGGCTTTGAGCGGTTGGCCATCTGCACGCGTATAAGGCTCCCGGGTGCGCTGCGCTTGCCCGGGCTACGAAGGTGCCGGGATTTCCAATCTCTCGGCGGCTTACAGATTATTGGTGAGGCCCCTGCCGAGCATGGCTCGGCACTACCGCGTTGTTCGCGCTCTTCTGCGTAGCGGGTGAAGAGACTTGCTTGCTGCGGCTTGATGAGAAAACGAAGTCCCCGTAGCCCGGGTAAGCGCGGCGCACCCGGGAGATTGGGGAGCAAGCAGCGCTGCAAGCGTGGGAATACCGGCGGCTTTGAGCTGTTGGCCATCTGCACGCGTATAAGGCTCCCGGGTGCGCTGCGCTTACCCGGGCTACGAAGGTGCCGGGATTTCCAATCTCTCGGCGGCTTACCGATTATTGGTGAGGCCCCTGCCGAGCATGGCTCGGCACTACCGTGTTGTTCGCGCTCTTCTGCGTAGCGGATGAAGAGACTTGCTTGCCGCAGCCTGATGAAAAAAGCGAAGTCCCCGTAGCCCGGGTAAGCGCAGCGCACCCGGGAACTCGGTCAGCAAGCAGCGCTGCAAGCGTGGGAATACCGGCGGCTTTGAGCGGTTGGGCATCTGCACACGTATCAGGCTCCCGGGTGCGCTGCGCTTACCCGGGCTACGAAGGTACGTGGGTTATCGATCTTTGGCGGGTGCTCAATCCGCCGGTACGGTGCGCTCGCGCGCCCATTCGCGCAGCGACTGCACCTGCTCGGCCATCAATACCGACAAGGGCCGGGTGTTGCGGATCTCGGCCATCAGCAGTTCGGTGTCCAGCGGCTTGTTCTCGGCATGCGCCGAGTACAAGCCTGCCACCACCGCCTGTTCGATTTCGGCGCCGGAGAAACCGTCGCTGGCAGCGGCCAACGCTGGCAAGGCAAACAGCTCCGGCTGCAGATGCCGGCGCGTCAGGTGCAGCTGCAGCAGCTCGACGCGGGCGTCGGGCGAGGGCAGGTCGACGAAGAAAATTTCATCGAAGCGGCCCTTGCGCAGCAGTTCGGCTGGCAATTCATGCACCTGGTTGGCGGTAGCGACGATGAATACCGGCGACTTGCGCTCGGCCATCCAGGTCAGCAGGTAGCCCAGCACTCGCCGCGATACGCCGCCGTCCTCGCCGCTGCTGGCCAGGCCCTTCTCGATTTCGTCGATCCACAGCACGCAGGGTGCCAACTGCTCGGCCGAGGTCAGCGCGTCGCGCAGGTTCTTCTCGGTCTCGCCGTGGTACTTGTTGTACAAGGTGCCGAAGTCCAAGCGCAGCAGTGGCACGCCAAAGCCGGCGGCAGTGGCCTTGGCCAGCATCGACTTGCCGCAGCCCTGCACGCCCAGCAGCAACATGCCCTTGGGCGGGTCCAGGCCCGGTGGGGCATTGCCGGAGACGAACACCGCCCGGCGCTGCTCGATCCAGCGCTTGAGCCGGCGCGCGCCGGCGACATCGTCAAAGCGCGCCGAGTCGTATTCGTAATGCAGGTTGCCGCTGCGGTTGAGCAGCTCGAACTTGAGCTTGGCCAGCTGCGGCAGGTCATCGGCCTGCAGGGCGCCGTCTGCATAGATCAGCTGGCGGGCAATGCGGCGCGCGTCGGTCAGGCTGAGGCCGCGCAGGTTGCGCAGGATCTGCTGCACGGCCTGCTGGTCTACCTCCACCCGGCGGCCGCCGTTCTCGTTGGCATAGGCGCTGGCTTCCTCGCGCAGCATCTTCAGCAGGGCGTTGGCGTCGGGCAGGCGCGGGTTGAAGCGGGTGGCCAGGGCTTCCAGCTCGGCCGGCAGCTCGACCTTGGTGCCAACCAGCACCAGTACGTGCGGCTGGCTGTGGCGGCGCTGGATGATGTCGCGCAGCAGCCGCTGGTGGCTGGCGTAGCCCAGGTAGGGGTGGAAGTCCAACAGCAGGTAGATGCCGCGCTGCTCGGCCTCCTGGATCATGCGCAGGGCCGAGCTGGCATCGGGCGGGCCAGAGGCCTCGTCCTCGCGGTCCATGTCGATCCGGCGCAGGCCTTCGGTGATCGTCCAGCGGTACAAGGCCCGCCAGACGTTCATCAGCGCCTGCCGGAACAACTCGACGATGCGGCCCTCGTCCTGCGTTTCGATGACGATCAGCGGGGTATTGGCGCGGATCAGTGCGGTGAGGTCCTGCAGTTCGCTCATGGTGGTTCCATCGCCTGGCCGCACACGATAGCAAAGCTGGGCTGCCGGTCACGCCCATCACCTGATGACTACCTTTGGCAACACGGCGCGGTGTACGCTGCGGGCAAGACCCGCGTAAACGAGGCGTGCATGAAGACGATCCTGGTAGCCGGCTCCAAAGGTGGTGTCGGCAAAACCACCATCGCCACCCATCTGGCCGCGCATTCGGCCTTGTCCGGCAAGGCAACGGTGATTGCCGATGCCGACCCGCAGGGGTCCAGCACGCGCTGGGCCGAGCGCCGCTCCGGCCTGGAGAGCGCGGTATTACCAGTGGACGTGCACCGCAAGAAGAACTGGGAAAAGCTCATCCCCGACGGGGCCGAGCAGGTCATCGTCGATGCCCCGGCCGGCGCCTATGGCGAGGATCTGGAACGCTTCATCGATATCGCCGATGCCGTGGTGGTGCCGGTGCTGCCTTCGGCGCTGGATATCGAAGCCATCGTCGGCTTCCTCAACAGCCTGGCCAAGATCAAGCGCATCCACTCGCGGGCGGTGCCGGTAGGGCTGGTGCTCAACCGCACCAAGCCGTGGACGCAGACCTCGCAACAGGCCCGGCAGATGCTGGCGCAATGGCCGTATGACGTTGTCGCGCAGCTGCGCGACAGCCAGAGTTATGTGGTGATGGTCGGGCTCGGGCGCAGCCTGTTCGACTATCACTCTGCACAGGTACGCGAGCACCAGCAGGACTGGGAGCCGCTGCTCAAGTGGTTGAACAAGGTCTGACAGGAGTACTACCCGACCATGCGTGAATTGATCCTGCTGCGACATGCCCATGCCGAACCGGCGGCCAATGGCCAAGCCGATATCGACCGGCCCCTCTCACCGCATGGCCTGGCCGAGGCCGAGGCTGCCGGCCGTTGGTTACAGGAACAGAAACTGGTGCCGGACCGGGTGCTGTGTTCACCCGCGCGGCGCACCCGCGAGACGCTCGAGGCGGTGCTGGAGCGCACCGGCTACGTCGAGCAGCGTCTGGAAGAACGCATCTACGAGGCCGCCCCCGGCACCCTGGCGGCATTGCTGGACGAGCACCGCGAGGTCGAGCGGCTGCTGGTGGTAGGGCACAACCCGGGCCTGGAGCAGTTGGTGGCCTTGATGCACAGCGGCCAGTCCGGCGACTACCGCGGCATGCCGCCGGCATCGGTGGCGGTGCTGTCGCTGCCGATGGAGGCCAGCATAGAACCGGGCATTGCCCGCCTTGCGGCGTTCTGGTGGCCGTAAGCCGATGCAGTTGGTGCGGTATGCCCTGCTGCTGGCGCTAGGCATCTGTGCGGGCTCGGCCGTTGCGGCCGAGCCCTTGCCTTTTGACACGGCGCAGTCGCGCTTTGGTTTTGAGATACGCACCCGGCTTGGGCAGCGGGTGGAAGGGGTGTTTCCGCGGTTCGAGGGCTGGATCACCGAGCTGCCGGACGGTCGCCACCAGGTGCGCCTGCGCATGTTCACCCAGTACGTCGAAATCCCTGGCAAGCCGCGTTACACCAGTTGGATGCGCGGCGATGAATTTTTCGATGCCGCGCGCTATCCGGTGGTGGAGTTCGACTCCGACCCCTATCTGCCGGGCGTCACCGAGACCGGCGGGCCGGTACCCGGCCGGCTTTCCATCCGCGGCATCAGCCGCCGCGAGACCATGTTCCTGGGCAAGCCTGAATGCGAGCGACCCGGCTATGATTGCGACCTCGTCAGCCGCGGCACCGTTTCCCGGAGCCTGTACGGCATGGACGCCTGGCAGATGGCCCTGAGTGATCGTGTGATATTCGTACTGCGTACGCGCCTGAAAAGCGCCCCCAAACCGTGACTTCCTTCGTCCGTTTCCTGCTGATGCTGGCGGTATTGCTGGCCAGTGGTTGTGCCTCCCTGTCGCAGCAGCAGCGCGACCAGGCCCAGGGCATTGCCGTGGCGGCACGTTCGACCGTGGTCGACTGTGACCGCGCCGATCGCTGCGCGCTGGACTCACCGCTGCGCGCGTTGGGTGGCCAGGCCATGGCCGAGTCCACCGCGCAGGCTCCGCGGCACTACGCCACCATCCTGGATGAGGGTGAGCTGTCGTTGGTGGCACGGCTGAACCTGATCCGCAGCGCCACCCGCAGCATCGATCTGCAGACCTACATCTTCGATACCGACGACAGTGCGCGCATGGTCATCGATGAACTGCTGGCCGCTGCCGGGCGTGGGGTGAAGGTGCGGGTACTGATCGACCAGCTCTCGGCGATCTCCGACGTGCACATGCTCAGCGCGCTGTCCGGGGCGCACGCCAACTTCGAGCTGCGTGTCTACAACCCGGCCTTCGGCAAGGCCAAGCTCAATTACCTGGACTATGCCGGCAGCGTGTTGTGCTGCTTCCGGCGCTTCAACCAGCGCATGCACAACAAGCTGCTGGTGATCGACGACGTGCTGGGCGTGGTGGGTGGCCGCAACTACCAGGACGACTACTACGACTGGGACCGCGAGTACAACTTCCGCGATCGTGACGTGATCGTCGCCGGTCCCGAAGTGCGTGAGATGGCCAGCAACTTCCAGTCGTTCTGGGATGCGCGGCGCAGCGTGCCGGCCGAGCGCCTGAACGACGTGGGCAAGGCGCTGCTGCGTGGCGGCGTGCCGGCCATGCCGCAGGCGGCCTTCCTGCATCCCGAGCGGATCGAGCGGGTGGACGAGGAAGCGTCCGATCCGGAATTCATCACCCAGGCCTTCGTCACCCCGGCGTTGCCGGTGCAGTCGGTCAGTTATGTTGCCGACCTGCCGCGCAAGCATCGTCGTGAGCGCGACGACGACCCGCTGGACGGGCAGCACCTGACCGAACCCCGGCTGGATGCGTTGATTGCCTCGGCGCAGAGCGAGGTGCTGCTGCAGACGCCCTACCTGGTGCTGTCCAAGCCAGCGCAGAAATTGTTCAAGGACCTGCGCAAGCGCGAGCTGCCGCCGCGCGTGGTGGTGTCGACCAACAGCCTGGCCGCCACCGACAACCCGATCGTGTATGCGCTGTCCTACAAGTACAAGCGCCGCAACCTGCGCGAGTTGGGCTTCAACATCTACGAGTACAAGCCGTTCCCGTTGGATGCACCGGTGGACTACCGCCAGTTGCTGCCGCCGGCATTGGAGGGGCTTCCGGCGCGCTCCGAGCGCAATCGCGTGATCGGTGGCAGCGCGGCCGGCAGCAATGTGCGCGGCAGTGGTTCCGGGCGCAGGGCATCGGTCAACGGCAGTGAAGTCGAGCGCGATGTACTGCGTACCGAGACGCGGCCATCGTTCCTCGGTACGCGTGCGGTCAACCGGCCCTTGCCGGTGACGCGTACCGGCGCGCGCATGGGCCTGCATGCCAAGTCGATGGTGGTGGACCGCCGCATCGCCGTGATCGGTACCCACAACTTCGACCCGCGCAGCGAAAACTACAACACCGAAGGCGCGGTGATCATCGAGGACCCCCGGTTTGCCGAGGCGCTTGCGCAGAGCATCCTGCGCGACGTCGACCCCGACAATTCCTGGGTGGTGGCGCCGCGCGAGAAGGCACCGGTACTGTCCGGGCTGAACTACAGCATCGGCAAGGCCTCCGAGGCGCTGCCGGTGCTGGACTTCTGGCCCTGGCGCTATGCCACCAACTACGAATTCAAGCCCGGCCCCGAGTGTCCGCAGCCGCTGCGCCGCCAGGACCCGCGTTTCCACGCCTGCTACGGCTCGGTCGGAGATTTCCCGGAAGTGGACGTCGGCCCGAAGTGGCTGCTGGTGCGCATGCTTACCGCTTTCGGCGCCGGGCTGGTCCCGATCCTGTAACCCTTGTCACTTCCAGGTACATGTCATGTCCCGAGTATTCCGCCAACCGGTCGACCTGCAACAGGTCAACGCACTCAGCCGCGACACCCTGATCGATCATCTGGGCATCGTGTTCACCGCGGCCGGTGAGGACTGGCTGCAGGCAACCATGCCGGTGGACCAGCGCACCAAGCAGCCCTATGGCTTGCTGCATGGCGGCGCCTCGGTGGTGTTGGCCGAGACCCTGGGTAGCAGTGCCGGCAACCTGTGCGTGGATCCGTCGCAACAGGTCTGCGTCGGGCTGGAGATCAATGCCAACCATCTGCGTGCCGCACGCAGTGGCGTGGTGACGGGCACCGCACGCGCGCTGCACGTGGGCCGTACCACCCAGGTCTGGGAAATCCGCATCGAGGACGAGGCTGCCAAGCCGGTGTGTATCTCGCGGCTGACCTTGGCGGTTGTGGCCAAAGGCTAGGAACCAGGGGTCAGGAACCAGCAACCAGGGGGTGGAGCTGGGAGCTGAAAGCATCCCTCCCCAGCCTTCGCCTTGGCTTCGGCAAAGGGAGGGGGCGACGGTGCGGCTCGCCGCCTTTGCGTGTGCTTCGCTCCTTGCCGTTGCTCCTGCTCTCCCTCCCTTTGCCGTAGGCAAGGGGAGGGTTGGGGAGGGGTTGGCGCTTGCTTCCGCACTTGCCCTCCGGCAGCAAACTAGACCGGCACTGCTGCCGGCAGATGTTCGCGCACCCACTGCGCCAATGCCGGCGCCGGCAAGGCCGGGGTGAAATGAAAGCCCTGTGCGATCTGGTAGCCCTGTGCGCCCAACAGGCGCAGCTGCTCGGCGCTCTCCACGCCTTCGGCCACTACTTTCAGTTGCAGGCTTTGGCCGATGTGGGCAATGGCCTGGGTCAGGGCGCTGGCAACCTTGTCCGCTTCGATGCCATGCACGAAGCTGCGATCGAGCTTCAGTTCGCTCACCGGTAGCTGGCGCAGGTAGCTGAGGCTGGAATAGCCGGTGCCGAAGTCGTCCATCGACAGACGCACGCCCAGCGCATGTACCTGACGCAGCACCTGCAAGGTGGTGGGGTCACCGTCCAGCAGCACGTCCTCGGTGATCTCCAGGGTCAGGTCCGAGGCCTGCAGGGTCTCCTGGCGCAGGATCTGCCCGATGGTTCCCGGCAGGCTGGGATTGTGGAAATTGGTCGGCGACAGGTTCACCGACACGGAAGGCACTTCCAGCCCGTCATCACGCCAGCGACGTAGCTGCTGGCAGGCTTCCTTCAGCGCCCAGCGGCCCAGTTCGCCAATCAGGCCGGCTTCCTCGGCCAAGGGAATGAAACGGATCGGCGGCACGCTGCCCAGGCGGGGGTGGTGCCAGCGCGCGAGCGCTTCGACACTGTGCAGGCGACCGTTCTGGATATCGATCTGCGGCTGGTAGTGCAGCTGCAGCTGGCCCTGTTCGAGGGCCTCGCGCAGGGCTGCTTCCAGCGCCATGCGCTCCTGTGCGCTTTCGTCCATCTCGCTGCTGTAGAAGCGCACCCGGTTACGGCCGTTGTGCTTGGCCTGGTACATCGCCACGTCGGCGTGGTGCAGCAGCGCGTCCATGGTCGTGCCATCGTGCGGGAAGACGCTGATGCCGATGCTGGCCGACGGCCGGATCTCCACCTCGCCCAGCTGCAGGGATTGGCCCAGCAGGCGCAGGATCCGCTCGCTGCGTTCGGCGGCGGCAGCCACGTCGCAGGGGTTGAGCAGCACCACGAACTCGTCACCGGACAGCCTGCCGACGATGTCCATCGGCCCGGTTTCCTCCTGCAGGCGGCGTGCCACCGTGCGCAGCAGTTCATCGCCACCAGGGTGGCCAAACGAGTCGTTGACCTGCTTGAAGCGATCAAGATCGATGAACAGCACGGCCAGCAGCTGCCCGTTGTGGCCGGCGGCACTGATTGCCTGGTCGGCCTGTGCATGCAGCAGGCTTCGGTTGGGCAGCCCGGTCAGGTCGTCGTAGAACGCCAGGCGACGGATGCGGTTGCGCGCTTCCTCGCGTTCCAGCGCCAGCGAACACAGGTGGACGATGACTTCGACCAGTCGCCGCTGGAAGCTGTCCGGCTCGTGCGGCTCCCGGTAATAGAAGGCGAACGTGCCGAGCACCCGGCCATCATTGGCCTTGATCGGGGTCGACCAGCAGGCGGCCAGGCCATGTTGCAGGGCAAGCTCGCTGATGCCTTCCCAGTTGGGGTCGGTGGCGATATCGCGTGCGACCACCATCTCTCCGGAATAGGCGGCGGTGCCGCAACTGCCGGTACGCGGCCCCACCGGTACGCCGTCGACCAGGCGGTTGTACGCATCGGGCACGCTGGGCGCGGCCAGCGTGCGCAGCTTGCCGTCATCCACACGCAACACCGAGCACAGCACCTGTGGCGCGATCTTCTCCACCTCCAGGCACATCATCTGCATCACCTCGACGGTGGGCACCTCGCGCACCATCGCGTCCAGCATCTTGTGCTGCAGCACCTCATGCACCTTGGTGCGGGTGATGTCCATCAGCACGATGACCAGGTTCACCAGCGCGCCGTAGTCGTCGAAGATCGGGTTGGTGCTTACCGAGCACCATAGCGGCTGGGCGTTCTTGCGGAACAGGCGCTCATCGGCGCGGACCGGTTGGCCTGCAAGCAGGCGTGCGCGGTAGGCCTCGATCTGCTCGTGCGAGAAGCGCCCCGGGGCCAGCAGCTCGGGCACGAACTGGCCCATGGCCTCGCTGTCCAGGAAGCCGAACAGGCGGCGGAAACCCTTGTTGACGTGGACGATGTTGCCGTCGCCATCGGTGATCAGTACCGCACTCTGGGTCTCGTCGAAGCCCAATGACAACAGCCGCTCGCGGGCCTGCGCCTCGCGCCGGGTGGTGACGTCGGTGATCAGCGCCATGCGCAGGTCGCGGACGTCGCTGGTGACCTGCGACAAGGTGGTGCTTATCCAGCAGCAGCTGCCATCGCGGCGTATCAGCTGGACGTCATGCGGTGCAGCGGCCAGCTCCTGCACGCGGTTGCTGGCGCCCGGGTAGCGGCGGGTGTCATAGCGCTCGCGCATCGCCTCCGGTGCCAGGATGCCCAGGTTACGGCCCACGATCTGGTCCCGCGGCCAGCCGGAAATGCGTTCCATGGCACGGTTCACGTACAGGATGGTGTTCTGCTCGTCGAACAGGATTACCCCGCTGCTTACCTGCTCAAGCGCAGCCGGGAAAAACTGCAGGACCTCCTCGGCTGGCAACAGCAGCTGCCGATCCATTTCTCCGCTCCCCTGAACGTTGGACACCTGTTTTACACATTTAGTGGACACCAAATGCGTAAGAAACCAGACATACATGTAGGAAACCCCCGCTCCCACACGATATTGTGGCCCAGCTCACTCTTTTGCCGAGTATGCGCGTAATGGTGAGCCAGTAGGGCGCGCTGGCGGAAGCCTTGCCGCATCCGGTATCGTGCGCGGATGACTTCCCCCCGACCCGCCCACCAGGGCGGTGTGGCTCGCGTGTTCCGCTACCTGTACCGCGCCCCGCTGCTGCTGGTTCACATCGTCCTGTTTCTGCCGCTGATCCTGCTGCTGATGACGCCGCCGTTGGGACGGCTGGGCAGTGCCGCCGACCCATTGGAGCACCGTGTGGTGCGCTGGTGGTCGGGGTGGCTGATGTGGATTTTCGGTTTCCGCCTGCAGCGCTATGGCCAGCCTTTGCCTGGCCCGGTGTTGTTTGTCGCGAACCACGTCGGGTGGGTGGATATCTGCATGATCCACAGCCAGAAGATGGTCGGTTTTGTCGCCAAGCGCGAGATTGCCGGCTGGCCGGTGGTGGGCTGGCTGGCGACCCGGGGCCACACCATTTATCACCAGCGCGGCAATACCGAATCGCTGGGCGGGGTGATGGACGAAATGGTCAAGCGCCTGCAGGAGCAGCGGCCGGTGGCTGTGTTCCCGGAAGGCCGCACCCGTGGCGGCCACGAAGTGGGTCCGTTCCATGCCCGCATCTTCCAGGCGGCGGTCGAAGCCAACGTGCCGGTGCAGCCGGTGGCGCTGCGCTATGGCGTGCGCGGCGACGCGCAGACCATGGTGGCGTTTGGCCCCCACGAAAGTTTCTTTGGTAACTTCCTGCGCTTGCTGGGCGAGCCAGCGCGTCGTGCCGAAGTGCACTTCCTGGAGCCGATCGGCAGCCACGACCTGGAAGGCCGCCGGCGCATCGCCGAGACCTCGCGCGCGCGCATCGTGGCGGTGATGGAAGGCCCGTGAGCCGATGCCCATGCTGCCCGCCACCGCTGGTCTGGCAGTCCTGGCAGTCGTGCCATGTTGATCGCGGCCAACTACCAGCCGCCACGCTGGCTGCGTAGCCCCCACCTGCAATCCATGTTGGCCTCCAGCCGGGTGCGTCTGCGCCGCGGCGAGCAGTTGCTGGCCAGCAGCGGCGCGCTCACCCGTGAGCTGATCCTCGACGGTGGCGATGGGGTTCGTCTGCAGGCCTGGCATAGCCAGATCCCGGGCATCGCCCCGGTCGGACTGGCCTTGCTGCTGCATGGCTGGGAGGGCAGCGCCGAGTCCAGCTACATGCGCATGACCGCGGCACGCATGCTGGAGCGGGGGTTTGCGGTGGTCCGCCTGAACTTCCGTGACCACGGCAACACGCATCATCTCAACCCTGGCATCTTCCATTCCTGCCGCATCGACGAAGTGGTCCATGCCGCTGCCGACGTGGCGCGGCGTTTCCCGGATCTGCCGATGGTCGCTGCTGGCTACTCGCTCGGCGGCAATTTCGTGCTGCGCCTGGCGCTGCACGCGCCGGCGGCAGGGGTGCCGCTGCAGCATGTGGCATCGGTCTGTCCGGTGCTGGACCCGGCCATCACCATGGACAGCATCGAGCGTGGTCCGGCGATGTACGACTGGTATTTCCGTCGCAAATGGACCGGCTCGCTGCGACGCAAGCGCGCCTTGTTTCCCGAGCTTGCGGACTGCGACGACCGGGTGCTGAAGCTGGATATCCGGGCGCTGACCGATTGGCTGGTGCAACGGCATACCGACTTCCCCACCTTGCAGGACTACTTCGACGGCTATTCCATCGCTGGAACAAAACTGGCCACCCTGCAGGTGCCGGCGGACATTCTGATGGCCGCCGACGATCCGGTGATCCCGTTCACTACCTTCGACGACTGGCAGTTGCCCGCGCAGGCCAGCCTGCAGATCGCGCGCTGGGGTGGGCACTGCGGATTCATCGAAAACCTGCGCGGCGATGGCTTCTCCGAACGCTGGGTAGCGCAGCAACTGGCCCAGGCCGTCGCCCGCTGAACCGTGGCCGGGCGGCCATGCCCGCTACAATGCGTTTTTTGCACCGACGCTGGACCGCCATGCAAGACACCATCATCGAAGCCCTGCGCCGCAACGCGGCCGACGAGGCTGTGACCCTGGCCCGTGATTGGGTCGCCGCCGAGCCGAAACAGGCCCAGGCCCACCGTTGGTTGGCGTTGGCCCTGCAGCAGCAGGGCCAGCTGGACGACGCCCAGGCCAGTTTGGCGCAGGCGCTGTCGCTGGCGCCCGAGGATGCCGCGCTGCACCTGCAGCACGCAGGCCTGCTGCTGGCCCAGCGCCAACTGGGCGAAGCCGGACAGGCGCTGGAGCGCAGCACGACGCTCAACCCCAACGAGTTCTCGGCCTATGTGATGCAGGCGCATCTGGCTTTGGGCCGCAACGATACCGACGAGGCAGAGCGCCTGGTTCGCCTGGCCGAACGCGTCGAACCTGACAGCCCTGAACTGGGCACGTTGCAGGGCATGGTCGCTCTGCGCCGTGGTGACCTGGATCGCGCCTTGGCGGTACTGTCAGCGGCAGCCGCCCAGCAGCCCAACGATCCGCGGGTGCTATATGCGCTGGGCTTTGCCTACATGGGCAAGGACATGCTGGCGTTTGCCGAGCAGGCGTTCCGGCGGGTGCTGGAGCTGAGCCCTGACAATTTCAGCCTGCGCGGGCTGCTGGTGCAGCTGGCGCTGCGCCAGGGGCATCTGGATCGTGCGGCCGAAGTCATGCGCGACGTGCTCGCCTCGCCGCAGGGGGAGTCCCCCGGCATGCACCGCCTGGCGGCCGAACTGGAATTGGCCTCGGGCCAACCGCAGCAGGCGCTGGAGTACCTGCGTCCGCTGTTGGCCGAGGTGCCCGGCGACCGGGGCGTGCTGCAGATGCTGCTGGTGGCCTGGCAGCGGCTCGGACGTGATGAAGAGGCGCGCAATGACCTGGAGGCCGCGCTGCAGATCCACACCCAGCTGCACGATCTGTGGCTGGCGCGCCTGGCCGTTGCCCAGGTGGGCAGCGAGGAGGCGGTGCAGGTGGTTGAGCGTTGGATCGAGGCGATGCCCGATCACGTTCCGGCGCTGGAAACGCGCATGAGCCTGCATGACATGAACCAGCAGCACGACGAGGCCGAGGCCATGGCCCGTCGCATCGTGGCGCTGGAGCCGGGCAGGCTCAGCGGTGAGCAGCGCATCGTCGAGGCCTTGCTGGTGCGCGAGCCGGCGGCCGCCGTAGCCCACATCCAGGCCTTGCTGGACAAGGCACCCGAGCCGGCGCGCGCGCAGTTGCGCAGCTGGCTGGGAGCCACCCAGGATCGCGCCAACGATCCAGTGTCCGCGGTAAGCACCTGGCTGCAGGTGCACAACGAACTCGCCCCCAGCCGCCTGCCGCTGCCGCAACAGGCCAAGGCACCGGCGGAGTGGCCGGCGATGGGTGAGATTGCGGACGAAACGCGGGTGCGTCCGATATTCCTGTGGGGCGCGCCGGGCTCGGGCGTGGAACGTGTGGCCACGGTGATGGCTGCGGGTAGCCGCGTACTGCGTGGCGACCGGTTCGGGCCGACACCGCCCGCTGACGCCTTCCAGAACTTCCTGACCTTACAGCGCCTGGCTACCGACGTGCTGACCCCGCAGCAGCTGGTGGAACAGTGGCGCGAGCAGCTGCCGGCCCGTGGTATCGAGGATGGCAACATCATCGACTGGCTGTTGTGGTGGGACAACGCGCTGCTGTGGGCACTGCGGCCGCAGCTGCCCGAAGGCCGCCTGGTGGTGGCGCTGCGCGATCCACGCGACATGTTGATCGAATGGCTGGCGTTGGGTTCACCGGCGCCGCTGGCAGTGCCGTCATCGATGGACGCGGCCCAATGGTTGGCGCGCGCGGTGGAGCAGGTGGCCGAGCTGCACGAAGGCGACCTTTACCCGCACCTGATCCTGCGTACCGATGACGCGGTCAACGACCCGGCGGCGATGGGTGCGTTGCTGGAGCAGGCATTCGGCTTGCGTTTCCCGCCGGTGCGCAGCCTGGGCCCACGCACCATCGACGCCGGTCATTGGCGCAAGTACAGCAAGGCGCTGTCGGCCGAGTTTCTGTATCTCACCCCGGTCGCGGTCCGACTGGGCTATCCCGAAGTCTGATCCCAGGAGACACGATGAAACTGGACAGCCAGAGTTTCAGCAACGCCCAGCCGATTCCTGCCGAGTTTGCCGCCGGCAAGGCCGATGGCTTCGCCGACAACCGCAACCCGCAGCTGGCCTGGCGCGATGTGCCCGCCGGCACGCGCTCGTTCGCGCTGTTGTGCGTGGACCCGGACGTGCCGACCGTGCCGGAGCTGGTCGGTCGCGACGACGTCAGCATCCCGCTGGAGCAGCCGCGCGGCGACTTCGTGCATTGGGTGATGGTGGACATCCCCGCCGAACTGCGGGAGATCGCTGCAGGCAGCTGCAGCGATGGTTTCACCGCGCACGGCAAGGCGCAGCCGGCTGGTCCGGCCGGCGCGCGCCAGGGCATCAACGATTACACCGGTTGGTTTGCCGGCAATGCGCAGATGGCGGGAACCTACTACGGCTATGACGGCCCGTACCCGCCGTTCAACGACGAGCGCCTGCATCGTTACTTCTTCCGGCTGTTCGCGCTGGATGTGGAGCGTCTGCCGGTGGAGGGTGCGTTCACTGCGGCCGATGTGCACCGTGCCATGCACGGCCATGTGCTGGGCGAAGCGGCGATCCACGGCACCTATACGCTGAACCCAAGGCTGGCCTGAGCGACACATGTAGCGCCGAGCCATGCTCGGCAGGGGCTTTCCCGCCAGTGCCTCAAAGCGACCCTCTCCCCAACCCCTCTCCCGGAGGGAGAGAGGCTGGAGCGGTAGCGCCGAGCCATGCTCGACAGGGAGTTTCCCGCTAGTGCCTCAAAGCGACCCTCTCCCCAACCCCTCTCCCGGAGGGAGA
>NZ_DAMBEF010000020.1:0-12995 GCF_032061965.1 Stenotrophomonas sp. | reverse complement strand
TTCCCGCTAGTGCCTCAAAGCGACCCTCTCCCCAACCCCTCTCCCGGAGGGAGAGAGGCTGGAGCGGTAGCGCCGAGCCATGCTCGATAGGGGGTTTCCTGCTAGTGCCTCAAAGCGACCCTCTCCCCAACCCCTCTCCCGGAGGGAGAGGGGCTAGAACAGTAGTGCCGAGCCATGCTCGACAGGGGGTTTCCTGCTAGTGCCTCAAAGCGACCCTCTCCCCAACCCCTCTCCCGGAGGGAGAGGGGCTGGAACAGTAGTGCCGAGCCATGCTCGGCAGGGGCTTTCCTGCCAAGGCCTCAGCCGAGCATGGCTCGGCTCTACAAAAAACAGAAAGGGCGCCATTGGCGCCCTTTCTGTTTGCGTAAGCGTGATGGGCTTACTTCACCATTTCAGACCCCACCACCATGTCCAGGACATAGGCAAGCGAGGAGCCATCAGCTGGCGGGTTCTTGACCTGGAAGCGCTTCAGGCGCAATACGTTGCGCACACCCGGCTCGTGCTTGTAGCCCTCGATGTTGCCGTAGAAGTTCTCGTAGGCACCGCGCTTGCCCTGTTCCAGGCCCTGATCGTTGTACTTCACCTCACGCACCTGCAGGCAGGTAGCGTCCTTGATCAGCGGGTGCGAGCAGGGCTTGGTCTGTGCGTCCACTTCCATGAACACCGTCTCGCCCTCGCCGCCGTAGCGGGTTTCGGCAGTGGGTTCGGCGCGGAAGCTGAGCACGTCACCCTTGGCGGTAACCAGGGTCAGCGCGGAGGCGTCCAGCGAGCGCACGGTCAGCTTGTCCTGCAGGCGTTCGCTGACCAGACCATCCAGTGCCATCACCTCGCCCTTGCAGGCCATGTTGGTGGACATCATGCTGCCCACGCTCAGGGCATCGCCCTGCAGGGTGTAGCTGCCACCCATCATGTTGCAGGCATTGCTGACCGAAAGGCGCCCATCCTTGAAGTCCAGGGTGATCGGACGGTCGGCACGCACGAACAGGCCGTCGATGCGCTTGCCGCTTGCGTCGACAGCGTTTTCCAGCACCCAGTGATTGGCGGGCAGCTGGGCCACCTCAAGGCTGGCAGCCGGCGCGCTGGTTGCCGGCGCGGGTGCCGGGGCAGTGGTGCTGTCCTTGGCGGTGGGCGGGTTGCTGCACGCGGTCATCAGGGCGAACGGCAGGGCCAGGAGGAAAATGCGCTTCATGGTGAGCTCCTTGCTTGAGTGGAAAGGTTCGGGGGCGATAAACGGACCGCCGGTAGCATCGGGGTCAGTACCGCAGGGGCACATTCAGTTTCCAGCAGGCAAAAACAGCAGCAGCCCGATGCCCAGGGCAATGCGGTACAACGCAAAGCCGGTGAAGGGGCGGCGCTTGATGTAGCTGAGCAGCCATTTCACCACGATGAAACCGGTGACTACCGCCGCGGCAAATGCTACGCCCACGTCGGTCCAGTTCTCGCTGCCCAGCTTGCCGTCCTTTGCCAGTTCGAGGAAGGCATAGCCACTGGCCGCGAACATGGTCGGGATGCCGACCAGGAACACGAACTCGGCCGCGGCCGAACGCCGCGTCAGGCCCAGCAGCATGGCCAGGAAGATCGCCGCCGCCGAGCGTGAGGTGCCGGGGAACACCCCGGCCACGACCTGTGCCAAGCCAACGGCCACTGCGACTTTCCAGGTCACCGTATCGCTGTCGGGTAGACGCGCGGCGAAGCGCTCGGCCACCAGCATCCACACACCGCCGATCACCAATGCCCAGGCCACGGGCGTGACCGTCTCGGGCAACTCCCAGCCGGCCAGACGTACCGGCAGGCCGACCAGGGCCGTGACCAGGAAGGCCACGCCCAGCTTCATCACGTAGTCGCGGTTTTCGTGCTTGTTCAAACCGGTGGCCAGCGACCACAGTCGCTCGCGGAAGGCCAAGGTCACGGCGAGGATGGCGCCGGCCTGGATGACGATGTTGAAGAAGTCCGAGCGGGTACCCAGCCAGTGCTGGGCGATCAGCAAGTGGCCGGTGCTGGAGATCGGCAGAAATTCGGTAAGGCCTTCAAGAATGCCCAGCAGTAGGGCGGAGAGCAGGTCGGACATGGAAGCTGGCTGTGGAAAAGGCTGGCACAGCATAGAGCATCACTGCGCGCGCACCTGGAAGGTGCTTCCTCATGTTTAAGCACCATATTGGTGCAACCGTTTGGGTGCATTGCCCGGTGTGCCCCAATGAAATCAATGCGTTATATGCGCGTGAAAGTTGGCATGGGGTTTGCTGTATTACTCGCACATCATCATCCACCCGAGGTTGCACCCGATGTCCCTGGAAAATGTTGAGAAGCTGATCAAGGACAACCAGATCGAGTTCATCGACCTGCGTTTTGTCGACATGCGTGGCATCGAGCAGCACGTGACCTTCCCGGCCTCGATCATCGAGCCGTCGCTGTTTGAAGAAGGCAAGATGTTCGACGGCAGCTCGATCGCCGGCTGGAAGGGCATCGCTGAATCGGACATGGTGCTGATGCCGGACCCGGCCAGCGCCTACCTCGACCCGTTCTACGCCGACCCGACCCTGGTGCTGACCTGCGACGTGCTCGACCCGGCCACCATGCAGGGCTACGGCCGCTGCCCGCGCGGCATCGCCAAGCGCGCCGAGTCCTACCTGAAGTCCTCCGGCATTGCCGACCTGGCCTTCTTCGGCCCGGAGCCGGAATTCTTCATTTTCGATTCGGTCCAGTTTGCCAATGACATGGGCAACACCTTCTACAAGATCAACTCTGAAGAAGGTTCCTGGAACACCGGCAAGAGCTACGACGGCACCAACAGCGGCTACCGTCCGACCGTGAAGGGGGGGTACTTCCCGGTGCCGCCGACCGACTCGCTGCACGATATCCGCGCCGAGATGTGCAAGGTGCTGGAAAAGGTCGGCATCGAAGTCGAAGTGCACCACCACGAAGTGGCCAATGCCGGCCAGTGCGAGATCGGTGCCAAGTTCAACACCCTGGTCACCAAGGCTGACGAATTGCAGCGCATGAAGCACGTGATCAAGAACGTTGCCCACCGCAACGGCAAGACCGTGACCTTCATGCCCAAGCCGCTGGTCGGCGACAACGGCAGCGGCATGCACGTGCACCAGTCGTTGGCCAAGGGCGGCGCCAACCTGTTCTCCGGTGACGGCTACGGCGGCCTGAGCCAGATGGCGCTGTGGTACATCGGCGGCATCTTCAAGCACGCCCGTGCGATCAATGCCTTCGCCAACTCCGGCACCAACAGCTACAAGCGTTTGGTACCGGGCTTCGAAGCACCGGTGATGCTGGCCTATTCGGCCCGCAACCGTTCGGCGTCGTGCCGCATTCCGTGGGTGTCCAACCCGAAGGCACGCCGCATCGAAATGCGTTTCCCGGATCCGATCCAGTCCGGCTACCTGACCTTCACCGCGCTGATGATGGCCGGCCTGGACGGCATCAAGAACCAGATCGACCCGGGCGCACCGAGCGACAAGGACCTGTACGACCTGCCGCCGGAAGAAGAGAAGCTGATCCCGCAGGTCTGTTCCTCGCTGGACCAGGCGCTGGAAGCACTGGACAAGGACCGCGAGTTCCTCAAGGCCGGTGGCGTGATGAGCGACGACTTCATCGATGCCTACATCGCGCTGAAGATGAAGGAAGTCACCGCGTTCCGCGCTGCGACCCATCCGTTGGAATACCAGCTGTACTACGCAAGCTGATGTAACGGCGGCCAGTGCACCGTGCTGGCCACCGGCAACACCAGATGTAGTTGCTAGCTGTTGTTAGGCGGCGGTGGCGTGGACCCTCCCCCTCCCATCTGCGTCATCGCCGCCGCCTTTGTTGCTGGGGAGCACACAGGCCAGGCAACAGCACGCACCACATCTGCCAGGGGCAAGAGAATCCGAGCGCGCGGCATGGGCCATTCCTCCCTCCCGCGTGGTTGTGGTCGCCGTCAGTGATGGCGGTGGCGACAGCCAGGCCCATGATGCGTTCGGCGCAACAGCCAGCGGCCGCACAACGGCCGGTGGAAGACACGATGCCGGCCCGCAGCCGCAGGCCGGTCTCCTCCACATCGGGACATGCGCATGAAATTAATCTCCGCGATCATCCGGCCATTCAAGCTCGACGAAGTGCGTGAAGCCTTGGGCGCCGCAGGCGTTTCCGGCATCACCGTCACCGAGGTCAAGGGCTTTGGCCGGCAGAAAGGCCACACCGAGCTTTACCGTGGCGCCGAATATGTCGTCGATTTCCTCCCCAAGATCCGCATCGAAACCGCTGTCACCGACGACAACGTCGAGGCAGTGATCGAAGCCCTGCAGGGCGCAGCTGGCACCGGCAAGATTGGTGACGGCAAGATCTTCGTTACCGCGCTGGAACAAGTGGTGCGTATCCGCACCGGTGAAACAGGCGCCGACGCGCTGTAAGAGCCCGCTGAAACCCGTCCTCCGGCGGCAGCGACCGCCAGGTGACAACGGGTCGCTGGCAGGTTCCACCCCCACAACCGGAGTCGACAATGCGAACGGAATTTTTCACCGGGTTCAAAGCCCGGCTCGGAGGCCTGTGCCTGTCTTTCATGCTCACTGCACTGCTGCTGGGCATGTTTTCCAGCAGCGCCTGGGCGCAGGACACGCAGGCCCAGCCCGCAGCCACCGAGGTTGCGGCCGCAACAACGGAGGCTGCAGCCGCACCTGCAGCAGAGGCGGCAGCTACATTCGACAAGGGCGACGTGGCGTGGATGCTCACCGCCACCTTGCTGGTACTGATGATGGTGGTGCCCGGCCTGGCACTGTTCTACGGCGGCCTGGTGCGGGCCAAGAACGTGCTGTCGGTGCTCAGCCAGGTGTTGGTGGTGTTCTCGCTGGTGCTGATCCTGTGGGTAGCCTATGGCTATAGCGCGGTGTTCAGTGCGGGCAACCAGTTCTTCGGTTCATTCACGGAATTCGCCTTCCTCAAGGGCTTCACTCCGGACTCGGTAGGCAACACGCCGATCGCCGGCCTGCCTGACTTCCTGTTCGTCGCTTTCCAGTCGACCTTCGCCGGCATCACCACCGCACTGATCGTCGGCGCCTTCGCCGAGCGCATCAAATTTCGTGCAGTGCTGCTGTTCTCGGCATTGTGGTTCACCCTGAGCTACATCCCGATGGCGCATATCGTGTGGGGTGGCGGTTACCTGGGTGAGATGGGCGCGATCGATTTTGCCGGTGGCACCGTGGTGCACATCAATGCCGGCGTCGCCGGCCTGGTGGCGGCATGGTTTGTCGGCAAGCGCCTGGGTTATGGCCAGACCGCATTGAAGCCGCACAACGTGCCGCTGACCTGGATTGGCGCGATGCTGCTGTGGGTGGGCTGGTTCGGCTTCAACGCCGGCTCGGCTGCTGCCGCTGACACCGTGGCCTCGTTGGCCTTCATCAACACCGTGCTGGCCACTGCGGCCGCCGTGTTGGGTTGGACGTTGGTGGAAGCCATCACCAAGGGCCATCCGTCGGCATTGGGCGCGGCCTCGGGTGCGGTTGCCGGCCTGGTGGGCGTGACGCCGGCCTGCGGCACCGTTGGTCCGCTCGGCGCGATCGTGATTGGTTTTGTTACCGGCATTGTTTGCGTCTGGGGCGTGACTGGCTTGAAGCGTCTGTTGAAGGCGGACGACACCGCCGACGTGTTTGGCGTACACGGTGTTGGTGGCATTGTCGGCGCCATTTTGACTGGCGTGTTCAGTGCGCAGTCGCTGGGTGGCACCAAGGTGGATCTGGATATCGGGCATCAGGTGCTGGTGCAGGTGATCAGCGTTGGTTTCACCGTGCTGTGGTCGGCGGTGGTTACCGCGCTGATCCTGCTGCTGGTCCGCGCGCTGGTTGGTCTGCGCGTCAGCGAAGAAGCCGAACGTACCGGCCTGGATGTGACCACCCACGGTGAGTCTGCCTACGAGGTGTGATTGCGCTAGTCCCTCTCCCGAAGCAGATCAAAGCCCCTCTCCCGCTTGCGGGAGAGGGGTTGGGGTGAGGGCAGCTTTGAGGCATTGCCGGGAAAGCCCCTGCCGAGCATGGCTCGGCACTACAGTTCTAGCCCCTCTCCCACCGGGAGAGGGGTTGGGGTGAGGGCAGCTTTCAGGCATTGCCGATAGAGCCTCTGCCGAGCATCGCTCGGCACTACAGGCCCTCAGCCAGTACCAATGCCTTGACCTTTTCAGCCTTCTCAAAATGATCCAGTCGATGGGTCCGGATCCACCAGGTAGCCGCTTCCATCAGCAGTTCCGGATCATCATTGCGGTTGGCAAAAAACGCATAGAACGACAGCCCTACCGTCGGGCCCTTCGCTGCGATCTTGGCATCGCAGACGGTGATGATTTTCTGTTTCAGTGAATCTCGCATCGCAGTTCCAACCGAGCCTTGGACAACAATTCTGCACAGCCTGGACACATCGGGCAGCCAACCCCAGCGGAAAGCATTATGAACATGCAGCGCATGTTCGGCGCCGGCATCACGCTGCACTCCCCAACTCCCTGAGCAGGCCTTCCAATGCAAGCATTCCACCTGGCCGCCTCTGTCGGCGCAGATTCCATTTCATGCCTGATCGCACTTGCAAAGCGGCGCTCGGCAACGTGCAATGCCCGTCATGAAGACCAAACTGCTGCTGCCGCTCGCCCTGTTGGCCTCGCTGACTGCCTGCACCTCCGCACCGGAGCGCAATCCGCTTGCACAGTGGGTGCCGTCGCCCAACTACAACGAGCGCAAGCCGGTGTTGATCGTGCTGCACCACACCGAGCAGGGCTCGGTGCAGGAAAGCTTGGACACGTTGCGCACCGCCAACAGCGGTGGCCAGGTGAGCTCGCATTATCTGGTGGGCCGCGATGGTGAGCTCTACCAGTTGGTGGCCGATGGCGAACGCGCCTGGCATGCCGGCGGCGGTCGCTGGGGTGGTTTCACCGATCTCAACTCGACCTCGATCGGCATCGAGATCGACAACAACGGCAGCAGCCCCTTCACCCAGCCGCAGATCGCTACCCTGCTGCGCCTGCTCGAAGACCTCTGCACCCGCTACAACATCCCGCGCAGCCAGATCATCGGCCATGCCGACCTGGCACCCACCCGCAAGGCCGATCCCAGCCGCTATTTCCCGTGGCAGCAACTGGCTGAAGCCGGCTTCGGCCTGTGGCCGGACCCCAAACACGGCCCGGCACCGGTTGGCTTCGACAGCTGGATGGCAATGCAGGCCTTCGGCTATGCGCTGGACGACCGTGCCGCCGCGGCGCGCGCCTTCCACCGCCGCTTCCGTGGCAGCGACACGTTGCCGGCTGATCTGGACGCCGAAGACGCCCGCATCCTGTACTCCCTGCTGCAGCAGAAGCGGTGATCCGCCCGCTTTGCACTATATTGGTGCAATGAGCGCTGCTGACTTCTCGCCCACCCCGGAAATGCTGGCTACGCCGTTGGTGTGGAGTGGCGCGGATGGGCGCATCCAGGGGGCGAACCCGGCCTTCTGTCGCTGGTTGGGGGTAAGCGTGCGGCGCCTGCTCGGGCAGCCGCTGGTGTCGCTGGAGGCCCAGGGCGAGGCCTTGGCACAGCGCCTGGCCAACCCGGCCAACGACATGAGCCGGCTGCCGCGCTTGACCCTGGCCTTGCCGGGCGAGACGCCGCGGTTTGCCGATGGTTGGATCAGTGGTGTGGAGGGTGGTGGCTGGCTGCTGGAAGCGCACCCGGTGGACGAGTTCCAAGGCACCGATCCTGCCCAGGTCCTGCCCGGTGCCTTCAGTGCGGCACTCAAAGGCCTGGCCCACGAGTTGCGCAACCCGCTGGCGGGGCTCAAGGGCGCCGCCCAGCTGCTGGCGCGCCGCGCCAGCGGCCGCGATGCCGATGAGCGCGAGCTGATCGAGCTGATCGGCGCCGAGATCGAGCGCCTCAACACCTTGCTGGAGCAGCTGCTGTCGCCAGCCCCGCAGCGCCCGCATGCGCCGCTGAACATCCACGCCGCATTGGAGCGGGTACTGCGCCTGGTCGAGAACGAAGCCGGCTGGTCGGTGCGCTTGCTGCGTGACTATGACCCCAGCATCCCCGAGTTCGCCGGTGACAGTGATCGCCTGACCCAGGCGCTGCTCAACCTGGTCCGTAATGCCATCCAGGCCGGTGCCACCAGCGTGACCCTGCGTACCCGCGTCGAACATGGCCTGCGTATCGCCGAGCAGCCGTATGCGCTGGCCCTCCGTCTTGAAGTGGCCGACGATGGTCGCGGTGTGCCGGAGGAACTGGCCGAACACCTGTTCCTGCCGCTGGTCAGCGGCCGCGCCGAAGGCACCGGGCTCGGCCTGGCACTGGCCCAGCAGGTGGCGCGCGAACACCGTGGCACTTTGAGCTACCGCTCACGGCCGGGCCATACCGTGTTCACCGTGCTGCTGCCGCTGCCCGCCGCCGAGGACGCCACGGAGGTGAGCGATGCATAAGCCCGCAGCTGCCGCCACGGTCTGGGTGGTGGATGACGATCGCTCGGTTCGCTTCGTGCTGACTACCGCGCTGCGTGATGCCGGCTACACAGTCGAAGGTTTCGACAGTGCGGCGGCGGCATTGGCGGCACTGGCCGTGCAGCCGGTGCCGGACCTGTTGTTCACCGACGTGCGCATGCCCGGTGATGACGGCCTGGTGCTGCTGGACAAGCTCAAGGCGGCGCATCCGCAGCTGCCGGTGATCGTGATGTCGGCCTATACCGATGTGGCCAGCACCGCCGGTGCTTTCCGCGGTGGCGCGCATGAATTCCTGTCCAAGCCGTTTGACCTGGACGACGCCGTTGAACTGGCGCGGCGCGCGCTGCCCGAAGCCGAGGAACTGCCGGCACCGGTAGCGGTGCCTGTGCCCGTGCAGAAGGAAGAAGGGCCACCGCAGCTGATCGGCGACACACCGGCCATGCGCGCGCTGTTCCGCGCCATCGGGCGGCTCGCACAGGCACCGTTGTCGGTGCTGATCAACGGCGAAACCGGCACCGGCAAGGAACTGGTGGCCAATGCGCTGCACCGCGAGTCGCCGCGCGCCAAGGGCCCGTTCGTTGCCCTCAACACGGCCGCGATCCCGGCCGAACTGCTGGAGAGCGAATTGTTCGGCCATGAAGCCGGCGCGTTCACTGGTGCCAGCAAACGCCATATCGGCCGCTTCGAGCAGGCCGATGGCGGCACCTTGTTCCTCGATGAAATCGGCGACATGCCGCTGGCGCTGCAGACCCGCCTGTTGCGTGTGCTGGCCGAAGGCGAGTTCTTCCGCGTCGGTGGCCGCGAGCTGATCCGCGTCGATGTACGCGTGATTGCCGCTACCCACCAGGACCTGGAAACCCTGGTCGAACAAGGGCGCTTCCGCGCCGACCTGCTGCACCGGCTGGACATGGTGCGGCTGCTGCTGCCGCCGCTGCGCGAGCGTCTGGGTGACGTGCCGCAGCTGGCCGAGAACTTCCTGGCCAATGCCGCACGGCGACTGGACATGCCACCCAAGCGCTTGTCGGTGGCGGCGGTAAAGGCACTGCGCGAGCACAGCTGGCCCGGCAACGTACGCGAGCTGGAAAACGTCTGCTGGCGCCTTGCCGCATTGGCCGTGGCCGATACCGTGTCAGCCGAGGACGTCCAGGCCGCGTTGAACCGCGGGGGGCGTGGCACTCGCACTGCCGCACCCATTGCCTCGTCGCAATGGGACCAGGCGTTGGCCGCATGGGCCAGGCAGCGTTTGGCCGAGGGTGCTAACGGCTTGCATGCAGAAGCTCGTGAGCGCTTGGACAACGTGCTGTTGGAAGTAGCATTGGACGTCACCGACGGTCATCGTGCCGACGCCGCCGCGCGTCTGGGACTGGGCCGTAACACGGTTACCCGCAAACTTGGGCCCGGCCGCCGGCGCGGTGGTTGAGCATGGCACTGGCCCTTCTGTTCTGTTGCAAGGAGATATCGATGCGCATCCTGCTTCCCCTTACCGCGATCGCGGCCAGCGTCCTGCTCAGTGCCTGTGGGTCCACCCCGGCACCCAAGCCGCAGGCGCCGCCACCGACGGTCGCCACCACCAGCACTGCGAGCATGGCCGAAGCCAATCTGGCGCCCGCGTCGGCCAGCCTGGTCAGTGGGCGCTTGGCCTTGGTGCCCGAGGTTGGCGGGGTACATATCACCGGCGTGATCGGTGGCCTGCCGCGCGGCCAGCAGGCCGCGTTCCATGTCCACGAAAAGGGTGATTGCAGCGCGGTGGATGCAACCAGCGCCGGCGGGCATTTCAACCCGGCCATTCAACCCCACGGACGTGCCAGTGCAGGTGCGCACCACGCTGGTGACATGGATAACCTGATGGCCAACGCCGATGGGGTGGTGAACGTGGATGTTCACCTGCGTGGGGTTACTCTCGGTGGAGGCGCCGCCAACGACATCGCTGGCCGTGCCCTGGTGGTACATGCTGGTGCCGATGATTATCGCAGCCAGCCCGCCGGCAACGCCGGTGCCCGTGTGGCCTGCGCGGTTATCCGCGTGGTGCGCTGAGCGCACACGCCACTTCGATCCTGCCCAGCAAGGGAGTTACCCGTATGCGACTGATCCACACCAGCCTTTTCCTCGCCAGTGCCTTGGCGTTGAGCGCCTGCAAGCAGGGCGCCGAGCCCGATGCCGCTCCGGCCGATGCGGCCACCCCGGCAACCAGCGCCGCACCTGCTGCCGACCCGGCAGCGCCGCCGCCCATGACCGCAATGACTGCCATGGCCGCACCGGTGGCTACCGCGCAGCTGCAGCCGACCAAGGACAGCACGGTGGCCGGCACCATCCAGTTCCACCTGGTGGACGGGCTGCTGCGCGCCAGCGGCGACATCAGTGGCCTGAAGCCGAACAGCGAGCATGGCTTCCACATCCATGAGAAGGGCGATTGCAGCGCCCCCGACGGCACCAGCGCCGGCGGTCACTTCAATCCGGGCAGCAGCGAGCACGGCAGCATCGAGGCGCCGGCACACCATGGCGGCGACATGCCCAACATCGTTGCCGATGCGCAGGGCAATGCGCATATCGACGGCCCGGTGGCCAGCAACGTCAACGTTGGCAAGGGTGATGATTTCGACATCATCGGCCGCGGGCTGATCGTCCATGCCGACCCGGACGACTACAAGAGCCAGCCGACCGGCAATGCCGGTGCACGTTTGGCCTGTGCGGTGATTGCCAAGGTGCCTTGAAGCCAGGAACGCGTTTCCAGGAACGAGGAACCAGTGAAAGACAACAGCAAAGGGCCGCGTAAGCGGCCCTTTGCTGTTGTGCGCTTACCCGGGCCACGCCTCTGGCTTGTCTCCCTCCCTTTCGTGCAACGAAGGGGAGGGTTGGGGAGGGGTGCGTTGGCTCTGGGCTTGTCTCCTTCCCTTTCGCGCAGCGAAGGGGAGGGTTGGGGAGGGGTGCCTTGCTCTGGCCTTTTCACCGGCTCTCCACGGACAGTGGGTGCCGTGATCAACAACGATCTTCATGATGGGAGGATCGAGGCCGGCGCAAGCAGCCAAGGCAACTGCGCCCCTCCAGCCGTCCTTGCCTTCAGCAACGGGAGTGAACGGTGCATGCAGCACTCCGTAAACAGAAAAGGCCGCTTGCGCGGCCCTTTCTGTTATCGCCATGGCGCACTCAATGCGCCAGCAACGCCTTCGCGTCCTGGCCGGCATTGACGTGCACGTACAGCACACCGATGCCGTGGGCTTCCAATACCGCAGCCATCTGCCGCTGGCGCATCAGGTATTGCTCATAGATGCGCTGCAGGCGGTCACAGGCGTTGGGCTCGTGGCCGTAGTGCGCGCACCAGCCGGCCGGGTCAAACAAGGCCATGCGCACCTCGCCGCCGACGTACCGCAGCAGCGGCTCGGGTGTGGCGTCCAGCCACTGCTCCTCGTCGGGGGCAAACATCGCCGTTTCCAGCAGTGGCCACAGATCGGCCAAGCCCTGGTTGTCATATTGCATCGCCATCATCGCGGCCAGGTCATTGACCGTGAAGTAACGCGCGTGCTCGATCTGCGCGCCGAAGCTGTTCTGCGCCAGCAAGGCGGTATCCGGCTGCGCCATGCCATTGGCAAGCAGCACCTCTTCAAGTGCCTCACGCACCTGCAGACGGGTTTGCTCGTCGCCGCCGGCCAGCACGAACGGCAGCACCCGCAGGGCGCCGCCGCCCAGGGCGGGGTCGGCCTGCAGCGGCAGCGGCACTTCGCCATTGGCATCGGCACCGAAGGCGAGCAGGCGCGGGCCCTGGTTGCGGCCCGGGGCACGCATCTGCAGTTCTTCCAGGCGGCGATGAATGGGCAGGCCGGTGCGCAGCACTTCGGCCGGATCAAAATGCGCGGCGGCAAACACCAGGTCCAGTTCGCTGACCTGTGGCACCAGCTTGGCCAGGTCGCGGCCGATCAGGGCGGCTAGTTCGCCGGCCTGTTCGGAGCCCAGTACGGCCTGGCGCGGCTGCTCGCCGCCGGCCAGTTCCAGTGCTACTACACCCAGTGCGTTCATGTCGGGGTTGGAATTGCTCATGGTTCGCGGTTGGCCCATCACGGCCTCAAAGCTACACTCAACACCATTATGCCTGCTATCGCATGCAGGCCACGTCGCAGACCCTTTCTCATGTCAGGTAACCGCATGCCCAGCGCTCGTCCCGTCGCCATCCTTGGTGGTGTTCGCATTCCGTTCTGCCGCCAGAACACCGCTTATTCGGATGTCGGCAATCTCGGCATGTCGGTCCGTACGCTAGGCGCCCTTGTTGAACGGTTCGGCCTGCACGGTCAGCAGCTTGGCGAAGTGGCGATGGGCGCGGTGATCAAGCACCCCAGCGACTGGAACCTGGGCCGCGAGGCCGCGTTGTCTTCCGGCCTGTCGCCGTTGACCCCCGGCATCACCCTGCAGCGGGCCTGTGGCACCTCGCTGGACAGCATCATCACCGTGGCCAACAAGATTGCCCTGGGGCAGATCGAGTCGGGCATCGGCGGCGGCTCGGATACCACCTCGGACGTGCCGATCGTCTACGGCAAGAAGCTGCGCGCGCGCCTGCTGGCGGCCAACCGCGCCAAGAGCACCG
>NZ_DAMBEF010000019.1:0-81963 GCF_032061965.1 Stenotrophomonas sp. | reverse complement strand
AACCGTGCCGGACCTGTACCGCAACGTGCGCCCGGGCGCGGACTACCAGTGGTCGCTGACCCTGTTGAAGAACTTCAAGGCACAGCACCCGAACGTGCCGACCAAGTCCGGCATCATGCTGGGCCTGGGCGAGACCCTGGAGCAGGTGCAGGCCACCCTGCGCGACCTGCGTGCCCACGATGTGGAAATGGTGACCATCGGCCAGTACCTGCAGCCGACCGCCCACCACCACCCGGTGCTGCGTTATTGGACGCCGGAGGAGTACAAGGCGTTCGAGGAGTACGGCTACGAACTGGGCTTCACCCATGTCGCCTCCGGGCCGATGGTGCGCTCGTCCTACCACGCCGACCAGCAGGCGGCCGGTGCCGGCGTCGTCGCCTGAGTCCGCCCTGCCGGGCATGCCGCGGCCGTTGGCCAACGGCGTGCCCGCGATGACGCCCGCCGCTGCGGGCGATCGGTTCACATTCTGCTACAGCACTGCGGCTAGTCTGGCCGTGGGCCGGATGACAAGTGCTGAAACTTTCGGCACTGTCGGCATGTCTGACCTGCCCGCAGTCTTCCCCCAACATTCGGTGCCACGAGTACTTTGATGAACTACCGAGTTCCCGCTTTCCTGCTGGCCTTCGCACTGACCGTACCGACCGCGCTGATGGCGCGTGCCGATGCCCCGGTGCTCAGTTCGGGCCCCACGGTTGACCAGGCGACTGCCTCCAAGCTGGTGTACGGGGTGCTGTCCGACAGTCGCTATGCCTATCGGCCGCGGCCGCTGGATGCAGCAACCTCGGCCGACGTGTTCAAGCGCTATCTGGAGGCATTGGACGGCGGCAAGCAGTTCTTCACCAAGGAAGACGTGGACCGCTTCGCGCCGCTGGCGGCGCAGACCGGTGAGGCCATCCGTTCCGGCCAGTTGGACCCGGCCTTCCAGGTGTTCGCGGTGTACCGCCAGCGCGTAACCGAGCGCATCAACTACGCGCGCCGCCTGCTGCGCCAGGAACCCGATTTCACCCGCGAGGAACGCTTCGAGTACGACCGCAAGGACGTGCCGTGGGGTACCAACGCCGAGCTGGATGAACTGTGGCGCAAGTCGGTCAAGAACGACTGGCTGCGGCTGAAGCTGGCCGGCAAGCCGGCAGCGGATATCCGCAAGACCCTTGAGAAGCGTTACGACACCCAGCTCAAGGGCATCAACGAGTGGAAGAACGAGGACGTGTTCTCGATCTATCTCAACGCCTATACCAGCGCTGTTGACCCGCATACCGATTACTTCACCCCGCGCACGGCGGAGAACTTCAACCAGGCGATGTCGCTGTCGCTGGAAGGCATCGGCGCGCAGCTGCAGCGCCAGGACGATGTGGTGGTGATCCGCGAAGTGGTCCCCGGCGGCCCGCTGGCGCTGGATGGCACCTTGAAGGCGGGTGACCGCATCGTCGGTGTTGGCCAGGGCCGTTCCGGCCCGGTCGAAGATGTGATCGGCTGGCGCATCGACGACGTGGTGGCCAAGATCCGTGGCGCCAAGGACACCCAGGTACGTCTGGAATACATCCCGGCCGCCGAAGGTGCCGATGGCAAGCACCGCATGGTGACCTTGACCCGGCAGAAGATCCGTCTGTCCGAGCAGGCCGCCAAGGGCGAAACCATGACCATCCCGGCTAGTGCGGGCGTGCCCGAGCGGCGCATCGGTGTGGTCAAGCTGCCCACCTTCTACCAGGACTTCGAGGGCCGTCGACGCAATGCGGCTGATTACGCCTCGGCAACCCGCGATGTCGCCAAGCTGCTGGCCGGTTTCAAGGCCGACAAGCTCGACGGCGTGGTGCTGGACCTGCGTAACAACGGCGGTGGCTCGCTGGATGAAGCAATCGAACTGACCGGTCTGTTCATCGAGCAGGGCCCGGTGGTGCAGGTGCGCGAGTCCGGTGGCCGCGTGACCGTCAACAGTGATCGCAACCCGGCCGTGGCCTGGGACGGCCCGTTGGCGGTGCTGATCAATCGTGGTTCGGCCTCGGCCTCGGAAATCTTTGCCGGCGCCATCCAGGACTACGGCCGTGGCCTTGTGATCGGTGAAACCACCTTCGGCAAGGGCACCGTGCAGAACGTGGTGCCGTTGGATCGCTGGCCGGCCAGCGAGAAGGAACGCTTTGGCCAGGTCAAACTGACCATCGCCCAGTTCTTCCGCGTCAGCGGCTCCAGCACCCAGCACAAGGGCGTGGTGCCGGATCTGGCCTTCCCGGCCAGCGTGGATGCCAGTGAGTTTGGCGAGAGCACCTACGACAATGCCTTGCCGTGGACCCGCATTGCTGCCGTTCCGCACACCCAGTACGGCAACTTCGCACCGATCGTGCCGCGCCTGGACACGCTGCATGGCCAGCGCATCCGCAGCGACCGCGAGTTCCAGTGGTGGGAAGAGGATGTGGAGCAGTTCCGCACCGAGGCTGCCAAGAAGTACGTTTCGCTCAACGAGGCCGAGCGCCGCGCCGAGCGTGACAAGCAGGAAAACCAGCGCAAGCAGCGCCAGCAGATCCGCAAGGAACTGGGCCTGCCGCTGGACCCGCTTGCCGAGGACAGCAGCGACGACGGCCTGACCGGCAACGAGCGCGATATCGTCAAGGACGCCGCGCGCGAAAAGGCGGCTGAAAAGCGCCCGGACCCGCTGCTGCGTGAATCGGCTGCAATCCTTGCCGATGCGGTCAACCTGCTGGAGAAGGACCGCCCGCTGTCGGCACAGGTATTGCCGCAGTCCACCGGCCCGGGACGCTGGGCTGACTGAGCCGCGCCCAAACAGGCAATGCTGCTGAACGACGCCGTCAACGTCCCATGACGTTGGCGGCGTTATGCTGAGGGCCTTCCTAGAACAGGAGTGCCCATGCGCAGTCACAGTCCGCATGCGCTGGCCGCGCTGGCCCTGCTGACACTGGCCGGCTGTGGTGGCAAGGCTGCTGACAGCACCTTGCTGCGAGAGTCGTTCGACTCCGGCGATACCTACTCGCGCAACATCGACAGCTCGCCGGCACAGGCCTGCGAAGCTGCACGGCGCGCGTTGCTGGGGCAGGGCTATGCCATCGCCCGTGCCGACGCAGGCAACGTCGAGGCCAACAAGAATTTCCAGCCCAAGGACGAAGTGCACGAGCAGTTGGTGCTGCGCGTCTCCTGTGCCGCGCGTGCCGATGGCATGGCGCAGGTGTTCGTCAGCGCCGTGCAGGATCGCTATGCACTGAAGAAGTCGCCGACCTCGGCCAGCGTAGGCGTTGGCGCCCTGGGGTCGGTGTCGCTGCCTTTCGGCAGCAACGATGATTCGCTGGTGCGGGTGGCCAGCAGTACGGTGCAGGATGCGCAGTTCTACCGCAACTTCTTCCAGCGACTGCAGCAGTACGTTGGGGAGTTGGCACCGGCGACAGGCGTGGACGGCACGCGGTGAGGTTGCACCGGCACGCTGTGACGGCGGCGGGTCGATGGATGTCCGGGTTGTGCATGGTGCCCGGCCTGCTGATGGGCAACGCGATGGCCGGCTGCAATGCCGAGCTGTTGCGCGAGCTGGGCTGGCAGTTGCACGTGGACGCCTCCTTGCAGCCGTCCGTGGCGACGGGCAGCCCCTGCCAACGCGGCTCGCTGGCCGAGGCGC
Source organism: Stenotrophomonas sp. (assembly GCF_032061965.1). GTDB lineage: Bacteria > Pseudomonadota > Gammaproteobacteria > Xanthomonadales > Xanthomonadaceae > Stenotrophomonas. The sequence goes on along the minus strand of NZ_DAMBEF010000019.1, from coordinate 78,347 downwards.
ATGCCCATGGCGAGTTGCAGCTGCGGGTGCCGGCCGCTTATGACGAAGCGCAACGCGAGCAGTTGGCGGCGCAGGTGCTTGCGCAGCCTGCCAGCGTCTGTGCGTTTGCGTTCAAGCTCGGCGACGCCACACGGCGTGCCACCACGCGCCTGCAGGACAATCCCGGCTATCGCTTCACGGCGTTGCAGCTGGGATGGATAGGCTTCGGCCCAGGCGGTGCGAAGGCGCAGGGCTGGCAGCGCTTCCGCAGTTTCGGTCGCGGTTATGCACCGGTCGGTGGCAATTCGCGTGCGCTGGAGGCCTTTTACTCCGGCCGGGTGCGTTCGGAATGCGGCGTCGGCCGCCAGGTGGCGCAATTGGCAACGCTGCGCGAACTGTTCGGCGATACCGCCTTCGACACGGCGTTTACCGCGGGCGAATTGTCCATCGGCACCTTCCTGACGCTGCACGATACCGACAGCATCCTGCTGGGCGGCAATGCCGGCGAATTTTTCGCCGATGGCAAGGCCGTGCGCACGGCCGCATTGGGACGGCAGGCATTCATGGGCGTGCCGGGTTTCATCGCCCATGTATTCGGCAAGCAGTATCTGGACGACATCAACAACCAGGCCGAGAACTTCGTCATCACCGATATCAGTGATGCGGCAGCGCACGCGCTGGCCAGACACGGGGGATTGGCCTATTACGACGCGCGCAACCGCCGTCTATGGGAGCTTGCCCAGCAACTCCCGCGGCAGGGCCGGCGCTACTTCGAGCGCTTGCTGTACGAACGCGACCCTGAGCTGCGTGCCAGCTTGCCGCCCGAGCAGCGGTTGCGGGTCTCGCAGTTGGACGCGCTGCTGGCCGATCCGGTCTACCAGCAACTGATGCTCTATGTGCACCGCAAGGGGATCAAACCGTTGGGCTACCACGTGGTACGCCTGCTGGACCGCAACCCGCGTACGCCCTTCAGTATCGACCTGACCCTGCACAACCTGCACACCACGATCTACCAGCGTTGGCTCGACAGTCGCCTGCGGGCCTGCGCTGCCACCACAATTTCCACCATCAAGCGAGGTGAACCATGGAACTAGGGATGATTGGTCTGGGCCGCATGGGTGCCAACATGGCACAGCGGCTGCAACAAGGCGGCATCGCCGTAACCGGCTACGACCCGGGCGCGCCGGCGCGCCAGCAGTTGCAGGACAAGGGCATGGCGACCGTGGCGGACCTGCAGGCGCTGGTGCAGGCGCTGCCGGCGCCGCGCGTGCTGTGGTTGATGGTGCCGTCCAAGGTGGTCGATGCCAGCCTGGACAGTTTGTTGCCGCTGCTGTCGGCCGGTGACGTGGTGGTTGATGGAGGCAACTCCTGGTACCGGCAGTCGCAGCAGCGTGCGGCGCGTTGTGCCGAGCAGGGTGTGGACTTCGTTGATTGCGGCACCAGCGGCGGCGTCTGGGGGCTTCAGGAAGGTTATTGCCTGATGATCGGTGGGCCGCAGGCTACGGTGCAGCGCCTGGCGCCGGTATTCCAGGCGTTGGCGCCCGCGGCTGATCGTGGCTGGGCGCATGTTGGGCCGGTGGGCGCGGGCCACTTCAGCAAGATGGTCCACAACGGCATCGAGTACGGAATGATGCAGGCCTATGCCGAAGGCTTTGCATTGATGCAGAAAAAAGCCGAGTTCAATCTGGACCTGGGGCAGGTTGCCGAAGTGTGGCGGCATGGCAGCGTGGTGCGCTCTTGGTTGTTGGATCTCAGTGCTGATGCGCTGCAGCGCAACCCCGTACTTGATGGCATCGCACCGTATGTGGAGGACTCCGGCGAAGGGCGTTGGACCGTGGCCGAAGCCATCGACCTGGATGTGCCCGCGCCGGTGATCACCTTGTCGCTGCTGGAACGGCTGCGCTCGCGCGAGGACAACTCGTTTACCGACCGCATGCTGGCGGCGATGCGCAACGAATTTGGCGGGCATGCGATCAAGCGCAGTGATGGTGCGTGAGATCGCTGAAGCGTTTCCTGCGAGGAAGCAGGTGCGGGCGTGCATTGATGGTGGAATTCATGCAATCCTTGGCTGATGGTCAGCGGGTTTGACCATCCGTGCGGCGATGGCATCATCGCCGCCGAGGAAAGGCCGGCCGCCAGGGCGCGGCGGGCACGCCTGCAGAGGGGAAACGATGGCATCTCGATTCAGCGATGATGATTGGAGCCGCTGGCGCCTGATGGGCCTGGCGCTGGCTGCGCTGCTCATCATCATCGTACCGGCGATCATGCTGCGTCACCTGGCGCGCGAGAGCGTCAATGCGGCCAACTGGGTGTCCCACACCCAGGCGGTCGGTGCGCGGCTGTACAACCTGCAAGCCGATATCCGCGACGTCGAGTCGGCCGCGTTGACCCTGTCCAAGGGCATCGACTCGCAGGCCTTGCAGCAACGCCTGCGCCAGGCGGATCGGGTCTCGGTGAATCTGCAGGAGCTGTCGCAGCTGGTCAACGACAGCCCAGAGCAATTGGTGCGCATTGGCAAGATGGAGCTGATGCTGGAGCGGCGCATGGCGCTGGCCAAGGAAATTGCCGCCAGCAGCGACTCGCCGCGGCAGCGTGAGCTGATCGAGGAGATGACGTTCAAGTTCCCCATCCGCGAGCTGGTCAACGAGCTGCAGCAGCACGAAGAGGGGCTGCTGGTGGAGCGCGCGCTGCGCGCCAAGCGCCAGCAGCAACAGGCCTCGGTGGTTACCTGGTCGGCGTTGGTGGTGCAGCTGCTGTTGCTGGCCCTGGTGCTGTGGTTGCTGCAACGGCAGATCGGCAGCCGGGCCGAGGTGGAAAAGCGCCTGAACAAGGCCAGCGCCCGTGCCAGTGCCGTGCTGCAGACGGTGCGCGAGCCGATCGTGTTGCTCGATGCCAAGCTGCGCGTGGTGCTGCATAACACCGCGTTCGCCGAGTTGTACGGCGCCGAGGAACAGGACAACTACCTGCGTCCGCTGCAGGAGATCGGTGAGGGCGCCTGGAACGATCCCTTGATCGGCCAGCGCCTGGCCGACGTATTGCTGCGCGGTCGCGAGCTGTGGGACTTCGAGCATCAGCAGCGCGGTGTCGATGGCATGGTCCGCACCATGTTGATCAACGCGCGGCGCATGTCGCTGCCCGATGTGGACGACGAGGTGGTGCTGATGACGGTCAGCGACATCACCCTGCAGCGTGCGGTGCAGGTACGGGTGGAAGAGCTGAACCGGCAGCTGGAAGGCAAGGTCGAGCAGATGGCTGACGTCAACCGCGAGCTGGAAGCCTTCAGCTATTCGGTATCGCACGACCTGCGCGCGCCGTTGCGGCATGTGGCCGGGTTCTCCGACAAGCTGGGGCGGCACCTGGGCGAGGCAGCGGATGACAAGACCCGGCACTACCTGCAGGTGATCGGCAGCTCGGCCCAGCGCATGGCGGCCTTGATCGACGACTTGTTGGTGTACTCGCGCCTGGGCCGCGGCGCGATGCGCATGCAGCCGGTGGACATGCAGACCCTGGTGGCCGACACCCGCGCCTTGCTGGACTCCAACCTGAAGGCCGAGGCTGGCGACGGCCCGGCGCGGAACGTGGAGTGGCATATCGGCAACCTGCCGACCGTGGTGGCCGACGAGAACATGATGCGGCAGGTGTGGTTGAACCTGCTGGGCAATGCCGTCAAGTACACCGGCGGTCGCGACAAGGCGGTGATCGAGGTCAACGCCAAACCGTTGCCCGATGGCAGTCATCAGTTCAGCGTCGCCGACAATGGCGCCGGCTTCGACATGCAGTACGCCTCCAAGCTGTTCGGCGTGTTCCAGCGACTGCACAAGGCATCCGAGTACGCCGGCACCGGCATCGGCCTGGCCAGCGTGCGCCGCGTCTTGACCCGTCATGGTGGTCGCATCTGGGCCGATGCCCAGGTCGACAAGGGTGCAACCTTCCGCTTTACCGTTCCTTCCGCAACCGACGTTTCCCAAAAGGATTCCCTGGCATGAGCCCCCTGCGAACCATTCTGCTGGCCGAAGACAGCGCTGCCGATGCCGAAATGGCGATCGATGCATTGCGCGATGCGCGCCTGGCCAACCCCATCGTGCATGTCGAGGATGGCGTGGAGGCGCTGGACTTCCTGTTGCGCCGAGGCAGCTTCGCGCAGCGCGAGGAAGGCCTGCCAGCGGTACTGCTGCTGGACATCAAGATGCCGCGCATGGACGGGCTGGAGGTGTTGCAGCGCATCCGTGCCGAAGAAGACCTCAAGCGCCTGCCGGTGGTGATCCTGTCGTCCTCGCGCGAAGAGAGCGACCTGGTGCGTAGCTGGGACCTGGGGGTGAATGCCTACGTGGTCAAGCCGGTGGATATCGACCAGTTCTTCAATGCGGTCAAAACCATTGGTACCTTCTGGGCCGTGATCAACCAGGCCCCGGATACCGAGTAAGTACCCATGCCGAACAAGGGAGCACCATTGGGCCCCGTGCGTATCCTGCTGGTGGAGGATTCGCCGGAAGACGCCGAACTGCTGAGCGACCAGCTGCTGGAGGCCGGCCTACAGGCCAGCTTCGAGCGCGTGGACAATGAGGTGGAGATGCGCCGGGTGCTGGCCGACTGGGCCCCGGACATTGTCCTGTCCGATCTGAGCATGCCCGGTTTTTCCGGGTACCAGGCCCTGCAGATCCTGCGCGAAGTACATCCGCGGGTACCTTTCATCTTCGTCTCGGGGACGATGGGTGAAGAAACCGCGGTCGAAGCGCTGCACAAGGGTGCCAACGACTACATCATCAAGCACCAGCCCGCACGCCTGCCATCGGCGGCGGCGCGGGCCATCCGCGAGGCGCGCAGCGACGTTGAGCGCCAGCGTGTCGAAGACGAGCTGATGCGTGCCCAGCGCCTGGAAAGCCTGGCCCTGCTGGCCGCGGGGCTGAGCCACGATCTGCGCAACATCCTGCAGCCGCTGCTGATTGTGCCGGACCTGATCCGCGACCGTAGCGAAGACCCCAAGATCATCCGTCTGGCCGATGTCATCGCCGAATGTGGACGCCGCGGCCATGAGATGGTCGAGTCGATGCTGTCCTTCGTGCGTGGGTCGCGCCAGCCCAGTGAGCGCATCGTGCTGCAACGCCTGTTCCAGGCGGTAGGCATGCTGCTCAAGAGCAGCCTGCCGCGCAACGTCGAGCTGCACCTTGAAGTCGCCGACGACCGCATGGCGATCGAGGCCAATTACACCGAGCTGCAACAGGTGCTGTTGAACCTGGCACTCAATGCGATCCAGGCCATGCCCGAGGGGGGCCGCCTCACGCTGGTGGCCGAGCGCGGGGACGGCGACGCCGGTGGGCAGGTGCGCATCCGCGTCAGCGATGAAGGCCTGGGCATGGACCAGGCCACGCTGGATCGGTTGTTCAGCCCGTTCTTCACCACCAAGGCCAACGGTACCGGTCTGGGACTGGTGTCCTGCCACCGCATCATCGACAGCATTGGTGGGCAGATAAAGGTGAACAGTGCGCTGGGCGAGGGCACCTGCTTCGACCTGCTGCTGCCGTTGCACGAAACCACCGATGCCGACGACGACGAAGGCCTGCCGCTGGTGCGACCCGGTCGCGGCGAACGCTTGCTGGTAGTGGACGACGAGGCCACCCGGCTGTCGCTGTTGGGTAATGCTCTGTCCAGCCAGGGCTATCGCATGCGCCTGGCCAGCGATGGCGCGGTGGCCATGCGCCACCTGCAGGAAGCCGGCCTGCCCGATGTTGTGCTGGTCGATAGCGGCATCCCGCTGTTGTCAGCCAGCCAGTTGCTGGCCGAGATGCAGGCCATGGGCTATCGCGGCCCGGCCATCGTGCTGGAGGACAGCCACGCCCCGGTGTTTGCCGACGGCCAGGCACCGGCCGGCATCAGCGTGCACGTACTGCCCAAGCCGCTGGAAATGCAGCGGGTGTTCCGAGCGGTTGCCGATGCGCTGGGTGTGGACTGACCGGCGTGCCGGATTCATCATGTGCGCCCCCTCCCATGATGCAGCGCACTGATCACCCTGCGGGGCGGTCGTGGCCTGCGGACAAGCCAACCCAATGACCACCGTGCTCCTGAGCCTGGGCAGCAATGTTGAACCCCGGCGTTACCTGCAGGCTGCCGTCGAAGTGCTGCGCCAGCGCTTTGGTGACATCCGCGTATCGCCGGCATACCTGACCCCGGCGGTGGGCTTCGAAGGGCCGGACTTCCTCAACAACGCCGTGCTGGTGCAGACCGACATGCCGTTGCTGGACCTCAACGATTGGTTGCATGCGGTGGAAGACGCCCATGGCCGTGACCGTTCCGGCCCGCGCTTCAGCGACCGTACGCTCGATATCGACGTGGTCTATTACGGCGACCTGGTGATGGAAGGCCCCAAGCACCTGCGCATCCCGCGACCGGAACTCAAGCACGCCTTCGTGCTCAAGCCGATGGCCGATATCGCGCCGGACTTCATCGACCCTGTGCAGCAGCGGACGCTGGCGCAGATGTGGCAGGAGCACCCGCAGTACGGGCATTCCTTCGAGACCGTCGACCTGAACGGGTAGGCGCGGCGTCAGCCGCGACCCCGTGGCCACGACAGCGATCCGCCGTGCCGATGTACGGTTTGAAGTGGTGTGGAGGTTTTGGGGCGGCGTTTGCCGTTCTGGTCTTTCCGCTGCGTCGGCTTCACGGCCTGGGACGTCCCTGCCTCGGGTTCAGGTGAGGGTGCGGCCGCCGTCCAGGCGCAGCACCTGCCCGGTGAGATAGCCAGCGTCGTCGAGTAGCCAGCGCACCGCGGCGGCAATCTCGTGCGGCGTCCCCAAGCGGCCCATCGGCGTACGCTCCATCAGCTTTTCCTTCGCCGCCTCGCTCTTGCCTTGTTCCGGCCAGAGGATGGCGCCCGGGGCGACGGCGTTGACCCGCACATGCGGGGCCAGTTCCAGCGCCAGTGAGCGGGTCAGCATTTCCAGCGCGGCCTTGGCGGTGCTGTAGACCGGGTGCTCGCGCAGCGGCTGGGTGGCGTGCAGGTCGGTCAGGTTGACGATGGCGCCACGCTGGCGGACCAGGTGCGGGGCGGCAGCCTGGGACAGGAACAATGGGGCGCGTGCGTTCACTGCCATCAGGTCATCCCATTGCTCGGCGCTCACCTGGCCGAGCGGGGTGGGGTAGAAGTTGGAGGCATTGTTGACCAGTGCATCCAGACGGCCGAAGTGGCTGACCACCTGGTCGACCATATCCGGCAATTCAGCCAGCTCGCGCAGGTCTGCCTGTATGGCCAGCACGCTGCCCGGTCGTTCGCTCTCCAGATCGAAGGCCAGCGATTGCAGCTCCTCGCTGGACTGGTGGGCGTGCAGGGCGATGCGGTAGCCATGGGCATGCAGGTGGCGGGCAATGCCGGCGCCAATGCGGCGCGCGCTGCCGGTGACCAGGGCCACCTTTAGGGATTCTGTCATCTGCGGTTTCCTCACTCGGCTATCCTGTGCATTGTCTCTGTAAAACGCCGTGCCATGCATTCCGATCTGCCAACGCCCGATACCGATGCCCTTGCCCACAGCGAACAGCTGGCCGCGCACCTGCGCGCGGACATCTGTGCCCAAGGTGGCGCTGTGCCATTCTCGCGTTTCATGGAACTGGCCCTGTATGCGCCGGGTTGGGGCTACTACAGCGCCGGCGCCAGCAAGTTTGGCGCCGCCGGTGACTTCGTCACCTCACCCGAGATGGGGCCTTTGTTCGCTGCGACAACCGCCAATGTGGTGGCGCCGGTGCTGCAGCAGCTCGGTCCGCAGGCACGCATGCTGGAGCTGGGCGGCGGCAGCGGTGCCTTTGCCGAGATCCTGCTCAAACGCCTGCTGGAACTGGATGCCTTGCCCGAGCGCTATGCCATCCTTGAGCCCAGTGCCGACCTGCGCGAGCGCCAGCGCGAGCGTCTGGAGAAGGCGCTGATTCCGCCGGTGTTCGCGCTGGTGGAATGGCTGGACCGACCGTTCGATGACGACTGGGATGGCGTGCTGTTCGCCAACGAGGTGATTGACGCGCTGCCGACACCGCGCTTTGTCTGCGACGAAGGCGAGATCTACGAAGAAACCGTAGCGCTCGATGGTGAAGGCCGCTTCGTGCGTGGCGCGCAGCCGGCCGATCCGCTGTTGTTGGGCGCCGTTCGCCACGTAGAGCGTTACCTTGAGCGACCCTTCGCCCATGGCTACCGTTCCGAGGTGTTGCCGCAGCTGCCGTACTGGATCCAGGCGGTAGCCGGTGGCATGAAGCGTGGCGCGATGTTGTTCGTCGACTATGGCTATCCACGTGCGGAGTTCTATCAGCACGACCGCAACGACGGCACGCTGCGCGCGTTCTATCGCCATCGCGTGCACAACGACGTATTCCTGTGGCCCGGCCTGCAGGACATCACCGCCTCGGTGGACTTCACCGCACTGGCCGAGGCCGGCACCAACGCCGGTTTCGACCTGGCCGGCTACTGCAACCAGGCCAACTTCCTGTTGGGCAATGGCATCACCCAGTTGCTGGAGGCTGCCGAGGAGCGCTTGGATGAGGTGGGTCGCATGCGCATGCGCAGCCAGCTCAAGCAGCTGACCCTGCCGACCGAGATGGGCGAACGTTTCCAGGTGATGGCCTTCAGCCGCGACGTGGACATGTCTGCCTCATTCCTGTTGGGCGACCTGACCTGGCGCCTGTGAACATGCTCAAGCCTTTGCGGCGCAGCGGGTTGTGGCTGGCGCTGTGGTGTGCGGCGGTGCTGGCAGTGATCGTGGTCTGCCTGATTCCGCCGCCGCCGCTGGCGTTGCCGCAGAACAGCGACAAGGTCGAACACTTCCTGGCCTACTTCCTGTTGGCGGGTAGCGCGGTGCAGTTGTTTACCCCGCGGCGCACCTTGCTGTGGGTTGGCGTGGGACTGGTGGCGATGGGTATCGGCATCGAGTGGGCGCAGGGCGCGCTGACCACCGACCGCATGGCCGACCCGATGGATGCACTGGCCAATACCACCGGCGTGGTCGCAGGCCTGCTACTGGCTTTCACGCCGCTGCGTGATCTGCTGCTGAGGTTGCAGCCGCGCTGAATGCGCGGCGCTTTCCGTTGCAACCGTTTAGTTTCAAAAGTGCCTTTTTTCAAGGGCAAAAAGCACTTTCGCGGGCGGGAATTGGCTGCTAGTTTCTGTGCCACTGCAAGGTCGTGGACACCTTGCAGGTTTGGCCTTGAAGGCGCGGTGCGGGGCGGGGGGAGGAGAGGACCCTACGTACCGCATCGCGCCTTCCCGTTTCAGTCCTTCGGTTGCAACCACACCTGGTCCAGTACCCACATCTGCGGCCGCGTATCGCCGCTGAAGGTCATGCACAGGTCGCTGATCTGCACGCCATTCGCGCGCAATGGTGCTTCCAACTCGATAAAGCCATCGGCACCCGTTTGCGCGGGCAACGGCACGGTTGCCAGCACCGGCCCTTCGCAGCTGGCGCGCACCTCGAACTCGCCATGGCGGGCCTTGGGTTTGTGGTAGCTGCGCTTTGCCTCATCTTCATGCAGTAGGCCAAAGTTGTAGGGGATACGACCGGCCCGCACCTTGATCGATGCGATGTCCTGCAGCTGTGCGTCTTCCCACAACCAGCACGGGTTGAAGATGGTGACGTCGAAATTGTCGCGCTCACCGTGCAGCGGGTTGTCGTCGATCAGGCGCAGCAGCAGGCGGCCGCCCTGCGGGCACTGCGCCAGGGTCTTGTCACTGCGACCCAGCAGTGACGCCGCATCGAAGTTCCATTGGCTGGGCTTGTCGGCCACCGGCTCGCCGTTGAAGAAGGTCTGCGCGGTCAGCACGGTCGGTACCGGCAAGGTCAGTGCGCCGGGATAGGCCGGTGACAGCGCAGTGGGGGTGCTGCCGTCGGTGGTGTAGCGGATATCGCGGTAGCTCAGTGGGTTGGACAGCTCCACCGTGACCTTGTTGCCGGCGCGGTCATCCTGGCGCTTCATCGCTACCGACAACGCGGTTTGTCCGTAGCCGATGCCCAGCGCCTTGTAGCGCTGCAACTGCGCCGGCAAGCGGGTGAGGAAGTCGTCGTAGCTCTTGTTCTGCAGCGGTGTCCATGCGATCTCGGACAGCGCAGCCAAGCGTGGGAATACGTTGTGCTTTAGGTGTTCGCCGCTGCGGGTGTGCTCGGTCCACATATTGGCCTGCACGCCGATCACGTGCTTGCGCTGCGCCTCGGTCAGTTCCGCCGGTACTGGATCGAATGCATATATGCGCTGCATGGAGGTGAACTTGGGACGGCCCGGCGGTTCTTCCGGCAGATTGGTCTGCAGGAAATCCAGGTACAGGGTATTGCCCGGCGCCATCACCACGTCGTGGCCGTGGGTGGCCGCTTCGATGCCGCCCTCGATGCCGCGCCAGGACATCACCGTGGCCTGCGGCGGCAGCCCGCCTTCGATGATCTCGTCCCAGCCGATCAGCTTGCGGTCGTGATCTTCCAGGTATTTTTCCAGACGCTTGAGCATATGCGATTGCAGTGCTTCCTCGTCCTTCAGGCCCAGCTCGCGGAGGTAGGCCTGCACCTGTGGCGAATCCTGCCACTGGTATTTCACCGCCTCGTCGCCACCGATATGGATGTACTGGCCGGGGAACATGTCCAGCACTTCGGCCAGGATGTTTTCCAGGAACTGCAGGGTTTCCTCGCGCGGGTTGAACAGATAGGGGTTCACGCCCCAGTTGGCCGACGGCTGGGTCGGGCCATCGACCACGCCGTGTTCCGGGTACGCAGCAACCGCGGCCTGTGCATGGCCGGGCACGTCGATCTCGGGGACCACCGTGATGTGGCGGGCGGCGGCATAGGCCACCACGTCGCGGATCTGCTCCTGCGTGTAGTAACCGCAATACAGATGCGGCTTGCCGTCAGGGCCAACGCCAGCTTCGCCGGCAGCGGCACGGCAGCTGCCCACCTCGGTCAGCTTCGGGTAGCGCTTGATCTCCATGCGCCAGCCCTGGTCATCGGTGAGGTGCCAATGAAAGGTATTGAGCTTGTGCGTGGCCATCGCGTCGAGGATCAACTTGATGTCCTCGATGCTTTGGAAATGACGTGCCGAGTCGAGCATGAAGCCGCGCCAGTTGAAACGCGGGGCGTCATCGATCTGCATCGCCGGTAGCGTGACTTCAGCCGATGGCGCAGCGGCGAGCAGTTGCCACAGCGACATCGCGCCGTAGAACAGGCCGCGCGCGTCGGCGGCCTCGACCAGGATGCCATTGCCATTGATACGCAGCGAATAGCCTTCCGGGGACACTGTGGTCGCCGGCGTACCGATGCGGAACTGGATCGCTCCCTTGGCCGTGCCGTTGCTGGCGGTCTGCAACTGGAGTGGCGTGGTCCGGCCAAGCAATCCGGCGAACTGCTGGGCTACGTCGTTGGTGCCAGCGCCCGCCTGGATCCGCGTTGCGTTGTTAACGACGAAGCTGCCCGGGGCCGGCTGCACCGAAGCTGGGCGCGGGATGATGCTGGCGCCGGTGAGCTCGACCGGCAGCGGTTGCTGCGACGGCGGGTTGTCGGCCGCGTCAACGGAGGGAAGGCTGGCGGCGCCGAGCGCAAGCAGCAAGGCAGCGTGCAGTGCGTGGACGGAGCGTCTGTCTCGATTCATCGGTGATCCTTGGAGCGAAGTTGGGCCGTTGCGTTACGCTGCGGGCCGTTGTCGTTCAGGCAATGGTCCAATCCTTGCGCATGCGGATGTAGCGGGCCAATCCCATAAGTACCAGGCAGGCGCGGTGTCGCATACGAAAAAAAGCGGGCCTGGAAAACCCAGGCCCGCTGGAGGAGAAAACAAGCAAAAGCAGTGATGCGGGTAGATCGGGTTTAGAAGTTGAAACGCAGCGAGGCGTTGTAGCGACGGCCACCCAGGTAGGCGCCGCGGGTGAGCTGCTCCACCCCGGAGTAGGAGTGGTATTCCTCATCCAGCAGGTTCATCGCATCCAGGCCGACCGACAGGTTCTCGGTGATCTTGAATGCCACCGACGCGTCGAGCGAAGCGTAGTCCATCGTCCACAGCTCACGCGCCGCGCTGACCTGGGTGAAGTACTTGTCACGCCAACCGTAGGTGACACGCGCGGTCCAGGTGTCATTCTCGAAGAACGGGCTGATGTTGAACTGGTTCTTCGAGTTGAACGGCAGTGGGCGACCGTCAGTGGCTTCGCCATCGGAATAGGTGTAGTTGGCGACCACGCCAAAGCCGGCACCGAAGTTCTGCTGCCATGCAATGGAATACCCCTTGATCTTGGCGTCGCCTGCGTTGCGCGGGCGATCCACCAGATACGTGTCGTTCTTGTTCTGGTTCTGGTTCCAATGGGTTTCCGGGGTCGACTCGGTGAGGATGTAGTCGGAAACATCACGGTAGAAGACCGAGCCGGCGAGGATGGCGTTCTCCGAGAAGTACCATTCCGCCGAGAAGTCCACGTTGGTTGACAGGTAGGGCTTCAGGCTGGGGTTGCCGCCGCCGCCGGTCAGGGCGGTGTCGGACAGCCACAGGTAGGACGAGACATCCGTGTAGTTCGGGCGCGCCATGGTCTTGGCCACGGAAGCACGCAGCACGAGGCTGTCGGTCGCGTCGAAGGCGACGTTCAAGTTCGGCAGCAGGTTGTTGTACTTGTTCTTCTTCACTACATGGTCGTAGGACGCAGCGAGCTTTTCGGCAGACCAGCTGGGCTGGGTGCAGCCGGCAAGGCCGGTATTACACGCGTAGCTGCCCGACTCAAGGTCGGTGGTGACATAGCGGACGCCGATATTGCCGCGCACGCGGTCCAGGCTGAAATCGGCCTGCACATAGGCCGCGCCGATGTCTTCGTTGATGGACCAGTTGTTGCGGGCGAATTCCTCGGCACTGAACGGTGAGACCACCGGCATTGTCTGCCACGGTGCCAGCCACTTGCCGCTGGTGATGTAGTCGGCCAGCTTCCAACCGTCGATGGTGAAACGATCGCCCAGGTCACCGTAGCCGCTGAAGCCCTTCAGGTAGTTGTCCGGCAGCACGCGCGGATCGAAGTCAGAGGCTTTGGCGTCGCCATAACCGGCCACCGATGCCAGGCCGATACCGCGCTGGATCTGGGTGGTCTCGTGCTTGCGCTGCTTGTAGCCGAAGCGCAGCAAGTAGATCGGCGAGTCCAGCTTGATGCCGAAATCGACCTGGCCGTAGGTTTCCTTGTCGGTGGTCGGCTTCTCGACAAGGTTGCCGCCCCAACCGGTGTTCCAGGTCGACTGGGTCGGGTCTGCACCCCAGCCGCCATCCATCTGGAACTGGTCGGGGTTGACGAAGGGATTGGAGCCGGTGAACTCCACGCTGCCCGGCTTGCCGGGTGCATCGGCGATGGACCAGGTGTAGTCCGTGCGCGCAAGGAACTCACCGAACACCTGCTTCGGTCCACCTTCGGCCTTCGTGCGGCCAACGTGGGTGGAGGCGAACCAGCGTTCGTCATTCCAGTCCACCTTGATGTCATAGGTTGCCGAATCCACCTGCGCACGGCGATTCTGCAGGTCGAATACGACCAGGCCGTTCTTGTGGCTGGCGCTGGTGATCAGGCCATCCTTGACGGTGATGTCGCTGAGCGTCTTCAGGCTGTTCCAGGTGTTGCCCTGGTGGGTGAACATCGACTGCGCCATGTGATCGAAATTGGCATCGATCTTCAGCGCGTTCAACTCAATGTTCATCTGCTCTACCGGCTTGAACTGCAGGGCCAGCGAGTAGGTCTTGCGTTGACGTTCCTGTTCGAAGAAGTGGGCGCTGGTGGAGTTCGGGCCAACTGCATCGGGGTTGGCGTACAGCGTGTCGGCACAGGTGCCGGTGCAGGTAGCCGGCAGCGTGGGCTGTGAGCCATCCGGATTCGGCGCTACCGACCAGTCGGGTGGCAGGTTGGTGACGGAGCCGTTGGAGCCGCCAAGGCCGCCGATGTAGTCCTTGGCGCGGACAATTCCGTACGATTCGATGCCGTCGCGACGGATGCTTTCGTTGGATGCCTGTGCCGACATGATGAAGCCGAAGTTCTCTGCCTCGTTCTTCCATGCGAAGGCTGCCGAGGCACTGGGGTCGGTCTTTTCAACGCGGTCATTTCGGCCGTAGCTGACACGGCCGGACACGCTGACCTTCTCCGGCATGTCCAGCGGCTTGCGCGTGGATACGATCACCGTGCCGCCGATCGAACCTTCGTCTATGCGGGCTTCGGGTGACTTGAAGACTTCGAGCTTGCCGACCAGTTCCGGCGCCAGCAACGAGTAGTTGAACGTACGGGTCGGGAAGTCGGACATGTTCCAGTCGCCCGAGGCGATGGACTGGCCGTTGAGCAGGGTGCGGTTCAAGGCCGGGTCCGTTCCCAGGATGGACACCTTCTCGCCCTGGCCATATGCCCGGTCGATGGTTACACCCGGAATGATGGTCATCGCTTCGGCCACGTTGGTGGCCGGGAACTTGCCGACATCCTCGGCGGTGATCACATCGACGATGGCATCGGCATTGCGCTTGGTATCCAGCGATTGCTGCAGGCTGGCGCGGATGCCTGTGACGACCACGCGGTCGAGGTCGGTGGCTTCGCTGCCAGCGTCCTGTGCGTGTGCGGAAAAGCTCAGGCAGGTGACGATGGCGGCGGATAGTACGGACTTGCGGTACCTCATGATGTCTCTCCTCATCATTGATGGATGCCGGCGGCGTAGCCGGGATTTGCTTCACTGGAAACCGTGCACGCGCGGCTGTCGCGGTGCACCTGCGGGACTGTGTGCGGCGACGCGGAGGCGCTGTTGCCCCCGCGTCCCAGGTACCAACTGGCGGCGCCGATGACGCCCAGTTGCCCGTGTTCGATCAGGCGCACGGGGATGTGCTGCAGCGCTTCGCGCATCGGCCCCTTGTTGAGGAAGCGTTCGACGAAGTTGCTGTTCTCAAGCAGCTGGCGGATCTGCGGCAGGATGCCGCCGGCCAGATAGATACCCCCTTGTGCGCCATAGAGCAGTGCCATGTCGCCCAGGGTTGAGCCAAGCAGACCGCAGAACAGCTGCATGGTCTGGACAGCCAATGCGTCTTCGCCGGTGCAGCCAGCCGCGGTGATCGCATCGGGTGTGCAATGCGTTGCGCTGGCGTGGCGCACGTCGCACAGCGCGGTGTACAGGTTGACCATTCCTGGTCCGGACAGCGCGTGTTCGATGGTGACGTGACGATGGCGCTGCTGCATCTGCTGCAACACCGCGATCTCAAGTGGGCTGCTGGCTGCCAGCGACGCCTGGCCGGCTTCGGTGGCCAGTACAACGGGCTGCTCGCCGCGTGGAATCCACAATGCCGCACCCAGGCCGGTACCGGGGCCGACGATGAGCACCGGCCCATTGACCGCGTGGGCTGGACCGCTGAGCTGCAGCAGGGTGCTTGCTTGCATGTAGGCGGCGGCGTGGGCCACGGCCTCGAAGTCGTTGACCAGATGCACGGCATCAAGGCCCAGCTGCGTGCGGATGGCATCGCAGGACAGCGACCAGGGCAGGTTGGCCGAGATCACGGTTCCATCAGCCAGTGCATAGCCGGCGCTGGCGATGGCGCACTCGCGCACGTGGTGACGGTCGGCGCGGAAGGCGGCCAGGATGCTGGCCAGGTCCGGGTAGTCGGCGCAGCGGTATTGCCGGTAGTCCAGCATCTGCAGGTCGGGGTTGGCGCCTTGTCCCGCTTGCAGCAGCCCAACGCGCACGTGGGTGCCACCCACATCGGCCGCCAGCAATGGCGTGGCCGGTAGCTTGGAACTCAGCTTGGGCGCTGCTGGCGGGCTGGCAACCACGTCGTACATCCCCTGAAAGTGAGCGCAGTGCCTGTTGGCGCTACGGCAACCGGAGTGTCCGTGGTTGGTGACAACGATGTCAAGGTGCGTTGCAAAAAATTTTCATTCCCGCTTGTTGCGTATTTTCAGAGCTACATCGCTGAATTTGCGGGTGATTTTCATGTAGCGACAATTTATTTTCACGCAAGGAACCGGCTGCGATGAAAATAATTTGGTTGGGTGAAATTTTTTGGCAGATTTTTGGCAGAGAGCAGCGCGTCCCCGAAGGCCTGGAAGGCATCACACCGGCGCCGGCGCCAGGTCGTCCTGCTGCCCGGGTAAGGATGACCCGGGGCAGTGCTCCTGTCTGTCTACGCGTGGGCGCAAACGACAAAGGCCATCGCAAGCGATGGCCATTGTGGTGTTGCGGTGTGTGCGTGTCAGTCGGCGGGCTGCAGCTTGATCCAGTCCAGTGTCCACATATTGGGGCGGGTGTCACCGGTGAAGCGGATGCACAGGTCGCCACGGCGTGCGGGCTGGGTCAGGGCAGCATCGAACTCGACAAAGCCATCCGGGCCGGGCTCGGCTGGCAGCGGCAGCGTTGCCAGCGGCTTGCCTTCGCAGTTGGCCAGGATTTCCATTTCGCCGTGTGCGCTGTGTGCCGGCGCGAACTTGCGCGAAGGCTCATCGTGGGCCAGCTGGAAGTTGTACGGAATGCGGCCGGCACGCACCTGCACCCGGGCGATGCCGGACAGATCAACGTCGCTCCACAACCAGCAGGGGTTGAAGATGTTGACGTTGAAGACTTCGCGCTCGCCTTCGGCGGGGCCGTCATCTTCCAGGCGCAGCAGTAGCTTGCCGCCGTTCGGGCACAGGCCCAGCTGGGTGTCTTCGCGGACCAGCAATGATTCGGCATCCAGCTTGAAGGTCCGGGCGGCAGCCAGTGGCTTGCCGTCGAAGAAGGCGGCCGTCTGCAGCTGCACTGGCACCTTCAACTGCAGCGGCTGGCTGTAGAGCGGCGAGCTGGCGCTGACCGCGCTGCCATCCAGCGTGTAGTGCACCGGGTAGCCGAGCGGATTGGCCAGGCTCACCTGCACCGCACCGGTGCGGTACTCGCCCTTGTCCTGCATGTCCACCTGGAACGGTGTCTTGGCGTAGGCAATGTTCATTGCCTGATAGCGCTGCAGCTGGCGCGGCAGGCGTTGCAGGAAGTTGCTGAAAACACGCTTGTCCTGCGGGCTCCAGCCGGTTTCGGCTACCGCGGCCAGGCGCGGGAACAGATTGTGCTCCAGGTTCTGGTCGTTGCGGGTGTGCTCGTTGAACATATTGGCCTGCAGGCCAAGGATGTGCGAACGCTTGTCGGCGGCCAGCTCGGCCGGCACCGGTTCGAACTCGTAGGCCTTCTGCAGCGGGATGGTGGTGGGGCGGCCCGGTGGCTCGTTCGGCGAGTCGGTCTGCAGGTAGTCCATGTACATGTGGGTGACCGGCGACATCACCACGTCGTGGCCTTCGCTGGCGGCCTTGAGCCCACCTTCGGTGCCACGCCAGGACATCACCGTCGCTTCCGGCGGCAGGCCGCCTTCAAGGATTTCGTCCCAGCCGATCAGGCGCCGATCATGCTGCTCCAGGAACTTCTCCAGGCGCTTGATGATGTGGCTCTGCATTTCCATCTCGTCCTTGGCGCCCAGCTCGCGCATGCGCTCCTGTACGCGCTTGGAGGCGATCCACTGGTCCTTGACCGCTTCATCGCCGCCGACGTGCACGTACTTGGACGGGAACATCTCAATCACTTCTTCCAGCACGTTCTCGAGGAACTGGAAGGTGCTTTCCTCGGTATTGAACAGGTTCGGGAACACGCCCCACTGGTTGTCGATGACCAGTTGCTGATCGGTGGTGCCCAGTTCCGGATAGGCAACGATGGCAGCGGTGGCGTGGCCGGGTACGTCGATTTCCGGGATCACCTGGATATGGCGCTCGCCAGCGTAGGCGATGATTTCGCGGATCTGCTCCTGCGTGTAATAGCCGCAGTACTGGCGCGTCTCGCCGGTGGCCGCGTTGCGACCAGCGTCACCCAGTGGCACGCGGCAACTGCCGACTTCGGTCAGTTTCGGGTAGCGCTTGATCTCCATGCGCCAGCCCTGGTCATCGGTGAGATGCCAATGGAAAGTGTTGAGCTTGTGCTGCGCCATGGCATCAAGCAGCTTCTTGATCTCGTCCATGCTCTGGAAGTGGCGCGCCGAGTCCAGCATGAAACCACGCCATGGGAAGCGCGGGGTGTCATTGATGGTGGCCGCGGCAACATGGCCGGGCGTATTGCCGGTGAGCAACTGCGCGGCGGTGACCGCACCGTAGAACAGGCCGACGTCGTCACCGGCGCTGATATCGATGCCGGTGTTGGACACCTTGAGCGCATAGCCTTCGGCGGTATTGGTTGCCGAGGGGTCGAGGCGGAAGCGGATCTGCGCATTGCTCGCGTTGTCGGCCACGGCCAGGGTGGGGCCACCGTTCTGCTTGAGCAGGGTGATGAACTGTGCGGCGGCACGGCGCGCAGCCTCATCGTTGCCGCCCGCGCGGGCTGAAGTGCGCAGCACGAAGTCCTTGCCACCGTCAGCCTGGTAGTTGGCGGGAAGGGGGATAAGCGAAGGGGCGGAGGTGGTGTCGGCCGCCTGTACCTGCAGGGCGGTCATGCCCAGCAATACGCAGCTGCTGAGCCACGGCGCGCGGCTGCGCTGGTGGAGGGACTTCGTCATGGGCGGAGCTCCTGTCTGTCTTTGCATGGGCGGCAGTGTGTCCTGCCGCATGGATCTTGTGTAGTGCCGAAGGATGTCCGGCAATCTGTGGCAGTTGTAGTGCCGAGCCATGCTCGGCAAGCCTTTGCTCGTGTAGTAACGAGCCATGCTCGGCAACGCACGCATTGCCGAACGTAACGGCTGCCGAGCATGGCTCGGCACTACATGAAGCGTGGGGCGACACCAATGCTGAGCACGGCTCGGCACAGCACTCCCCAAAACAAACCGGGCCCGGAATGATCCAGGCCCGGCGGGTCACGCTAACCGGCGATGTTGCATGCCGGCATGGATCAGAACTTGAAGCGAGCGTTCAAGTAGTACTGGCGACCGTTGTTGTAGAACGCAACCGGAATGGTCGAGCTCTGGTAGTACTTGTAGGTCGGGTCGTTGAGGTTCAACGCGTCGAGGCTGAAGCTCAACCAGTCGGTGGCCTTGTAGTTCAGCGAGACCGACACGGTGCCGAAGGAATCCTGATAGTACGGATTCACCGAGGACAGGCCGATCAGGAACGACGAGCGGTAGGTGTAGCCGACGCGGGCACCGAAGGTGTCGTTCTCGAAGTAGGCGCCCACGTTGTAGGTGTCCTTCGAGTTGCCGAGCAGTGCATTGCTACCATCCGCCCAGGTGTGCGACGTGCTGCCATCGGAGTAGGTGTAGTTTGCGTCGATACCGAAGTTTTCGCCGATCGGCTGCTGATAAGCCAGCTCGAGACCCTGTACCTGCGCGTTGGCATTGGTCGGCAGCGAGATGTCGTACTGCTCCAGCTGGCCGGTGAGCTCGCTGAACAGCATCTGCTTCTCGGTGCCGTAGGCCACGTAGTCCTTCATGTTCATCGAGAACACGCCGAACGACAGCAGGCCGCGCGGCATGAAGTACCACTCAAGGTTGGCATCGAAGTTGGTGGAGACCACCGGCTTCAGGTTCGGGTTGCCGGCCGAGCCGGTCTTGTCCAGGTCCGAGCCGGATGCCGAGGCGCCCAGTGCCGAGTAGTCCGGCAGGGTCTGGGTCTGCGAAGCGGCAACGCGGAACACCAGGTTGTCAGCCAGGTCGAACTTGAAGTTCGCGCTGGGCAGCAGGCGACGGTGGGTGTTGCTGTTGTTGATGATGTTCCAGCCACCCCACACCGGGCAGGCCCAGCCACACACCGGGCCCGGGCCCTGGGCGAACAGGCTGCTAACGTCGGCATTGGCGATATCGGACACGGCCCGATAGCTCATGATGTCCTGCTTGATGCTGACGTAACGCAAGCCGACGTTGCCGGCCCAATTGTCGCCGGTGAAGTTGGCCTGGATGTATGCCGCCAGGTTCTTCTCCTCGACCTTCCATTCCGAACCGTAGTTGCGGCGGCCGTTCGGGCCGTCGTCATTGGAGAGCCAGGTGGAGTTGTTGGTGACAGCGTCCTTCAGTGCGCCCGGGGTGAAGTACCACAGGTTGCGCGGGAACTTGCCGCCGATGCCGCTGGCGAAGCCACTCGGGTAGTTGGCAGTGGCACCGTTCTGCAGCTCCGACCAGATATCGCCCGGGCTGGCGCCTTCCGGCGACATGGCTTCACGGCTGTGCTTGGCATAGCGCAGGCCGAAGTCCAGCGAACTCAGCACACCGGTATCCATGTACTGGTTGAAGTCGAGCGAGGCCCACTTTTCCTTGTCCTCGGCAATGATCTGCTGATTGCCCCAGGTGCCGAAGCTGGTGACGCCTGACGGGCTCAGGTCGCCGCCCAGGCTCCAGTCGGTCGGCGAGCCGTTGCCGTGGGTGCTCCAGCTGGCGCCGCCGCCATTGGCGAGGGTGACTTCGGCGATGTACTGACGGGCTGTCTTGCCTTCGCCCGTCGTGCTGCCTGCCTGGAACTTGGAGGTCAGGTTGTCGTTGATCTGCCAGTCCGCATCGAAGGTCAGGTAGTTTGTCTTGGCCGACGACTCACGATAGATCATGTCGTAGACACCGTAGTTGGTGCCTGCAACACCTGCATAGGTGACGTCGGTGAGCACGCCGTCCTTGACCACATAACCCGCTTCAGGTGCCTGCGAGTTGGCGAAGTTGCCGCCCCAGAGCATGAAGTTGCGGTTGTAGTTGTTGGCTTCGAGCTTGGAGCTGAAGCCGCTCACGCCCAGGGTCAGGTCATCGCTGGGCTTGAACTGGATTTCGACCAGGCCGCCCTTGCGCTCGCGGGTCTGCTCAAACAGCGTGGAGCCGAGCAGGCTCGGGGCCCATACGTCGACCAGGTCAGGGTTGCTCTGGCCCAGGGCGTTGACAGTGCCATCGTTGTTGCGACCAAGCTTGAACCAGCCGCCCGGGAACTCCTGGGCTTCACGGCGCAGCTCACGCTTCTGGCTGAAGCCCTGAACCATCACGCCAAAGGTGCCGTCTTCGTTCTTGTAGTTGAACAGGGCGGACAGCTGCGGGTCGTTGGATTTGGCCTGGTCCGAGCGCACTGCGCCGATGGATGCTTCGGCGGTGAACTGCTTGGAGAATTCCAGCGGCTTGCGGGTGATGATGTTGATGGTGCCGGTGGTGCCACCGTCCATCAGCTTGGCCTGCGAGGACTTGTTCACTTCCACCGAGCTGACCAGCTCCGACGGCAACAGCGAGTAGCTGACGCTGCGGCCGACGTTGCCGGCCTGGGACAGGACGAACCAGTCCGCCGAACCTACGGTGTGGCCGTTGATCAGGGTCTGGGTCAGGCTGGGGCTGGTGCCGCGCAGGCTGACGCGGTCGGCTTCGTCGAAGCCGCCTTCGTCGGCCGAGGACGAGCTGATGTTGACGCCCGGCAGGCGCTGCAGGGTGTCGGCCACGTTGTGTGCCGGCAGCTTGCCCACGTCTTCAGCGGTGACCACTTCCACGCGCGCATTGGCTTCGCGCTTGGTGTCCAGCGATTTTTCCATCGAGCCGCGGATGCCGGTGACGGTCACGGTGTCCAGGTCGGTGGCGGTCGGGGTGGCTTCCTGCGCGTGTGCACTGAAAGCAAGGCAGCTGACGATGGCTGCCGAAAGCAGGGTCTTGCGATGCATGTTGTCTCTCCTCAACATCTGATGGTTTGGCACGTTGTGCCGCTTGACTACGGGTCCTGCTGGTGGATCTGTTGCTTATGCTGCTGACGGCTTACGTGGCCGACTTTTCCAGATACCAACTGGCAGCGCCGATGACGCCCAGTTGCCCGTGCTCTACCAGCTTCACGGGAATGCTTTGCAACGCCTTGCCCATCGGCCCCTTGTTGAGGAAACGATCGACAAAGCTGCTGTTCAAAAGGAATTGGCTGATCTTCGGCAGGATGCCGCCGGCCAGATAGATGCCGCCCTGCGCGCCATACAACAGGGCCATGTCGCCGATGGTCGAGCCGAGAATGCCGCAGAACAGCTGCAGGGTTTCCACCGCCAACGGGTCGCTGCCATCGCAGGCGGCGGCGCTGACTGCATCCGGGGTGCTGTGCACCGGCGCCACGCTGCGTACTGCGCACAATGCGTTGTACAGGTTCAGCAGGCCCGGTCCGGACAGTGCATGTTCGATGGAGACATGTGGCCTATCCCGCTGCATTTCCTGCAGCACTGCCATTTCCAGTTCGGTGGTGGCCGCCAGCGCGGCTTGGCCTGCTTCGGTGGCCAACACCACGGAGTGGTCACCCAGCGGGATCCAGACCGCCGCACCCAGGCCGGTGCCAGGGCCGACCACCAGGGTTGGGCCGCGCTCGGCGTCGGCGGGGCCGGTCAACTGCAGGACCTGGCTGGCGTTGATGTGGGCTGCAGCGTGGGCAACCGCTTCGAAGTCGTTGACCAGATGTACGGCTTCGAAGCCGAGGTCCTCGCGGATGCGGGTGGACGAAAGCGGCCAGGGCAGGTTGGCGGAGATCACGGTGCCATCGGCCAATGCGTAACCGGCGGTGGCAATCACGCATTGCGACACGGGCGGGTGGCTGCCGGCGAAGTCGGCCAGGATCTCGCCGAGCCCGCTGTAGTCGGCATTGCGGTACTTGCGGTAGGACAGCACTTCGATGGCAGGCCCGTTGCCGGTGCCGGCCTGGATCAGGCCGACGCGGACGTGGGTGCCGCCCACATCGGCCGCAAAGAACGGCCGCGGTGCGGGATGCTGACGGGTGGTCTGCAGTGGGGGGACGACAGCGGTCACTCGGTTTCCCTATGGCGATGGGGAGCGCCCGGAAGGACGCCATTCGGGGCGGAGTCTGTAATCCTTCTGACAACGATGTCAACGAATAATTGAAGGTTTCGATGCTGCGCTGCAGCGCACTTGCGCGACCGCCGAGCTGCAAGCGGTTTCATCCGCCGCCAGCGTTAGATGCAGCAATACCGGGGATTTTTCCTACAAAGCATTCCCGCGTCTACACTTGCGCCACTTGGTTGCAGTTGCGACTACGCGTTGCGTGCTGATGCGTTGTTGACAAACCTGTCCGATGCAAACAGAGAATGTGACAACGTTGTTCCCACGTTCTCGCCAGACGGCGACGCCCGTCTTCCGCATCGCTGGAGCCCACATGTCTGCAATCCCCGATTCCACGCCGCGCACCAGCATGGCGTCTTCGATCGCCATCGTCGGCGTGCTGTTCTTCATCATCGGCTTCTGTACCTGGATCAACGGTCCGCTGATCACCTTCGTGCGGCTGGCGTTTGATGTCAGCGAGGTATCAGCGTTCCTGGTACTGATGGTGTTCTACCTGTCCTATTTCTTCCTCGCACTGCCGGCGTCGTGGATCCTCAACCGCACTGGCATGAAGAAGGGCCTGGCGTTGAGCCTGGCGGTGATGGCGGTGGGGGCGATGGCCTTCGGCGAGTTTGCTACCCGTCGCTGGTTCGGCGGTGCATTGAGCGGCCTGTTCGTCATTGGTGGCGGCATGGCCCTGCTGCAGACCGCGGTCAATCCCTATATCAGCATCCTCGGCCCGATCGAGGGCGCCGCCCAGCGCATCGCGCTGATGGGCATCTGCAACAAGATTGCCGGCATCCTCGCACCGGTGATCATCGGTACTTTCGTGCTGCATGGCATCGGTGACCTGGAAGCCCAGGTTCAGGCCGCAGACGCCGCTACCAAGGCCGACCTGCTCAATGCCTTTGCCGCCAAGATCCACACCCCGTACATGGTGATTGCCGGTGTGCTGCTGCTGGTGGCCGTGGGCGTGCTGTTCTCGCCGCTGCCGGAAGTGCAGGCGGACCAGGCCAATGCCACCAGCAATGACGGCAAGGCCGCCAAGCGCAGCATCTTCCAGTTCCCGCACCTGTGGCTGGGCGTGATGTGTCTGTTCGTCTACGTCGGCGTGGAAGTGATGGCCGGTGATGCGATTGGTACCTACGGCAATGCCTTCGGCTTGCCGCTGGACCAGACCAAGCTGTTCACCTCCTACACCCTGTTCGCGATGCTGGTGGGCTATGTGATCGGCTTGCTGCTGATCCCGCGTGTCATCTCGCAGGAAAAGTACCTGGCAGTGTCGGCGGTGCTGGGCGTGCTGTTCACCCTGGGGGCGTTTTTCACCCATGGCTATGTGTCGGTGGGCTTCGTGGCCGCGCTGGGCTTTGCCAACGCCATGATGTGGCCGGCGATCTTCCCGCTGGCGATCAAGGGCCTGGGCCGTTTCACTCAGACCGGCTCGGCCCTGCTGGTGATGGGTATTGCCGGCGGCGCGATCATCCCGCAGGCCTTCGCCCTGCTCAAGCACGCCTACCCGGAACACTTCCAGCTGGTGTTCGCCGCACTGATGATCCCCTGCTACCTGTACATCCTGTACTTCGGCACCGTAGGTCATAACGCGGGCAAGGCACGTGGCGCCTGAATCAAGCATCATGGCGGCAATCGAGCCAACGCGGGAACCGGTAATGCGTAGACCCACCATCAAGGACGTCGCCGAGCGTGCCAAGGTCTCTTTGAAGACCGTCTCGCGGGTGATCAACAACGAACCGTCGGTGATGCAGGCCACCCGCGCGCGCGTACTGCGGGCGGTGGCCGAGCTGGACTACGAGCCCGATCCTTCGGCCCGCAACCTGCGCAGCAACACCACCTTCGTGATCGGGCTGGTCTACGACAACCCCAATCCGTACCACATCATCGGGGTACAGAACGGCGTGCTGTCGGCCTGCCGCGAGACCGGCTTCGGCCTGCAGATCCATCCCTGCGACTCGACCTCGCCGATGCTGGCCGAGGAGCTGGCCGACTGGGTACAGCGTTCGCGCCTGGCCGGACTGGTGCTGACCGCGCCGATGTCCGAGCGGCCGGAACTGGTGGCTGCGCTCAACGCGCGCGGCATCAAGACCGTACGCATCATTGCCGCCACCGAGGACCCGGGCGATGGCCCCTGCGTGTTCGTCGACGACCGCGATGCGGCGTACGAAATCACCGAGCACCTGATCCAGTTGGGCCACCAGCGCATCGGCTTCCTGTGGGGTGGCACCTCGCACCGTTCCAGCGGTGAGCGCTATGCCGGCTACGAGGCGGCGTTGAAGGACTACGGCATCCAGCTGGACAAGCATCTGGTGATCCCGGGCGATTACACCTTCGACGATGGCTTCCGTGGTGCGCGCCGGCTGCTGGCGCTGCGTGAGCCGCCGACCGCCATCTTCGGCTCCAACGATGAGATCGCCGCCGGCGTGCTGGCGGCAGCCAATTCGGCCGGCTTGAACGTGCCGTATGACCTGTCCATTGCCGGCTTCGAGGACAGCCCGTTCTCGCGCCAGTCGTGGCCGGCACTGACCACTGCCAAGCAGGCAACCGGCGACATCGCTCGCCACGCCGCGCGGCTGTTGATCAGCCAACTGCGAACCGACGCCTACGAGGACAGCCCGGCACAGCTGCAGAACCAGGGTTTTGTACCGCAGCTGGTGGTGCGTGGCTCGACCGCGCCGCTGCGCCAGCAATCCTCGCGACCTCCTTCATCTCCCCCCGACCTTACCGAGTAACGATCCATGGCACTGCCGAGTGAGACCGAAACCCTGATGTTCAACGAGGCGGCACAAAGCGCCTCTGTCATCGCCGCCCAGTTCGCACGCAACCGCGACGTGGTGCAGGCCCTGGCCGCAGACCTGCGCCAGAACCCGCCGCCCTTCGTTGTTACCTGTGCACGCGGCAGTTCCGATCACGCGGCAACCTTTGCCAAGTATCTGTTCGAGACACAGCTCGGCCTGGTGACTGCGTCGGCATCGCCGTCGGTGGGCTCGGTCTATGAAGCGCCGCTGCAGCTGCGCGGCGCGCTGTACATCGTGATCTCGCAATCGGGCAAGAGCCCGGACCTGCTGCGTAATGCCGAAGCCGCCAAGGCCGCCGGCGCGCGCGTGGTGGCGCTGGTCAATGTAGAAGACTCGCCGCTGGCATTGCTGGCTGAAACCGTCATCCCGTTGGGTGCCGGTGCCGAGCGCAGTGTCGCGGCAACCAAGAGCTATCTCGCCTCGCTGGCAGCGATCCTGCAGCTGGGCGCGTACTGGAAGAATGATCCGGCCCTGATCGCCGCGCTGGACGCCTTGCCGGCCGCGATGACTGAGGCCTGGGCCTGCGACTGGAGCGCGGTGACCGACGGTCTGGTCGACGCGCACAACCTGTTCGTGCTCGGCCGTGGCCCTGGCCTGGCCGCCGCACAGGAAGCGGCATTGAAGTTCAAGGAAACCTGCGGCCTGCATGCCGAAGGCTATAGCTCGGCCGAAGTGAAGCATGGCCCGATGGCGCTGGTGGGTCGCGATTTCCCGGTGCTGGCCTTTGCTCAGCCCGATGAAACCGGCGCCGGCACCCGTGCCGTGGCCGAAGAGTTCGGCGCACGCGGCGCGCAGGTGTGGCTGACCGGCGAAGGCGGCAACCTGCCGACTGCCACCGCGCCGCACCCGCTGTGCGCACCGCTGCTGACCATCCAGAGTTTCTACCGCGCGATCAATGCGCTGGCGCTGCGCCGTGGCAACAACCCGGATCTGCCGCCGCACCTCAACAAGGTGACGGAAACCGTCTGATGAAAACCGCGCTGCGCAATGGCCGGGTACTTGCCGGCGAGAACTTCCGTGACGATGTCGCGGTACTGATCGAAGACGGCCGCATCACCGCGGTCGTGGCCAGCGACGACCCGGCCGTTGCTGCGGCCGATGCGCAGGTGGACCTGGGCGGCGGCTGGCTGCTGCCCGGTTTCATCGATGCGCAGGTCAACGGTGGTGGCGGTGCGCTGTTCAACAACCAGACCGACGTCGATGCACTGCGCACGATGGTGGCCGGGCATCGCCGCTACGGCACCACCGGCATGCTGCCGACCCTGATCAGTGACGATGCCGAGGTGATGGCGCGCGCGGTACAGGCCACGCGCGAGGCCATCGCCGCCAAGGTGCCGGGCGTGCTTGGCATTCACCTGGAAGGCCCGTACATCGCGCCGGCCCGCAAGGGCACGCATGATGCCGGCAAGTTCCGCGTGCCCGATGCCGACGAAGTGCGCATGGCCACCTCCCTGGCCAACGGCGTCACCCTGATCACGCTGGCGCCCGAACGCGTGCCGCTGGCAACGATCCAGCAGATCGTGGCCAATGGCGCCATCGTGGCCGCCGGCCATACCGCCGGTAGCTATGACGAAATCCGCGCAGGTCTGGATGCAGGCATCACCGGCTTCACCCATCTGTACAACGCCATGTCGCCGCTGCAGGGGCGTGATCCCGGTGCGGTGGGCGCGGCCTTGGAAGACGCCGACAGCTGGTGTGGCGTGATCGTCGATGGCGTGCACGTGCACCCGGCCAGCCTGCGCGTTGCGCTGGCAGCCAAACCGCGTGGCAAGGTGTTCCTGGTGACCGATGCGATGCCGATGGTGGGCTCGGACAATCCGGCCTTCGAGCTGTATGGCGAAGTGATCACCGCCGTTGATGGCGTGGTGCGCAACGCCGCCGGTGCCTTGGCGGGTTCGGCGCTGGACATGATTACTGCCGTGCGCAACACGATTGGTTTGCTGGGTTTGTCGCTGGCCGAAGCTTCGCGCATGGCATCGACGTATCCGGCACAGTTCCTGGGCCTGGATGATCGCTACGGCCAGATCGCGGCCGGCTACCAGGCCGACTTCGTCCTGCTCGATGCCGACCTGCAGGTGCAGGCCACCTGGATTGCCGGTCAACGCGACTGAGCCCAACGCCATGAACAAAGCCGTCCGTTATGCCTCGGTGGATGCCCTGCGTGGCATCACCGTGGCGGCCATGCTGCTGGTCAACAACCCCGGCAGCTGGAGCCATGTCTATGCGCCGCTGCTGCACTCGGAATGGCATGGCTGCACGCCGACGGACCTCGTGTTCCCGTTCTTCCTGGTCATCGTCGGTGTGTCCATCGCGCTGGGCGTGGTGCCGCGGGTGGAGCAGGGCGCAGATCGCGGCGCATTGACCCGTACGGTGCTGATCCGCGCCGCGCGTATTCTTGGTTTGGGCCTTCTGCTGCATTTCCTGGCCTGGTGGTGGCTGGACTTGCCGCACTACCGGCCGTGGGGCGTGCTGCAACGTATCGGGCTCTGCTTTGCGTTTGCCGGTGCGGTTGCGATCTGGTTGAAGCCGAAGGCGCAGACGCTGTGTCTTGGCGCATTGTTGCTGGGTTACGCGGCTCTGCTGGCGGCGGGCGGCTCGTTGGAGCCTTGGCTCAATATCGCCAGTCAAGTGGACACGGCACTGTTTGGATCGCTGCTGTATCGGTATGACCCGATGAGCGGGCACGGCCACGACCCGGAGGGACTGATCTCCACGCTGGGTGCGCTGGCATCGACCCTGCTGGGTTTGCGCGCCGGTGCCATGTTGCGACAACGCCCTTGGCGACTGTTGCCCGCCGCACTGCTGCTGTTGCTGGCAGGTGGCGTATGGGCGCAATGGCTGCCCTTGAACAAGAACCTGTGGACCCCGTCCTACGTGCTGTGGACCGGCGGCTGGGCATTCGCGGGGCTGTGGCTGGCGCACATCCTGATTGATTGCCGGCAATGGCCGGCACTGGGTCGCCGCTTCGGCGTCAATGCGATCACCGCATATGCAGGCTCGTCGGCGATGGTGCTGGCGATGATGGCCACCGGCAGTTGGAACTGGCTGTGGGAACACCTGTTCAACCGCTGGCTGACCCCGCTGGGCGGCGCGCCCTTTGCCTCGTTGGCGATGGCGCTGAGCTTCGTCGCGTTGTGGTGGCTGCCGATGGCATGGATGGACCGACGCAGGATCTATCTCAAGATCTGAGCCGGCGGCTTGCAGGAGCGGCGTAACTCGCCAGGCGGGTGATACATCGCCAACCGCAGTAGCTGCAATTGCACAATCCAACGGCGTCTTCTGCTTCGTTGGCCCCGCAGCTGTTCCAGCGCGCATCGCACCCGACAATCAGCGTGCTGCGCTGATTGCCTTGATACGCGCCTTCTTCAGGGCCTCGCCGATGGCGGGGCCGTGCAAGCCTTCGGTGGCGATATCACGTGCGTTGATAGCCAGTGCAGCGGCGTGCAGGCGTTGCAGGGTTTCGCGCTGCGGGTAGTCGCTGTCTTCAAAACCGAGCCGGCCGCGTTTGTCGCATTCGCAGACCAGGGCCATCTGCGCGATGCGTTCGGGCCGGCGGAAGCCATCGCAGCGCTGGATCAGTTCCAGCACGGTGGCATCGCGAAGTTCGTCGATGCGATGCACGTTGAGGTGTTCACGGCAGACCGCCTCGGCCAGCAGCCGGTGATCGACGGGAATCTTCAGGCGTTCGCACAGTTTGGCCAGCGGCTTGAGGCCACGCTGCTCATGCATGATGTGGCGGGGCAGTTCATCGGTCGGCGTCAGCGCCTTGCCCAGATCATGGGTGAGCGCGGCGAAGCCGATCAGGTCATCGCCCGGCGCCAGGTGTGCGGCCATGTCGCTGACCATTTCCTGGTGCACGCCGGTATCCACTTCCGGGTGGAACTCGGCGCGTTGCGGCACGCCGTACAGGGCATCCACTTCCCGCAGGATCGCAGCCAGCGCGCCGGTATCGTGCAGGCAACGCAGGAAGGCTGAGGGTTGCTTCATACCCAGACTCCGGCGCAGTTCCTGCCAGATGCGTTCCGGGACTAAGGCGTCCAGTTCGCCGCTGGCGGCCATCTGCCGCATCAACTCAGCTGTTTCCGGGGCGAGGGTGAAGCCCAGCGGGGCAAAGCGCGCCATGAAGCGCGCGGCGCGCAATACCCGCAGGGGATCTTCGACGAAGGCCGGGCCGACATGGCGCAGCACGCGCTGTTTGATATCGCGCACGCCGCCCCAGGGATCCACCAGCTCGCCGGTTTCCTCGTCTCTGGCAATAGCGTTGATGGTGAAGTCGCGGCGCTGCAGGTCTTCTTCCAGCGTCACCGAAGGATCGGCATCGACAACGAAGCCGCGGTAGCCGCGGCCGGATTTTCGTTCGGTGCGTGCCAGGGCGTATTCCTCACCGCTGTCCGGGTGCAGGAATACCGGGAAGTCCTTGCCCACGGCCTTGAAGCCGAGTGATTCCATTTGCGCCTGCGTGGCACCAACCACCACCCAGTCACGATCGCCGGGTTGTTGGCCGAGCAGGGAATCGCGGACAGCGCCGCCGACGAGATAAGTCTTCATGCAGCCATGATAAGGCGGAAGACGTGCTGTACCTGTAGTGCCGAGCCATGCTCGGCAGGGGGCTCTACATGTAAAGCTCCAGCCGAGCATGGCTCGGCACTACATGGGTAAGGCTCCAGCCGAGCATGGCTCGGCACTACATGGGTAAGGCTTCAGCCGAGCATGGCTCGGCACTACATGGGTGGGACCTCAGCCGAGCATGGCTCGGCATTACGGTGCTGCGCTTCAGGGGCTTTGTTGGCAGCTGAAGGCTTTGCGGGCGCCTTGGGTTTTGCCGACCATGCGGTCGCTCAAGGTCAGGGCGTTGCCGTTGAGGCGCCAGTCGTAGATCACGCTGAAGGCCAACACCCGCGCAACGTACTCGCGGGTCTCCTTGTAGCTGATCGTCTCGATCCAGAAATCCGGGTCGTAGTTCGGGCGCTGTGTCTGCCAACGTGCGGTCGGTGTAGGGCCGGCGTTGTAGGCGGCAATGGTGACGTAGGGCAGCCCGTTGTACTTGTCCATCAGCTGGCGCAGATAGGCGGTGCCGATGGCGATGTTCGTGTCCGAGTCGTACAGGCTGGCCGCACCACCATAGCCGCTCAGGCCGATGTTCCTGGCAACGCTGGCGCCGGTTGCGGGCAGGACCTGCATCAGGCCCATGGCGTTGGCGGGCGAGCGTGCCTTCGGGTTGAAGATGCTTTCGGCGCGGATTTCCGCGGCGATCCAGGCCGGGTCCAAAGCGTTGCGCGCGGCCTCGCGGCGGATCGTGTCGTCGTGGTGCAGCGGGAAGCGCAGGTTGTACAGGCGCAGCTCCTGCGGCCCCTTCAAGGCGAACACGGCACGGTCGAACCAACCGTTGTTGCTCGCTACTTCCACCGCCATGCGTCGCTGGCTGTCGTCGAAACGGGTCAGGGCATCTGCCCATTCGCGCGCCGCCCAACTGGGACGCTCGATCTTGGACAGCTCAATCGCGCGCACCAGTGCAGGGTCGCGCGCTACCGCGCTCTTGGCCTGCGCGCTATCGCCCGGGTTCCATGGGCACAAGGCGTAGGGTTGCTTGAGTTTGTCGGCAGCCAGGAAGCCGTGGAAGGTGGGTTCGCTGGCTGCGGCCCTGTACAGCGCGGTGGCTTCGGCGGGCTTGCCGGTCTTCTCCAGCAGGCGGCCTTCGAACCAACGCCAGCGCGAGTCGTTGCGTTGCTTGGCTGGCATCTTGCGGATGGCGGCCAATGCTGCCGGCCAGTCGCCGCGTGCCATCGCCTCGCGGGTGCGCCACTCGTGCAGGCGCTCGTCATAGGCCGATTCGGGCACTGCGGCCAGGCGCCTTGCCGAATCCGGCAGGTAGGAGGCGACGGTCCACAGTGCGATTTCGTACAGCACCTGGCCTTGCTGCTCGGCGCTCAGTCCCAGGCGCTGCGCATACTGTGGCAACTGCAGCTCGGCGGCGCCGGGGTCTGCCTTGGCCAGTTTCTGCAGGCCATCGACCGCGATGCGCCGGCTGCGGTCGTTCTTCGGCCAGTTCAGCGCACGCGCGTCGGGTTTGTCGACGAAGGCGGCGTAGTCGTTGGCCTGGGCCTGTTCGGCGGCCGGCAGGCCGCGCGCGGCCGAGCGCATCACGGCAGCCTGCTGGGCATCGGCAGCAGCGTCGATGCGCTCCCAGCGCAAGGCGGGTGGCAGGCCGCCGCGACTGGCGAGTACCGCGAACACCGGGTCGCAGCCATCGGGCAGCGATTTGCCACTGCTGCGCCACAAGGCCTGGGCATCCGTCACCCACTGTGCATCCGCCTTGCCGGTGGCCTGGCGTGCGTTGAGCTCAGCGCAGCGCAGGCCGGCGTCATCCGCAGGCTTCCAGTTGGCCAGCAGCGTGGGCCAATCCTGACGACGGGCCAAGGCCGGCAGCCACGCGGCACGGAAGGTCTCAGCCACAGCCTGGCCCTGATAGCGCTTCAGGAAGTCCTGCGCCTGTGCCGTGCCCAGGGTGTCGATGTTCCGGCGCAGCGCCGCATATTCCAGCCAGCCATAGAGCGGATGGTTGCGCAGCGACGCGGCTGCGCTGGCATCGAACTGACCGCGTTCGGCGTTGTCGATCGCAGTACGCAGCGCGGTGCGCTGCGCGTCAAGATTCTGCGCGTTGGCGCTGGAACAGAGCAGCGCGGCCAGAACCGCCAAGGGCATGAGGGAGAGTCGTTTCATGCCAGAAGGATAGCGGGCTGGGTGTCAACGGCCGAGCGATAGACCTGCCCGCGCATGAACAAGTTGTGGCCAGGAGGCAAACGGGGGCTGAACGATAGGCCATTGGGGCGCTGCCATCGGTCCCGGCGCAGGCGTAGCTTCAGGGCTGAGGCAGCCGGCCTCGTCCTGGGGGAACTGCAATGGCTTTCAGCGCAGCAGGCAACAACGGACGTCCCTTGGCCGACATCAATGTCACCCCGCTGGTGGATGTGATGCTGGTGTTGTTGATCATTTTCATCGTCACCGCCCCGATGGTGAGCATTCCCATACCGGTGGACCTGCCACAACGCACGGACAAGGCCGTGCAGCGCCTTGATCCGCCGCCGCCGATTGCACTGCGCCTGGATGCGTCAAACCAGTTGTACTGGGATGGCCAGCCGATGCCTATCGGTGAGCTGCAAGCGCGGTTGCAGGAGCAGGCGCAGGTACATGCCGGCAATCTGCCGGAGCTGCGTATCGATGCTTCGCCGGACGCGCAGTACCAGCAGATGGCCACGATATTGGCGGCCGCCAACAATGCGCATATGGAACGCATTGCCTTCATCCAGTAAGCAGGGGTTGCTGTCGGATCAGCCACCGGACGAGGTGGCTGATCCCCATCCCGGGAAGTCACACGCCGGCGCTGCATGAAACCGGCGTTCGCAGACAAATTTCTGGGCGAAAGCGCCACGCATCGTCCTAGCCGAATACACTGCGGCCATGCAAAATTCCCGATTCGCATCGCTGTTGCCGGTGCTGGCGGTGCTCGGCTCGGTGACTTCATTGTCGATCGGCACTTCCTACGCCAAAAACCTGTTCCCGCTCATCGGCGCGCAAGGAACCAGTGCGCTGCGCGTGGGCTTTTCAGCGCTGTTCCTGTTGCTGCTGTGGCGGCCGTGGCGCTGGCATACCAGTCGCGTCGATGCCGCCGCGATCCTGCGTTACGGGTTGACCCTGGGCGCGATGAACCTGTTGTTCTACATGGCGCTGCGTACGATTCCGTTTGGCATCGCGGTGGCCATCGAGTTCACCGGGCCGTTGGCGGTGGCCATGCTGTCATCACGGCGCGCCATCGATTTCGTGTGGGTGGGCTGTGCCCTGGTCGGACTGCTGTTGCTGCTGCCGCTCGACGGTGGCCAGGCATTGGATCCGGTCGGCGTGCTTTATGCGCTGGGTGCGGCCTTCTGCTGGGCGCTTTACATCATCTTCGGCAAGCGGGCAGGGCATCTGCATGCGGGCCACAGCGTGTCGCTGGGCTTGCTGGCGGCGTCGCTGGTGGTGGTGCCGGTAGGTGTGCTCCACGCAGGTGCGGCCTTGCTGGAGCCGAAGATACTGCTGGCCGGCTTTGTGGTCGCGGTGGTGTCCAGCGCCATCCCCATGTCGCTGGAGATGATGGCGCTCAAGCGCTTGCCCAAGGAGACCTTCGGCATCCTGATCAGCATGGAGCCGGCGGTGGCTGCGCTATGGGCGCTGCTGTTGCTGCACGAACATCTCAGTGCCCTGCAATGGATGGCCATTGGCTGCACGGTGATTGCATCGGTGGGCAGCACCATGACCGCGCGGCGACCGCAGGCCGTGCCTGGCGCGGCAGGGTGAGGCCGGCGGCTCAGCGCAGACTGTTGGCCGGCACCTGGACTTCCATTTCCACCGCCAGATGGTCCGAATACGCGGCGGCGACCGCCCGCGTATCAAGCATCTTCATGGTGTCGGAGATCAGGATGTGGTCGATGGCGCGGTCCGGTCCCCAGCTGGGGAAGGTTGGCACCAGGCAACTGGGCGGTTGCAGCCGTGTCCGGTTGTACAAGGCGCGCATCTCGGGGCGATCAGCCTTGCAGTTGAAGTCGCCCATCAGCACTGCGTTGGGATAATCGGACAGGACATCGGAAATGAAGTCCAACTGCGACATGCGCGATCCGGTTCCCAGTGACAGGTGGGCAACCGCCACGGTCAGGCCTTCATCGCCATCGCCATAACGTGCGACCAACAGCCCGCGGCCACCGATGCGGCCGGGCAGGGCATGGTCCTGTACTTCCACCGGTTCCAGTCGGCTCAGCAGGCCATTGGCGCTGGAGGCCACGCCGCCCATGCGACGGTTGGGCTGGTGCGCCCAATAGTTGAAGCCGGCTCGCTCGGCCAGGTAGTGGGTCTGGTTGGTGAAGCCAGAGCGCAGGCTGCCCGGGTCGGCTTCCTGCAGGCCAACGATGTCGCGGCCGCTGGCCAGTTTGGCAATGGCGTCCAGGCTGTTGCGCTTCTGACCGGCAGGCAGCGCATGCGACCAGCTGCGGGTGACATAGTCACTGTAGCGGCGGGTGCTGGAGCCAGCCTGGATATTGGCGGTCAACAGCCGCAGGGTGTGATTGGGGGATTTCACGGCGGGTCGAACTCAAGGGCCTCGTTACCGAGGCCCTTGATACCTCACTTGGTGTTTGCGGCGCGTTCGCGCGCGATCAGGTGGTCGGCGATGCGCAGCATGTCGTCGTAGCTCTTGCCCTTGACCAGGTACTTGCCGTTGACGATCAGCGACGGGGTACCGGAGATCTTGCTGCGCTGGGCGAACTGCTTGGCGCGGTTGACCTTGGCGGCCACGGCAAAGCTGCCCATGGTGTCGGAGAAGGTCTTGGGGTTCACGCCGTGCTTGCCGTAGAAGTTGGCGATGTCTTCCACCGAATCCTGGCCGCGCTCACCCTTCAGGGTCTGCTCGACGTGGATGGCGGCATACAGCGCGTCATGGGTCTTTTCCTGCACGCCCAAGGTCTCGGCGGCATAGAAGGCACGGGCGTAGTTGTCCCAGATGCCACCAAACACGGCCGGCACGTAGACGAAATTCACGTCCGAAGGCAGGCCGGCCTTCCACGAGCTGACCTGCGGCTGGAAGCGGGCACAGGCCGGGCAGACGTAACCGAAGATCTCGGCCACTTCGACCTTGCCGGTGGCCGGCTGGAACGGCTGGCCGCCATCAATGGCGATGTAGTCGGTGCCGGCAACCGGCTCGGGGCCGACCAGACGGGCCTGGGCCGGGACGGGAGTGTTGGCTTCCGCAGCCGGGGCCTGTTCGCCGGCCTGCTCGGTCGGGGCCGGTGCAGCATCGGCAGCCGGCGCGGCTTCGGTGGCAGCCGGTGTTGCGGCCGGGGCAACAGCGTTGGCGGTGCCATCCTGGGCCTTGCAGGCAACCATCAAGGGCAGCAGGGCAGTCAGGGCCAGGGCGAGGCGGATCTTCATCGGGTGGGGTCTCCAGCGGGGATTCATTGGTGCATCAGCCGCGGCGCAGCGCGGGTTGCGGGCGCATGATGCCATTATTGGACGCGGCGGCTGAACAGGTGGTTCGCCGCCGCCGGGGTCAGCGGCG
Organism: Stenotrophomonas sp.; assembly: GCF_032061965.1. Taxonomy (GTDB): domain Bacteria; phylum Pseudomonadota; class Gammaproteobacteria; order Xanthomonadales; family Xanthomonadaceae; genus Stenotrophomonas. The sequence goes on along the minus strand of NZ_DAMBEF010000019.1, from coordinate 42,809 downwards.
GCTTGCCGCAGCGCGCTCGCGTGCCACCAGGGCGGTGGCGATGCGCAGGGTGTCCTCGAAATCGCTGCCCTTGACCAGGTACTTGCCGTTGACGATGAGCGACGGGGTACCCGGCGGGCGTACGCGGATGGCAAAGGCGCGGGCGTTCTTTACTTTCTCATCTACCTGCGGGCCGCGCAGGGCCGCGACAAACTGTGCCGGCTGTACGCCATAGCTGCTGTAGAAGGTAGCCAACTCGTCCGGGGTGACGTTCTGCACCGGCAGGCTGCGCTGTTCGTGCAGCGCCTTGAAAACATCGGCGTGGCTGCGCTTGAGCACGCCGGTCTGTTCGGCGGCATAGAAGGCACGGGCATAGGAGTCCCAGTAGCCACCAAAGGCGGCCGGTACCGGGGTGAAACGGACATCGGCCGGCTGCTTGGCAACCCAGGCTTCCAGCAATGGCTCGAAATGGGCGCAATGCGGGCAGGTATAACCAAATATCTCCACTACCTCGATCTTGCCGGCCAGCGGTGCGAACGGGGCGGGGTCGGCGATCAGCTCGTAGTCCTCTCCCTCGACCGGGGTGGCGTTGGGGGCAGAGCAGGCGACCAGCGGGCTAAGTGCCAGCAACAGCAACATCAGTCGGGGGAACAGCTTCATTTCGAGGGAATCTCCGGTGAAAAAGCAGACGCCGGCCCAGCGGCCGGCGTGCCTGTGGTCAAAAGCAGCGGGCCGTCGCAACGACCCGCAGGATCAAGGTTGTGAGGCGCTGGCGACTACCTTGGCATCGTCGGCGCGATCATGCAGGCCCTGCACGTAACTGGCCAGTGCCTGGATTTCCTGGTCGCTCAAGGCGTGGCTGACCTGGGCCATGATCTTGAACTGGGAGGCATCGCTTTCGCCAGTCTGCCCCGCCTTGTAGCGCTGCAGGCGCTGGGCCACATAGCCCGAATGCTGGCCGCCGATATGCGGGTAGGGCGGGCCCGGGTTGCCGGCACCGGCGGGGCCATGGCAAGCCATGCAGGCCGGGATGCCGCGGCTGGCATCACCGCCGCGGTAGAGCTTCTGGCCCACCTCGAAGAACTTCATGCCGGCATAGGGGCCTTCGCCCACCGCGGCATCATCGGCGACGCCGGCGCCGGCCTTCTGGGTGGCGAAGTAGGCGCCGATATCGCGCATGTCCTGCGGGGTCAGCCCCTGCACGAACGGCAGCATTGCCGCCACCGCGCCTTCATTGCGCTGGCCGTTGGCGATCAGGGCGATCTCCTTGGCGATATAGCGTTCGCTCTGCCCGGCAAGCCGTGGGTAGATCTCCACCGGCGAATTGCCGTCGGCACCATGGCAGGCGGCACAGGTCGAAGCCTTGGCCTGGCCCGCTTCCGCGTCACCGGGCTTGGTCTTGCTGAAATCCACCTCCAGCGAGGCGGTCTGCACCGGCGCATTGTCAGGGACAGGCACGACCGAGCTCTGGGCAAAGGCGACGGCAGCGATTACGGGGACAACCAATGCAGCAACGGCAAGAACACGAGCATGGCGCATGCTGAAGCTCCGTGTGGACCGGGCCAGCGGGGCGTTCCGCCGGCATCGCCCGGATTATCAACGGCGTTTTGCGGCACGGTCAACGAAGCAGCGCAGCATTTTGCCGCCCGGGGTGGGGCCGAACCGGCGCGCGGCGCCGCAACATGCGATCCTATGCACATGTCATTGCTCATCGAACGCGCCCGTTACCAGCTCTCCGCCCACAACGCCCGGCAATTGCCGCCGGACCTTGGGGCCGAGGTAGCCTTTGCGGGTCGCTCCAACGCCGGCAAGTCCAGCGCGCTCAATGCGCTGACCCGCCAGAACGCCCTTGCCCGTGTCTCCAAGACCCCGGGCCGTACCCAGCAGCTGGTGTTTTTCCAGGTGACCCCCGAGGCCAGCCTGGTCGACCTGCCGGGCTATGGCTACGCCAAGGTCCCGCTGGACCTGCAGGCCCACTGGCAGGCCTTCATCGACCAGTACTTCCGTACCCGCAACGCGCTCAAGGGCCTGGTGGTGGTGATGGACATCCGTCATCCGCTGAAGGACTACGACCGCCAGATGCTCGGCTATGCCGTGCAGCGCGGCCTGCCGGCGCATGCGCTGCTGACCAAGGCCGACAAGCTGGGCCGTGGCCAGCAGGGCCAGACCCTGCAGAAGGTGCGCAAGGAGCTGCACTCCAGCTTCGGCGATACGGTCAGTGTGCAGACCTTCTCCGGTGAATCGCGCCAGGGTGTGGACGAAGCGCGCGGCATCATCGGCGGTTGGCTGGGCCTGAACCCGCCGCCGGCGGCCGAGGACGCCAGCCCGGCAGACGCGGTGTAAGCCGCCAGCGCAGGGGCTGTCAGCTACCCGTTGGATCGCAGACGCCGCCCTGTCCAGGGCGGCGTTCCTGTTTTCAAGGGCGGCTCACCCGCTTACTTCAGTGGCGAGAACTCCGCCGGTACCCACGCGAACGCCTCGCCGTCACGGCGGACATGGCCCAGGCCCGGGAAGGGCAGGTGGGCGCCAGCCACCCACCAGCCTTGCGCTACGGCCTGCTCCATCAGCTGGCGGCGGCTGGCGATGGCCGCGGGACGGTCACTGTCGGCCTCGTAGGCTGCATCCGGGCGGGCGAACTGCACCGCGTGGAAGTGCACGATGTCGCCCCACACCAGCAACTGCTGGCTGTCGCCACCGTCCAGCAGATAGGACACGTGGCCCGGGGTGTGTCCATGACTGTCCACGGCGGTGATGCCAGCGGGCAGTGGCTCGCCCGGTGTGAAGGTGTGCAGGGTGCCCGCGCTGACATACGGGGCAACCGCAGTACGGGCCAGGCCAAAGGCAAAGCGCAGGCCCTGCGGCGCGCTGGCCTCACTGGCCGGGTTGAGCCAGTAGTCGGCATCAGCCTTGGACAGCCACACGGTGGCCTTCGGGAAGGCGGGCTTGCCCTGGGCATCCAGCAGGCCGCACATATGGTCTGGATGGGCGTGGGTGAGCAGTATGTCGTCGACCTCGGACGGATCGTGGCCAGCGGCGCGCAGGTTGCTCAGCACCTGTCCCAGGCCCGGACCGAAGCAGTGCGCGGTGCCGGTGTCGATCAGGCTCAGGTGGTCGCCGCGTTGCACCAGGTAGGCATTGACGGCGGTCTGCAGTCCCTTGGCGTCTTCGGGGACGTAGCGGTGCTCAAGCAGGCGGGTGACGGTGGTGGGATCGATTCCCACCAGTTCCTGTCGACCCAGGGCCACCGTACCGTCGAACAAGGCGGTGACGTGCAACTGGCCGATCTGCTGGTGGTAGACGCCGGCCACCTGTTGCCGGGTTGGGGCTGTGCTGCGCGCTAGTGCGGAGCCTGCGATGGCCAGGCCCAGCAAGGCGATGGCGAGCGGATAGCGAGGGAGGGGCATGGGGGGGGCCTGCAGGAGCGGCGGGGCCGCGAGACCTTTATGCTGCGCCCGGCCGGCGGCGTGTTTCGCTCACTGTGTTGCGCGAAACGATCAGTTGTTGCCGATGGCGGCCGCTTCCAACCCATAGCGCGCGCTGAAACGCTTGTTGAAGCTGCCCAGCGAGCGATAACCGGCACGCGCGGCCACGGTCTTCAGCGGCAGGCGCGTGGTGTAGAGCAATTGCATGGCATGGGCCAGCCGGGCATCGGTGACCAGCTCACGCACGCTGAGGTTTTCCCCGGCCAGGCGGCGGCGCAGGGTGGCACCGCTGATACCCAGGTGGGCTTCGAAATCACGTGACTGCCACTCCCGCTCCGGCTGCGCTGCGACCAGGTCGCGGATGCGATCGCCGAGGCCGGGCTCGGGTGCGGCCAGCAGGCTGCCGTGGCCGCGCCGGCAGAACGCCACCACCAGCGCCGCCAGGGCCAGCCGTGCCTCGGTGTAGTGACCGTGTTGCAAGGACTGCCGCCATTGCAGCAGGGCGGCGCCGTGGTCCAGCAAGGGCAGCCGGGCGATCGCGCTGCCGGCATCCGGCAGTGCGTCGGTCCACAGTGCCCGCGCCGCGGCCAATACTTCAGTGCACAGGGGCACGATGGCGCTCAGATACAGGCCGCTGGCAGGGTCCGGACTATTGACCACGTCGATGCGGCAGCGACGGGTTATCAGGAACAGGTCGCCGGGGCCGAATTCCAGCGCCTGTCGCGTGGTGCGTACCTGCTTGCGCCCCTGCAGCAGGATGGCCAGCTGTGGCTGCGGGATATCCACCGATCTGGCACCGTGCTCGCGGCGTGCGGTGATGCAGGCATAGCCTTCGGCACGTTCGCAATCGACCAATGAGGACAGCTGTGCCAGCAGGTCGGTGGTGGCGCTGGTCTGCATGTGCGGCGCTCAGGCTGCGATGGGGAACAGGCGACCAATCGCCGCCGCTGCGCCCATTGCCAGCGCACCCCAGAACACCACCCGCACCGCGCCACGCAGGGGTGAAGCGCCACCGGCCTGTGCCGCCAAGGCGCCGGTGATGCTGAGGCCGATCAAGGTCGCGCCGGTGGTGACCTGTGCTACCAGCGCAGCCGGTGCCAGCAGGGCGCTGAGCACCGGCAAGGCAGCGCCGACGGTGAAGGCGCAGGCCGAAGCAAGTGCCGCCTGCAGCGGCCGAGCGCGCAGTTCCTCGGTGATGCCGAGCTCGTCGCGCGCATGCGCGGCCAGGGCGTCGTGGGCGGTGAGCTGCTCGGCAACCTGTTGCGCCAGCACGGGGCTGAGCCCGCGCCGCCGGTAGATGCCTGCCAGTTCTTCCAGTTCGCTATGCGGGTCTTCGTGCAGTTCGCGTCGTTCCACGGCCAGGTCGGCACGTTCGGCATCGGCCTGGGACATGACTGAAACATATTCGCCCGCGGCCATCGACATGGCGCCGGCCACGGTACCGGCCACCCCGGTGGCCAGGAGGGTCGAGGCGCTGGCGCCACTGGCGGCCACGCCCACGACCAGGCCGGCAACCGAGACAATGCCGTCGTTCGCGCCCAGCACGGCAGCACGCAGCCAGCCTACGCGGTCGGACCGATGGGTTTCACTGTGGTGGGCGCGGCTCATCGTTGAAGTGTAGACCGGTGGCGCAGTCAGCTGTGGAAACAGCGCGGCCTGACATCGGTCAAGTCTGCATCGATAGGATGCTGAAAACCGCCTTCGTGACATGATGGCAAGGACCGCCACGATATAGTGCGCATCTTGCGTTGGCGGGGGCTGGCCCCCACCTTTGCGCCCAGCCCAGAATTCAGTGAGCCTGCCCTTGTCGAGCCCGAGCCACGTCGCCGATACCCCCATCACCCACCGCGACCAGTTGGTCGAGAGCATCGCGTCCGGTGAGAAACCCAGCTCGCAATGGCGGATCGGTACCGAGCACGAGAAGTTCGGGTTCCGCCTGGATGACCTGCGGCCACCCACCTTTGAAGGCGAGCGCGGCATCAACGCGCTGCTCAACGGGCTGACCCGTTTCGGCTGGGAGCCGGTGCAGGAGAACGGCAACACCATCGCCCTGCTGCGCGATGGCGCCTCGGTGACGCTGGAGCCGGCCGGACAACTGGAGTTGTCCGGCGCCGCGCTGGAAACCATCCACCAGACCTGTGTGGAAACCGGCAGCCATCTCAATGAAGTGGCACAGGTGGCCGGCGAGTTGCAGCTGGGTTTCCTGGGCATGGGCTTCCAGCCCAAGTGGACCCGCGCGGACATGCCGTGGATGCCGAAGGGCCGCTACCAGATCATGAAGAGCTACATGCCCAAGGTCGGCTCGCTCGGCCTGGACATGATGACCCGCACCTGCACGGTGCAGGTCAACCTGGATTACGCCAGTGAAGCGGACATGGTGAAGAAGTTCCGCGTGTCGCTGGCATTGCAGCCCATTGCCACCGCGTTGTTCGCTGATTCGCCGTTCACCGAGGGCAAGCCGAACGGCTACCTGAGCTACCGCTCGCATATCTGGACCGATACCGATCCGGACCGTACCGGCATGCTTGATTTCGTGTTCGAGGATGGTTTCGGCTACGAGCGTTACGTCGACTACCTGTTGGATGTGCCGATGTATTTCTCCTACCGCGATGGCATCTATCACGACGCCAGCGGGCAGAGCTTCCGCGATTTCATGCAGGGCAGGTTGCCGGTGCTGCCGGGGGCAATGCCGACCCTGCGCGATTGGTCGGACCATACGACCACGGCCTTTCCGGAAGTTCGCTTGAAGAAGTATCTGGAAATGCGCGGTGCCGACAGCGGCCCGTGGAGCCGGATCTGTGCCTTGCCGGCATTCTGGGTGGGGCTGCTGTACGACGAGACCGCATTGAATGCCGCCTGGGACCTGGTCAAGGATTTCAGCCTTGCCGAGCGCAATGTGCTGCGCGATGGCGTGCCCAAGCATGCGATGAACCTGCCGTTCCGCAATGGCACGGTGCGTGACCTGGCGCGCGAGGCCCTGGCGATTTCACGTGATGGCCTGCGTCGTCGTGCCGCGCTCAATGCCGATGGCCAGGACGAGACCCGTTTCCTGGATGTGCTGCAGGAGATCGTGGATTCGGGCAAGACCGCAGCCGAACGCAAGCTGGACCTGTTCCATGGACGCTGGAACGGTAGCGTGGACCCGTTGTTTGGCGAGTTTGCGTACTGAGTTTTTGGGTTGTGCTGTGCTGCTGTTGTCCTTGCCGTTGTTTTTGATTCTGGCCGTCATTCCCGCGCAGGCGGGAATCGCTCTTGCCTTGGCTTGAGGGCGGGCAGGCAAGTGCAGGACCAAGAGCCAGAGCAAAAGGCGAGGGCACGGGCCAGAAGAGCTAGAGCCAAAGCCAGAGTCAGAGCCAGAGCCAAAGCCAAAGCCAAAGCCAAAGCCAAAGCCAAAGCGATTCCCGCCTGCGCGGGAATGACGGCTTAGAAGCCCCAAAACCCAAAAGCCCCAAAAGCCCCAAAACCCAAAAGCCCCAGAACCTACCCGCAAGGCAGGCTAAGCGTCGCCCTCAATCCGCCTTCGCTGCGGTTGCGCAGCTGCAGGCTGCCGCCATGGCTCAATGCCACGCCGTGCGCGACCGACAGACCAAGCCCAATGCCGCCGGTGTCGCGGTTGCGTGACTCATCCCCGCGCGCGAACGGCAGCAGCAGCTCTTCTTCGCGGGCCGGGTCGATACCGGGACCGTCATCGTCGACGTCCAACACCACGTTGCCGTCCTCGCGGCGCAATTGCAGACGGGCCTGGCCGCCGTACTTGAGCGCGTTGTCGATCAGGTTGCCTACCGCCCTTCGCAATGCCTGCGGATCTCCGGTCAGCAATGCCGGCTCGTTGTAGCCCACCACGGCGGCGTCATGGCCGGTATCGGCAAGATCATCCACCACGCTTTCCACCAGCGAGGCGAAGTCCAGCCGGCTGCGTGGCCCATGCTGTGATTGCCCACGCAGGAACTCCAGCGCTGCCGAGATCATGGTGTTCATCTCTTCGATGTCGGCATTGGCCTTGTCGCGGGTCTCCTCCGGCAGGGCCTGCAAGCGGAAAGCCAAGCGTGCCAACGGGGTGCGCAGATCATGGGCGATGGCGCCGATGGTGCGGGTGCGTTCGGTCAACAGGCGGTTGATGCGGGCCTGCATGACATTGAACGAGTCCGCCGCGCGGGCCAACTCGGCCGGGCCACGCTGGTTCAGCGGCGCGGCGTCGGGGTGGCGGCCCAGGCTGTCAGCGGCCAGCGCGAATTGGCGAATGGGGGCCGAAAGGGCACGCGAGAACCACCAGGCCAAGGGCAGCATCGCCAGCGCACCCAGCAAAAACAGCAGCAGGACGTGCCGTGCCACGCTGGGCAACGGCCCCGGCATGCGATGGGCGACGCTGCGCCACTGGCCGTCGGGTTTGCGCAGGGCGACCATGAAGTCGCCGAACAACGGCGCGCCGGCGAGCAAGCCATGCTCGGCGGGTCGCGCGTCCTGTGGCATCGGTGGCGGATGATCCATGGGGCCGGGCCCAGCGCCGCGCATCGCATCGTCACCGGAGCGCCGGCCCCGCATCGGCGGCGCCGGTAGCGGGCCGTCCGGCCCAGGCCGGTGCATGCCGCGGCAGTACAACACCTGGGTAGCGGCCACGCCCAGCCAGCCGGCGAGCCGGGCCCGCATGAACGGGTCGCCCTGCTGTCCTTCAGGGCACGCAGGGGCCTGCGCGCTGTCCGATACGGTCAATCGATTGTTGGCCGAGGGCAGCTCGCTGGACAGCAAGGCCACTACTTCCGACAGCGGCACGCCTACCGGTCGCACCGGCGGCTGCGTCAGCAGCAGGGCGATGCCCAATGCCAAAGCGACCAGCAACGCACCCAGCAGCAACAGGAAGGTGCGGACGAAAATCGATAGTGGCCGCTTCACAGCCGCCGCACCGGCGGCAACAGCAGGTAGCCCTCGTTGCGGATGGTGCGTATCAATTCGGGGTAGCCGCGTTCGTTGAGTTTGCGCCGCAGCCGGCTGATCTGGCTGTCGATGGCGCGGTCATAGACGTCGCAATCCTGGCCGCGTGCCTGTACCAGCAGCAGGTCGCGGCTCAGCACCCGCTGCGGGTGTTCCACGAAGCTGCGCAGCAGGGTGAACTCGCCGTCGGACAGCGACACATACACCCCGTCGGGATCACGCAGGTCACGGTGCAAGGCATCCAGGCGCCAGCCGCCGAACTCATAGACCGGTTGGGTAGCGCTGGACTGGCGCTCGTTTGTCGCCTGTGCACGGCGCAGCAGGGCCCGGATACGCGCCAGCAGCTCACGCGGATTACACGGCTTGGACAGGTAGTCGTCGGCCCCCACCTCCAGGCCGATGATGCGGTCGGTATCGCTGCCCAGCGCGCTGAGCATGATCACCGGCGGGGCCGGACGCTCGCTGGTCAGCTGGCGCACGGCGGTCAGCCCGTCTTCGCCGGGCATCATCACGTCCAGCACGATCAGGTCCGGGCGTTGGTCACGCATGGCCAGGCGCAGCTGTGCAGCGTTTTCAGCGCTGCTGACGTTGAATCCGTGCTGGGCAAGGAAATCGACGATCAACCGGCGCAGGTCCGGGTCGTCGTCGACCACCAGGATGTGGGCGGGCATGGGCTACCTTCGGCTGCCCGCAGGGTGGGGCGGCGATGTGGATCGCCGATCATAGCGTCGCTGTTTGTCAGTGCATGTCAGCTGTTGTGGAGGCTGACAGGAAGCGGGCATCGCCAGGTCAGGCAGGCTGGCCAGACTGGGCCCTCCCGATACCGAGCCCGTCCATGCTGCCCCAGGTACGTTTGATCAGTCGCGACAATGGTGTGGGCCTGAGTCGCGACTTGGACCTGATGCTGGATGCACTAGCCGGCCCGGTGCAGGCCGAGCGGATCGGCCTGGGCGGGCGCGGCCAGACCCGCTGGCAGCTGGGCAAGCTATGCTGCCGGCGCGCGCTGCAAGGGCAGGTGCCGGTGCAGTTGTTCGGCGAACGCGTGTATCGCCACTTCCTGCCATTGGCCGAGCGCAACCTGCTGGTTCCCAACCCGGAGTGGTTCCTGCCGCGTTGGATGCCGTCGTTGTCGCGCTTCGACGCGGTGCTGTGCAAAACCCGGCATGCCGAGCGTATCTTCCGCGCGCTGGGCAGCGAGGTGCGTTATGTAGGTTTCACCAGCGCCGACAGGATGCTCACGCAGGTGCAGCGGCAGCGGGTATTCCCGCATCTTGCCGGGCGCAGCTCGGCCAAAGGGACGCAGGTGCTCATTGATACCTGGAAGCGGCATCCGCATTGGCCGCTGCTGGTCGTCGTGCAGCACCCCAAGCGCGTCAGGGAGCGGGTGGTTGCGCACAACATCGATCATCGCGTCACCTACCTGGACGATACCCAGCTGCAGATACTGCAGAACGCCTGCCAGTTCCACATCTGTCCGTCGGAAACCGAGGGTTTCGGCCACTACCTGATGGAAGGACTGAGCGTGGGTGCCGTTGTGTTGGCCACCGACGGCGAGCCCATGGACGAACTGGTCAGCGCACAGCGGGGCATCCCCATCGCAGTGGCGGATGTACGCAACGACGGACTGGTACGGCGCCATTTCGTCAGCGCTGCCGGCATCGTTGCCGCAGTGGAACAGGCGCTGGCGATGGACGTAGCGGCATTGCAGCGGATTTCAGCCAATGCACGCGCCCACTATCTGGCTAACAGTCGCAGTTTCCGGCAGCGTTTCCGCAGCGAGGTACACGCGTTCATGCCAGAAATGGCGGGCATTCCGGCAAGCGGAATCGAGTGATGGTGACAGCCGCGCCCGGTCGGGTATTTCTGGTGGGATGCCCGCGTTCGGGGACCACGCTGCTGCAGCATCTACTGGCTGCCGACACGCGTATCTTCACCTTGCCGGAAACCCACTTTGTGCAGAACCTGCTGCGCAGTGAAGACCATCGGCGTCAGCAGCCTCGCAGGCGTTCGATGGGCCGCTTGTTGCAGGAACAGCGGCGCAATGTACTGGCGCGGCTGTGTTGGGTACCGGCGGCACAGGCGCGCCGCGCATGGGCGGGCATGCCTGACGCGTTGATGCCTGCCCACATACGTGGCTGTACGCGGGTAAGCACGCAGATAAGCACATTCGTCGCAACCCTGGACCGGCAGTGCGAAATGACGGGAAGCCAGCTCTGGCTGGAAAAAACCCCGGACCATCTTTTCTACCTCGGGCATATCCAGCGTCATGTACCGGGTGCGCGCGTGATCCATCTGTTGCGCGATGGCACCGAGGTTGTTGCATCGCTGCATGGTGCCGCGCGTCGCTATGCAGATTGGCATCGGTTCGCCGACCTGGGCCTGGCGGTGGACCGATGGAACCACGCACTGCTGGAGAGCCTTCGCTGGCAGCACCATCCGGACCATCTGCTGCTGCGTTACGAGCAGTTGTTGCTACAGCCGCAGCAGGTCATCAGCCAGTTGCATGCATTCATGGGGCTGGCAACTGGCGATGCAATGCCGTCATCGCACGGGACACACGCACCGTTGAACCTGGTACGGCCTGATGAGCCGTGGAAGTCCGATGCGGCAGGCCCATTGAAGGACCGCCGCAAATTCGAACAGATGTTCACCCCCGGGCAGCAGCGCGAGATTCGCGCCGGCCTGCTGCCCATTCCCGCCGTGGCGCAGTTTGCCCCGGCTGCCTGATCCAATGGAGAAAAACATGTCGATGCATACCCCGCGCCCGTTTGGCGTGGCTTTGACCACCGTGTTGGTGTTGGCCGTCAGCGGCTGCGCGTCGCTGCACCGAGGTCCCGGTTGTGCGCCTCCGGGCGGTCCACAGGGAGGCCCCCCCGGCGGTCCGCCGGCTGGGCCGCGCCATGGTCCGCCGATGGACCCGGCAGTTGCCAAGGCATTTGAAGCCTGTGCGGCCGAGCAGGGCGTGACGCAGAAGCCGCCCGGTGGCAACGCACCTGCCGATGGAGCCAAGCCGCCGCGGCTGGATCATGAAGCGATGGAGGCCTGTCTGCGGGGCAAGGGCATCGAGCCACCACCGGCGCCGCCAGCGGGTCGTCCGCGCTGAGGTTTGCATTGCATGATGGGGAGGGTGACTGGGGCAGTGGTTTGCTGCTCCTTTCACTTTTTGATTTTGCTTTTGGTTTTGCCTTTTGGTTTGTTTTTGCCTTTGCTTTTGCCTTTGCTTCTGCCGTTGCTTTTGCCGTTGTTTTTGTCGTTGCTTCTGCCTTGTCTCTTGATTCAAGCCGTCATTCCCGCGTAGGCGGGAATCGCTCTGGTTTTGGCTTTGGCTTGGCTTTTGTCTTTTGCCGAAAATGGCGCAATCCAACCGTTGAGGCGGATGTGGGTTGGGGGTGCAGCCCAGCGCTGCGAATGAATGAGGAGGCAGGGCTGGAGTTGGAGCGATTCGGGCCTGCGCGGGAATGACGGCTTTTAAGCAAAGCGAAGCCAGTGCCAGAGCGATTCCCGCCTGCGCGGGAATGACGGCTTTTAAGCGAAACCAAGGCCAGGGCCAGAGCCAGAGCGATTCCCGCCTGCGCGGGAATGACGGCTTTTAAGCAAAGCCAAGGCCAGGGCCAGGGCCAGGGCCAGAGCGATTCCCGCCTGCGCGGGAATGACGGCTTCAAGCAGAGTCAAAATCACGGCCACGGCCACGGCCACGGCCACGGCCACGGCCACAGCCACAGCCACAGCCACAGCCAGCGACAGCCATGCACAGCCCGAGCGCATCTCCACCCGCAGCGCTAGACTCCCGACCAATCACCCCGGGAGGCCGACCAATGAGTGCTGCAGCAGAAGACATCATCTTCCATACCAACCCCATGTCGCGTGGTCGGATCGTGCGCTGGATGTTGGAGGAACTGGGGCAGCCGTACCGCACCGAGGTGATGGTGTATGGGGAAAGCATGAAGTCCCCCGCGTACCTGGCGGTCAACCCGATGGGCAAGGTGCCCGCCATCGTGCATCGCGGGGTGGTGGTGACCGAAGCGGCGGCGATCTGCGCCTACCTGGCCGATGCCTTCCCCAGCGCGGGGTTGGCCCCGGCATTGGACGATCCGCAGCGCGGTAGCTACCTGCGGTGGTTGTTCTTCGCCGCTGGACCGGTGGAAGCGGCGGTCAGTGCCAAGGCCATGGGCCTGTTGGCGCCGCCGGAAAAGGCCGGCATGGTCGGCTATGGCAGCTTCGAACAGACCGTGGACACGCTGGAAACGGTTGCCGCGTCCGCATCGCCATGGCTGCTGGGTGAGCGCTTCAGTGCCGCCGATGTCTATGTGGGAAGCCAGGTGCTGTGGGGACAGATGTTCAAGAGCATGCCTGAGCGTGACGCGTTCGCCGCCTACGGGGAACGCTTGCGCAGCCGTCCGGCGTGGCAGCGCGCCGCCGCGCTGGACGACGCGCTGATTCCGCCACGTGCCTGAGCCGGCAGGAGCGTAACCCCATGTCCCGATCCGCCTTGATGCTCGTCCTCTCCCTGCTGCCCGGTATTGCCGCTGCGGCGGAGGTCAGCTCGCTGGGATGGCTGCTCGGTGATTGGCAGCGCACCGGCCTGGCGGCTGATCGCAGCGGTAGCGAGCAGTGGAGACGGCAGGCCGATGCGCTGGTGGGTGAAGGTCGCAGCTATCGGCAGGGCAAACTGCAGTTTGAAGAACGACTGCGCATCATCGAAGACGGCGGGCTGCTCTACTACGTCGCCGATGTGCCCGGCAATCCGGCGCCGGTGCGCTTCGGACTGGTGGAGCAGGGCGACCAGTCGGCGGTATTCGAGAACCCGCAGCACGATTATCCACAGCGGATCGCGTATCGCCGGGAGGGCCGGCAGCTCACCGCCACCGTTTCCGGCGGTACACGCGAACAGGTCTTTCAGTTCACCCTCTCCGCGCAAGCCGCTGACTGAGCTGCGGCCTTACTCACGGCGACCACGCTAGAATCCGGGCCACTTGATGAAGGGAAGCCCGGGTGTCGCCATTCAACCTGTTCCAGCGCCTGTCGCAGGCGCCTACCAACCCGAAGGCCGAGCCCGCTGCGCGGACCTTTGATGTGGCCGAGTTGTATGAGGGACCGGTACAGCTGGGCGACAGCGCCGATGCGCCGCCCTTGGCGCTGGACGAAAAGCTGCGGCAGGCCTACTTCTGGATCGTCAACAACGCGATCATCAGCCCGCATTACGATATCGAGTATCACCAGGGGCCGGCGGCCAGCTTCAGCGTCGGTGATACCCATCGCACCCTGACCCTGCCCTCGGCGCAGAGCTATTCCAGCTACGTCCTGTTGCCGCTGCTGACCTTCGCCACGCGCCGCAAATGCCTGTTCGTGGGTGGCCCTGGCCGTGGCAAGACTGCCAGCGCGATTCTGATGGGCGTGCTGGCCGGTTATCCGGTGCGCGAGGTGCGCCGCGCCATGCAGCATGGCCATCCGCAGATGACCATCGCCGACCTGCTGGGCAATCCGCTGCCGGCTGATCTGGTTGCTGCGCAGGACATGTCGCAGATACGCATCGCCTGGCGCAGCTGGTTGGGCATGCGGGTCAAGATCATCGATGAGTACAACCGCATCCCCACCCGCACCCAGAGTGCCTTGCTGACGGTGATGGGTGACAACTACGCCGAGGTGCTCAACCAGGTCTACGAATGCCCGGAATCGGCGTGGTACCTGACGGCCAATGACGACCGTGGCGGCGGCACCTACCAGGTGATCGAAGCACTGCGCGACCGTATCGACGTGGTGGTGCAGGCGCTGGCCTTCAACCCGCGCTTCCTGGAAGAGATGCTGCTGCGCATCGAGCAGAACATCCGCCCGGAAGAAGTCGTGCCGCGCGAGATCATCTTCAACGATGGCGAATGCGAACAGATGCTGCAGCAGATCCGCGCGGTCGAGGTGCCACAGGATGTGCGTCGGCGCATCGAGTTCTTCTGCAGCCAGTTCGAGCTGATGGAAACGGCTGGCGCGCAGTTCGAGTACCTGACCAAGGACACCGTGCGCCTGGCCGGTATCGATTGGGCACAGGCGGTCGCCGCCGATTCCGGCCGTGATCGCATGAAGGACCTGGGCTGCCAGACCCGCAACGGTCTGTCGGTGCGCAACCTGATGACGCTGTTGATGTTCGCCAAGGCGCTGGCCTGGTTCCGTGGCAATGCCGCGGTCGCGCTGGACGACGTGCGCCAGGTATTGCCCTTCGTACTCAACGACAAGTTGCAGCCGGATCTGGATGCGCCGTTCTTCGCCTTGCCAGAGAACGTGGCCTATCGCAGCGACCGGCTCAGTTGGCTGCGCTGGCTGTTGGACAGTTCCAACGCCGAGTACGATCGCCTGGACCTTGACCGCAATGACCCGGTGGGCGAACTGTCCGCGCAGTTCGCGCGCGGCCTGGATGGCGTGAGCGAGCGCGAGACGCGCGCGCGTTTGACCCGCATCGAGCGCCTGGTGGAGGAGCGGGTGAAGGGACGCAAGCTGTACGGCCATCTCTACGACGACCTGCTCAAGCTCAAGTACCTGCATCAACGCTATACCAACTACCTGCATTGGCAGCAGGCGCGCTGAGATGCTGTCGCCTGTATTGACCAGCGTGCTGGCGTCGCGCCGCAGCCTGTTCAATCAACGCGTGGCACAGGCGCGGCAGCGCTGGCCGGCGTTGGACACGACGGCCTTGTCGGCATTCATCGGCCAGAGCCTGGACCCATTGTGCGTGGCGGTGGCTGGGGTGGATGAAGCCGCAGTGCCGATGGTTGTGGAAGTGGCGTTTGAACTGGGCCTGGAACTGGTGGCACAGGGACTGGCTGGCCCCGCCGCGCGTTTGCCATGGGTGGACACGGCCTGGCAGCAGCTGGCGGTACCCGCGGCGCCGCTGCTCGCGGTGGCACCGCTGGAAACCTTGGGCGCGATCAGCAACGCCGTCGTCCGCATGGATGAAGTCCCCGGTGTCCGTGTTGCCGAATGGCTGCAACGGATGGCTGCCTTGCTGCCCGATTGCGCAGACACGGCGGCATTGCGCGCGGTTGGCGCCTTGTGCGCGTGGCAGGCGGGCATGGCACACCTGCGCGTGGCCGCCCTGGCGCAGGCCGATCGCTTGCCTGCCGGGCTGGCGGCAGCGGCGTTGGGGGTCGAGCAGGGCGAATGGACTGCGACGCGCAGCCAGATCCACAGCGAACGCTGGTGGCATCCGCAAGGGGCTGCCGCCAATGTGCAGGGACAGCGCCTGGGCGGTTTCACTGGCCTGGGTGGTCCTTTCGCTACCCCGCCGCAGCTGCGTGCAAGCGCGGAAGGATTCATCGCCCGCAGCGGTGGGCGCCACTTCCTGCTGATTGCCGATGCCTTCGGTGGCGTGGTGTTGCCGGCCAGCGCGGCGGAGTTTGCCGCCGCGCGTGAAACGCCGGCGACGCAGGTGTCATTCGACAGCCAGGGCGCGCGCATCGGTAGCACCGTCATTGCCTATGCAGCGCCGGCCGATGGCCTGGCCGCGGTTGCCGGCCCTGCCGGTGTGGCGGTGTACTCACCGTGGTCGCACCAGGTGTGCCTGTTGCCGGGGACGGCATGAACCCGCTGGATCAGCAGCGCGTGCTGGAGCAGTGGCGTGCGGCATGGCCATTGGCGCTGGCTGATTGGAGCCGCTTTACCCGGCTGCAGGATCCCCGTCTGTGCGATAGCAGCGTGGAAGCTGCCCGCGAAGGATTGACCGGCAGCTTCGCGATGATCCGGCTGGCCGATCAGCGTGTCGTGATCGATCTGCCGCAGGTGCTGCGGTTGGGCTTGCAGGATCACGCCCGCGAGATCCTGGCCCACGAAATCGGCCACCACGTGTTGGCGCCGGCCA
The DNA here is from genome assembly GCF_032061965.1 of Stenotrophomonas sp. Classification (GTDB taxonomy): domain Bacteria; phylum Pseudomonadota; class Gammaproteobacteria; order Xanthomonadales; family Xanthomonadaceae; genus Stenotrophomonas. Next base: position 26,636 of record NZ_DAMBEF010000019.1, on the reverse strand, counting down.
CCGCCACAGACCACGCGCGGCTGTTGGCGCGTATCCGCCGCGCCTTGCCGACGCTGGAAGCGCACGCGCCAATGGTGGCCAATCTGTACACCGACCTGCTGATCAATGATCGATTGCAGCGGCAATGCGGCCTGCGTATGGCCGAGATCTACCAACGCCTGGCGGCTGCGTCCGCCGCCAGCTCGCCGCTATGGCAGTTGTACATGGGCATCTACGAGCAACTCTGGCAGCAATCGGCCGGCAGTCTCGGCGGGCCGGTGGAGGATGCCAGCCTGCGCGGCGACGCGTGGCTGGGCGCGCGGGTGATCCGCACGTATGCCAGCGAATGGATGGAGGGCGCCAGCCGCTTCAGCGCGTTGCTGTTACCGCACCTGCTGGAGACGGTCAGCGATGCGCGCGTGGATGCCTTGATGGACACACGTCACGCCGGGCGCGGCAGCCAGCCGGTGGGGCTGGATCGTCTGGAAGAGGATGAACTGGCCCCGGCGATACACCCGGCGCTGGACCCGCGCATCACCGGCGAGGCGCTCGAAGACGAGACCGGGCAAGCACCTGCGGAGGCTGTGGGCACGGCTTCCGGGCCCGGGCAGACACGCGAGCCATTCGAGTATGGCGAGATCCTGCGTGCCGCCGGCCTGGACCTGAACCCGCAGCAGTTCGCAGTGCGTTATTACCGCGAACGTGCCTTGCCACATCTGATCCGCTTCCCGGTGAGCCCGCAGCCACAGGCGATGGAGCCTGAGCTGGAAGGGCTGGAGCCGTGGGAGCCGGGTGACCCGCTGGATGCGGTGGATTGGATGCAGACGCTGGTGCAATCGCCGACGGTGGTGCCGGGCGTGACCACGGTGCGGCGGGTGATGGGGCCGGCGCCGGGCAACGAGCCCGCCAGCGAGCCCATCGACCTTGACCTTTACGTGGACAGCTCCGGCTCCATGCCCGACCCGCAGCACGTCACCTCGTGGTTGACACTGGCCGGTGCGGTGATCGCGTTGTCAGCATTGCGTGCAGGTGCGCGCGTGCAGGCCACCCTGTGGAGTGGCAAGCAGCAATGCCTGCATACCGATGGCTTCGTGCGTAGCGAGGACGACATCCTCAAGGTGCTGGTGGGGTACTTCGGTGGCGCCACTGCGTTCCCCATCCATCGCCTGCGCAGCACCTACGCACAGCGCCCGGCCGGCGCGCGTGCGGTGCATATCCTGCATATCTCCGACGACGGCATCACCACCATGTTCGAGCAGGACGAGCGCGGCAACAGTGGCTGGGACATCGCTGCACAAGCACTGCGCGCGGCACGTGCCGGCGGCAGCATGGCGTTGAATCTGTACAGCCCGTTGCCGGCCACGCTGGCAGGCGCCAAGGGCTGGACCGCGGATCTGCTGCGCGCGCGCCAGCAAGGCTGGGACATCCATGTGGTACGCGACATGAGCGACCTGCTCGGCTTTGCGCGTGATTTCAGCCAGCGCCACTACCAGCAGAACGATGGGGGGCGGCAATGAGCCAGCGACGTATGTTCCCGGCAAATGCCGCCCGCGATGACGACACAACAGGACGGACATGGTGATGAGTACGACCGCTGCACTCGACGCCTTGCTGCGTTGCTTGATCGATACGCCGCCGGACTTCCTGGACCCACCGCGCCGCGGGCGCGAAGGCCAGCTGCAGGTCGCGGCGGTGGTCAACGATGTGCTTGCCCTGCATGGCGTTGCGCTGCCGGCGGGATTGCGGGCAAGCCTGTCCGGCGAACTTGTTGCTGTCAGTGCGAATCAGCTCAGCCTGGCGGCGGTGATGGCGTGGTTGCTGGCCGATGAAGGCTGGCGCGAACGGCGCTTCCAACGCGAGCTGCTGCTGCCCTTGTTCACCGATGTCGTACCGGCGCTGGCCGCCGAAGCGCCGGTGGCGCGTTACCTGCATGATCCTGATCGCCGCGAAGAGCTGGCGCGCACCGCCATCGCCCGGCTGGGGCTGTTACCAGAAGGCGAGACGGCCGCGCAGGCCGCCGACCGGCTGGCGAGTGTCAGCAGCGTCGAGCGGCGCCGCCTGCTGGAGGCCAGTCGTGCGGCCGAAGCGCGCGCGCGGGCCATCCGCGAAGCACTGGCGCGCAAGGCGGCCGAAGAATCAGCGGACAAGTGGACGCGCGAGTGAACCAGGGCCCACATGACGGTGAGCGCTATCCCACCTTGAGCGAGGCGGGCAGGGCGATGCTGCACCGTATGCGCGAACATCCGGCTGCGCCGCGATATCGCAACCAGAGCGGCAACCGCCTTCTGGCCGAGGAGGTGGAGCAGCTGCATGCGTATGAGCGGGAGATTCTGCAGGCGAAGTTCCAGTGGCAACCGGGCGCGCCGCCGCCGTGGCTGGACGCATTTGTCGCCAACGTTCATGCACAGGTTCCGTACTTCAGGGCGCGCGGTCCGGAGATGGATTTCGCGCAGATCGCTCCCACGCAGCGCGCCGACCTGGCAGCCGATATCGCGCAGTTTGTTCCCGACCCGGTGCCGCTGCAGCGGATGATGAACTTCCGTACCACCGGGACCACCGGGCACCCGCTGGTACTGCCCTCGCACCCGCTGGTGGCCGCGCGCTACCTGGCCCACCACAAGCGCGCGTTGGCACGCTTTGGGGTGTGCCTGCAGCACGGTCGCGGGCAGATGGGGGTGATGCTGCTGGGCATGCAGCAGCGTTGCTTTACCTATGTATCGGTGACGCCAACCATGGACGAGTCCGGGTTGGCCAAGATCAACCTGTATCCGGATGAGTGGCGTCATCCCGATGATCGCGGCACCTACATCGATGCCTTGCAGCCAGAGGTGATCGCCGGCGACCCTATCTCCTTTGCGACCTTGCTGACCTTGGACCTGTCGCACCGGCCACGCGCATTGCTATCGGTATCGATGGCCTTGTCGGTGGGGCTGCGCCAGGCACTGGAGCAGCGCTTTGAGTGCCCGGTGCTGGATATCTATTCGATGAACGAGGCCGGGCCGCTGGCGGTATACGACCCGGCATGCGGCGGCCATGTATTGCTGCAGCCGGGCATGTACGTGGAAGTGCTGGACGATGATGGCGCCGCGCTGCCAATGGGGCAGGTGGGCGAGATCACCCTGACCGGCGGCTTCAACTTCTGCCTGCCGCTGCTGCGTTACCGCACCGGCGACCAGGGGGCACTGGCCATGTGCGGCGATACGCCGATGATCGTCGGCCTGCAGGGGCGGCGGCCGGTGCGTTACCGCACCGCTGCTGGCCGCTGGATCAACAATATCGACCTTACCCATGCACTGGCCGGGATACCGCTGTCGCGCTTCCGGGTGCATCAAGCCGCCGACGGCAGCGTGCGCTTGCACGTGCCAACCGCCGAAGCCGGCCATGCCGCGCAGTCGCAAGCCGCACTGCAAACTACCCTGGAAGGCCTGTCGGTACAGGTCGTGCTGATGGATGCCGAGGACAAAGTGCTGCAATACACTACCGATCTGATCGAAGGCCTGGGCGCATGAGTGCCCTGGAGATCGCTGCCAACCTGCTGGCAACCGCTTCGATCCTGTTCGCCGCGCGCAACAGCGTACACACCTGGTGGACCGGCATCATCGGCTGCTCGTTGTTCGGGCTGCTGTTCTGGCATACCCAGTTGTACGCCGACGTGCTGCTGCAGGCGTTCTTCGTGGTGGCCAGCCTGTTTGGCTGGTGGAACTGGCATGCCAGTGCCAGCCACGCGGCGTTGCCCATCCGGCGGACGCCGGTGCGCAGCTTTGCGCTGATGGGGGCGGCGGCGCTTTGCGCCGGTGCCGTCTATGGTTTGGTCCTGCACGTGTATACGGATGCCTACGCGCCGTTCGCGGATTCGTCGGTGCTATGCCTGTCGGTGTTGGCGCAGTTGCTGCTGATGCGTCGGCGCATCGAGACCTGGCCGGTGTGGGTGCTGGTCAATACCATCGCCGTGCCGCTGTACGCCTCGCGCGGGCTGACCCTTACCTCGGTGTTGTATGCCGCGTACTGGATCAATGCCTGGCTTGCATGGCGCCATTGGCGCCGTCTGTGGCGTGAGCAGGGTGCCGCGGCATGAGTGGGAGCGGGACGGGGCTGGTGGTTGGCAAGTTCTGCCCCTTGCATCGCGGCCACCAACTGTTGCTGGACCACGCGCAGGCAGCCTGCGCGCAGTTGATCGTGGTCAGCTATACCAAGCCGGAGTTCCCCGGCATGGCACCGGAGCAGCGCGAGGCCTGGTTGCAGGCGCTGTATCCGGCCGCCAGCCTTTGGGTGCTGGATGATGCGCGCCTGGCTGCGCATTGCCGACAATGCGGACTGGCCTCGCGTCGCTTGCCTGGCAATGACGCTGGCGATGATGCACATCGCCAGTTCATGGCGTGGCTGCTGCGCGAGGTGATCCAGCGCGAGGTCGACATTGTTTTCAGCAGCGAAGACTATGGCCCGGGTTTCGCGGCCGTGTTGTCGCAGCAACAACAGTTGCGTGGCGGGCGCGCGGTGGCGCACGTTTCGGTCGATCCTGCGCGCGCCGCAGTGCCCGTATCGGGGACAGCACTGCGTGCCGACCTGCATGGGCAACGTGACCAGCTTGCGGCGGAGGTATACCGCCATTTCGTGCGGCGGGTAGCATTGATCGGTGGCGAATCCACGGGCAAATCGACGCTTGCCCGAACCTTGGCCGAGCGATTGGGCAGCCTTCACGCGGCCGAATATGGCCGTGAACTGTGGGAGGCGCAGGACGGGCAACTGCAGGAGGCCGACCTGCTGCACATCGCGCAGACCCAGGTGGCGCGCGAGGAACAGATACAGGCATCGGCCACGCGCTGGCTGGTTTGCGATACCACGCCGCTGACCACCTTGATGTACGCCGAAGCGATGTTTGGTCGCGCCGACCTATTGCTACAGGCGCTGGCCGCGCGTCCCTATGACCTGGTGCTGTTGTGTGATCCCGATGTTCCCTTCGTGCAGGATGGCACCCGCCGCGATGAGGCATTCCGCCAGTGGCAACACGCCTGGTATCTGCGTGAGCTCGACGCCAGGCAGATTCCCTATCGGCAACTGAGCGGCAGCTGGCAGCAGCGCGAGGCGCTGGCAATGGCAGCGATGGCAGCGGCGCAACCCGATGAAAGCCGGGCAACGCCGCCCTCGTTGGTTGCTGCTCAGTAGCGCGCTGCGGTGAGCGGAGCGTCAGCCCATTGCCAGGCCTGTGTCTGCTGGCGCTGGGTTTCCTGTGCAGCCTCCTTCTGGCCCAGCGCCTGCTGCGCCTGTGCCAATCCATACAGCGACCAGCCATTGGCGGGATAGGTGGTCAGATCCTGTTGGAAGGCGTCGCTCGCGCCCTTGGCGTCACCGGCATCCAGCAATGCGGCGCCCAGATAGGGCCGTATCGGCAATGGCCAGTCGGCAGGCTCGTTGTAGGCCAATGCGTCCTCGGCTGCAGCGGCTTCGCGTAGGGCGGTGATGGCCTGGTCGTGCTTGCCTTGCGCGCGCAGCAGCTCGCCACGTAGCAGTGCGTCGGCAACGCGCAACACGCCATCGGCATGGTTGATGTCGAAAAAGCTGATCTGTGCCATCGCCGGGTCGGCGGCAATTGCGTGCAGCGCACCGGCCTCGGTTTCGGCCTGTTCCAGGTTGCCCTTGCGGGCATGTGCCATGCCACGCGCAAAGTGGCGGATCGCGCTGGGGTAGGGCAGCTCGGTCGCGGCGCCGGTGTCGGCGAGAATGGCGTCCCAGTCGCCAAAGCGAACCTGGGTGAGCAGAGGCGTCACCACGAACTGCTGCATGAACTGCATCGGCGCCTCGCCCATTGCGCTGCGGTCGGCGCGTTCGGCGGTCTGCCGGGCGGCCTGCATGGACAGCGTGCGCGAGCCGGTCAGGCCGGTGGTCATGGTGGCGAAGTGCCAGTTATGCGGCACGTAGCCCAGCGGGTAGACGCCATTGCTGCCACGGCAGACGGCCAGAAAATCCTTGTCGGCGGTGGTGGCCGACAGATTGGTCAGGGTGGCATCGTGGTAGCGGCCGGTGCGGATGTAGATATGCGCGGGCATATGCACCAGATGGCCCGATCCCGGTGCCAGTGCGGCCAGTGCATCGGCCTGTGGCTCGGCGCGTTTGGGTTCGGGCGAGGACTCCATCGCATGGATGTAGTAGTGCATGGCACCGATATGGCGTGGATTGCGCGCCAGCACACGCTCCAGTTCCGCCACCAGGGTCTGCGTGTAGTTGCCGGGCTTTCCGTTCTCCCAATAGGCCCATGGCGACAGATCCATCAGCGCTTCGGCATACAGGGCGGCGGCGTCATCGTCTTCGGGGTACTGCGCAACCACGGCGGCCATCGCCTCGGCATAGCGACGGTCCAGCGGCTTGCGGTCATCCGGTGCGGGATCGGCGTAGCGTTTCTGCAAGGCGGCGATCAGTGCCTGGTCCACGGGCCGGGCATTACCGGCCAGACTGGCGGCGCGCGCAGCCAGGGCAGTAGCGTCCTTGGCGGCGGCCGGGTCCATTGGCAGGTTGATATTGGGCCCCAATACCAGCGCTTGGCCCCACACGCACATCGCGCAGGCCGGATCCAATCGCGCGGCTTCGGCAAACGCGCGCCCAGCTGCTTCATGGTTGAAGCCATACGCCAGGCGCATGCCTTGGTCGAAGTAGCGCTGGGCCAGGGGCACCTTGCTGGCGATATCGCGATGCAGATCGCCGAAGGTTTCAAATAGCGGGAGCTCGGCAGGCGTGGCAACGGGCTGCGTGTCGGCAACCGCCTTCGGCTTGCTGGCGTCACACGCACACAGCAGCACGGCGCCGACCAGCGGCGGAAGCAGCAGGGACAAGGATCGACGGATCATTGTGGCTTCTCGGGGCGGATGGACGCGAATGTACGTCCGGCTGCAAGCAGGCGTCGATACAGTTCTGTAGAAAAGCCCGTAAAAATTGCGCTGCGGGAAATCGCAATTACAGTGCGCTGCGGACGGTGGTCGTTCGGCGTTGCCGATCACGTGCTTGCCGCGCTTCCTGCCGGGTAGCGCAGAACGACTGCCTGCGAACGGCAGCCGCCCCTGAAAAAACTCATGACTCGGCCCAGTTCTTCGCATTTGTGGGAGCGGTGGCGGCAGGCGAAAGTGGCTGCAGATACCAGACGAGGTGCAGCGATGAAAGCAGGGCAGGGTGTTCGTTGGGGGCTGCGCGCAGCCGCGTTGTTGGCCGCGGGCCTGGGGTGCCCAGCGACGTGGGCTGCCGATCCGCCGGCGTGGACTGCGCCAAACAAACCCTTCCGTATCGTCGACAACGTCTACTACGTCGGCACCCAAGGGCTGGCGGCTTACCTGATCGTGTCTCGCCAGGGGGCAATCCTGCTCGACGCCACCCTGGCAGAGAACGCCCGGCAGATCGAGGACAACATCGAAAGCGTTGGCGTGCCCTTGCGTGACGTCAGGCTGCTGCTCAGCAATCACGCCCATGCCGACCATGTCGGCGCGATGGCTGCACTCCAGCACGCTACCGGCGCCCGTGTACTGGCCAGCGCCGGAGACCGCTGGGCGCTGGAGAACGGGCGCAACCAGGGCGACACCAACTACGGCGTCCAGCCTTTTGCAGCGGTCACCGTCGATGAAGAGGTAGCTGATGGCCAGAAGGTTCGTTTGGGCGAGCTGGAGCTCACCGCGCACCTTACCCCCGGGCATACGCGCGGCTGTACCAGTTGGAGCATGACGGTGAATGATCGCGGCACCCCGCGACAGCTGCTGTTCTTGTGCAGTATCACCGTTGCCGGCAATACCTTGGTGGGCAATCGCGGCTATCCGGCCATTGCCGAGGATTTCCAGGCAACATTCGCGAAACTTGCCGACATGCAGGCGGATATCGTCCTCAGTGGCCACCCGGAGACGACCGATGTGCTGGGCCGGGAGCGGCGCCGGCAGGCGGGTGAAGAGGACGCGTTCGTTGAGCCGGGATTGCTGCAGACGATGGTGTCCGACTACCGCTTGCGCTTCGAGCAGCAGTTGCGGAAGGAGCGCAACGCTGCGCGTTGAGATGGATTCTCGCCGTGATTCCCTGTTCGGCGCATCGGGTAAGCAGTCCCGACGCGCCGACTGCGATCCCCGGCTCCCGCAATAAAGGAGGTTCGCGTGCCAAATCCCCTCACCGCCCTGTTGTACGCCGTGGCTCTGTGGATCCCATTCGCCAACGCCATCGCCGCCGATGGTCCGGATCTCGAGCAGCGCCGGGCGGAGGCAATGCAGCGAGCAAGCGCTACCATCCAAGCCGAACCGGTCATCAACTACTCGCAAGAGGTTGCACTGTGGCCAGAAGGCTCGCAGGTCCTTCAGGATGGGATAAAGGCGCTTGCCCACGAGACATGGGCGTGGACGCGCCCGACGTATCTCGTCTATTCGCCGAAGGTCAACACGTCACGGTCTGCGATCCTGGTTTTCCCGGGCGGTGGCTACAAGGCGCTGGCCATAGGCCCCAGCAGTACGCTTGGCTTGTACGGTGCTGATGTCTGCAAGTGGCTGACCGATTCGGGTATCACCTGCATCCTGGTGAAGTACCGCGTGCCAAACACCGGGTGCAACTGGAACAGCGTGACCAGGCGGCACGAGCAGCCAGAGATCCCCATGGCCTTGCAGGATGCGCAGCGGGCCATCTCGCTTGTGCGTTACAACGCGGAAGCATATGGCCTGGACCCTGACAGGATCGGTGTCATGGGCTTCTCGGCGGGAGGAAACCTGGCCGTTCTTTCGTCGACGGCTTTCGCGCACCGATCGTATGACGCAATCGATGATGTCGATGAAGTCAGTCGTCGTCCCGACTTCGCGATACCCGTGTATCCAGGGCATCTGACGATGGAACACAAGAACAAGACCCCAAGATCCATTGCGGCGCAGGAGCTGAATACGGATATCGAAGTTTCAAGCGCTGTCCCGCCAACCCTGCTGATACATGCCAAGGATGATCCGGTCGATCCTTCCTATTATTCCCAGGTATATGAGAGGGCCCTGAAGCGTGCTGGGGGCAGCGTTGAGCTCAAGCTGTACGAAACAGGCGGGCATGCGTTTGGTGTCAGGAAGCAGGGAAAGGATGCCGATCGCTGGACCGATGATGCGCTTCAGTGGCTTCGCGGGATTGGTATTCCCTGAGCTTGCTGGAGCGATTCCTGTCGCGGGCAAGATGATCTTCTCCTCAACGTGCAGATGCCTGCCCAATAGCAAACGGGACCAGGCGTCCGCTTGAGTTGGAGACGCGGCTGTGAACCGAGGGCCGATCAGTTCGAGTGATGGCAATGTGAAGTATTGGAGGCCTTGATCTGGGGCGATGGCGACGGCCTGATCGCATGAGGACGCCGTCTTTCTAATACAGGTCCGTGACCGAGCTGCAGGTTGTAACCCAACCTCGGCTATGATCTTGCCGGACCTGATGTGAGTACGGATATGGAAGTGCGACTCACGCGCGAGCAGGTGCTCGCGCTTGCACCTGATGCATCGTCAAGCAAGGCGGCCGGAGGGCTGGCCACGGACGGAAAATGGGGCCTGCTTGGCGCCGACGCCGATGCGCTGTGGGGTGAATGCCAGGGCAGCGGAGCCAAGCCTTACCAGACCCAGGTGGATCTGCTTGCGCTGGTCAGTCGCTGTTCCTGCCCCAGTCGCAAATTTCCCTGCAAGCATGGCTTGGCGCTGCTGATGCTGTACGCCGACGGCAACCCGCGCTGCGTATCGCAACCGCGCCCAGCCTGGGTAGAGGAATGGATGCAGGGTCGACGCGACCGCGCCGCCCGCAAGGAGGCGGCCGCTGACTCCGCCGCAACCGCCCCGCCGCCGGATCCGCAAGTGCAGGCGGCGGCCACCGCCAAGCGCGAGCAGGCGCGTTGGACGCGCATGCAGGCGGGCGCGGCCGAGCTGCAACGTTGGATCGCCGACCAGTTCAGGCAAGGCCTGGCCAATCTTGGGGCGGGTTTCGAGCAGGACGCGCGGCGCATGATGGCGCGCATGGTCGACGCACAGGCCCCTGGACTGGCGAGCCAGCTGGAACAGGCGTTGGGTGATGGTGGGCGCGGCGTGGCCGATCTGGCGGAACTGGGCGAACGCCTGGGCCTGTTGCAGTTGCTGACGCAGGCGGTCCCACGATTTGACGCCTTCGGCGTGGCGCGACAGGCGGATCTGCGCGCTGCCCTGGGTTGGCCGGTTGAACGTGAGGTGGTGCTACGCGAGGGCGAGGCGCTACACGATCGCTGGTATGTGCAGGGGCAACACCTGTTGGAACAGGCCGGCAACCTGCTTGAACGCCGCGTATGGTTGCTGGGTCTGGACAGTGGGCGTGCAGCGCTGCTGCAGGACTACAGCCACAGTGGGCGTGGCTGGGAGCAGCATTGGCGCACGGGCCACGTGTACGCGGGCAGCTTGCATTTCCATGCCGGCACCGTACCGCTGCGCGCGGTAGCCGGTGAGATGGGCCCCGCTGCGGAGTCCAGCAGCGCACCGCCGCAGGACGACACCCTTGATACCGCGGCCCTGGGGCATGCAAACAACCCTTGGCTCGGGCAGATCCCCATGCACCTGCGTGAGGTCCATGTGACCCACGATGGTCGCCACGGCTGGTTGCAACACGCCGAGGGCACGTTGGCACTGCAGGTGGGCCCTGCGCAGGGCTGGGCCCTGCTGGCGTTTGCCGGCGGCCACCCACTGTGCGTGATGGGCGAATGGGATGGTCAGTCGCTGCTGCCGCTATCTGCATGGAATGCACAAGGTGATCGTTGGGAAAGGAGCGCGGCATGAACGATCTCTGGTTGAAGCCGGCGCTGCTGGGCATAGACCGCCCGCAGGTGATTGCCGCGGAGGGCGCATTGGGGCAGGTGCTGGCTTCGTTGGCGGCGCAGGACGATGCGGCGCTGGCCTACAGCCAGCAAGTCGGTGTGTTGGCAGCATGTCGCCGCGCCGCCCTGCGCATGGCCGCACCGGTGCAGATGCCGCCGGTGGCACAGGACGATCCCCTGGTGATGCCGGCGGATCATGCCTGGCTGCCATTGTTGAAGGCCTTGTTCAGTAGTGGCATGCCGCCGCAGTGGATGAAGCGCACCCGCCACGAAGCCTGCCTGCAGCTCGCCAGCCACGGTCGGCATCTGCCGGTCGCCGTGTTGCCACAGGCGCTGGATGCCGGCGCGCGCTTGAACGTACTGCGCTCCGCGTTGCGGCCGGTGCTGGGTGTGCGTGGCCGTTGGTTGGCCGCCTGTAATCCTGATTGGAGTTACGCGATACAGACAACGACGGCAGCAAGTGCGGCGGCGGATCTGGAGCAGGTGTGGAATGAAGGCAGCGCCGATGCACGCGTCGATGCCTTTCAGAAGTTACGTGCGCAGGACGCAGAAAACGCACGGTTGCGGCTGCAAGGCACGCTGAAGGACCTTTCCGCGCGCGAACGGCAGGATTTCGTCGCCGCACTGCAGCCGCAGCTGAGTGACGGCGACGCCGGGCTGCTGCAGCCACTGTTGAAGGATCGCAGCCGCGAGGTCCGCATGTTGGTCGGGCCGATGCTGGCGCAGCTGTCCGACACGCCGCATGCGCAGTATGTGCGGGCGCAGATGCTTGGATTGTTGCAGCAGCAGCGTAGCGGCCTGCTGCGCCGCATGAGCTGGGCGTTGGATGCCCCCACTGTTGCGGCTGCAGGTTGGTCCGACGCTGCCATTGATGGCAAGCGCCCGAACAGTGATCTGCTGGGCGAGCGCGCGTGGTGGCTTTACCAGATTGCCCGGCAACTGCCGCTGGCCTGGTGGTGCCAGACACTGGAAAAGACCCCGGAACAGGTGCTGGCGTGGGCGCGCGGTACCGATTGGTACGACGCCCTGCTGCGCGCCTGGATGGAACGCGTGGGGCCTGCTGCGCCGGACTGGGTGGAAGCCCTGATCGCGACGGAACAACGGCAGCTGCGCTTGGGCGAGTTGCTGGCCATGCTGCCGGCAGCGCAGCGCGAGCGGCATTGGCCGACCACGGTCAAGGAACTGCACCAGCAAGGCATCCTGGGCGACGTATTGGCCAGTACCGGCCCGGGCCAGACCTTGAGTGCAGCCTATTCGCAGCAGCTGGCGGCCGGGTTGGGCCAGCAGTTTGGCGACCCGTCCCTGCGCTACGACTACTACCAGCGGGAACCGCTGCTGGAGCTGCTGGCCGTGCTGCATCCATCGGCCTTGGCGCGCGTGCAGATTGCCGACGCGCCCACCGAAGCGACCGAAGCGATGCTCGATTGCCTGCAACAGGCCCGCCAGCTGCTGGCCACGCGGCAGACGCTGCATTCCACATTCTGATTATCAAAGCCTTTCACTGGAGCCCCTATGACCACTGCCGTCCTGCGCCAGCACGCCGAACACCAATACGCCGAAGAACTGGAAGAGCTTCGCCGCCAGGACAACCGCCAGCGCCCGGCCAACTGGACCATGTCGCCCTGGGCGGTAGTGACCTATCTGGTGGGTGGCACGCTGGAGAACGGTTTCGTCATCAGCCCCAAGTACATCGGTGACCGTCGCCTGATGGAAATCGCGGTGGCCACCATCGCCACCGACCGGGCGCTGCTGCTGTTTGGCGTACCGGGCACGGCCAAGTCCTGGGTGTCCGAGCATATGACCGCCGCGATCAGCGGTGATTCCACCTTGCTGGTGCAGGGCACCGCCGGCACCAGCGAGGAACAGATCCGCTATGGCTGGAACTACGCCCAGCTACTGGCCAACGGGCCGAGCGAGAAGGCCTTGGTGCCAAGCCCGCTGATGAATGCCATGCGCCTGGGCAAGATCGCGCGTATCGAAGAACTGACCCGCATTCCGGCCGATGTACAGGATGCGCTGATCACCGTGCTTTCGGAAAAGACCCTGCCAGTGCCGGAGCTGGGCAGCGAAGTGCAGGCCGTGCGCGGCTTCAGCGTGATCGCTACCGCCAACAACCGCGACAAGGGCGTCAATGAACTGTCCAGCGCGCTGAAGCGCCGCTTCAATACGGTGATTCTGCCGGTGCCTTCCAGCGAGGAAGATGAGGTGGCGATCGTGCTCAAGCGCGTCGGCGAAATGGGCGTCGCGCTGGACTTGCCGGCCGAGCCGCCGGCACTGCAGGAAGTCGCGCGTGTGGTGCGCATTTTCCGCGAGTTGCGCAATGGCGTTACCGAAGACGGCAAGGCCAAGCTGAAAAGCCCCACCGCTACGCTGTCCACGGCCGAGGCCATCTCGGTGATCAACAATGGCATGGCGCTGGCCGGCCACTTCGGCGACGGCGTGCTGCGCCCGGGTGACATGGCGGCCGGCATGATCGGTGCGATCGTGAAGGACCCCGTGCAGGACGCCCTGGTGTGGAAGGAATACCTGGAGACGGTGGTGAAGGAACGCGATGAGTGGAAGGACCTGTACCGCGCATTCCGCGAACACGTCTGATCAGGCCGGCGCCAATGAGTGAAGGCATCTCCCTGTTCGGCATTCGTCACCACGGCCCGGGCTGCGCACGCAGCCTGCTGGCCGCGCTGGAGGCGTTGCAGCCGGATTGCGTATTGATCGAGGGGCCGGCCGGTACCGAGGCGCTGCTGGCGCACGTAGTGGATGCGGACATGCAGCCGCCGGTGGCGCTGCTGTCCTATGGCGTGGACGATCCGCAGCTGGCCGTATTCCATCCCTACGCGCTGTACTCCCCGGAGTGGCAGGCGATGGCGTGGGCGCTGCGCAACAGCGTACCGGTGCGTTTCATGGATGTGCCGCCGGCGTTGACGCTGGAATGGCAGGCCCAGGCGCGGGCGGGTAATGCGCCCGTAGGCGTTGCCGATGTGCCTGATGCGTTGGACGACGTGCCGTTGGCCGCAGCGACTGAACCTGAGGCTGCGACCGACGTCGAAGCAGAGCCGGACGCAGCCGCCGTCAGTGGTATCGATGACGACGAACAGGGGCGGCCGGCCGACCCGTTGGATTGGTTGGCGCGTGCGGCCGGTCACGCCGACGGCGAGACCTGGTGGAACCACATGGTCGAAGAGCGCGGTGACGGCCAGGGCCTGTTTGACGCCATCGCCGATGCCATGGCCGCGGTGCGTGAGCGTACCCCCGAGCATCCCGGCCTGCGCGGCGAGCATGAGGCCGTGCGCGAGGCGCATATGCGGGCCGCACTGCGTGCCGCCTGCAAGGAATTCCAACGCATTGCCGTGGTCTGTGGTGCGTGGCATGTGCCGGCGCTGCAGCCGTCGGCATTGCGCAGCAACAGCGCCGCGGCGGACAACCGTCTGCTGAAAGGCATGCCCAAACGCAAGACGCAGAGTACCTGGGTGCCGTGGACGTATCGACACCTGAGCGTGGAAAGCGGCTATGGCGCAGGCGTGAATGCCCCCGGCTGGTACGACTTCCTGTGGCGCAACGCCGGCGACCACACCCAGCGTGCCGTTGGCTGGTATGCGCGGGTAGGGCGGCTATTGCGCGAGCACGGTTTGGACTGCTCGTCGGCGCATCTGATCGAAGCAACGCGCCTGGCCGATACCCTGGCGGCACTGCGCGGCCGACCGGCCCCGGGGCTTGATGACATTGGCGAGGCCAGCCTAGCGGTCATTTGCAATGGCGACGATGCGCCGATGCGCTTGATCCGTGAACGCCTGATGGTGGGCGATGCGCTGGGGCAGGTGCCGGCGAGCGTGCCGGTGGTTCCATTGCAGCGGGATCTGGAGGCGCAGCAGAAGCGGCTGCGGCTCAAGCCCGAAGCACTTGAAAAGACCCTGGACCTGGATCTGCGCAAGGACAATGACCTTGCCCGCAGCCACTTGCTGCACCGCCTGCAATTGTTGGGCATTGGCTGGGGCCGCCTGTCGCGCACCGGGCATTCCGCACGCGGCACCTTCCACGAAGTCTGGCAGCTGGCATGGCAGCCGCAATTCCTGGTTGATCTGGTGGAAGCCAGTCGTCATGGCCAGACGCTGCTGGACGCGGCATCCAGCAAGGCCATCAGCCAGGCACGAGCGGCCGAAGACCTGCCCGAACTTTCTGCCCTGGTTGACCAGGTGTTGCTGGCCGACCTGCCTGATGCCGTGCGTGTTATCGCGGCCGAATTGGAGGCGCGCGCCGCCACCGATGCCGACCCGTTGGCGCTGCTCGGCGCATTGCCGCCGCTGGCGAACATCCACCGCTACGGCAATGTGCGCCAAACCGAGGGTGTACAGGTCGCACATCTGTTTGACAGCATGCTGGAGCGCGCGGTCATAGGACTAACGTTGGCATTGTCCAGCCTGGACGAGACACGCGCCGAGCAGGCGCGAACCGTTGTATTGGATGCCGACCGCGCCATCAGCCTGCGCAACGATGCCGACGGCAGCGCGGCATGGCAACAGGCCTTGCAGCGGGTAGCCATGTCGCCGTCGTGCAGCGCACTGTTGCGCGGCGTCGCGCTGCGTCTACTGTTCGATACGCAGACCGCTGCGCCAGACGTCGTACACGTGCAGTTACAGCAGGAGCTGTCACCCGGCGCCGAACCGCTGCAGTCCGCGCAATGGCTGGACGGCTTCCTCAACCGCAACGCCACCGTGCTGCTGCATGACGACGCGGTGTGGCAGATGATCGACGCGTGGGTGATGGCATTGGATGAGGCGCAGCTGGTGCGCGTGTTGCCGCTGGTGCGGCGCACGTTTGCGACCTTCGAGCCGGCCGACCGCCGTGATCTGGGCAGCCGCGTGCAACAGGCGCCCGTCGAGAAGGCGGTGGCCGCACTGGTCCCGGATTGGAACCCGGCCCGCGCCGAACGCGCGCTTCCCATGTTGCGTGAACTGTTGGGACTACCCGCATGAGTGATGCCCCCGAGACACTGGATATCGCCGCCACCACGCGGCAACAGCGCTGGCGCTTGATCCTGGGCCAGCAAGCCGACAATAGCTGCGGCGCGCTGCCCAAGGACCTGCAGGGCCTGGATCAGGCGCTGGCGGCCTTGTACGAGCCCGATAGCCCCGGTGGCCTGGGCCGGCGCGGCGGGCGCGGTGCGTCCTCGCCCAATGTCGCGCGGTGGCTGGGAGACATCCGCCGCTATTTTCCGTCGTCCGTGGTGCAGGTGATGCAGCGCGACGCCCTGCAACGTCTGGATCTCACCCAGATGCTGCTGGAAAAGGAAATGTTGGAGCAGGTGCAGCCGGATGTGCACATGGTGGCCAACCTGATCGGCCTGAGCCGCGTGATTCCCGCAGAGACCAAACAGACGGCGCGGCTGGTCGTGCGCAAGGTGGTGGAAGACCTGCTGCGGCAACTGGAAGAACCGATGCGCTCGGCCGTCAGTGGCGCGCTCGACCGTGCCCGCCGCAATCGCCGACCGCGCCTTGCCGAGATCGATTGGCACCGTACCATCCGCAGCAATCTGCGGCATTGGCAGCCCGAGTTGCGCACCGTGGTGCCGCAGGAGCTGGTGGGGTACGGGCGCAAGGCACGCAAGCCGCAGCGCGAGATTCTGCTGTGCATCGACCAGAGCGGCTCAATGGCGGCGTCGGTGGTGTACTCCAGTATCTTCGGCGCGGTGATGGCGTCGCTGCCGGCGGTATCCACGCGCCTGGTGGTATTCGACACCGAAGTAGTGGACATGAGCGAACAGCTCGATGACCCCGTGGACCTGCTGTTCGGCGTGCAACTGGGCGGTGGCACCGACATCCATCGCGCCGTCAGCTATTGCCAGAGCAGCATCCGCGAACCGCATAACGCCATTCTGGTGCTGATATCCGACCTGTACGAAGGCGGCGTGGAAAATGGCCTGCTGGCGCGTGCGCGCGAGCTGCTGGAAGCCGGCGTACAGTTCATCGTGCTGCTGGCGCTTAGCGACGAAGGCACGCCGTCCTACGACCATGCATTGGCGGCAAAGCTGGCAGCACTGGGCGTGCCGTCATTCGCCTGCACGCCAGATGCGTTTCCCGGCTTGATGGCTGCCGCGATTCGTCGGGATGACATCAACCAATGGGCAGGCGGGCAGGGGTTGTTGACTACGCGGTGAGGGGGCCACTCTTTGCGTCCAACCTCAGGCGATTTGGGCGCAACTAGTTTTCGGGCCACACCAGCGAGCGGTGTATCTGCGCGCCCGCCCATGCTCCGTCTGCGACGGCAAGGGAGACAGAATGCGGAACCCGCGCGACATCGCCACATGCGAAGACGCCAGCGATATTGGTTTCCTTGCTATCGCTGGTCTGGATCTGCGTGCCCATCGGCGTGTCGGCAAGAACGCACCCCAGATCTTCCGCTATCGAAGTGGATGGTGCGTTCTTCGGGGCGGTAAAGAGACCGGCGAAGCTGAGCTGCCTGCCATCTGCCATCATCACTTCGGCATGCCCCTCGATTCTATCGATGCGGGCAGTCTCTACCTCTACGCCTCGCATCGAGAGATCCTGTTGTGACGCCTCATCCAGCTCCAGCACGCCATTGGTAAAGAACGTGACGGATCCCCACTCCGGAAGTAGCTGCGCCTGGTGGACAGACAAGGGGCTGGCGGCGATCACGCCGATCCGTCCCCTATCCAATTCATATCCATGACAGTAGGGGCAGTGGAAGACGCTTGTTCCCCAACGCTCAGCCAAACCATGCACCGCCGGCAATATGTCTGAGACGCCGGTTGCCAGCAGCAGCCGGCGAGCACCATGGATATCGCCACCCGCCCGCTCGACGGTGAAAGCATCGCGCGATCCCGATGCTTTCACTACAAGGTCATCAACCCAAGACAATGTCGGGTAGCGCTCCAGCTGCGCTCGTGCTGTGCTGGCGATTACCGCAGGATCTACACCGTCCTGGGAGAGAAACCCGTGCGAGTGCAAGGCTGCCCTGTTACGCCGTTTGCCCGCGTCGATGACCAGCACGCTGCGCCGCGCGCGTACAAGTTGCAATGCAGCCGCCATACCCGCATAGCTGCCGCCCACAACGATGACGTCGTAATTTTTCATGGCGCTGCCTTCTTCAGATGTTGCTTGTGTCGGCGTGAAAAGTCAGCCGCAAGGTCCGCCAGCGACACCGATGCCAAGCGCTCAAGGAGCAGCGCCTCGGCTTCGTTATAAGCGTCATTGAGGGCAGAGTTCACCGCCTGCTCGACCAGGCAGGCGGGGTTCTCCTGCCGGTTTCCTGTAGCCAACAACGTAGGTTCGCCCAGCGCTTCGTGCAGTTGGCGCAGGCTCACTTTGGACAGATCGGCGGTGATGTGCCAACCACCCGAATGCCCCCGCGTGGAAGCAACGAGCCCTGCTTCGCGCAGTAGCCCCATGGTTCGTCGGACGACGACGGGGTTCGTGCCCAAACACAGCGCCAGTTCGTCCGAGGTCATTGGCTCGGTGCGTTCGGCCATGTGAAGCAAGGCATGGAGAACGGCTGAAAGTCGGCTGTCTTTTTTCATGTAACAAATGATGTTACGTATTGAGGCGAAGGTCAATACCGTCTATGAATGCTGATGCCCCCAATTGGCTGCAGGGCTTCATGCACCCCGGACAACAGAGTGCATGGTTGTCTGTGCCATATGTCCCCTGGCAACGGCCGTTGTGACCATTCGCTAGCTGAATCCCACGTCCCCAAAATCGATTCGTACCGGTCGGATAGACCTTGATTCGACCTGATTCAGTGACGTTTTTCATGGCGGGCGTGCCGGCGAGGTACAACTCACGCCGCCTTTGACGCTCGCATTCTCCTCGTGAAAGCTGACCCCACAAGAGCATGTGCGAGTAAATACACGGTTCTTCACATGCGCTTTAGGCGGATATGTCCAGCTTTACGTTACTGCTCATTTCGTGGGGGCCGCCATGGCACGCCCTATCTGGACCGGAACGCTGTCTTTTGGGCTATTGAATATCCCTGTTTCGTTGATGTCGGGCGAGCGACGCGTCGACCTGAGTTTTCGAATGCTCGACTCGCGGGACAAGAAGCCCATCCGCTTTGAGAGGGTCAACGCGGATACCGGTGAAGAAGTCCCTTGGAAGGACATCGTCAAGGCGTTCGAGTACGACAAGGGAAGTTATGTCGTGGTTGAAAAAGAGGACATTGCCTCCGCTGCGCCGCAGACACATGAGTCGGTGGACGTGGAGGCCTTCGTCGATCGTGATGAGATCGGCATGCGTTTCTACGAGAAGCCTTACATCCTTGTGCCGGGCAAGAAGGCAGAAAAAGGCTATGTACTTTTGCGTGAGACCCTGAAGAGCACCGGCAAGGTGGGTGTAGCACGTGTGGTGATTCGCACCCGCGAGTATCTCTGCGCTGTTGTCCCCGAGGATGACGCACTGGTGCTGATGATGCTGCGCTACCCGCAGGAGCTGGTGGAGCCCAGTGACTACAAGCTGCCGGCGGGGAAGGCCAGCGAATACCGCATCGCCCCCAAGGAGTTGCAGATGGCCAAGGATCTCATCGGCTCCATGACCGCCCACTGGGAGCCGGAGGCATATCACGACGAGTTTCGTTCACGGCTGGAAGCCATCATCAAGAAACGCGTCAAGGCAAAGGGTGCTACCACCAGGATCGCCGATGAAGGTGCGACCGAACACGAAGATGCCACTACCAACGTAGTGGATTTCATGACGCTGCTGAAAAAAAGCCTCGACAGCAACCGTCGCACCCCGGCAGCGAAGAAGGTGGCGACCAAGAAGGCGGCGAAGAAGTCGCCGGCCAAGGCGGCCAAAAAATCTCCCAAAAATTCCGCACGCAAGACGTCCGCAAGGTGAAGGCGCAACGTGAGACGCCAGGTCGTGCCACTGGATGGTATTGGGTCGGGGCCCCACGGGCGGACGTTCCTGTATGCGTTCCCGCGCGCGGGGGAGGATTTCACCAAGCTTGGAATCGCCCGTGATCCTCTGGTTCGGCTGCAGGCGTTCTCGCCAAGGTATTACGACTTTTTCGAGCTGGGAGCCGGCTGGCTGGTGGAAGCGGAAACCACACGCGAAGCCCGCGCGTGGGAGACACGCTGGAAGCGAGAGCTGCGTAGCCACAGCGCCCCTGCGCCCCTCACGGTGTCCTTGCGGGCCGGCGGCCACACCGAATGGTTTCGCGGCGCTTCGACGCAATTGCAGCAGGCGCGTGACGAGCTCGCTGCACAGGGCTTCCCGGTGCACATGCGGCTATCCGCCTGGGTAAGAGAGCAGCTGCAGCCATGGCGGGATCAGCTCGATGGCGTGGAGCGGAATCTGGTTGCTCAGCTTGGAGCGGTTGAAACCTGGCCGGCGGCGAGGGTGCATCCCACGTTGTCGTCGCTGCGCGACGCTTTGGATGCCTGCAATGTGCTTCAGCTTCCATTGGACGATGCCGTATCGCCCGCCTTGCAGGCCTGGCTCCGACGCAACAGCCTGTCACCATCATGATCGGAGGTCGTTGGCATGAGCCTGCAGCAGTACCGACGAAAGCGTCGTTTTGACAGCACCCGCGAACCGAAGGGCGGGATGCGCGATGACGGGCGGCGCGCCATCTTCGTGGTGCAGCTGCATCATGCCAGTCGTCGCCATTACGACTTCCGGTTGCAGGTGGGCGGGGTGCTACGTAGCTGGGCGGTGCCCAAGGGGCCAAGTTACGACCCTGCGGTGAAGCGCATGGCGGTTGAGGTTGAGGATCACCCTTTGGATTATGCGGATTTCCAAGGGGAGATCCCCAAGGGACAGTACGGCGGCGGGCACGTCGCGCAGTTCGATTCAGGAGTCTGGTGCACTGAGGGAGATGCCGAGCAGCAATTGATCGACGGTCATCTGCGCTTCGAGCTTTTTGGCGACAAGCTCAAGGGTGGCTGGCATCTGGTGCGTTCCGGTAGACCGGCCAAGCAGCCGCAGTGGCTGCTGTTCAAGGACGACGATGCCTACGCAGGAACCTTGGAGGCCGACGATCTGCTGGGCGGTGTTGTTGCGCCGCCGGCTGAAGACCTGAAGCGTGCAGGCGCTGGAAAGAAGACCGTGCGCAAGCACAGCAGCGTAGCCAGCGTTCGTCGTAAACCGCGTGCATGGGCAACCAGGGCGCTTGGTCTTTCCGCCGCTTTCAAACAAACGGCGCCATCCACTGGGTACTCACCGCAGTTGGCCAAGCTTGGGGGGGCACCACCGAAAGGAGAGCAGTGGTTGCATGAGATCAAGTGGGATGGCTACAGAATTTTGGCAACAGTGACCGATGGGAAGGCGCAACTGTGGTCACGCAATGCGCTGGAATGGACCGAAAGGCTGCCTGAAATCCGCGAAGCCGTCGAGGCGCTGGCACTCAAATCCGCAGCTCTGGATGGTGAGTTGATCGCGGGCGCAGGCACCACGGACGATTTCAATTTGCTGCAAGCCACGTTGTCAGGTGAACGTCAGGCGCGCTTGAGCTACGTGCTGTTCGACCTGCTCTACGTGGATGGCGTGAATATCACGCGTGCGCCACTGGAAGAGCGCAAGCTGCTGTTGCGTGAAGTGCTTGATGGGGCGGAAGGCCATCTGTCCTTCAGTGGGCATGTGATCGGAGATGGCGACAGCGCGTTTCGCTTGGCAGGCGAACATGGCTTTGAAGGTATCATTTCAAAGCGTGCGAGCGGGGCGTATCACCCCGGCCGCAGCGATGACTGGCGCAAGACCAAACAGATGAGCAGCGACGAGTTCGCGGTGGTCGGCTATACGGCTCCCAAAGGCAGTCGTAGTGGATTTGGTTCTTTATTGCTGGCGCGTCCGGACTCCGAGCATGGTTGGGTGTACGCAGGACGGGTGGGGACGGGCTTCAACGATGCGCTGATCCGCGAAGTAAGTGCAAAGCTGCACAACGATGGCATGAAGCAGCCATCGGTTCGCCTCACCGTCAGCGATCCGGAACTCCGTGCAGCCACCTGGTTTCCGCCGCGCTTTGTGGTTGAGGTTTTCTATCGCGGCACTGGCCGCCAGGAACTGCTGCGCCAGCCCTCATTCAAGGCGCTGCGCGCTGACAAATCCACGGCCGATCTGCGTGATAGCGATAGCGCTGCCGCGCCCCGGTTCAGTGCGGCAACCCAGGATGCCAAGACCATGAAAGCCGCCCCCAGGAAGTCCGCAACGGTGAAGGCTGCAGCATTACCCACCTTGTCCAGCCCAAGCAAGGTGGTTTTCCCGGACATCAAGGCCACCAAGAAGGAGGTGTGGGAGTACTACCTGGCCGTCGCGGATGAGCTACTTCCAGAGATCGCAGGACGGCCGCTTTCGGTGGTGCGTTGCCCATCGGGTATCAGCAAGGCGTGCTTCTTCCAGAAGCACCTGTCCGCTGGATTCGAGCGTGTGTCCACGGTGAGGTTGAAGGAAGAATCCGGTGCCAACGCCGACTATCTGGTGGTGGAAGATGTCGCGGGCCTGATGGAACTGGTGCAGTTCAACGCGCTGGAATTCCATCCATGGGGATCGCATGCGTGGGCCGCCGAACGCGCGGATCGCATCGTGTTCGATCTGGACCCAGGCAGCGGCGTTCCTTTCATTGAGGTCAAACAGGCTGCGCGAGACATCCGCAAGCTGCTTGAAGGCTTGGAGCTGGAGTCATTCCTAAGGGTATCCGGCGGTAAAGGTCTGCATGTCGTGGTGCCACTGAGCCCCGGCTGCGACTGGGACTTGACCAAGCGTTTTGCACGCAGCTTTGCGGAGGCGTTGGCGCAGTCGCAGCCTGACCGATTCCTCGCCACGGCGAGCAAGCGCCTGCGCAATAGGCGTATTTTTGTGGACTACCTGCGCAACGGTCGGGGCGCCACCGCCGTAGCGTCCTATTCGTTGCGCGCGCGGCCCGGCGCGCCCGTGGCGATGCCTTTGGCGTGGGCGGCGTTGGGGAAGCTGGAAGCGGCCGACGTATTCACGCTTCGCGACGTCCCGGCCACACTCAGGCGGCGTCGCAAGGACCCGTGGCAAGGCATGGACAAGATCAAGCAGGATCTGTCACGTTGGGCGCGGGAGGAATAGGCAGGCATGTGTTTTCATTCTGCTGCTGCGGAAGATGTCGCTACTGTGCGTGGGCCGCCCCTATTCAATATCGAGACAAATGTTTGGTTACGCGGAGAACGCTACTTCCCCGACTTGATCCAACGATCAGTGGTGCTCGGAGACGACGGCATCGGTACGTACTAGCTAGTTTGCATCGACCAGACCGACAGAGTGATCGACTGGGATGCTGAGATGGAGGTAGATGAGCATGTCGTCTGTGGCAGAGGTTTGGCTCAAGAGTGGAACGCACGCAAGATCAGATATGACCCCGCGGCGGGCACCTGGCAGGCAATTCAAGCCGAAGCCGCTTCGCGGTTCGGTCTTGGTACCTGCTGCGACCGACCGCGCCTGGCCGTGCTCTGACGAATTAACTTCCTGATACAGCCCAGAGTGAAAAACGAGGTCTTACTGATGTCTACTGCAAGTGAGATGGTGCACTTCTACTGGTACTGCGCCACCATAGCTCAGCTCATCGAGCACATGCCCGGTACAACTGCAACGCGAGCCGTACTACTTTTTGCAGTGCGAAGAGCAACAGACACTCTCACTGGAAAGAATGGCGTGCCATACGCGAGCGTGGAGGCTCTAAAGGTATGTGTGACTAACGGAGGAACATGGGAAGGATGTGGGCTGCGCAAGGAACATGCGATTCCAGTCACGTGCATACGCGATGAGATTGTCGCCGCCCTTTCAACCCCGTACTCTGCAGAGTCATTGGCAGAGGCAAAGGAACGGCTCGATGAAGAGATGGCGGCCGTAATAGCCAAGCCCGGCGCACTCGATGGATTTCCAGGTAATCCTCGTATCGCTCTTGTCGTCAAGATCATCCGAGCCTCAACGGCGCTCGCGTGGCTGACGGAGAAGGAAGATGAATTGCTCAAGGCGCGATTGGCCGACGGTTCCGGTTCGCTAATAAAACGCATGCCCCCTGATTGGGATGGTAAAGACCCTTTGGCTCGCTATCGCTTTTGCAAGATTGATGTCCGCCCGATTTGCTGCCGACGTTAGCTGATCACATCAATGGCTTCACTGATGGTTTGACGTCCGCTCCTGGCCGGAAGCGATCAGTGGTGCCGCGGAACGGAATAGATTCGCCCCCATTCTGGACCGCAGGACCTGCGTCCGTTGCTAGGGCCCTCGTAGAGGGCATCAGCCATAGTCTGTACACCCACTATTAGCCATGGTCCGTACATGAGGCACTGACTATGGCTATCCGTACATTCCGCAGCCGAATGGCATTCGTCCCGCAGTCCAAATATACTATCCCCCAGTACAGGATATTGGGCGCTGGCATGCCGCATTCCCCTGAAGAGAAGAAAAAGGTCCTGGCCCGGGTCAAGCGCATCCGTGGCCAGTGCGATGCGCTGGAGCGTGCCCTGGAGGCCGGTGCCGATTGCAACCCGGTGCTGCAGCAGATCGCGGCCATCCGTGGTGCGGTCAATGGGCTGATGTCCGAGGTGATGGAAGCCCACCTGCGCGAGGAGTTCGGCCAGCCTGCGCGCTCCGATGCGCAGCGCGCTACGCGTGTTGCCGAGATGTCCAGCCTGATCCGTTCCTATCTCAAATAATTCTGGTCGGTGCGTTGCGCCGTCCTTCGTCATTTCCGCAGGAGAAAGTCATGAAATCACGTGCCGCCGTCGCCTTTGGCCCGGGCCAGCCGTTGCAGATTGTCGAGATTGATGTCGCGCCGCCGAAAGCCGGCGAGGTGCTGGTCAAGATCACCCATACCGGTGTCTGCCATACCGATGCCTTCACGTTGTCGGGTGACGATCCGGAAGGCCTGTTCCCCTGCGTGCTGGGCCATGAAGGCGCTGGCATCGTGGTCGAGGTGGGTGAGGGCGTCACGTCGGTGAAGGCGGGTGATCACGTGATTCCCTTGTATACCGCCGAGTGCGGCGAGTGCCTGTTCTGCAAGAGCGGCAAGACCAATCTGTGTACGTCGGTGCGCGCTACCCAGGGCAAGGGCGTGATGCCGGACGGCACCAGCCGCTTCTCGTACAACGGGGAGCCGATCTACCACTACATGGGCTGCTCGACCTTCTCCGAGTACACGGTGGTGGCCGAAGTCTCGCTGGCCAAGGTCAATCCGGACGCCAACCCGGAGCACGTCTGCCTGCTGGGCTGCGGCGTCACCACCGGCATCGGCGCCGTGCACAACACCGCAAAGGTGGCCGAAGGCGACAGCGTTGCCGTGTTCGGTCTGGGCGGTATTGGCCTGGCGGTTATCCAGGGCGCGCGCCAGGCCAAGGCCGGCCGCATCATCGCCATCGATACCAACCCGTCAAAATTCGAGCTGGCCAAGCAGTTTGGCGCCACCGATTGCGTCAACCCGAAGGACCACGACAAGCCGATCCAGCAGGTCATCGTTGAAATGACCGGCTGGGGCGTGGACCACAGCTTTGAGTGCATCGGCAACACCAACGTGATGCGTGCGGCGCTGGAATGTGCGCACCGTGGCTGGGGCCAGAGCGTGATCATCGGTGTTGCTGGCGCCGGGCAGGAAATCTCGACCCGCCCGTTCCAACTGGTGACCGGCCGCAAGTGGCTGGGCACGGCATTCGGCGGCGTGAAGGGTCGCAGCCAGCTGCCGGGCATGGTGGAGGATGCGATGAAGGGCGATATCGAACTGGCGCCGTTCGTCACCCACACGATGGAACTGGACAAGATCAACGAAGCCTTCGACCTGATGCACGAAGGCAAGTCGATCCGCTCGGTCATCCACTACTGATACAAGCGCGTGCAGGAACGGCATAAGCCGCGAAGTCGGCGCCGCTCCGTCGCACAGCATCCAGCAACCAGCAAGAAAGGATTCCAAACCATGCAACGACTCGAACACCGCGCCTGCTTCGGCGGCTGGCAGGACGTTTACCGGCACGAATCCAAGGTGCTGGGCTGCGAGATGACGGTGGGTGTCTACCTGCCGCCGCAGGCCGAGCACGGCCCGTGCCCGGTGCTGTATTGGCTCAGCGGCCTGACCTGCACCGAGCAGAACTTCATCACCAAGGCCGGTGCACAGCGTTACGCGGCCGAGCACGGCATCATTCTGGTGGTGCCGGATACCAGCCCGCGTGGTGAATCGGTCGCCGATGCCGAGGGCTATGACCTGGGCAAGGGAGCGGGCTTCTATGTGAACGCCACGCGCGATCCCTGGGCACGGCACTACCGCATGTACGACTACATCGTGGAAGAGCTGCCGGCCTGGGTTGAGGCGGATCCGGCGGCCAGCGACGTGCGTGCAATCAGCGGGCATTCGATGGGCGGGCATGGTGCACTGACCATTGCCTTGAAGAACCCGGGCCGCTACCGCAGCGTGTCGGCGTTCTCGCCGATCGTGGCGCCGTCGCAGGTGCCGTGGGGGCAGAAGGCATTTGCGGCCTATCTGGGTGAGGACCGTGAGCTGTGGAAGGCTTATGACGCCACGGAGTTGGTGGCGCGCGCGCAGGAAAAGTTGCCGCTGCTGATCGACCAGGGCGGCGCGGATGAGTTCCTGGAGAACCAGTTGCGCCCGCAGTTGCTGCAGGCTGCATGTGAAGCCGCAGGGCATCCGCTGGAGCTGCGCGTGCAGCCGGGTTACGACCACAGCTATTACTTCATCAGCAGCTTCATCGGTGAGCACATCGCACACCATGCCAAGGCAATGCGCTGAGCCGGGTTTTGTAGCGCCGAGCCATGCTCGGCTTGGGCTTTACTGGTAAGGCCTCTGCCGAGCATGGCTCGGCACTACAGTGGCATTGCTGGTGGGGCGTCTGCCGAGCATGGCTCGGCACTACAGTGGCATTGCTGGTGGGGCCTCTGCCGAG
>NZ_DAMBEF010000018.1:19457-86259 GCF_032061965.1 Stenotrophomonas sp. | reverse complement strand
CGGTTGCCAGATGAACGAGTACGACTCGGCCAAGATGGCCGACGTGCTGGCCGCCTCCGAGGGCCTGGAACTGACCGACAACCCCGAAGAAGCCGACGTGGTGCTGGTCAACACCTGCTCCATCCGCGAGAAGGCGCAGGAAAAGGTGTTCAGCCAGCTCGGCCGCTGGAAGGAGCTCAAGGCCAATGGCCGCAACGTCATCATCGGCGTCGGCGGCTGCGTGGCCTCGCAGGAAGGCGAAGCCATCGTCAAGCGCGCGCCGTATGTCGACCTGGTGTTCGGCCCGCAGACCCTGCACCGCCTGCCGGAGCTGATCCGGGCCCGCCGCGAGCAGAACAAGCCGCAGGTGGACATCAGCTTCCCCGAGATCGAAAAGTTCGACCGCATGCCGGAGCCGCGCGCCGAAGGCCCATCGGCCTTCGTCTCGATCATGGAAGGCTGTTCCAAGTACTGCTCGTTCTGCGTGGTGCCCTACACCCGCGGCACCGAGGTCAGCCGTCCATTCGAGGATGTGCTGGTCGAATGCGCGCAACTGGCCGCCCAGGGCGTGCGTGAAATCAACCTGCTCGGCCAGAACGTCAATGCCTACCGTGGCCCCTACGGCGACGGCGAGATTGCCGACCTCGGCCTGCTGATCCGCACCCTTGCTGAAATCGACGGCATCGGCCGCATCCGCTTCACCACTTCGCACCCGCTGGAATTCAGCGATTCGCTGGTCGATGCCTACCGCGACGTGCCGAAACTGGCCAACTACCTGCACCTGCCGGTACAGGCCGGCAGCGACCGCGTGCTCAGCGCGATGAAGCGTGGTTACACGGCACTGGAGTTCAAGGCAAAGATCCGCAAGCTGCGCGCGGTGCGCCCGGACATCTCGATCAGCTCGGACTTTATTGTCGGCTTCCCCGGCGAGACCGACGCCGACTTCGACAAGACCATGAAGCTGATCCAGGACGTGGGCTTCGACCAGAGCTTCTCCTTCATCTATTCGCGCCGTCCGGGCACCCCGGCCGCCGATCTGGAAGACACCACCAGCGAGGCCGACAAGCACGCGCGACTGTCGCGCCTGCAGGCACAGATCAATGAACATGCCGCCAGCATCTCCCGCGGGATGGTGGGCACCGTACAGAGCATTCTGGTCGAAGGCCCCTCGCGCAAGGACCCGAACGAATTGACCGGCAAGAGCGAGAACATGCGCTCGGTGAACTTCCCCGGCAGCCCGCGCATGGTCGGCCAGTTCGTCGATGTGCTGATTACCGAAGCGCTGAGCAACTCCCTGCGCGGCCGGGTGGTAACGCAGGACTGAGCCACCGCAACGCCGCAGCCCGGGCAAGCACCAGCGCGCCCGGGCTGGCGGGCTCGGCCGGCGCCCGGTCATTTTTTCGCCACACGACCGAGAGGTCCGTCATTGCTGGGCTGCGAGCGGTTATCCACATGTTGGTGCACGCTCGGTCCACACCCAATGTGGACAAGCCTGCCGGGCATGGCAGTTTTTTGACCAAACCGGGCCACCCCCTTGTATTTCAAGGGCTGCGCCACGATATCCACAGCTTCGTCGCCGCCACATCCACACCTGCTGTGGAGAACTGGCCCCCTGCAGGCAACCGCCGATCCGGCCACCTCCTGGCCCCGCGGCGCCGCCGACAACCGAGCTGCCATCACGATGACCACTAGCCACCATCACGACTTCACCCTGGAACCAACCGATACCGAGCGCCTGGCCAATCTCAGCGGCCCGTTCGACGAACACCTGCGCCAGATCGAGTTGAAGCTGGGCGTGGAGATCGCCAACCGTGGCCATGTGTTCCGCGTCAGCGGGCCGGGCAAGACCGCCGCCGAGGCCGAGAAGCTGATCAAGGCGCTGTATGTCGAGGCTGCCGATACCGTATTCGACAGCCATGCCATCCACCTGCGCTTGAACCAGGCCAATGTCGCGCAGGTGGTGGACCACGCCTATGAAGCGCAGGAAGTGGCGATCAAGGTCAAGCGCGGCACGGTACGTGGCCGCGGTGCCAACCAGTCCAAGTACCTGCACCAGATCACCACCCACGACATCAATTTCGGTATTGGCCCGGCCGGTACCGGCAAGACCTTCCTTGCCGTCGCAATGGCCGTGGAAGCGCTGAACGAGTCCCGCGTGCAGCGCTTGATCCTGGTGCGGCCGGCAGTGGAAGCCGGCGAGAAGCTGGGCTTCCTGCCCGGCGACCTCACCCAGAAGGTCGACCCCTACCTGCGCCCGCTCTACGACGCGCTGTACGAAATGCTGGGCGTGGAAAAGGTGGCCAAGCTGCTGGAGAAGAACGTCATCGAGATCGCCCCGCTGGCCTATATGCGTGGGCGTACGCTCAATGACGCCTTCGTGATCCTGGACGAAGCGCAGAACACCACCATCGAGCAGATGAAGATGTTCCTGACCCGGTTGGGGTTCGGCTCCACCGCCGTCGTCACCGGCGACCTGACCCAGACCGACCTGCCCAAGCACGTCAAATCCGGGCTGCGCGACGCCATCGAGGTGCTGCGCGACGTCGAAGGCGTCAGCTTCACCTTCTTCGAAGCGCGCGATGTGGTCCGCCACCCGCTGGTCGCTCGCATCGTCAACGCGTACGACCGCCGCGACCTGCAGCAGGTCAAACCCGGCGCGGACTGAGCTTAGACTGGCACCTCCCGTGAAGCACAGGAGGTGCCATGTCCCGCTCATACCCGCTGTTCACCTGCGCCCTGTTGCTGGCTGCCGGCCTGCCGGCCATCGCCGCGTCCAAGCAACCCGCTGCACGCCCGTACGTCGAAACCAGCTATCTGATAGCGCCGCACCACGTAGGCGAGTTCGAACTGGAAGACGCCAGCTATGACCCGGAGCAGAAGTATTCCGGCGCTGGCTTTCGCTATGCCTTGAAGGATCATCAGGAAGTCCGTTTCGACGTCTATGTCTACCCGGCCGGCCGCATGCCGCAGGCCACGGCGGTAGAAGGCGGGATGAGAGCCTTTCGTGACGACCTGAAGCAGGCCGTCAACCAGGGGACCTACACCAACCTGCAGGAACTGCAGGACAGCAGCTTCCCCTTGCAGGCCACTGCCCCTGTCGCGGTCCCGGCCAACGACATCGATGCTGCTGCGATCAAGGCCGAGGCGGAGGCCGGTCAGGTCACCGGCCGCAAGCTGCAGCTGCGCATGAATCTGCAACCAAATAACTGGCCGATGTATTCCAGCGGCTACCTGTTCTATAAGCAGCTTTACTACTTCAAGCTGCGCGCCAGTGCCGCGCAGGAACGGATCTCCCAGGATGCATTTGACGCGCTTGCAGACCGCGCAGCGCAGACCCTGATCCCCGCCCTGCGGGTGGCCAACATCGGCGACTGCGCCAATGCAACAATCGAACTCTCACCGGATGCATCGCCGGAAGCCCTCACTGTATCGATGGTCCAACAAATTACCGAGGCGATGAGTCGCAGCTGCCATCCAACGGCCGACAAAGCAGACCTGCCCCAGGCTGGCTCCGACAGCGAAGTGATCCAGATCAGCTACACCGCCGACGAATGGAAGTCGCAGTGACACGCTTGCCGCGCGATACTGTGCCTTCTGTATTGCCTGATTGCTGGAACCTGCCATGACCAAGGGCCCTGTCCGCCTTGATGTAGCTGTCAGCTACGCCCTGCCCCGCGCCGGCCTGCCGGCCGCGGTGAGCTTCCGCCGCTGGGTGGCTGCCGCCCTCAAGGGGCGCATCCGTGAAGCCGACCTGGCCATCCGCCTGGTCGACGCCAAGGAAGGCCAATCCCTGAACCGCCACTACCGTGGCAAGGATTACGCCACCAATGTGCTCAGCTTCCCAGCCGACATCCCGGAAGGCCTGCCCAAGGGCGTGAAGTTTCCACTGCTCGGCGACCTGGTGATCTGCGCACCGGTGGTAGCGCGCGAAGCCGGCGAGCAGGACAAGGTGCTGAACGCCCATTACGCCCATCTCACCGTGCATGGCGTGCTGCACCTGCTGGGCTGGGACCACGAAGACGACAAGGAAGCCGAGGCCATGGAGCAGCTTGAGCGCGAAATCCTGGCCGAGCTGGGCATCGGCGACCCCTACGCAGGCGAGCGCTGAGCCAACTGTCGTGCCGAGCCATGCTCGGCAAGCGCGCTGCCGGAGACATCGGTACAGCAGGCTGCAGGTGGCGAACGCAGTAACAGCTGCTGATCGCAGTTATCAACGGCGCTGATCAATCCCTGGCTTCGCGGCTCACACCGCTCCAACCCGCACACCACGCCGGCGCGATATCGCTATCATCCCCTGCAGAACTTCTGCCGATCGAAAGCCGTGCGCCCAATCCGTCTGCTGCCACTTGTGCTCTTCGCCGCCGGGGCGGCCCACGCCCAGACCGCCATCGACCTGCCGGCACTGATCGAATGCCGCCAGGGCGTCAGCGACTTCGCAGCGCTGGCGCCGGTGGTCAACGATCCCTTGAAGGCCGTCGCACTCGGCTGGCGGCCGCTGCCACAGGGCAACCTGTTCATGGCCGAGTACCAGCTGAACACGCCGATCACGGTATTCGGACATCGCTCGGACCACGTCGCCATGGCCGGCGGCACCATCATTGCCATCCTCGACCTGCCCGACCCCCGCCCGCTGGCCAAGCAACTGGAGCTGGAAGTCGGCTACGACGCCGACGACAAGTTCATGGCCGGCCGCGAGCTGGTCAGCCGCGATGTCAACGATGCCAAGACCGGTGAAGCGCTGATCGAGTCGGTGGTCCTGGGCGTATCCAACGTCAAATCCCATCCGGGCAAGACCCTTGCCGGCTGTACCTACAGCCTGGACCAGCCTGCCGAGGGCGAGGCGCCAGCCCCGCCGACCGCCCCCGCCGCGCCGGCTACCACCACGCCCAGCATCCAGACCTCGCCAGCGGCCGGGGTTTGAACAGGGCACGGCAAACATCCTGCTAGACTTGCCGGAACGCCCGGCGTGCCGGGTGCAGTCAAACCAAGAGATGTCTGAAGACGACAGTAGTACCTCGCCGGAAAACGGCGAGAAGAAACGTAGCTGGCTGGAGCGCCTGGGTTCGGCGTTCTCCAGCGAACCCCACACCCGCGACGAGCTGGTCACCATCCTGCAGACCGCACAGCAGGACGGCCTGATCGCCGCCGACACCCTGCGGATGATGGAAGGCGCCATTTCGGTGGCCGAGCTGACCGTCGGCGACGTGATGATCCCGCGCTCGCACATGGTGTCGCTGCCGGTGGATTGCCCCTTCATCGAATTGATGAAGCAGGTGGTCGAATCGGGCCACTCCCGCTTCCCGGTACACGGCGAGAACAAGGACGACATCCTTGGCATCCTGCTGGCCAAGGACCTGCTACGCGGCGTGGTCGCCGATAACAGCCATGCCAGCGTGCGCGAGCTGCTGCGGCCGGCGGTGCTGATCCCGGAATCGAAGAAGCTCAATGTGCTGCTCAAGGAGTTCCGGCTCTCGCGCAACCACATGGCGATCGTGGTCGACGAGTACGGCGGCGTCGCCGGCCTGGTCACCATCGAAGACGTGCTGGAGCAGATCGTCGGCCAGATCGACGACGAGCATGACGAGACCGAGGACCACACCTCGCAGATCGCCATCCTCGCCGATGGCCGCTATGTGGTGGATGCCTTGACCACCATCGGTGACTTCAACGAGCGCTTTGGCGCTGAGTTCTCCGATGATGACTACGACACCATCGGCGGGTTGATCACCGAGGCGGTTGGCCACCTGCCGGAAATCGGCGACGAGCTGACCCTGGAACGCTTCGTGTTCCGCGTGGCCAAGGCCGATGCCCGCCGCGTTCAGGCCTTCCACGTCACCATCCTGCCGCCTGAAGACCAGGACGAAGATTGATCACCCTGCGCCTGCCGCGGCTGCTGTCCGCGTTTGCGATGTTGTTCCTGCTGCTGGCCGCGATGGCCAGCAGCGCACAAACCGTCGCCAACCCACCCAGCGAATCCAGCACCCAACCGGCACCGCGTATCGGCGTGGTGACCATGCTGCCCGGCGAAGTGTTCTTCGAACGCTTTGGCCACGATGCGCTGGTGGTGATGGACCCGGCCAGCGGCCAGGCAACGTCCTACAATTTCGGCTACTTCGATCCGTCCGAGCCCGATTTCATCGGCAATTTCCTCCGCGGCCGGATGATGTATTACCTGGTGGCGCTGCCGCTGGACGAAGACCTGGCGCAATACCGCGACGTTGGCCGTGGCGCCAGCATCCAGTGGCTCGACCTGCCGCCCGCGCAAGCCAGCACGCTGGCCGCCGCCCTGGCCGAGCGGGCCAAGCCCGAGAACGCGCGTTACCGCTACGACTACTTCACCGCCAACTGCGCCACCATGGTGCGCGACAGCCTGGACCAGGCCATGGGCGGCGCCCTGCAATCGCAGCTGGCCGGCCGCTCGCGCGGCAACACCTATCGCAGTGAATCGGTGCGTCTGGCCTCGCCCTCGCCTTGGATGTGGCTGGGTTTCGACCTGGGCCTTGGCCCCAATGCGGACCAGCCGCTGTCGCGCTGGCAGGAAGCCTTCGTGCCCATGCGCCTGGCCGACAGCCTGCGTGAGGCACGCAACAGCGAAGGCCGGCCGCTGGTACAGACGGAGCAGCAGTTGTTGCCGCAGCGCCTCGCGGCCGAGCCCAAGGAACAACAACGCGCCTGGTGGCCCTGGCTGCTGATCGGGCTGGCGGTCGCCGCGGCGTTGTTTGCCGGCCGCCGCAAACCACGCGCAGTGGGCGCTTTTGCGCTGCTGTTCTGGCTGTTCTGCGGCATTGCCGGGGCACTGTTGACCTTCCTGTGGGGGTTCAGCGAGCACTACGCAGCCTGGGCCAACCGCAACCTGCTGCTGCTCAATCCACTGGCGCTGCTGCTGATCCCCGGTGCGTACAGCCTGTTGCGCGGGCGCCAACCAGGCGCCTGGTTCCGGGCCCTGCTGTGGGTGGTGAGCGGTATCGCCGTACTGGCCCTGCCCCTGCATTGGCTGTCACTGCAGGCCCAGTTCAACATGCAGTGGATCGTGTTGCTGTTACCCATCCACGTGGCGTTGGCGCTGATCCTCGCGCGGCGCAGCTTGGCGCAACCGGCCAGCTGAGGCACGATGCCGGGATGACAACCGGCATTACACCTTCTCCCGTCCAGGCCAATCCGGCCTGCGTGATCAATTGCACCTGGTACGGCGCCGACGGCAGCCAGCGTGCGCTGGATCTGGACAGCATCAGCGACGTACTGGCCGATGACAACGCGGGCTTCGTCTGGGTTGGCCTGTACGAGCCCAGCGACGCGGTCCTGGACAAGGTGCAGGAAGAATTCGACCTGCACCCCCTGGCCATCGAAGACACGCGCAAGGCGCACCAGCGGCCCAAGATCGAGACCTACGGCAACTCGCTGTTCGTGGTGGTGCACACCGCGCAGGTGGTGGACGAGCGCATCCGCTACGGCGAAACCCATGCCTTCCTCGGCCCGCGCTTCCTGGTGACGGTGCGCCATGGCGCCTCGCTGTCGTATGCACCGGTGCGGGCACGGCTGGAGCGCGAACCCGAACTGCTGGCCATGGGGCCCTCGTTTTGCCTGTACTCGGTGCTCGACGCGGTGGTGGACAATTACTCGCCGATCACCGACAGCTTCCGCGACACCCTGGACCTGCTGGAAAAGGACATCTTTGCCGACAGCTACAAGCGGCGCACGGTGATCCGCCTGTATGAGCTCAAGCGCGAGCTCAACAAGATGCGGCTGGCAGTCGCCCCGCTGCAGGACGCGATGGCGCAGCTGCAACGCAGCCAAGGCCAGTTGATCAACGAGGAAGTCCGGCTGTACCTGCGCGATGTGCAGGACCACGCCGCGCGGGTCAACGACGCCATCGACACCCTGCGCGAAATGCTGGGCACAGCCTTGAGCGTGAACCTGTCGCTGGTAACCCTGGCGCAGGGCGAAACGGTCAAACAGCTGGGCGCCTGGGCGGCGCTGTTGGCGGCGCCGACCCTGGTCACCAGTTGGTATGGCATGAACTTCGCGCATATGCCGGAACTTGCCGGGCGCTACGCTTACCCGCTGCTGATGGTAGGCGTCGGTGCGATCTGCGTGGTGTTGTACAAGTTGTTCAAGCGTTCCGGCTGGCTGTGACCGGCCAACCCACCTCACGAGGCAAACCATGCACGACCCGCACTCCAACCCATCGCGCCGCCGTTTCCTGCGCAGCACGCTGATTGCCGGCGCCGCCTCGCTGCCATTGTCGCAGCTGGCCAACGCGCAAGCCGAAGACAAGGCCGCCGATGCAGCACTGCCCGCGTCCATGCGCACACTGACATCGGTGGCCGCGCAGGTGGTGCCGATCGGCAACGATGAGCGCATCGCACGCGTAGCCAAGGCACAGCGGCTGATGGCCGAACATGGCATCGATGCCGTGTTCATCGGTGCCGGCAGTTCGCTGACCTATTTCACCGGCATGCATTGGTGGGACAGCGAGCGCCTGACTGGCGTGATCCTGCCACGCAAGGGCGAACCGGTTTACGTCACGCCTGAATTCGAGCGGGTGCGCACGCTGGAGCAGATCAAGCTCGGCAACGATGTGCGCGGCTGGCAGGAAGACGAAGATCCCTACGCCCTGGTCGCCAAGGTGCTGCGTGACATGGGCCATGCCACCGGCACCCTCGGCATGGAGGAAGCTGTGCCCTACTTCCGCGCCAAGGGCATTGCCGACGCACTGCCACAGGCCAAGGTGGTACCAGCCTGGCCGGTGGTCTCCGGCTGCCGCCGGGTCAAGAGCGCGGCCGAACTGGCATTGATGAAGCTGGCCAACGAGACCACCCTGTCCGTGTACGAGGCGGTGTGGAAAGCACTGAAGCCGGGCATGACCGAACAGGACATCCGCGGCCTGCTGGCGATGGCCTATGCGCGTACCGGTTTGAAGGGCGACGCCAGCGTCAACGTCGGCAAGTACACCGCTTCTCCGCATGGCTCGGACCAGCCGCAGCACCTCGTTGAAGGCACGCCCATCATTTTCGACGGCGGCTGCCGCGCCGGTGGCTACACCAGCGACATCACCCGCACCGTGGTGCTGGGCCAACCCAACGACGAAATCCGCAAGGTCTTCGACATTGTGTTGCAGGCACAGACCGCCGCATTGAAGGCCGCACGTCCCGGCGTTGCCATGGGCGATGTGGATGCCGCCGCGCGCAAGGTGATCAGCGATGCCGGCTACGGACCCGACTACCGTTATTTCAGCCACCGGCTGGGCCATGGCATCGGCATCGACATGCACGAATGGGATTACCTGGTGCGCGGCAACCAGCATCTGCTGGAGCCCGGTATGACCTTCAGCGACGAACCCGGCATCTATATCCCGGACCGTTTCGGCGTGCGTCTGGAGGACATCCTCTATGTCACCGAAGACGGCGCAGCCCTCATGACACCGCAGAGTCGCTCGATCGACCAACCCTTCGGCTGACCACCCGCAGCAGCGGCGCAAGCCGCAACGCCAGTACTGGGTCGGTAGCGATACGTCTTGTTGGAGCCAAGCCTCCCCTTCGTCGCGCGAAAGGGAGGAAGCAAGGTCAAACGATGACATTCACCGGCAAGCTGTTCGCACAGCGAGGGACAGGGCCAGCTGCACTTGCGAGCTGATTGCAGCCCCGTCCCGGGGGGTGTGCGGCTTGCGCCGCCCGTGACGGTGTGGCGTCAGGCTATGTAGACGGTCTTGATGTTCATGAATTCATGGATACCGTGGTCGGCCAGTTCGCGTCCGAAGCCCGAGCGCTTGCTGCCGCCAAACGGCAGCCGGGCATCACTCTTCACCACGGAATTGACGAAGGCAGCACCGCACTCCAGTTGCAGGGCCACTTTCTCACCGCGAGCGGCATCCGCGGTCCACACGCTGCCACCCAGGCCGAAGCTGGTGTCATTGGCCACGCGCACGGCCTCGGCTTCATCCTTGACCCGGATGACCGCCGCGACAGGACCGAACAGCTCCTGCGCATAAGCCGGCATGCCCGGGCCCACATTGTCCAGGATGGTGGCCGCGTAGCCGGCGTGGCTGTCCGCGACCGGCTCGCCACCCAACAGCACCGTTGCGCCCTTGTTGACGCTTTCCAACACTTGCTTGTGCAGTTCATCACGCAGGTCGGCACGCGCCATGGGGGCAAGCGAGGTCGCATCGTCGTTCGGATCGCCATAGACGCGCGCCTTGGTTGCGGCCACGAACTGCTGCACGAACGCATCGGCAATCGATTCGACCAGGATGAAACGCTTGGCGGCGATACAGGTCTGGCCGGCGTTGTCGAAACGCGACTTCACCGCGGCGGCAACTGCCAGTTCAAGATCGGCATCATCCAGTACCACGAAGGCATCGCTGCCACCCAGCTCCATCACGCACTTCTTCAACTGGTCCCCCGCATTGGAGGCAATCGAGCGCCCTGCCCGTTCGCTGCCCGTCAGCGTGACCGCCTTGATCCTGCGGTCGCGCAGCACTTCGGCCGCCTGTTCGTTGTCGATATGCAGCACGTCGAATACACCTTCGGGAATGCCTGCAGCGGCAACCGCCTCACGCAACAGGTCCGCACAACCCGGCACGTTGCTGGCGTGCTTGAGCAAGGCGACATTGCCTGCCATCAGGCCAGGGGCGAGAAAGCGGATCACCTGCCAGATCGGGAAATTCCATGGCATCACCGCCATCACGCAACCGATGGGCTGGTAGGTGACGTAACTGTTCTGTGCCTCGGTGGGGATCGGCTGTGGCTTGAGATAGTCGGCCGCATGGTCGGCGTAGTACTCGCACGCTGCTGCGCTCTTTTCAATCTCGGCCAAGGCCTCGCGGCGCAGCTTGCCCATCTCGGCCGTCATCGTGGCCTGGATATCGTCCTTGCGCGCGCGGAAACCGGCCGCAAGCTTGCGCAGGTAGTCGCCGCGCTGCGCCAGTGACAACGCAGCCCATTGGGGGAACGCCGATTCGGCAGCGGCCAAGCGCTGTTCGATGGCAGCACTGCTCATCAGCTCGACCGTGCGCACAGCCTGGCCGTTGAAGGGATTGATGGTCTTGTACGACGCCATGGGGTCACCTGCATTCAACGAATGCAGGAATGGTAGCCCCGCGAGTGTTGCGGACAGGTAAATCCCGCCGAAGCCTGTAGTGCCGAGCCATGCTCGGCGAAGGGGACTCATCTGTAGTGCCGAGCCATGCTCGGCAAAGGGGGCTTTACCGGTGAAGCCCCTGCCGAGCATGGCTCGGCACTACGGGTGAGGTCTTGCAAGCGTGGCTCGGCGCTACCGGTCAGGTCAGCCGTTTTCCTGCAGCGCCAGCTGCATGTCGCGCTGGCGCCGCTTCTCGGCGCGTGCCGATATCCACCAGCCGATCACCGCGACGGTGGAGACCGCCAGCACCATCAGCGTGGCCAGGGCGTTGATCTTCGGGCTTACGCCCATGCGCACCGAAGCGAAGATCTTCATCGGCAACGTGGTCGAGCTGGGGCCTGCCACGAAGCTGGCAATCACCACGTCGTCCAGCGACAAGGTGAAGGCCAACAGCCAACCGGACAGCAAGGCCGGGGCAATGATCGGCAGCGTGATCAGGAAGAACACCTTCAGCCGGTTGGCACCCAGGTCCATGGCCGCCTCTTCCAGCGAGCGGTCCAGCTCCTGCAGGCGCGACGACACCACCACCGTCACGAACGAAATGGTGAAGGTCACGTGGGCGATCCAGATCGCCACCACGCCTTTGGACGGCAGGCCGAACAGCCCGCCCATCGACACCAGCATCAGCAGGATCGACAGGCCGATGATCACCTCCGGCATTACCAACGGCGCAGTCACCAACGCTCCAAAAATGGTCTTGCTGGGGAAACGCTTGAAACGCGTCATCGCCATCGCGGCCATGGTGCCAATGATCATGGCCGCAGTCGCGGTCCAGAACGCGATCTTGATGCTTATCCAGGCGGCCTCCAGCAGTTGGCGGTCGCGGAACAACTCGCCATACCACTGCGTGGAGAACCCCGCCCATACCGTCGCCAGGCGCGAGGAATTGAACGAATACACCATCAGCAACAGGATCGGCAGGTACAGGAACGCGAAGCCAAGCAGCAGCACGCTCCAGCCCAACCACGAACTACGCCGGGCCATGCTCATGCCAGCTTCCCTTCCAGCTCACGCTGCTGGGACCGGTTGAAGATGATGATGGGGATCAGCAGCAGGATCAGCATGACAATGGCCACCGCCGAAGCCAACGGCCAGTCGCGGTTGTTGAAGAACTCGCCCCACAGCACGCGGCCAATCATCAGCGTGTCCGGGCCACCCAGCATTTCCGGGATCACGAACTCACCCACCGCCGGGATCATCACCAGCATGCAACCGGCAATGATGCCGCTGCGCGACAACGGCAAGGTGATGCGCAGGAACGCCTGCCAAGGCTTGGCGCCCAGGTCGTAGGCAGCCTCCAGCAGGCGGTTGTCCAGTTTCACCAGGTTGGCGTAAAGCGGCAGCACCATGAATGGCAGGTAGCAGTAGACGATGCCGATGTAGGCCGCGACTGGGGTGTAGAGCAGGCGCAGCGGCTCGTCGATCAAGCCAATGCTCATCAGGGTGCGGTTGAGCAGGCCGTTGCTGTCGAGGATGCCGATCCAGGCGTAGACGCGGATCAGGAACGAGGTCCACGACGGCAGCACCACCAGCATCATCGCGATGTTGCGTGCCGACGGCGACATGCGCGAGATCACGTAGGCCATCGGGTAGCCGATCAGCAAGGTCAACAGTGTGGAGATCACTGCGATCTTGATCGAACTCAGGTAGGCCACCGCATATTGGCTGTCGGTGACCAGGGCGGTGTAATTGCCCAGGTTGAGGTTGACCGTGAACGCATTGTCCACGTACGAGACGATGGAGGTGTACGGCGGCATTGCCACCGCCATCTTCGCGAACGAGATCTTCAGCACGATCAGGAACGGGATGGCGAAGAACAACAGCAGCCACACGTAGGGCACGCCGATCACGCCGGTACGGATGTCCGGCAGCCAACGCCGCCAAGCACGCAGGTTCGGCCCGGTCGCGTTCATGAGGTCAGCACCACGCCGTCGTTGTCGTCCCAGGACACCCAGACTTCGTCATTCCAGGTAATGCCGTCACTGTCCCAGCGCTTCATGTTGGCAAAGTTGGACAGGATCTTGGCGCCACTGGGCAGGCGCACGTGGTAGACCGAATGGCTGCCGAAGTAGGCGATATCCTCGACCACGCCGAACGCCTTGTTGGTTTCGCCCTCGGGCTCATCCTTGGCGATGTGGACCTTTTCCGGACGCAGCGCGAACGCCACCGGCTGGCCTTCATAGCCGGTGATGCCGTGGCCGACATAGATCGGCGCCGGGAAATCGGCGGTGCGCACGGTGACGTACTCCGGCAGATCTTCGTCGATCACACCCTCAAACAAGTTGACCGAACCAATGAAGCTGGCGACGAAACGGTTGGCCGGCTGCTCATAGATGTCGTCGGGCTTGCCGATCTGCTGGATCCAGCCCTGGTCCATCACCGCGATACGGGTGGCCATGGTCATGGCTTCTTCCTGGTCGTGGGTGACCATCACGCAGGTCACTCCCAGCTGCTCGATGATGTTGACCAGCTCCAGCTGCATCTTCGAGCGCAGCTTCTTGTCCAGTGCGCCCATCGGCTCATCCAGCAACAGCAGCTTGGGGCTCTTGGCCAGCGAACGCGCCAGCGCCACGCGCTGTTGCTGGCCGCCGGACAGCTGGTGTGGCTTGCGCTTGCCCAGCTTCTCCAACTGCACCAGCTCCAGCATCTCGCCAACACGGCGAGTGATGGCGTCCTTGGCCATGCCATCCTGCTTGAGGCCGAAGGCGATGTTCTGTTCCACCGTCATATGCGGGAACAGCGCATAGGACTGGAACATCATGTTGATCGGCCGCTCATACGGCGGCAGCGCGGTGATCGGCTGGCCGTCGAGCAGGATGCTGCCCTTGGTCGGGGTTTCGAAGCCGGCCAGGCAGCGCAGCAGGGTCGACTTGCCACTGCCCGAACCACCCAGCAGGGCGAAGATCTCACCCTTGCGCACATCCAGGTTGACGTCATCGACGGCGACGAAGCCATCGAATTCCTTGCGCAGATCGCGAATGGACAGATAGCCGGGCTCGCTGGTCAAAGCGATGGGGTCCGGCTTGGCGTCAACGGGCATGTAGGGCTCCGGGAACAGGGGGTTGGAAAACCGGCGTAGTGTAGCCCCCGCGCCGCTTGGGGACACCGCCGATTTTGGCGCCTGGGGCGGGATGTGGCCTTCACATTGGGCTGGGCTGGCATTTCGGGATGGTTGTGCCTGATCCAGGAGCTCCCCTCTCCCCAACCCCTCTCCCGCAAGGGGAGAGGGGCCAGGCGCTGCAGATTGAAGCAACCTCACGAACTGCAGCGCTTCAAAGCCCCTCTCCCCTTGCGGGAGAGGGGTTGGGGAGAGGGGCAGCTCTTCGCAACAAAAAGAACCCGCCGTCTCCGGCGGGTTTTCAGCGCTCTGACCCGTCAACTCAATGCCAACCGATCAAGGCAAAGAACTTCAGGATCAGGTAAGCACAACCACCTGCCGCCGGAATCGTCAGGATCCAGGCCCAGATGATGCGTTCGATCACGCCCAGACGCAGCGACTTGGGGTTCTTGGCAAAGCCAACGCCCATGATCGCAGTCGAGATGCTGTGCGTGGTGGAGACCGGCATGCCGAAGTGGGCAGCCAGGGTCAGGATGGTGGCCGAACTGGTCTCCGCGGCAAAGCCGTGGATGGGGTGCAGCTTGACCATCTTGTGGCCCAGGGTCTTGATGATCTTCCAGCCGCCCGAAGCGGTACCGGCTGCCATCACCACGGCACAGGTCAGCACGATCCACATGGCGATGCCGTCACCGGCATGGGCGTTCGGGTGCATGAAGGCCAGCCAGGAAGGCAGGTCGTTCAATGCGCCAGAGGCCTCCGCGCCGATCAGGGTCATGGCAATGATGCCCATGGTCTTCTGCGCGTCGTTGTGGCCGTGGGCGAACCCCATGTAGGCCGCCGAGACGATCTGCGCCTTGCCGAAGAAGGCGTTGACCCAACGCGGCCGGGCCAAGCGCCCCAGCACGCCGCCAACGCGGGCCATGCCGGCGATGATCGCCCACAACAGGCACATCACCACGATACCGAGCAGGAAGCCGGCAATCGGCGAGGTGATCATGGGCACGAACACCTTCCACAACAGGCCCTTGTTCTGCGCCCAGTTGCCGACGTTCTGCGACCAGATCAGCGCATCCCAGTTGTTATGCGCCGCAGCCAGGCCGGCACCACACAGGCCGCCGATCAGGGCGTGCGAGGACGAGGACGGCAGGCCTTTCCACCAGGTGATCAGGTTCCAGACGATGCCGCCGAGCAGCGCGCACAGGATCACCTGCGGCGTTACGTCGACCACATTGGTGTTGAGCAGGCCGTTGGCGATGGTCAGCGCGACCGCGGTACCGGTCAATGCGCCAATCAGGTTCATGCCCGCGGCCAGCATCACTGCCCAGCCGGGTGACAGCACCTTGGTTGCCACCACGGTGGCGATTGAGTTGGCGGTGTCGTGGAAGCCGTTGATGAACTCGAAAACGAGTGCGGCCAGGATCACCACCAGGACGAGGGTGAGCATCGAGCGTCCCCGTCAGCTGTTCTTGAGCACGATCTGGTAGACCACCACGCCGGCTTCGCGGCAACGGTCGATGGCCTTTTCCAGGATCTCGAAGAATTCCTTGAGCAGGAACATCTGCAGGTTGTCCAGGCGACCGGAATAGATGTCGCGGTACAGCTCCAGCATCAGGCGGTCGGCCTCGTTTTCCAGCGCGCGCAGCTTTTCATTGAGCGCGGTCATGCGGTCCAGGTTCATGTGGCGCAGGTCGTTGACCATTTCCACCACCACACCTGCGGCCTGCTCCAGCATTGCTGCGCGCGGGGCAAAATCGATCTGGTCCAGATGCTGCACGGCCAACGAATAGCGGTCGGCAAACTTCTCGATCTGCTTGGGAATCTTGTACAGCGCCGAACCCAGCGCTTCGATGTCCTCGCGCTCGATCGGGGTCATGAAACTGTCAACCAGCGCCTGGCTGATCTTGTCCGAGGCCGCGCGTTCGCGCAGGCGGGCGAGCTTGAACGCATCCAGCGCCGGCTGACGATCGGCCTCGCGCATCATCCCGTGCAGTGCCTTGGCACTGTCATAGGCGGCCTGCGCGGCCTCGTCGAGGTAGGTATAGAACTGCTTGCCGGAGCCAAAGATGGTCTGCAACGAAAACATGGGGAGCCTATTCGCCGTCGCGGGAGGGACGGCACCAAGGGGAATTATGACGGCTATATGGCATTCAGGGTATTCCCGGCGCGTTCTCTGAACGAGAAGTGTGAACGTCTCGTTGCCGTCCCCGTACCCGAGTTTGCTAAGATTGCCCGGCGCCTGCATGGCGCACCCTATGGACGACGACCCTTATCCCCCGCCGCAGCGCCGGACCCCGCCCCTGAGCGACCGCCGCCTCCGCAAGCACCCGCCCTCCCCGCCACCAACCCGGGGAGAGACCCGTGTTTGAATTTTTCATCGTATTGGCCCTGATCCTGGTCAACGGCTTCTTTGCCATGTCCGAAATGTCGGTCATGACCTCGCGCAAGAGCCGCCTGAAGCAGCTTGCCGGCACCAGCAAACGCGCTGCACGCGCCCTGGCCCTGTCCGAGAAGCCCGAAAACTTCCTGTCCACGGTGCAGATCGGCATCACCCTGATCGGCATCCTGACCGGCGTTTACGGCGGCGACGCCATTGGCGGCGCCATTGCACAGAAGCTGCAGTCCCTGTTCCCGGCGCTGTCGGCCAATTTCTCCCTGTTCGGCGCTACCCAGCCGTATTCGGAGTTCCTGGGCAAGACCCTGGCGGTGGCGCTGATCACCTACCTGACGCTGATCTTCGGCGAACTGGTCCCCAAGCGCGTCGCCCTGACCCGCTCGGAGGACATCGCCGGCATCGTCGCCGTGCCCATGAGCTGGCTGGCCCGTATTGCCGCCCCCGGCGTGTGGCTGCTGTCGCGCTCCACCCAACTGGTACTGCGCCTGCTCGGCCTGGGCAAGACCGAGTCGGCCTCGGTCAGTGAAGAGGAAATCCGCATGCTGGTGGCCGAAAGCCACGAGCAGGGCGTGATCGACAGCCACGAGCGCGACATGATGAACCGCGTCATGCGCCTGGGCGATCGCACCGCCGACAGCCTGATGACCCCGCGCAACCGCATCGCCTGGCTGGACACCACCAACGACCCGGAAAAGAACCTGCAGGCCATGCGCGACCATGCGTTCTCGCGCTACCCGGTCTACCGCGGCAACGACCAGGACATCGCCGGCATCCTCGAAGTGAAGAGCCTGGTCACCCGCATCAGCAGCGGCAGCCACAACCTGTTCGAGAACCTGCGCGAAACCCTGTACGTGTCCGAATCCACCCATGCCATGAAGCTGCTGGAGATCTTCCGCGAAGAACACCAGTCGATGGCACTGGTGGTGGACGAGTACGGCGAGATCCAGGGCCTGGTGACCATTTCCGACCTGATGGGGGCCGTGGTCGGCCGCCTGCAGGCCACCGAGAACACCGACGACGACGCCCTGGTGGTGACCCGCGCCGATGGCTCGCTGCTTGTCGACGGCTCGCTGCCGGTGGACGACCTGCAGGAGCTGATGAATGGCGCCGAGCTGCCGGACGCCGAGGAAGGCGACTACTACACGCTGGCCGGCATGTGCATGCACTACTTCGGCCGCATCCCGCACGCGGGTGAATACTTCGACTGGGCAGGCTGGCGCATCGAGATCGTCGACCTGGACGGCGCACGCATCGACAAGCTGCTGCTGCGCCAGCTGCCGGAAGAAGACGCAGATGACACCACCGGTTGAGGCTGACAACCCGGCGGCGCCCGGCCATGGCTACCGCAACGAGGGCATCCGCACCCTGCTGGCGATGTTCGAGCACGGCGATCCGGACGAACACCTGACCCTCGGGCAGATCCTCAAAGGGCTGGAGCAGAGCGCGTTCGGGGTTTTCCTGTTCATCGCCATCCTGCCCTCCTTCATCCCGATCCCCGGCATTGGCGGTGCCGTCAGCGGTCCGCTGGTGTTCC
Source organism: Stenotrophomonas sp. (assembly GCF_032061965.1). Classification (GTDB taxonomy): domain Bacteria; phylum Pseudomonadota; class Gammaproteobacteria; order Xanthomonadales; family Xanthomonadaceae; genus Stenotrophomonas. Next base: position 68,160 of record NZ_DAMBEF010000018.1, on the reverse strand, counting down.
TGATCGGCGTGCAACTGCTGTGCGGCATGACCCGCCCGTGGCTGCCCGGCTTCATCGCCCGGCGCGGCCCCAAGCGCAGCACCATGCACAAGTTCCTGGGCAAGATCAGCCGCCCCTTGCAGCGTTTGGACCGGATGTTGAAACCGCGCTTGCCCGCGCTGATCGACCCCTTGCCGGCGCGCATGCTGACCGGGCTGTTGTTGCTGATGGTTGCCGTGCTGCTGTCGCTGCCGATCCCCTTCACCAACTATCTGTTCGGCTTCCAGCTGCTGCTGTTCTCGTTGGCCCTGATCGAACGCGATGGTGCGCTGATGCTGTTCAACTGGATCGCGGCGATTGCCGCCGGCCTGTTCTTCGGGGTGGGCTCGGGCCAGCTGATCAGCGAGAGCATTGCCATGTTCGAGCGCATGACCGGCTGACGGCTGGCGACCCAAGGCAGTGCCGAGCTGTGCTCGGCAAGGGGTCTTACCCGCAGAACCCCCTCCCCTTCGCCATGCGAAGGGGAAGGAAAAATGGCTTACACCGCTTCCACGCGCTGCCAGGCCTGCATCGCCAGCTCGAACGAACGCAGGCGTGCTGCCGGGTCGTGGATATTGGCGGCCAGCATCATCTCGTCGGGCCGGTGCCGTTCGGCAAAGGCCTTCAATCCCTCGCCCACCTGCGCCATATCGCCGAGCACCGTGCAGGCCAGGGCACGCTCGACGCCCGCCTTTTCATGCGGCTCCCAAAACGCTTCGATGTCATCCACCGGTGCCGGAATACGCCCGGGGCGGCCACGGCGAAGGTTGACGAAGGCCTGTTGCTGGCTGGTAAACAAATACCGCGACTGCGCTTCCGAATCACTGGCCACCACGTTCAAGGCCAGGATGGCGTAGGGCTGCTGCAATCGTGCCGAAGCGCGGAAGTCGCGCCGGTACAAGGCCAAGGCCTCATCCATTGCGTCAGGAGCGAAATGCGAGGCAAACGCGAACGGCAGACCCATCGCCGCCGACAGCCTTGCACTGAACAGACTGGAGCCCAGCAGCCACACCGGCACGTCGATACCACCGCCTGGCACGGCCTGTACCGCCTGGCCCGGCTGCACCGGCTCGAAGTAATGCAGCAGCTCGCTCACGTCCTGTGGGAACTGGTCGGCACTGTCGAAGTAGCGACGCAGCGCGCGTGCGGTCGCATGGTCGGTGCCCGGCGCACGCCCCAGGCCCAGGTCGATACGCCCGGGGTAAAGCGAAGCCAGAGTGCCGAACTGCTCGGCCACCTGCAGCGGCGAATGGTTGGGCAGCATCACCCCGCCCGAGCCCACGCGTATCCGCGAGGTGCCACCGGCGACATGGCCGATCAGCACCGAGGTCGCCGCACTGGCAATGCCCGGCATGTTGTGGTGCTCGGCCAGCCAGTAGCGGTGATAGCCCCAGCGGTCGGCGTGCTGGGCCAACTGCAGCATGTTGGCGAAGGCCTGCTGTGGCGTGGAGCCCTCACATACCGGGGCCAGGTCAAGAATGGAAAGGAGGATCATTGGGCGGTTTCCAGAGGCGATGCAGACGACATGGGGCTGCCTTGGGCATTCTCCATGCAATCAGCCGGAACAGTGCCGGGACACTGTTTCCCAGTCGGGCCGCCGCCGCTGACCGCGCTCAGGCCTGCGCTTCGTCCTGGCTATCCACCAGCGGCTGCAATTGCGCATCCAGGGCAACGCGCTCGTCGAACACGAAGCAGCGGCCGTCGTAGCCTTCGCCGCCAACTTCCTCGAAGTAACCCAGGATGCCGCCTTCCAGCTGCAACACGTTGTGCATGCCGTCGTTCTGCATCCACAGCGCGGCCTTCTCACAACGGATACCACCGGTGCAGAAGCTGACCACGGTGGCATCGGCCAATGCGTCGCGATGCGGCTCCAATGCGGCCGGCAGATCGGTGAACTTGGCGATGGGCAGGGTCAAGGCACCGGCGAAGGTGCCGTGGGCGAACTCCTGCCAGTTGCGCGTATCCAGCATGACCACGCGCTTGCCATCGTCGTCGTGACCCTGGCGCAGCCAGCGCTGCACGGTGGCCGGCGCTACGCTGGGCGCACGCGGGTAATCCAAGGGCTGCCCGTCATCACGGCGGAAGCTGATGATCTCGGACTTCAGCTTGGCCTTGAGCCGGGCAAACGGCTGCATCTGGCTATAGCTGTACTTGATGCGCATGTCGGCAAAGCGTGCATCGGCCTTGAGCTGGCTGTAGAAGCTGTCGATGCCGTCGCGGCTGCCGGCCAGGAACAGGTTGATGCCCTCTTCGGCCACCAGGATGGTGCCGCGCAACTCCAGCACCTGGGCGCGCTCAAGCAAGGTGGCAGTCAACGCTTCGGCATCGGCGAGCGGAACGAAAAGGTAGGCGGCGGTATTGACGATCATGCGCCTAGTTTAAACGACGCTCCATGGACCGTAGCGTAAGCCGTGAAACACCGCGAAACCTAGACCCCTCCCAGCCCTCCCCTCCGTCTTCGGCGCAAGGGAGGGCGAACGACAAAAGGCAGGTGTAGTGCCGAGCCATGCTCGGCAGGGGCCTGACCAGTGCCCTCACCCCCGCAACAGGAAGAACGGCAACAACACCAGGGCCGCCGCCGCCAGCATGCCCAGCAGCACCGCCACCACGAACAGCGGCCGCTGCCGCAGCATCGAGCTGAAGGTCTCCGCACTGCCATCGCGCAGCGCCGCCGCCCGCTCCTCGCGCACCCGCTGGCCACGCTCTGCCTGGTACGTCGCCATCAACGCCTTTGCCCGCGGCTGGTCGTCGTTGTCGCGCAGCCAGATGCCGCCACTGGAAATACCCCAGGGGCTGGGTTCGGTGCGGTACCAGGCAATGCCATTGCGGTCGAGCAGTTCGCCGACATCGTGGCTTTCGTCGTCACCGACATTACGTAGATTGAGCAGCAGTTTGGCCATGGCGCAATGATACCCGGCGGCGATGCGCTACCCTGCACGCCCCTTTCAACGGAGCGCACCATGCGTCGTCTGTTCATCCCGCTGCTGCTGTCCCTGCTGGCCGCCGGCTGCACCCCGCCAGGCCCGCCGCCGGGCGGCACCATTGCCAAGTTCGAGCAGATCGACACCCAGCCCGGCACCGGGGCCGAGGCCGTCCCCGGCACCAAGGTGAGCGTGCACTACACCGGTTGGATCTATGACGAACGCACCGCCGACAAGCACGGCGAAAAGTTCGACAGCTCAGTCGATCGTGGCGAGCCGTTCAGCTTCAACCTCGGCGACAAGCAGGTCATCCGCGGCTGGGACGAAGGCGTTGCCGGCATGAAGGTCGGCGGCAAGCGCACCTTGATGATCCCTGCCGAATACGGCTACGGCAATCGCGGCGTCGGCCCGATCCCGGCCGGCTCCTCGCTGGTATTCGATGTTGAACTGCTCGATGTCAAAGCTCGCTGATAAAACCGTCGCCGTCATCGGTGGCGGCCCCGCCGGCCTGTTCGCGGCCGAGCGCCTGCGCGCAGCCGGGCTGGCGGTCAATCTGTACGAAGCCAAGGGTTCGCCCGGGCGCAAGTTCCTGATCGCCGGCAAGGGTGGGCTCAACCTGACCCACTCGGAGCCGCGCCCGCTGTTCGACAGCCGTTACCGCGAACGCCAGGCCGAAGTCGCGAGCTGGCTGGACGGTTTCGATGCGCAAGCGCTGCGCCATTGGGCGCAGGGTCTGGGCGTGGAGACCTATGTGGGCAGCTCCGGGCGGGTGTTCCCGGTTGATCGCAAGGCCGCACCGCTGCTGCGCGGCTGGGTGCGCCGCCTGAAGGAACAGGGGGTGCGCCTGCACGTGCAGCACCGCTGGCTGGGCTGGAACCCCGACGGCAGCCTGCGCATGGCCACCGCCGATGGCGAAATCGCCGTGCGCGCCGATGCCACGGTATTGGCAATGGGTGGCGGCAGTTGGCCGGAACTGGGCTCGGACGGCAGCTGGATATCGGTATTGCAGGCGCGCAGCATCGATACCGCGCCACTGCAATCAGCCAACTGCGGGTTTGATATTGCCTGGACAGCGCATTTCAGCAGCCGCCACGCCGGTGCGCCGCTCAAGCCGGTGGTCGCACATTGGCGGGACCTGCACGGCCAGCCACAGTCCCTGCAGGGCGAATGCGTGGTCAGCGCCTACGGCATCGAGGGCAGCCTGATCTATGCCCTGGCCGCCGACCTGCGCGAGACCCTCAATCGCGACGGCGCTGTCACCCTCAGCCTGGACCTGGTGCCCGGCCGTGACGAAGCGCGCCTGCTGGCCGACCTGTCCCGCTCACGCAAGGGCCGCAGCTTCGGCGAACACCTGCGCCGTGCCGCAGGCCTGGACGCGGTGAAGGCGGGCCTGCTGTTTGAAGTACTGGGCAAGGATGCCGGCAATGACCTGGCCGCCGTCGCCCGCACCTTGAAACAGCTCCCGCTGCCCTTGCTGCGGCCCCGGCCCATGGCCGAAACCATCAGCACCGCCGGTGGCGTACGGCTGCAGGCGCTGGATGCGGGATTGATGCTGAAAGCACAGCCCGGCGTGTTCTGCGCGGGCGAGATGCTGGACTGGGAAGCGCCCACCGGCGGCTACCTGCTCACGGCCTGCTATGCCAGCGGCCTGCGCGCCGCCGAGGGCGTGGTGCGTTGGCTGCAGGGCAGCGAAAACTGATTGGGCGCGCGCAGCCTCATCATCACCCGCAGGGCCGCACCATCGGCGGCCCTGCCAGGTTTGCCGGTTCAATCGCCGCGTTGACTGCGGCCCCGCCTGTGCATCTGCATGCAGGCCAATGCGATACCGCTGGGATGCGGGTAACGTGCCTCGCCATCAGCGCTGAAACCGGCGCGCAGATAGAACGACACTGCATTCAACGATACCGACAAGCGCAGGTCCCGCTGTGGATCCGACAAGGCTTCCAGCCGCTCCAGCACTATCCTGCCTATCCCCTGCCCCGACCTGTCAGGGTCGACAAACAGCGCATCCACCTCGTTACCGGCCAGATCGATCACGCCATAGCCCAATAGCGCTCCCGCTGCATCCTCGGCCACCACGCAGCCCCCCGCCTCCACCAACGGCTGGAACTGCACCGGCACTGGTGACGCCGCCCAACGCGCGATCACGTCGGGCGGATAATGCGTAGAGCAGGTTTCGCGCACGCAACGCGTGCGCAGTGTCCACAGCGCCGGAATGTCCGCAACGGTGCCGGCGCGACACCGCATGGCTCAGCACATCTTGCTGGTGCGCAGCGCTGCTACGCGCGCCGGTGGCGTGAACGAATCACTGCGTGCCTCGGCCCAGTATTCACGGAACACGGTGTGCTCGGGGACCTTCTTCAACAGTTCACCCGGGGCCAGGTAGCGGTACAGACTGGCCAGCGAACGGATCTCCACCGGCGATACGCGGCGCAGGATGTGTTCCGGGCCCAGCTCCGACGGATCATGCAAACCTGCTGCGCCCAGCAGGTCGCGCAGCGCGCGCATGGTGTTCTCGTGGTAATTGAACACGCGCTGGGCCTTGTCCACCGGCTCAAGATGACGCCAGCGGCTCGGGTCCTGCGTGGCGATGCCGGTCGGGCATTTGTCGTTGTGGCAGCTCAGCGACTGGATGCAGCCCAGCGCGAACATGTAGCCACGCCCGGCATTGCACCAGTCCGCACCCAAGGCGATGGTGCGGGCAATATCGAACGCGGTGGTGACCTTGCCGGCCGCACCCAGCCGGATGCGATCGCGCAGACCCAGGCCCACCAAGGTGTTGTGCACCAGGATCAACGCCTCGTTCATCGGCACGCCAACATGGTCGATGAACTCCGCCGGCGCCGCGCCGGTACCGCCTTCGGCGCCATCGACCACGATGTAATCCGGCAGCAGCCCGGTTTCCTGCATGGCCTTGGCAATACCGAACCACTCCCAGGGATGACCGATGGCCAGTTTGAAGCCGACCGGCTTGCCACCCGACAACTCGCGCAATCGTGCGACGAACTGCAGCAGCTCAATCGGCGTGGAGAACGCCGAATGCTTGGACGGCGACACGCAGTCCACCCCCATCGGCACGCCCCGCGTGGCCGCGATTTCAGCGCTGACCTTGGCCGCCGGCAGCACGCCGCCATGGCCCGGCTTGGCGCCCTGCGACAGCTTGATCTCGATCATCTTGACCTGATCGGTATTGGCGTTCTCGACGAAGCGCTCTTCGCTGAAACGGCCGTTCTCATCGCGGCAACCGAAATAGCCCGAACCGATCTCCCACACCAGGTCACCACCGTTTTCCCGGTGATAGGGCGAAATCGACCCTTCGCCGGTGTCATGGCAGAAACCGCCCAGCTTCGCACCCTTGTTCAAGGCGCGGATGGCATTGGCCGACAACGAGCCGAAACTCATCGCCGAAATATTGAAGACGCTGGCCGAATAGGGTTTCGCACATTCGGCGCCGATCACCACGCGGAAATCATGGTGGGCGATGGTGGTGGGGGCCAGCGAATGATTGATCCATTCGTAGTCCACCGCGTACGCGCTGCGCAGCGTGCCGAACGGAACAACATCCATCTCGTTGCGGGAACGCTGGTAGATCAGCTGGCGCTGCTGGCGCGAGAACGGCACGTCCTCCAGGTCGCTCTGCACGAAGTACTGGCGGATTTCCGGGCCGATCGACTCGAAGCCATAACGGAAGTGCGCAAGCACCGGATAGTTGCGGCGCAACACGCTGCGACGCTGCAGAACATCCCAGGTGCCCAGCAAGGCCATCAAGCCAAACAGCCCGACGCCCCAGTACCAGGCCGGCCAATGGGTAGCCAATGCCAGCGAAACTGGCAGCAGGATAAGCGCCAGCACATAAACCAGATAACGATGCATTACCGCCCTCGACCTACACGGATGAGGGATTCTACAACCGGTCGTCGACCACGTGCCTTGGCCAGGCCGACTTCACGTCATAGACCACCATGTCCGGCACACCGAGCGCGCGTATCTGCGCTTCACCCAGTTCCCGGAACTGCTGGTGCGCCACGGCCAGCACCACCGCATCGTAGGCCCCTTCAAGAGGAACCTTCACAAGCTCTACACCACCCATGTCATGTGCGCCGCGTGGATCAGCCCAAGGGTCGTACGCGTCCACCCGGGCACCGGCAGCGGCCAGCATCTGTACCAGATCCAACCCGCGGCTGTTCCGCAGGTCCGGGCAATCCTCTTTGAAGGTCACGCCAAGCACCAGAACGCGCGCGCCCTGCAACGCTTTGCCCTTGCTTTCCAACAAACCGCGCACGCGTGTGACCACGTGTGCGACCACGCGATTATTCACCTGCCGAGCGGTATGGATCAGATCCGGGTGATAGCCAACGCTCTCGGACTTGTGCAGCAGGTAGTAAGGATCCACACCGATGCAGTGCCCCCCCACCATGCCGGGACGGAACGGCAGGAAGTTCCACTTGGTGCCTGCCGCTTCCAGTACGTCCAGGGTGTCGATCCCCAACCTGTCAAAAATCAGTGCAAGCTCATTGACGAGTGCGATGTTGACATCTCGCTGGATATTCTCGACTACCTTCGCCGCCTCAGCCACGCGCAGCGAAGATGCTGGCCAGGTACCGGCGGTGATGATTCGCTGATACAGCGCGTCCACCACCTGCGCGGCCTCCGGCGTGGAGCCGGAGGTGATTTTGCGGATGTCAGGCAAGCGCCTTTGGCGATCCCCCGGATTGATGCGTTCCGGGCTATAGCCACAATAGAAATCAACATTGAAACGCAAGCCCGAGCCCTGCTCCAGCAGCGGCACGCAGACTTCCTCAGTGGTCCCGGGATAAACCGTCGATTCGTAGATGACCAGGTCACCGGGCTTGAGCACCCGTGCAATCAGCGCGCTGGCGCCGCGTAACGGCGCAAGGTCCGGTTGCTCGAAGGCATCGATCGGCGTTGGCACCGTGACGATGAATACATTGCGTTCAGCCAAGGCGGACGCATCCGCGCTGTAGCGCGCATGCAGCGCCGCGGCCAACTCAACGTCGTCCAATTCCAGAGTGTGATCGTGGCCGGCCTGCAACTCGGCAACCCGCGCCGCATCGATGTCGTACCCCAGCACATCCAGGGTTTTGCCGAATTCGACGGCCAACGGCAGACCCACGTAGCCCAGCCCGATGATGGCGATCTGCGGCTGCGCCGCGGCGGTTATCTGGGCACTCATGCCGTCCCTTGGAAGTCTGCGAACTGGTGCCCGGGGCGGGGGTCGAACCCGCATAGCCTTGCGGCTGAGGGATTTTAAGTCCCTTGCGTATACCAGTTTCGCCACCCGGGCATCCGCATAGCGTGCCTGATCACGCCGCAATTGTGAATTACGGTGTCCATCAGATCGGCAACCCCAGGCGCGGCGACGTGTTCAACCGATGGCGCGCGAGTAACGGGCAGGCTGCTGGGCTGCCTTCAGGTAGCGGTCGAAGCACATCGCGATCAGGCGCAGCAACGGCCTGCCTTGCCGGGTGGCGGCGACCACACCGTCACGATAGCTGGCCAGTCCATCCTGCTGCAGGCCCTGCAGTGATTGCAGCTCCTCGGCGAAATAGGTATCAAAATCCACCGCATGACGCTGTGCGAGCGCACGGCCATCCACCCGGCCATGGCACATCAGCTGCTGGATGAGTTCGGCGCGCAGCAGGTCGTCCGCATCCAGCTCCAGACCACGCCACACCGGCAGTTCCTCTGCTGCAATGCGCGCCTCCCATTCCTTCAGGTCGCGCGGATTCTGGCTGTAGCTGTTGTCGATGCGGCTGATGGCACTGACCCCCAGCCCCAGCAGATCGCTGTCGGCATGGGTGGTGTAACCCATGAAATTGCGATGCAGGCTCCCGGCACGCTGCGCCTGCGACAGGTCTTCATCGGGCAGCGCGAAATGGTCCATGCCGATGTACTGGTAACCGGCGGCGGACAGGCGCTCCACCGCCAGCCCCAGCAGGGCCAGCTTCTGTTCCGGGTCGGGAAGATCGGCATCATGGATCTGCCGCTGTGCCTTGAACATATGCGGCAGGTGCGCATATCCGTAGATCGCCAATCGATCCGGGCGCACCGCCATCACCGTGTCCAGCGTGCGGCCGAAGCCGGCCAATGTCTGCCGCGGCAGCCCGTAGATCAGATCGACGTTGACCGAGCGCATGCCGTTGTCGCGACAGGCCTGGATGATGGCCATGGTCTCGTCCACGCCCTGCACGCGATTGATCGCCTGCTGCACCTCCGGGTCGAAATCCTGCACACCTAGGCTGGCGCGGTTGAAACCAAGCTCGGCCAACAGCCCGATATCGGCGACACTCACCGACCGCGGATCCAACTCGATCGAGAAGTCGCGTTCGGCCCGTTCACTGAAGCGGAACCGGCTTGCCAGGCCCTCGATCAGCCGCCGCAGCTGTTGTGGTTCCAGAAAATTGGGGGTGCCACCGCCCAGGTGCAGCTGGATCACCTCGCGACCCGCGTCGAACAAGGGGGCCACCCGTCCCGCCTCGACCAGCACCTGGTCCACGTAGCGCTCCCCCTTGCTGCGGTCGCGGCTGATCACCCGGTTGCACCCGCAATAGAAGCAGGGACTGGTGCAGTACGGCACGTGTACATACAGCGACAAGGGCCGGCCAGCCGCGTTGCTGCGGTCCACCGCGCTACGGAAGTCAGCCGGGCCATAGCCGTCGTGGAAGTGCGGCGCAGTGGGATAGGACGTGTAACGCGGCCCCGGCCGGTCGTGCCGGCGCAGCAGGTCAGCGTCGAAGGTCCAACCCAGGGGGTTCAGCAAAACGGGAGTCGTGTCCATGGGCGGTAGCTTGCCGCGGCCGCGCCCCACGCGCCTTGAGCCAGATCAATCCCAAACGAATCTGCTGGCGCTGCTCAGCCAAACAGGGGGAAGCGGCGATTGCTGTACCGGCCCCAGATCGCCGCAGCCACGCGCTGCGCTGCCTCGTCGGCCAGCAACTTCATCTCGGGGTTGTCCATTTCGCTGGTGGTAGCAGCAAACAGCGCCAACCACCGTTCGAACAAGCGCCACTCCAAACCCGGCAAAGCCAGGTGCTTGGGCATCGGCGCGCCGGCAAAGCGGCGGGTGCCACGCAACATGGCCGACCAGAAATCGACCAGGTGCAGGATGTGCTGTTCCCAATCGTGCACCCGCGCCTCGAAGATCGGTCCCAGCAACGCATCGGCCCGCACCTTGGCATAGAAGCTGCGGACCAGGCGCTCGACGTCGGCCTCGCTGCATATCGTCGGCCCGGGCCTGGGGCCGTCAACACTGATCATCACCACCATCCTCCACGCCAATGGGTGCCCTTGATCAGGATCAAGGACGAATCCGGGCACTGCCCCTAGCCTCGCACGCTGGGTAGCCATCGACTGGCCGCCCCGTGTGGTTTGCAACGCATTTTAGCCCCCTGCCCAGCTCCACCCCGGAACCCGTGATGAACCCAACCGACACCCCAGCCACAGGCCGCCCGCGCCCGCTGATCCAGCGCGTCGGCGCCGTGCTCTGGCCCAGCTTTTTCGCCGCTGGGGTCGCGGCCGCCGTGTTCTTCAGCATCGTCGATCCGCTGGCATTGGCCCGTATCAGCTTTCCCTCCTACTCGATCAGCCGTGAGCTGGGCTATAGCGTCGGCTTCCTGCTGCTTTGGCTGGCCACCGGTTCGGCCAGTGCATTCACCAGCCTGCTGTTGCACCCGCGCGCAGAAGACAGCGACGAAGCATTCGAATGAACCAGGCTACCGCTACCCGCCTGCGGCGCACGGTGGTGCGCCAACTGGTTGCACTCCTGTTGCTTGCGGCGTTCTACGGGCTGCCTTGGCTACGCGTCGGTGACGCACCGGCCCTGCTGGTCGACCTCGACACACGCCAGCTGCATCTGTTTGGCCTGCACCTGTATTCCAGCCAGGCTGCCCCGCTGTTGTGGCTGGCGTTGGCCGCCGCATCCGGGCTCGCCTTTGTAACGGTGTTGCGAGGCCGGCTGTGGTGCGCCTATGCCTGCCCGCAGACGGTGCTGACACGATTGTTCCGGGCCCTGGATCGGCTGACCCGCTTTCCCAAACCGATCCGGCCGTTGGGTTCGTTGCTGCGACAACTGCTATGGGCCGTGATCGCGGTTTGGACGGGCATCACCTTTGTCGGATATTTCTCGCCCATCGGCGAGCTCGCCAGCGGCTTCCTGTCCCTTTCGCTGGGGCCTTGGGAGTACTTCTGGATAGCCTTCTATGCCTTGGCCACGTGGGCAAACGTGATCTACCTGCATGAACAGGTCTGCAGCTATCTCTGCCCTTACAGCCGCCTGCAGCAACTGCTCAGCGATGCAGGTACGCCCTCGGTCCAGTACGAGGCTTCGCGCGGCGAACCGCGTGGCGCGCGCGCACTGGCTGATCAGAGCGTGCTGCAGCGTTCACGCGGCCTGCTCGATCCGGTGACTGCCAGCGACTACGTGTTCCGCTCGGCCCACCCGGACATCGCCGGGGCCCTGCCCCTGTTTGCCCCCGCCCACCTGGGCGACTGCGTTGACTGCCACGCCTGCGTGGGTGCCTGCCCAATCGGCCTGGACATCCGCAATGGCCGTTCCAGCAGCTGCATCGAGTGCGGCGCCTGCATGGACGCCTGCGACACGGTAATGGCGCAGCGCGGCTATCCCGCCGGCCTGGTCCACCGCAGCTGCGTGGCGACAACACCGGAGGCCCCACGCCGCCTGCGCGGCAAGCCATGGTTGTTCGCCGCCGTCTGCGTGGGTGCGCTGGCAATGGCACTTCATGGGCTGCTGCAGCTGGGCTGAGGCCCGCCAGGCAGCGTGACGCAGCAGAAACAGGAAGGCCTCCCTGCAATACAGGGAGGCCTGCACTTCCAGTTGCGCTCACGCCCTTGCGGGCGTGGCATCAGGCTGGGGTACGACTCAGCGACCGGTCTTGATCTCGGTCCACAGGCGGGTATACAGCTTGTCCGTCTCCGGCGTGTTGATCGCGTAGGTGAACATCTTGGCGGCCACGTCATCGGCCGGGTAGATGGTCTTGTCGTCGCGGATGGCCGGGTCAACCAGCGAGGTCGCCGACTTCACCGGGTTGGCGTAGTGGGTCACGTTGGTGTTGTTGGCCGCCACCTGCGGTTCCAGCAGGTAGTTGATGAAGGCGTAGGCGTTCTGCGGGTGCTTGGCATCCTTGGGGATGGCCAGCATGTCGAACCACTGCGGCGCGCCTTCCTTCGGGATCGAATAGGCAACTTCCACGCCATTCTTGGCTTCTTCGGCGCGGTCGCGGGCCTGGATCACGTCGCCCGACCAGCCCACCACCAGGCAGGTGCTGCCGTTGGCCAGCGAACCCACGTACTGCGAGGAGTGGAAGTTCTGCACGTACGGACGGATCGACTTCAGCAGGTCAGCCGCTTTCTGGATGACCGCCGGGTCCGCGCTGTGCGGGTCTTCGCCCAGGTAATGCAGGGCCACCGGGATCATGTCGGCCGGCGTATCCAGCAGGGTGACACCGCAGTCCTTCATCTTGGCGATGTTTTCCGGCTTGAACACCAGGTCCCAGCTGTTGGCGATATCAGCGCTGCCACCGAAACGTTCCTTCAGCTTGGCCACGTTGTAGCCGATGCCGGTGCTGCCCATCATGTACGGCACGCCGAACTTGTTTTCCGGGTCCTGGCCGGCAATGCGCTGCATCACCGCCGGATCGAGGTTGGCCAGGTTCGGGATCTTGCTCTTGTCCAGCGGCAGGAACACGCCGGCCTGGATCTGGCGGCCGAAGAAGTTCAACGTCGGCACCACGATGTCGTAGCCGCTGTCGCCGGTCAGCAATTTGGTCTCCACCATCTCGTCGCTGTCGAACACGTCATAGGTGACCTTGATGCCGGTCGTCTTCTCGAAGTTCGGGATGGTGTCCTCGGCAATGTAGTCCGAGTAGTTGTAGACATTGAGGACCTTGGCCTCGCCGCCTTCGGCGGGCTTGGCGCCCTCGTCCTTGCCGCCGCAGGCAGCAAGCAGGGAAATGGCAACACCAACGGTGAGAATGCGCAGATTCATGGGTTCTCCAGTGTGATCCGGGAGCGGTATGGGGGACCGGCCAAGCCGGGAGGTGGGCTATTGTCCCATCTGTAGTGCCTTCGTGTGTAGAAGGCGGCCGCCGGGGGGGAGCGAGCCGCGGAGTTCGCCATGCCCGAAAGGCCGCAGCAGAGCCAACCCCTCCCCAACCCTCCCCTTTGCTGCGCAAAAGGGAGGGAGACAAGCCCCTCAGACGTTCAGCAGCAGGAACTCGCGCTCCCAAGAGCTGATCACGCGGAAGAAGGTCTCGTATTCCTTGCGCTTGACCGAGATGTAGGCGCGACAGAAACGGCGCCCCAGCAGTTCCTGAAGCGCTTCACATACTTCCAGGCCATCAAGCGACTCACCCAGTGAGCGCGGCAGCTCGTAGCCCAGTTCCTTGGCGTTGCCGGTGATCGGCGTGGTCGGGCGCAGCTTCTCGCGGATGCCGAGCAGGCCGCAGGCCAGGGTTGCAGCCATGGCCAGGTACGGGTTGGCGTCGGAACCGGCAAAGCGGCTTTCCACGCGATTGTTTTCCAGGCTGTCCATCGGCACCCGCAGGCCGCAGGTGCGGTTGTCGAAACCCCACTCCACGTTGCTGGGCGAGACTTCTCCGAACACCAGCCGGCGGTAGGAATTCACGTTCGGGGCAAAGAAACCCATCGCTGCCGGTACATATTTCTGCAGCCCGGCCAGGTAGTTGTCGAAGGTCTCGCTGTACTCGCCCTCGCTGGCCCCGGCAAACACATTGCGGCCATCGGACATCCGCACCAGGCTCTGGTGGATATGCATCGCGCTGCCAGGCTCGGTTTCCATCGGCTTGGCCAGGAAGGTGGCGTAGATGCCGTGGCGCAAGGCCGCCTCGCGCATGGTGCGCTTGAACAGGAATACCTGATCGGCCAGCGACATTGCATCGTCGTGGGTGAAGTTGACCTCAAGCTGGGCGGCGCCGGATTCATGGATCAGGGTGTCCACGTCCAGTTTCATCGCATCGCAGTAGTCGTACATCAGGTCGAGGATCGGATCGAACTCGTTGACCGCGTCGATCGAGTAGGACTGGCGCGCCGTTTCCGGGCGACCGGAGCGGCCAGCGGGCGGCAGCAGCGGGAAGTCGGGATCGGTGTTCTTCTGCACCAGGAAGAACTCGACCTCCGGCGCCACCACCGGCTTCAGGCCCAGCTCTGCATAGGCCGACAACACCCGCCGCAACACATTGCGCGGCGCCAGTTCATGCGGTTGTCCACTTTTGGTGTAGCAGTCGTGGATGATCTGCGCGGTCGGGTCGGCCGCCCACGGCACCATGCGTACGGTGTCCGGGTCCGGGCGCAGGATCATGTCCGCGTCGGCCGGCGATGTCAGTTCGTAGTAGTCATCCGGGAAATCGCCGGTCACCGTGGTGGCGAAAATGCCCTCGGGCAGACGCGTGCCGTAGTCATGCGAGAACTTGTCTGCCGGGATGATCTTGCCGCGCGCATTGCCGGTGATGTCCGGCACCAGGCATTCCACCTCGGTGATATGCCGCTCCTTGAGCCAGCGCAGCAGCGAGCTTTCTTCCTGTACGGCGGCGGCGGTCTTGCGGTTGCGGGGGCGCGAAGTCATGGGGAACCAACTTGTTTGTGTAACCGATAGCGGCGACAGGCCTCGCCGAAGGCTTTGAAAATGCCCAGATAGAACGGATTCTCCGTAACCCGCCACTCCGGGTGGAACTGCACGCCAAGCAGGAAGGATGGGCCAGGCGCAGTGAATGCCTCGACCAGGCCATCCGGGGCCACGGCTTCAACCTGCAAGCCGGTGCCAAGGCGCGCAACGCCCTGACCATGCACCGAGTTGACCATCACCTCGCCGCGACCGGCAATGCCTGCCAGCAGGCCACCGGCGCGCAATTGCAACATATGCGCCGGCCCGTATTGCACATCCAGCGGCGCATCGGGATCCTCGCGATGGTCTGCCAGGCCAGGTACTTCATGCACCTTGGGGTGCAGGCTGCCACCAAAGGCAACATTGACCTCCTGGAAACCGCGGCAGATCGCCAGGATGGGCATGCCCAGTGCCACCGCCTGCGGGATCAACCCCAGCACATTGGCATCACGCGCCGGATCGTGCGGATTACCCGGCCAACTGTCACCGCCCTGATAACGGTGCGGCTCGATATTGCTGGTCGCACCGGTCAGCAACAGACCATCCAGCGTTGCCAACCAATCCCCGGCTGGCAACGGCGGCTGCAGCAACGGCAGCACCAGCGGCATGGCCTGCGCACCGTCAACAACGGCCCGCACGTACTTCTCGCCGACAACAAGGAAGGGATGGGAACCAATCGGCTTGCTGTCGGTGGGCAGGCCGACCAGCGGCAGGCTGGCCATGGGTGAAGCTCATGAGACGTGCAGGCACGCTACCCCTGCCCGCCGCTTTAGGCAACCGCATGGCATCTGGCATTCAACTGCTGGGCGGCACAATACGCAGGTACGCCACGGGCCTGCGCACGCCGCATACGTCCGGATCGTTACACTTCCCGCCCCCTGATACGGCACTGTGCCTGTGGACGCCGCTGCATCCGTTTACCCCCCGAGCTGGTATGCCGCCAGCCAACCCGAACTGCCCCCGCGCGCACCGCTGCGCGGGTCGGTGCGTGCCGATGTGGCCGTGCTGGGCGCCGGCTACACCGGCCTGACTGCTGCCCTGGCGCTGGCCGAGAAAGGCTACAAGGTCACCGTACTGGAGGCCGAACGCATCGGCTGGGGCGCTTCCGGTCGCAACGGTGGGCAGGCCATCGTTGGTTATGGCTGCGAACAGGGCACGCTGGAAAGCCTGGTAGGTGATGCCGATGCCCGGCTGCTGTTCGACTTCTCGCGTGATGGCATGCACATGCTCAAGCAGCGCATCGCCCGTCACCGCATCGATTGCGACTGGCGCGACGGCCACGCCAGCGTGCCCATCCACGCGCGTCAGGAACGCGCCCTGCGCGCCGACATCGAGCACATGGCGCAGCGTTACGACTATCCGCTGGAATGGTGGGACCGCTCACGCCTGCAACAGCAGCTTGCCAGCGAGCGCTATCTCGGTGCCATGTATGACGCGGCCAGCGGCCATCTGCACCCGCTGGCCTACGCGCAAGGCCTGGCGCAGGCGGCAGAGGCTGCCGGCGTCACCGTGCATGAGCACTCACCGGTCACCCGCCTGAAGCGCGGGCCGCAGCCGGCGCTGATCACCGCGCAGGGCCGGGTCGACGCCGATTTCGTGATACTGGCCGGCAATGCCTGCCTACAGGACATCGCGCCGGAACTGGAAACCCGGATGATGCCGGTCGGCACCTATATCGGCGCCACCCAGCCATTGGGCGCCGAGCGCGCGAAGGCCTTGATCGGCAACGACATGGCGGTAGCCGATGTGAACTGGGCACTGGACTACTTCCGGCTCAGCCGCGACCACCGCCTGCTGTTTGGCGGCCAGGCCAATTATTCAGCGTTGCCCCCGCCCGGCCTGCGCGCCAGCATGACCCGGCGCATGCGCAAGGTTTTCCCGCAGCTGGCCGACATCGAAATGGAATACGTGTGGGGCGGCTACATCGACATCACCCGCAACCGCGCCCCGCACTGGGGTCGGCTGACCCCGAATGTGTACTTCGCGCAGGGGTTCTCCGGCCATGGCGTTGCCAGCACCGGCCTGGCCGGCGAAGTAATCGCCGCCGCCATTGCCGGCCAGGCGCAGCGCCTGGACGTGTTCGAGCGCATCCCGCATGGCGTGTTCCCCGGCGGCAAGGCGCTGCGCATGCCACTGCTGGTGGCGGCCATGTCCTGGTACAAGCTGCGCGATTTGTTGTGGTGAGGCGGGGATTGGGGATTCGGGATTGGGGATGAAGAGCGCGGGTCACCACGAGTCCTCGGCCGGTGCTTGCCAATCCCGAATCCCGAATCCCGAATCCCGAATCCCCAATCCCGAATCCCCAATCCCCGCCTCACCTCAAGTTCTTGCGCCAGCGGCCGCTACCCCGTCCTGAGATCCCCGGACGTTCCGCCCATGCCCGCGCCGCCCCACACCGGCTTTGACAGCCGGCCCATCGCCCCCCTGCCGCAACGCATCCTGCTGGTGGAGAACTCGCGCACGTTCACCACGATGCTGCGCGAAGCCATCGAGCAGCGCCTGGAACTGCCGGTGAGCGTCGCCTCCACCCTTGCCGAGGCGGGCGAGCTGCTGGAGCTTGAGGAAGGCTGGTTCCTGGTACTGACTGGCCTGGTGCTTGCCGATGGCGACCGCGACCAGGTGGTGGCCTATTTCCTCGACCGCGGCCTGCCCACCATCGTGGTCAGCGGCGTCTACGACGAAGACCTGCGCAAGCGCGTGCTGCAGCAGCAGATCATCGACTACGTACTGAAGAACACGCCGGGCAGCATCGACTATCTGGTCTGGCTGGTGCAGCGCATGGACCGCAACCGCCGCATCGCCGCGCTGGTGGTGGACGACTCACTGTCGGCGCGGGCCTATGCGGCCGCGCTGCTGTCAATGTATGGCTACCAGGTGACCGAAGCGACCGATGGCGCATCTGCATTGCGCGCGATAGAGGCCGACCCCGCGATACGATTGGTCATCGTCGACCAGGAAATGCCAGGCATGGAAGGCGTGGAGCTGACCCGCCGGCTGCGTTCCCTGCGGGCACGCGACAAGGTCGCGGTGATCGGCATCTCCGGCAACTCCGATCCTTCGCTGATCCCGCGCTTCCTGAAGAACGGCGCCAACGACTTCCTGCGCAAGCCGTTCTCGCGCGAGGAATTCTTCTGCCGGGTTTCGCAGAACGTAGACCAGCTGGAATTGATCGGCACCCTGCAGGACCTGGCCACCCGCGACTTCCTCACCGGCCTGCCCAACCGCCGCAGTTTCCTGGAGCAGAGCCAGCGACAGTTGGCCAGCGCTGGCGACGGCGAGGTATCGGTGGCGATGGTGGACATCGATCACTTCAAACATATCAACGACAGCCTGGGCCACGAAGCCGGCGACCAGGCTATCCGTGCGGTGGCGGGGGTGCTGCAGGCGCATACGACGGGCCGGGACATCAGTGCCCGTTTCGGCGGCGAAGAATTCTGCCTGCTGGTCGGTGGTATGAGCGATGCGCAGAGCACGCGTCATTTCGAGCGTTTGCGCGAGGCCATCGCCACCTCGCAACTGCAGTTCGGTGACCGCACCCTGCGCATGACCGTCAGCATTGGCGTCTGCCGCATGCCGCTGCGTGCGGACGGCCTGCACCGGCTGATCACCGAAGCCGATCGCCAGCTGTATCTGGCCAAGGCCGCCGGCCGAAACCGCGTCTGCAGCGTGCAACTGCACTGAATCGCGCCGTCAGCGGCGCCAACATGCCCTTGTCCCAAGGCCATTGATCCAGATCAACGCGACATTTCCCGCTACTGCCTACAGTGCAGCCAGACCTTGAGAGGGGAAGCGTTGTGGCACTACTGGTTTGGCAGGACGATCTCAATACGGGCGTGGAGGTCATCGACCACCAGCACATGCGCATCGTGGAGATGCTCAACAACCTCCATGTGGCCCAGAAGAACCTGGAGCGCGTGGCCGTGGCCGAAGTGATCGACGAACTGGTGGACTACACCATGTCGCACTTCGCCTTCGAGGAGGAGCTGATGGAAGAAGCCGGCTACCCCTTCTGCGCTGCGCACAAGCGCGTGCACGAGGTATTTGGCAAGCGCGTCTCCGAGTACCGCATGCGCTTCCAGGCTGGCGAGGATGTCACCGATGAACTGCGCAACATGTTGTCGCGCTGGTTGTTCAACCATATCCGCGGTGATGACAAGGCTTACGCCGAGCAGGTGAAGCGCCATCTCAACCAGTTTGCCAAGGATCATCAGGAAGGCAGCTGGCTTGGCCGCACGCTCAAGCGTCTATTCCGCTGATACCTCATGCGCAGGATCGGCACGGCGTGCGCCCTCCCCCTTAAGTGCAAGCGCCCGTGCCGGTCCTGCCTCCAGCCACCCAGGCCGAACCGCCGCTGATGGCCTGAAGCCATCAGCCGGACAGTCGCACTGCTGGGCGCGGCCAATGGCGCAGGCCGCCAGTACATCGGCGCCGAAATGAACCCGTCTGCAGGTTCAACACGCTCAGTGACTTCGGTGAGCCAGCATCCGCTGCTTCCGTCCGATGGCCAGCAGCGCCAGTCCTGTCACCAGCGCGGTGACACACAGATAGCCGCCTACCGCAGCAATCCCGAATTTCCCGGCCAACCAGGTCGCCGCATACGGCGCAGGTGCCGCGCCGAGAATGCCGGCCAGGTTGAACGACAAGGATGCACCCGTGTAGCGCACCTGCACTGGATAAAGTCTGGCCAGCATGGTGCCGCACGGGCCGTAGGTCAGACCCATCAGGAACAGGCCCAGGGACAGGAACAACAACACCTGCAACGGATGCCCGGCCTGGAACAGGGGCTGGAACAGCAGCCCGAACACACCGATACCCACCGTCGCCCACAACATCGCCTTGACCGTGCCGCGCCGGTCGCCGTACAGCGCCGCCAGCGGGATGCCGGCGGCGAAAAACAGGATGCCGACCATCTGCATCAGCAGGAAATCTTCCCGCACATACCCCAGGGCGGACGTCCCGTAGCCCAGGGTGAACACCGTCATCAGGTAAAACAGCACGAAGGTGGCGAACGCCGCCAACGTACCCACCACCACCGCAAAACCGTGGCCCACCAGCACGTCACGCATGGGTAGGCGCACACGCTGGCCCTGGTCCAGTGCCTTCTGGAAATCCGGGGTCTCGCGGATGTTTAAGCGCACCCACAGCCCAACGATCACCAGCAGCGCACTGGCAATGAACGGTACCCGCCAGCCCCAGGCGAGGAAATCCGCATCGTCGAGCACGCGACCGAGCACCAGGAAAGTGCTCGCCGACAACAGAAAGCCCAAGGGCGCACCCAACTGCGGGAACATGCCGTACCACGCACGCTTGCCCGGGGGGGCGTTCTCGGTGGCCAGCAACACCGCGCCGCCCCATTCGCCGCCCAGTCCCAACCCCTGCCCGAATCGGCACAGCGCCAGCAGCATCGGCGCCAGCACCCCGATGTCGTGATACGTCGGCAGCAGGCCGATCGCCACCGTCGACAAACCCATGGTCAGCAACGCAGCGACCAGCGTCGCCTTGCGCCCGATGCGGTCCCCGTAGTGGCCGAATACCGCCGAACCGACGGGGCGTGCGATGAAGGCCACGGCAAACGTCGCCAGCGACTGCAACATGGCCGCGTTGGAACTGCTCTCCGGGAAGAACAGCTTGGGAAACACCAATACCGCAGCGGTTGCGTAGATGTAGAAATCAAAGAATTCGATGGTCGTACCGACCAGGCTGGCCGCCAGCACGCGGCGTGGAGAGTTCAGCGGGACGGGCGTGGCAACGGTGGACATGGGCAAGACAGGAGAGGTGAAGACCGCAGTCTGCCATGGCTCCGGACGGCGCCCCGCATTTGGTTGCAGCGGACACCGTCCACATCCCGTGCACGCCATCTTAAGAAAGCCTGCACATGCATTAATCGCAGCCCTCCCTGTCGACCGCAAGGTGGCAGGGTTCACTGCACGGTACAGCCTGAGGTCGTTAGGGTTCGTGCTGCGTGCAATCGCAGACACCCATAGGAGTACACCGATGACCAATCGACTGTTGCAGAGCGCGGCGCTTGCCACTGCCCTCGCACTTGCCGGTGCCAGCGCCGCCCAGGCGCAGGATGCACTCACCGCACCGCAGATCCGTGCGCAGCTGGAAGCGCAGGGCTACACCGACGTGAAGGACGTCAAGTTCGATGACGGGATGTGGGAAGCCGATGCGACCAGCGCCGACGGAAAGCGCGTGGACGTGAAACTCGACCCGCGCACCGGCACCGTCTATCCGGACAAGGCCGTTTCGCAACTGAGCGAGGCCGATATCCGTGCGCAGCTATCCAGTGCCGGCTATACCGGTGTCAACGACGTCAAACTGGACGACGGCATGTGGAAGGCCAAGGGCACAACCGCCAACGGCGAGAAGGTGGAGATTCACCTGGATCCCGCCACCGGTGCCGTGGTGGCGCAGGAGAAGGACTGACGGGGGCGTGGCGGTGCCAGTACGGCACCGCCACTGCCAGATGATCAGGCGAACGCATCCATCAGCAGGTAAGTCCCCGCCTGGCGCTGATACCGATCGATCATCGGCACCAGCCGTTGGAAATGTGCGCTGGCACAGTGCGCGTCCAATGCCGCGCGGTCGGGCCATTGCTCGATGAAGATGAAATGCCCGGGGTCCTTCTGGTCGATGAACAAGTCGTAGGCAATGCAAGCGGGCTCGCGCCGGGTTTCCTCCACCAGCTCGCGATACAGCGGCAAGACCTCGGCGATATGCTCGGGCTTGATGAAATCCTGGGCGATGACTTTCAGCATGTCGACCTGAAGAATGGGCAATAAGCGGGGGGACAACCTTGGCCGCGGTTGCGGCCGCTGGCAAGGCGATCCTTCAGCACCCAATGTTCCAAGCGCCTCCCCACCCTTCTCTTTCGCTACGCGAAAGGGAGGGCGCGACGCTTGGCCCCTTCCCTTTCGCGTAGCCAAGGGGGAGGTTGGGAGGGGGTAGCGTTGCTGTTGCCGGTGTAGCTTCAAATGCCAGAGCCAAATCTCAACACCAACCCCTCCCCAGCCCTCCCCTTCGCTACGCGAAAGGGAGGGGGCGACGCTTTGCCCCTCCCCTTTGGCGTAGCCAAGGGGGAGGTTGGGAGGGGGTAGCGTTGCTGTTGCTGGTGAAGCTTCAAATGCCAGAGCCAAAGCTCAACACCAACCCCTCCCCAGCCCTCCCCTTCGCTACGCGAAAGGGAGGGGGCGACGCTTTGCCCCTCCCCTTTGGCGTAGCCAAGGGGGAGGTTGGGAGGGGGTAGCGTTGCTGTTGCTGGTGAAGCTTCAAATGCCAGAGCCAAAGCTCAACACCAACCCCTCCCCAACGCTCCCCTTCGCTACGCGAAAGGGAGGGGGCGACGCGGTTGCGCTGCGCGAATGGAACGCAGCATCAGCCTTCGAGATTTATCCAGGTTGCCTTCATCTCGGTGTACTTGTCGAAGGCGTGCAGCGACTTGTCGCGGCCATTGCCGGACTGCTTGTAGCCGCCGAACGGCGCCGTCATGTCGCCGCCATCCCAGTAGTTGACCCACACGCTGCCTGCCCGCAGACCACGTGCAACGCGATGCGCGCGTGACACATCTCGCGTCCATACGCCAGCTGCCAGCCCATACTCAGTGTCATTGGCCAACTGCAAGGCCTGCGCTTCACCGTCGAATGCAATCACTGACAGCACCGGTCCGAAAATCTCCTCCCGCGCAATGCGATGCTGCGGACTCACCTCGTCGAACACGGTAGGTTCGATGTAACAACCACCGTCCACGACCTGCGCGCGCTTGCCTCCCAGCAGCAGCCGCGCTCCTTCGGCGCTACCTTCTTCGATGAAACCCAGCACCCGGGCGGTCTGCGCCTCGTCGACCATGGCACCCATCGCCGCCCTGGGTTCGAAAGGATGCGCCGGTTGCATCTGCTTGCCGTGCGCTATGACCCGCGCGACAAATTCATCCTTGATCGAACGTTCCACCAATAGCCGCGACGCGGCCGTACATACCTCGCCCTGGTTGTAGAAGATCCCCGAGGCCGCTGCAGCCGCGGCCTTATCCAGGTCATGCGCGTCGGCGAACACGATGTTCGGGCTCTTGCCACCGCATTCCATGTAGGCTCGCTTCATGTTCGACAGGCCAGCGCATTGCAAAAGACGCTTGCCCACCGCGGTTGAGCCGGTGAAGACCAGCCCGTCCACATCCATATGCAGGGCCAGCGGCTCACCCGTGCCCTTGCCATCGCCCGGCAGTACATTGAATACGCCATCGGGAATGCCCGCCTCCGCCACCAGCTCCGCAAACCGCAGCGCGCTCAACGGCGATTTTTCCGAGGGTTTGAGCAGCACCGAGTTGCCCGCCGCCAACGCCGGAGCGATCTTCCATGCCGCCATCAGCAATGGGAAATTCCATGGCACGATCGCCGCAACAACTCCCAGCGGCTCACGGGTGATCAAGCCCAGTTCGTTGGCGCCGGTGGGCGCGACCTCGCCGTACAGTTTGTCCACGGCTTCGGCGGTCCACTGGATGCAGCGGACCACCCCGGCAATGTCCACGCCGCGCGCTTCGACTACCGGCTTGCCCATGTCCAGCGTCTCCAGCACGGCCAGCTCATCGGCATGGGCTTCCACCAAGGCCGCCAGCCTCAACAGCACCTGCTTGCGCTTGCCCGGTTTCAGCCCGGACCAATGCCCAGCGTTGAAACTGCGCCGGGCCGCCGCCACTGCGTGATCAACATCGACCTGGCCGCACGCGGCGATCTGGCCCAATACGCGTCCATCGATTGGGCTGATGCAGTCGAAGGTCGCGCCGGAGGCGGCATCCACGTACTGGCCGTTGATGAACGCGCGTCTGCGCAATGACAAGCCATCGGCCAGGGTCTGCCATTGCTCACGGATATGGGGGCTGTTCATGGTCATGTCCCGGTAACGAATGAATAAGCGTCAACGCGTTCATGGTACGCCGCGTGCGGTAGCGCGGCCGTGTGGACACGTAATCCGGCGCAATTGCAAGGGTTGGCGCTGACCGCCCCGGGCTTCACAATGCCGGCCCAACGTTTCAACCGGCAGCGCAATGGACATCATCGTCAACGAAGAACTGAAGGCTTACATCGACCCGCTCACGCAGGACGAGCACGACGCGCTGGAGCGCAGTCTGCTGGCCGAGGGCTGCCGTGACGCGTTGGTGCTGTGGGGCGATGTTCTGATCGACGGCCACAACCGCTACGGCATCTGCTCCAAGCACGGCATCCCCTTCAACACGGTGCAGAACACCCGCTTCAAGTCGATGGATGACGTGCATCTGTGGATGATCGAGCAGCACCTGGGCCGGCGCAGCGTGTCGGACTACCAGCGCGGGGTGCTGGCCCTGCGCAAGCGCGACATCCTGGAAACCCGCCGCCGCAGCGAGCAGGAACAGCTGCGCCGCGAGAGCGAAGGTGAAGCCGCACCTGGCACCCCTGCAGACGCCGACAGCCCGCCGTGGGAACCGGCACCGAAGCTGTCCAAGGCCGACCTGGCCCGCGAAGCCAAGCTCAGCCCAAGCCAGGTGACGATGATCGAGAAAATCCACGACCACGCCACCGCCGAGGTGATCGAGGCGATGCGCGTTGGTGCGATCTCGCTCAGCGCCGCAGCCACCGTCGCCAGCCTGCCCGAGGACGAGCAGCGCGCAGCAGCACGCGGTGGCAAGGATGAATTGAAGCAGGCCGCCAAGCGCGTGCGCGATGCCAAGCGCAAGCCCAAGCCTACGCATGAAGAAGGCGATGACGCGCAGCCGCTGAGCATGGCGGAGGCCGACGGCCTGGACGACACCACGGACGCCCCCGTCAATCCGGAAATCCAGGCACTGCGCCAGCGCGTGGCCTCGCTCACCGCCGAGAACCAGGCCCTGCGCATGGAGCTGGACGCATTGCGTGCGCGCATGCTGGCCGCGCAGGCCGATGAAACGGCCGAGGCTTGATTGACCTGAGCCGGCCCCCTAGGCTGCGGTCATCCCTGCAAGGAGCATGCGATGGCCTCGGCCTCCCCGGAACTTGAGAGTTTTGTCCGCGACGCCTTGATGCGCGGGCATACGCGCCAGCAGGTCAGCGGCGCCTTGCTGGCGGCCGGCTGGAGCGAGCAGCAGATCGGCGGCGTGCTCGATGGCTGGGCCGACGTGGATTTCCCGCTGCCGGTGCCGCGCCCCCGCGCCTCGTTGTCGGCGCGCGAAGCCTTTGCCTATCTGGTGCTGTTCAGCACCTTGTATTTCTACGCATGGAACCTGGGCAGCCTGCTGTTCCAGTTGATCGAATACGTGCTGCCCGATGCCGCCGACGCCGATTGGCAGCGGCTACGACTGGACGGCGGCATCCGCTGGGCAATCTCCGCGCTGGTCATCGCCTTCCCGGTGTTTGCCTTCGTTGCCCGCCGGGTCAGCCGCGATGTGGATCGCAACCCGATAAAGCGTCTTTCCCCGGTTCGGCGCTGGCTGACCTACCTCACCCTGTTTGTCGCCGCCATCATCCTGATCGGCGACCTGACCGCACTGGTGTTCAACCTGCTGGGCGGCGACCTGAGCCTGCGCTTCGTGCTGAAGGTTGTGGTGGTCGGCGCCATCGCCGGCACCGTATTCGGCTATTACCTGTGGGACCTGCGCCAAGAGGAGCGTGACGCATGAGCCGAACCGCCTGGGGCACCCGCGTACTTTGGGCTGCGGGCCTTGTTACCGCGGCTGCCATCGCTGCCGGCGTATGGATCATCGACTCGCCCACACAGCAGCGCCTCAAACGCTTGGACGGCGCGCGGCTTTCCGAGCTGCAGGCCTTGGAAATGGCCGCCCGCACATATTGGGGGGAACACGATGCCCTGCCTGCCGATCTCGCCACCCTCAAAGCACAGCCCGGCATGTCGGTATCGACCACCGACCCAAGCGGTGGCCCGGACTACAGCTATCGGCCGCTGGATGCCACCCATTACGAGCTGTGTGCGCAATTCGACACCGACAGTGCCAACGGGCGCTCGCCACAGGTGATAAATGCGTGGGCGCACCCCGCCGGCAAGCATTGCTTCCGCCGCAGCGTGGAAGCAAAGGACAGTAACTAAACCGTGAGTCCTCAGGACGACCCCCGCCGCGCACAGTTGCGCCGCCTCAAGCTTTACGCGCTGGCGATGCTGCTGGCGATGCTGGCGGGCTTCATCGTCAGCCACATCAACGGCGAACGTGGCATCTGGGCGTGGGTGGGTGCGTTCTGCGAAGCAGCGACCGTGGGCGCGCTGGCTGACTGGTTTGCGGTGGTGGCCTTGTTCCGCCGCCCCTTGAACCTGCCGATCCCGCACACGGCCATCATCCCGCGCAACAAGGCGCGCATTGCCGACAGCCTGGCGGTGTTCGTGCGCGACCACTTCCTGGAACCCGAAACACTGCTGGCCAAACTGAAAGTCTTCGATCCAGCCACTCGCCTGGGTGAATGGCTGGCACAACCGGCGCAGGCAAAAATGCTGGCCAGCATGGCGCGTGGTTGGGCGGTACAGGCATTGGATCTGCTGGACGAAGCGGCTGTGCGCCGCTCCATCCAGGGCTTCGTTGTCGCCCAGCTGCGGCAATGGAATGCGGCCGCTACCGCGGGCGAGTTACTCGGCCTGCTGACTGCCGACAACCGCCATCAGCGCGTGCTGGACGAAGGCCTTACCCGCATCGCCCATTGGCTGGACAACGACAAGGTGCGGCAACAGGCCTCGGCGCTGATCGTGCGCTATATCCGCAAGGAATGGCCGAAGCTGGCCAGCACCGTGGACTGGGTCAAACCCATCGACGAGATCGGCGACTCACTGGCCGATCGTTTGGCGCGTGCAGGGTTGGAGGAGCTGCAAGCCATCCTTTCACAGCCCGAACATCCGTTGCGGCAGGACTACGCGGCATGGCTGGCCGATTACATGCGACGCCTGCGCGAAGATCCGGCGCTGGCAGCCAAGGTTGACGCGCTCAAGCAGAAGGTCATCGACCATCCGGCGGTACAGGATTACGTGCAGGGGCTTTGGCAGCGCATCCACGATTACCTGCGTACCGACCTTTCCAGCGAGGACTCCGTGCTGGCCGGCCACCTGGAACGCAGCCTGGGCAAGCTGGGCACCACCATCGGCAACGACCCCGCCCTGCGTGACGCGCTCAACCAGCACATGCTGGCCGGCGCGGAAAAGCTCACCAACCGCCTGCGCAGCGGCGTCACCAGCCACATCGCGCAGACCGTGAAGGGCTGGGACGAGAAGAAGCTGGTCGAGCAACTGGAACTGAGCGTGGGCCGCGACCTGCAATACATTCGTTTCAACGGCACCCTGGTGGGTGGCCTGATCGGCCTGCTGCTGCATGCGCTCACCGGCTGGCTGAAGTTCTGATCAGCACCACCGGGCGCGGATCGCCGGCCGCAAGCAACGTAACTGTAGAGCCGAGCCATGCTCGGCTGGGGCCTTACCGGGAAAGCCCATGCCGAGCATGGCTCGGCACTACAGGTGAACCATTATCTGGAACGCCCCTGCCGAGCATGGCTCGGCACTACCCGTCCCCCGAACAGTGGGGGCGACGTAACCCGGCATCGCCGGCCGCACGCGGCGCTCCCTTGTAGAGCCGAGCCATGCTCGGCTGGGGCATTACCGGGAAAGCCCATGCCGAGCATGGCTCGGCACTACAGGTGCAGCACGCGGCTTAAACCCGGCGCAGTTCCCAGGCGCGGTGGATGCGGGCGTTACGCTCGAAATCCGGGCCAATGGTCTGCGCGGAGATTTCACGGCAGATGGCGAACTCGGCGATGGCGTTCTCTTCCAACTTGAAGCGACGGAAGTTGTTGGAGAAATACAACACGCCATCCGAGGTCAACCGCGCCATCGCCGCACGCAGCAGGCGAACATGCTCGCGCTGGATATCGAAGTCTTCAGCGCGCGCCGAATTGGAGAAGGTCGGCGGATCGCAGAAGATCACGTCGTAACGGTTCTTCTCCGCTTCCAACCAGGTCACCGCATCGGCCTGCACCAAGGTGTGCTGGCTGCCCCCCTTGCCATTGAGCGCAAGGTTGTCGGCGCACCACTGCAGGTAGGTACCGGACAGGTCGACGCTGGTGGTCGAGCTGGCACCGGCTACCGCTGCTTCCACACTGGCCACGCCGGTGTAGCAGAACAGGTTGAGGAAACGCTTGCCGCGCGATTCCTGTGCCATGTGCGTACGCAACGGGCGGTGGTCGAGGAACAGGCCGGTGTCCAGGTAATCAAACAGATTGACCCGCAGCAGCGCATCGTTTTCGCGCACCAGGATGAACTCGCCACGCTGCTCGAAGCGGCCGTACTTGCTGCCACCCTTGCCACGCTCGCGCGACTTCAGCGCAACCTGCTCGGCCGGCACCTGGAACACTTCGCGCGCAGCCGCCAGCAGCTCGTTGCGGCGGCGACGCACGTCCACGTCGGGAATGGTGGCCGGCGCCGCATATTCCTGCACATGCAGGAAGGTGCGGGCCTTGCCGCCGTCCTCACGGTAAACGTCGATGGCTGCGGCATATTCCGGCAGGTCAGCGTCATAGGCGCGGAAGCAGGTGATGCCTTCGCGGTTCAGCCAGTTCTTGAATTTCTTGAGGTTCTTGCGCAGGCGGTTGGCCACCATCTGCGCGCCTTCGCTGAGCTCACGCGGCTGGCCGGCGTTCTCGCGCTCCGGCACGGCAATCGGGTCGCAGACGATCAGTGCGCATTCGATGGCACCGTTGAACATCTGGTACTTCTTGGCCGCGCGCAGGCCGGTGGCGAAGGCCAGGTCGGCACTGCCGCACAGCAGGCTTGCACGCCAGGTCGGCACGGCGCGCTTGAGCGCATCGCCGATACGGCGGTACAACACGGTATCGGCCGCCAGACGCTCGTCATACGGCGGGTTGCAGACCACGCAGCCGGTTTCCTGCGGCGGTACCTGCACATCGGCCACGTCACGCACGCCGAACCAGATGGCCTCGCTGACGCCGGCAACTTCGGCATTTTCCTTGGCTGCGCGGATTGCCTGCGGGTCGATGTCACTGCCGTGAATGACCTGCTTCAACGCAGCGCGGCCAACCTGCTCGCGCTCACGCGCTTCAGCCGTCAATTCCTTCCATTGCGCCTGGTCAAAACCGCGCCAACGGCTGGGCGGGATGCTGCCATGGCGCTGCAGCCCCGGTGCGACGTCGGCGGCCATCAAGGCGCCTTCGATCAGCAAGGTGCCGCTGCCGCACATCGGGTCGAGCAGACCGCCGCCTTCGGCATGGATCTTCGGCCAATTGGCGCGCAGCAGCACGGCTGCGGCCAGGTTTTCCTTCAGCGGCGCATCGTTCTGCGCCATGCGCCAGCCACGGCGGTGCATCGGGCCACCGCCCAGGTCGATCGAGATCGTGGCCCTGCCCTTGCGCAGCGACAGGTTGATGCGCACGTCCGGGAACTCGACATTCACCGACGGCCGCTCAAGGCCCTGGTCGCGCAGGCTATCGACCACGCCATCCTTGACCCGCTGCGCGGCAAAGCGCGCATGGGTAATGGCGGTGCCGGACACGTGCGCGTCTACCGACAAGGTCAGCTCCGGGCTGATGTGCTGGTCCCACGGCATTGCCGCCACGCCCTGGTACAGCGAGTTTTCGTCCGGGCAGTCGAACTCATGCAGTGGCCACAGCACGCGACTGGCCAAGCGCGACCACAGCACCACCCGCTGCGCGTCGCGCAGTTCACCTTCGGCGTTGACACCGGAAATGGTGGCCGTGGCCCGTGGCAGGCCCATCGCCAGCAGTTCGTCGGCGAGCAGGTATTCGAGGCCCTTGGCACAGGAAACAAAGAAATTCACGGGTGGCATCAACTTTCAGAAAGGGAGTCAGGCGCGCCCGGCGGGCAGGCACGGCAGGCGGGCGCGGTGGCCGGCCCCGGGTGGTCCGAGGCCGCTATTGTAGGCAGTTGCCCGCTGCGCCGCCGGTTTCGGGCGGCGGCGGCGTTCACAAACCGCGCAACAAGGCCTCGAAGGCCTGTGCGGATGCGTCCACATGGCGCATCAGCCGGTGGCCGTCATCGACCAGCAGCAAGCGCGCAGAGCGCTCTGCGGCCCAGGCAATCACGTCGACGGCGGGGATCAGCTCGTCACCCCAGGCGTGAACCACGCTGATCGGCACGGCCGCAGCATCCAGCGCCGGCATGGGGCCCATCGTGGTCGGCGGCACCATCAGGAACAGCCCGGCCACCGGCACCTGCAGCGAGGTGATCGCCGAGATATAGGCGCCCAGGCTGGACCCGGCCAGCACCAAGGGGCCGCGCGCGGCCATTTCCGCCGCGCGCTCGACCAGCCGCTGCAGCCGTGCCGGCACATCGCCCACCCGGCTGATTTCGTGCCTGGCATCCAGATCGGTGTAATCCGGACGCTCATGGCTCCAGCCAAGGCGTTCGGCCACTTCGGCCAGGGCGGTGACCTTGGTCGCGTCCGGGCCGCTCTCGAAGCCGTGTGAAAGGATGCAGTGGCCGCGGCTCATGGCTGGCGGCAAGTCGTGGGGGAACTCATGCGCGAATGCTAGCATCCACCCATGCACCTGCCGCCCCCCATCATCGCCAAACCGCTGCCGTACGAGAGCCAGCTGACGCAGCGCAAGCCCACCGATATCGATCTGGTGGTGATCCACTGCACCGAGCTGCCGGACCTGGCCACTGCCCGCGAGTACGGCGAGCGCGTCCTGTACGACAACGGCACGGGCAATAGCGGGCATTACTACATCGACCGCGATGGCAGCATCCAGCAGTACGTGGCGCTGGACCGCGTTGCCCATCATGTACGCGGCATCAACCCGCGTTCCATCGGCATCGAGCTGGTCAACCGCGGGCGCTGGCCCAACTGGTTCGACGCCGACAAGCAGACCATGAGCGAGCCCTACCCCGAGGCGCAGATCGCGTCCTTGGTGCGTTTGCTGGAGTGGCTGCCGCAGGCGTTGCCCTCACTGCGCTTCATCGCCGGCCATGAGCAGCTGGATACGGCGCTGGAGCCGGCCAGCGATGATCCCAGCCGCAGCGTGCAACGCAAGCTGGACCCGGGCCCGTTGTTTCCGTGGGAGCTGGTGCTGCGCGCCGTCGACCTGCAGCGGCTGCCGGACTGAACCGGGCTACTGCGCCAGGTACTGGAATTTCTCGCCAGCGGTTACCGCTACATCCAGCCGATTGAACGCCGGGGCGATCGGGCACACCACGTGTGGGGTCAACGCGCAGGGCGGGTTCTCGGCACGGTTGAAGTCCAGCACCAGGCGGCCATCACGCGGCTCGGCTGCATACAGATAACGCGCGCCGCCATAGGTCTCCCTGCCGCTGGTGCGGTCGGAGAACAGGAAGAACAACTGCCGCGACGGCAGCGCTTCCTTGTCCAGCATGGGCTGCAGGTGGAACGTACGTCCGTCGATCTCGAATACCGCCTCGCCCGGCACCTGCGCTGACAACGGCGTGCCAATCGATGTCAGCAGCACCGCCTGCTGGGCCTTCGCATAGGGTTGCCAGCGCGCCTGTATCTGCCAGGCACGGTCAACCGGAAAATGCTCAATCCCGGGGAAGTTCCGCCGCCGCAGCGATCCGGGATCACGGAAGCGCCAACCCAGCACGCTGCCCATGCGCACGAGGTAGAACTCGGACGTTCCCAACTGGATGCGACTGGCTTCCTGCGCGCCGGCCACGCCCACCCGCAATGGCGCCTGCCGCAACGGCTGGCCATTCAGGGTGGCCCCGCTACCCGGCGCGCCTTCGATCGAGGCATCACCGTTGCCGTCGATTTTCAGCACTCCCAGCTGTGCCGGGCCCGCCGGCAACAACAAGTCGTTGCCAGCTGCACTGCCCACCCGATAGGTGCCCGGCTTCAACCGTCCCGAGCCGATATAGCTCAACCAGCCATCGCTGGCGCGCAGCCGCGCCAGGCGCTGCCCACGCCACTGTTCCACATCACGTGCGTACTGGCGCGCATCCATGGTCAAGGCACCGTCCGGGGCGGATTCGCATCCGCCCAGCAGCACTGCCAGCAGCAACCACATCCACGTTCTCATCGTCCCCCGACTCCTCGCACCGCCATGCCTGTCGACCTGCCTGCCTTACCCCACCGCAACCGGGCGTCGCTCGTCACCCGACCAGCCACTCCAGGAGTCGGCGAACACGCGCGGCCCGTGCAGGCCAGCGTGCTCAAAGGCCAGCAGCAGATGGCAGGCGGTCACCCCGGAGCCACACATCATCACCGCCTGACCGGGGGCATACGCGCCCAGCAGTGGTTGCAGCTCGGCGCGCAACTCGGCGGCCGGCCGAAAACGGCCGTCACGCAGGTTCAGCCCCAAGGGCCGGTTGAGTGCCCCAGGCACATGCCCGGCGATACGATCCAGCGGCTCCACCTCGCCGCGATAGCGCTCGCCCGCCCGTGCATCGAACAACCAGCCGGCCGCCTGCGACAGGCGCGCCTGAACTTCATCGGCGCTGACCACCTGCGCCAGATCGAAATGACCCGGATACGGCGCCGTGGCGACGACCTCCGGCACGGTCACTTCCAGTGCCTGCCCTGCGCCCTGCCAGGCCGCCAACCCACCATCAAGCACGGCAACCTTGTCGTGCCCGATCAAGCGCAACAGCCACCACAGCCGGGCAGCAGCCATGCTGCCGTCGGCGGCGTCATAGACCACCACCTGGGTCTGCGGCGTGATGCCCCAGCGCCCCAACGTCGCCGCAAACACCGCGCTGTCAGGCAGCGGGTGGCGGCCATGCCCAACCTTGCCCAGGTCGGACAGATCCTGGTTCAGGTCCGCATACAGCGCGCCGGGGATATGCCCTGCCGCGTACTGCTGCGCGCCCGACTGGGCATCGGCCAGCGAGAACCGTGCATCCATCACCCGTACCGCCGCGCTTGCCGTCGCGCGGGCATCAACTACCCGCAACGCATCCGCCTGCAGCGCAGCAGCGAGGCTGGCGACATCCACCAGGGTGGTCCACGAAAGGGGGAGGGTCATGCCACTTGCTCCAGTCGGCGTCGCAGGTTGTAGAGGATGGCGGCGGTTGCACCCCAGATGCGTTGGCCGGGCCAGGTGTACTCCATGACATGGCGCACCCGCCCCTGATAGTCCACTGGCACCTGCCGCAGGTTGGCCGGATCCATCAGGAACGCCAATGGCACCTCGAACACTTCGGCCACCTCGCCGGGCTCGGGCCGGGCGACGAAATCCGGGTCCACCACCGCCACCACCGGCGTCACGCGGAACCCCGTGATGGTGATGAACGGGTCCAGATAGCCCAAGGCAAGCACCTGACTGCCGGCAAGGGCGATCTCTTCGTCGCTTTCGCGCAAGGCCGCCGCCAGCGGGTTGCGGTCACGTTGTTCCATGCGTCCGCCCGGAAAGCCGACCTGGCCGCCGTGGTTGCGCAAGGCCTCGGTACGCCGCGTGAGGATGACCTGGGTACCCTGCGGGCGCGGCACCAGCCCGGCCAGTACCGCTGCTTCAACCGGTGGCCCAGGCGGCAACAGGTCTTCAAGCTCAGTGCGGTTCCAACCCGGGCCAGCCGGCGCCTGACGCAAGGGCAACAGCGCCTGCTGCAGGCGATCACGATCGCCCAGTCGCTCGACAAAAGTGGCCGCGTCGCGGGCGCGCCGCGGCAGATCCTGTTCCATCACACGCCGACGCTCTGATTCGCTCATCTGCATCCAACCCCCGATCTCACCGCCGGTACGCCAACACCCCCGGCACAAACCTGTCGGGTCCAAGGTACACAGCCCGACACACGGGCTGGAAATGATGCTGCGCGGCGGAGACTCAACAAATTCACACATCAAGCTAGCGTAGCGCGCCTGAGTGTCAGCGCACAGGTCAATGTATCCCCGGCAAATTGCTGCGGTGCGCCCAAAAAGTCGCGTCTGCAACGACAGGGCCCCAATTCATTTTGTGACACGCATCAATCTATTGAGCTTGGGTTAATCCAAGGGCACACTCAAGCTGCCGTCAGGGGGATCACCGAACTATCCGCGCCGCAAGCGTACCCATGCAGTCCGAAGCTTTTCGGCCTACAGGGTGTTGCTTACCACCGGGTAGCGCCTTTTCGCATCACTCTGTACGGAGTACGGAAATGAAATTGGCAAAACCTCTCCTTCTGCTTCCCGCCCTGGTCCTGGCCACGGCTTCGGCCATGGCCAGCGAGCCGCCCGCGCCGGAGCAGACTGTCGACAACGGCATGGTCGCTGGCATCGACGCCAAGACCGGCAAGCTGCGCAAACTCACCGATAGCGAGATCCGGGCCTTGTCCGACAAGGCCAACGCCATGGCCCCGGCCAGCCGCAGCGCTGCCGGTACCAACGCTGCCTGGGCACGCATTCCCCAGACCGGTACCGATGCGAGCAAGACCTTGCGTGTGCAGAGCAACGGCATGACCACCGCGGACCTGCCACTGTCCTCGCTCAACGCATTGACCGTGGAGCGTGCTGCCGATGGCAGCGTGCAGATGCTGGAGAACGGCGCATCGGTTTCGCACGATCGGCAGGAGGTCTCCAAATGAAGGTGCAACTTCTCACCGCCGTTGTTGCGGCCACGCTCTGCGCAGCCTCTGCCCAGGCCGCCATCATCACCCCGGTCAACCAGGATCCGGCAGGCAAGGGCCTCAATGACACCACCGCGCGCGCGCCGGAAGGCGGCAACCCCGGCGTCAGCGTTGGCGAACAGCGCCGCATTGTTTACCAGTACGCCGCCGATCTCTGGGGCGCGGTACTGCAGAGCAATGTGGAAACCTTTGTCGGCGCCAGCTTCCAGGACCTGGCCTGCACTGCCACCGGCGGCACGCTGGGCTCGGCCGGCGCGTCCTGGGTTGGTGCATCGGCGCCGTCAGGCACGCAGCTGGGCATGATCTATCACGGCGCGCTGGCCAACGCGGTCAATGGTTCGCGTATCACCATCAGCAGCAGCGGCACCGACATCACCAGCCGCTTCAATGCCAACCTGGGTGGCAGCAACCCCGATGGCACGCCGTGCATGACCGGCTCGGGCTGGTACTACGGCCTGGACGGCAACACCCCCGCCGGGCAGATCAACTTCCTGGACGTGGTGATGCATGAAATCGGCCACGGCCTGGGCTTCTCCGGCTTTGTCGGCTACACCAGTGGCCGGCTCGGCGAGCGCACCGGCATCAGCGCGTACTACGGTTACTCCGATGTCTACACCGACAACGCGTTCGACAACCTCACCGGCAAGCGTTTCACCGACGCATCGATGACCAACGCGCTGCGTGCGACATCGATCAAGACGCGTGGCGCGCCGGCATGGGACGGCACCAGCGCCAAATCGCAGACGCCGCTGTGGCTGGACCCGGCGCTGGTGCTGTCGGTCAGCGGAACGTCGGTGGTGTCGCAGTTCTTCGGTACCGCATCGTTCGGGCCGGCAGCTACATCGGCCAACTTCAGCGGCCCGGTGGTCGTCGCCAATGACGCAACCGGCGCAGACACCGCCGATGCCTGCGAAGCGCTGCCGGCCGGCAGCCTGGCCGGCAAGGTGGCCTACGTCAATCGCGGCACCTGCGCGTTCGAGATCAAGGCAGCCAATGCACAGGCCGCCGGTGCGGTGGCCGCCATCATCGGCAACGTCGCCAGTTCCGCGGACCCGGGTACTGCACCGGGCATGGCAGAAGATGCATCGGTCAACGCCACCATCCCAACGCTCAGCGTCAATCTCAACGATGCCAACCTGATCAAGGCCGCTGCACAGGCCGGCACCGCGATGACCGCTGCATTGGGCAATGTTGCCGGGCAGATGGCCGGTGCCGACCCCAGCGGTCGTCCCCTGCTCTACGCGCCGGCCACGGTGGCCAGTGGCTCCTCGTTCTCGCACTTCGAGAGCGTGCTCAAGCCGGATGCCTTGATGGAACCGGCCAATAGCGACAGCACCGATGCCGCACGCATCGTCGACCTGACGCTTGGCGTATTCGCCGACGAAGGCTGGGGCTTGAACAGCGGTAACGCACGTATCGGCAGCTGCGATACCGGCGTCAAGCTGTTCAAGGCACCGGGCATGATTGCCGGTGCGAACGTGCAGGCACAGGACCGTTTGTGCCGGGTTGGCGCCAAGGGCAACCGCGGCCAATACCTGCGCTGCATGAACGACACCGCCAGCAGCCTGAAGGC
Organism: Stenotrophomonas sp.; assembly: GCF_032061965.1. Classification (GTDB taxonomy): domain Bacteria; phylum Pseudomonadota; class Gammaproteobacteria; order Xanthomonadales; family Xanthomonadaceae; genus Stenotrophomonas. The sequence goes on along the minus strand of NZ_DAMBEF010000018.1, from coordinate 32,468 downwards.
CATCGGCATGGTCAACACGGTGGAACAGGCCGGCATTCGTAGTTGCGCGGCGAAATTGACCTCGCTGTAAAACTCAGTTGTTTCATCAAAAGCACCGGCGCCATTTGGCGCCGGTGCCTCTATCACCTGCCCAACCAAACGCCCCGCACCGCCCGGTTATCCATACGCTTTACCTGCGATGCTGGACGACAAGACGTCAGCGGGCCCACGCAAAAATACCCCTCACAGCTTGGCTACGCACTGGCGCGCCTTCACCACTTCTGCACTACTGAGCAGGGTCTGATCATGCAACCAATTGATCTGATCATTCATGCAGCGTAGTTGCTGAGCGCGGCTTCCGACAAAGGCTGTCTTGCACATATTGTTGTGTGCAATGAGATTGGCACCGGGAATGAATCCATCCTTGTAGACCGGGATACCCGTGTCGCAGTTACCAAGCTTCGCCGTGCCGTTTCGGTTTGTCGGCCACCCCATTTCCTCCATCATGTCCAGGACCATGCCGATCGACACGTCGGCGCGCATACCACGCGCCTCTATAGCCTCCATGATGGCATCTGGCGACATTTCGGGATCGATATGCGACAAGGTACTCCCCGCCGCAAACAGCCTCGGCGTGTACAGCTTCACCCTACCGGCTGCATCCAGACCGTTAAACTGCGTCTTATCAACGACAAACCCTGTCGCCACCACCGGTACCGTAGAACGAAGCGCAACCCCCACTTCCTGCGTCACGGTGATGACCGGCACCTTTATCTGCGGACGAAAGGACCCACCTGCGCCCGCAGGTAGCGCATCCAACGGGATATCGTTTGCGACAATAACCCCGACTGCTCCGAGGTTCTGGACATTCAGAACTTTCCGCCCAGTCTCGCACCCCCCTCTTTCAACAAGTGCCACCTTTCCCACCAGATCATCCCGATTGCGGATCTTCGGCTGTCCCTCAGCCCCATCACAACCGGTATGAAGGACCCGACCGTCTGGCAGCACTTCATCATCCACAAGCACGATCTCCCCCTTCATTGCGCTCCGATCCTGAGGGCCAAACGAGGCACCCCGGAATTCATGCAAGGCTGGCTGCGGGGAAGTTATTTTGAACAACGTCTTGTTCTCAGCCAACAAAGCCGCGGTGGCGGTTGCTTTTTCCCCTTTCCAAACAGACCGTCCGGGATTGGCAATCGCCACCGCAAGTGCTTTCTCCCCCCTTTCGAAATCGTTATATGACTTCGACGAATCGTTTGACCATGCCATTGCCCCATACGGCGAGTCAAAGAGATTAGTACCAACGCCAAGGGAATAGAACCCAAGCCCATGCCCTATTTCATGCATGACCACATTCAGAAAGTTGGATCGAAATTCTGGATTGTCCGGTGAATTTCCATGCAGGCCATAGAACCAACCATTTGCACCAAGCTCCTGGCAATCAACATCATCAACTCTCGCGTTGAATTCCGAATCAATATGATTTCCTGCAACATCAAAGTCCCGACCAGCAACGGCATTGGCCAGAGCGACCGCGTAATAGGAATCGACGGCACCACCTGATGCCACACGATCCTCCGCGACAACGCTCGCCGCACTCGCGGCACCAAGAACTACATAACCCTTAGAGCATGCCAGCGGTGAAAACGATGCTGAAACGCGTATCTCTGGCACGTTTCCCAATAGCGCTGCCCAGAGATCTGCCGCGTACTGAAACGTAATCTGACGCTGCTGCCCCAAGGTTCGCCCCGGATTTCCACCCAGCGGCAACTGCGGCCTTGGATCGTTCAGCCCTACACCGGGCGCATCCTGATTGATCAGCCTGATCTTTGTCTGCGCCGGCGCGGGCGACGGCGCCAAACATAGTGCTGCTGCGACACTGGCAGCAATCAATTGTAGTTTCATCACTCCCCCTGTTTAGTTGGTGTCGCTTTGACGTGGCTCGTGTGAGGCGCTGAAACCGCCTCCTTCATTTGGCACCGCCCGCATTGGAAACAACTCCTCAAAGGAGGTGAATATCACGCCGTCACCGCGCGCCGCCGACTCCCGCAATGCCTGCTCCCGGGTCTCGGGCATCTTGGCCAGCCTGCGATTGAGGTTCTCCGACGCAGCCCTATCTGCCGCAGTACGGCGTATCCCCGCCGCCGCGATTCTTCGCTCCACATCCGCTACGGTGCTGCGTCCCGTGCGAGCCCGCGCGCGCTGCTGATCGGCCTTGGTCATCGGCACACCAATCAGCGCAGCGAAATCCGGTACTTCCTTTGCCGTCTGCGCCCATACGCTGCCGCCTTGCAGACACAGGAGCGCTGCAATACACCCCAAAGCACGCGCTACCGTCTTTCTGTTTGATTGCATTTACTTACCCTCTCGTAAGAAACGATGACGGTGGTTGCAGCCATGACCCACGTTGGGCAAGCAAGCAGCCCCTAGCGGCTACCTGCCATCGCCTCAATCAGATCCGCGCGGGCAGTTGCACGCTTGGTCCGCGCGAAGGCCAGCCACCTGGATGTACACACAACACCTCCCGGGCAACGCCTTGAAGGAAAGGCTGGACGTACATCACCCAGCGTACGAATGACGGCGGCATGGGAATGGCTCTGCATTCGCCATTGGATGCCTGTAATCCGCGATTCGGAGGGTACGGATGCCGGCCATCAAGGGGACCGGAATGCTGACGACATACATCGACCAGGCACAGCACCGACGCGGCGCCAGGAACCTGGCTGTAGCGCTGTGGTGATCGCCGGCAAGCTGGTTACTTCTGATGAAGAAACTATGCCCTTAGTGCTGCTCGGCGTGATCTGCATGCCCGATTGTTTTTCCCGGCACATCCAAATACCCGCCGTTTGCCCACACTCGCCGGGCAGCCAGGAGCCATAACCGATCCCCCATCCCGGACAACATCTGTTGCCCGCGCATCTCCCTTGCTGCCGCACCACCCAACACTTCGCTTCCCCGGGAGAAACCAGATGAAATCGGCCATACCTTTAATAGTTTTCCTGACCGTAGCAGGGCATAGCGCCGTTGCGTTTGCCAGTGATCCGGCCCCGCATTTCAAACCGACAGACGGCACCGCCAACGACATGCTTGTCGGCGTTGATGTCTTGAGCGGAAAGACGCGACGCCTCACGAACGAAGAAATCAGCGCCTTGGCAGACAAGGCCAATGCAATGCCGCGCAGCAACGTGGACGCCACCTGGGCCCGGGTCCCGCGCAATGGGATGGAGGCGAAGCAAACGATTCGGCACCGCGGCAATGGCAAGGCCAGCATGGACGTACCACTGTCCGCCATGTCGTCGCTGGCCGTAACCCGCCAGGCAGATGGCAGCCTGTCCATGGGCGAATTGGACGTCGATGCCAACCACAGCGCTGCAGGAGTGAGCAAATGAAGTCCTTGTGGCTATCGGCCCTGGCCATTTCCTGCTGCCTTTCCGGCCAGGTACACGCATCCAGGCTCACCCTCATGAACACCGACCCGGCAGGCAAGGGCTTGAATGACCCAACCCCGCGCACACCGGTGGGCGACAACCCCGGCCGCAGCGTGGGCGAACAGCGACGCATCGTTTATCAGTACGCCGCCGACCTGTGGGGCTCCGTACTTGAAAGCGATATCGACATCATCGTGGGGGCCAGCTTCCAGGACCTACGATGCTTACCTACTACAGGCGTCCTGGGTTCGGCAGGCCCAGCATGGGTCGCGACAAGCGCGCCCGAAGCCAGTAGCCCAGGTATGCTGATCCATGGTCCGCTGGCCAACGCCATGCAGGGCAAGCGCATCGATATCAGTGACAGTGGCATGGACATCGCCAGCCGCTTCAACGCAAACCTGGGCGGCACCAACCCGGATGGCAGCTCGTGCTTGACCGGTTTGGACTGGTACTACGGACTGGATGGCCAAGCACCCCAATCCGGCATCTCCTTCCTGGATGTGGTGATGCACGAAATGGCGCATGGGCTGGGATTTTCCGGTTTCGTCGGCTATGGCAATGGCAGGTTGGGCGACCGTCTGGGCGTGCCCGAGCTGTACGGCTACTCCGACAGCTACACGCAGCTTGCATTTGACAATCTTCAAGGCAAGCCCTTTGCAGACACAACGATGACCGACGCAATGCGCGCTCTGTCCATCCGCACGCCCGGCGCACCCAGTTGGAGCGGCCCCGCCGCCATTGCTGCAGCGCGACTCTGGCTGCGGCCAAGTCTGCAGCTTGTCGTGGAAGGCGGGGCGGCACCCCCGCTTGTGACCTACAACGTTGGGACCGCCGCGTTTGGCCCTGCGCTGCCGAACAACGTGTTCTCGGGAGACCTCGCACTGGCGAATGATGCAAGCGGCGGCGACCCAGCCGATGCCTGTGAAGCACTGCCAACCGACAGCCTGAAAGGCAGGATCGCCTTCATCAATCGTGGCTCCTGCGATTTCGAAGCCAAGGTAGCCAATGCGCAAGCGGCCGGGGCCGTTGCAGCCATCATCGGCAATGTCGCCAGTTCGCCCAATCCGAACAGCACCCTGACGATGTCCGATGTCGAGGCCTACAAGGCCACGATCCCGGCCATCCAGCTGACACTTGCCGACAGCGACCGTATCCGCGCAGGACTCAAATCTGCATCCCTCAAGGCATCCACCACGGTGGCCCCCAACAAACGCGTTGGCAGCGATCTGGCCGGACGGCCCTTGCTATACGCACCACCGGAGGTGGAACAGGGGTCATCGTTCTCGCACTTTGACTACAGCGCCAGCCCCAACGTGTTGATGGAACCCAGCGCCAGCGACGACACCGACGCCGCCCACCTGGTCGACCTGACCCTGGGCACGTTTGCCGACCAGGGGTGGAAGCTCAATCCGGGGAACGCACGCATCGGCGACTGCGACACCGGCGTCAAACTGTTCAAACAACCCGGGCTGATGGCAGGCGCCAATGTGCAGGCACAGGATCGGGTGTGCCGGCTCTCTGCCAAGGGCAGCCGCGTAACCTATCTGCGCTGCATGAGCGACAACGCCGCCACGCTGCGTTCGCTGCAGTTGATCAACAGCATCGAGCAGACCGCCATCCGCGCCTGCGCAGCCAAGGTGATCAAACTGGACTAGCCACCCCACCGCTCCAGCCAGCGCCCCCGTTTGCGGGTACCGCGCATAAAATAACGCCGGTGTTGCCACCGGCGTTTTTCTTCATGCGGGTTGTGCGCGATTACTTGACGCTGACCAGCTTGATTTCGAACTGCACAGCCACGTTCGGCGGGAACGGGGTGCGCGGGTCGGCACCATAGGCCTGATCCGGCGGCAGGGTGACTTCCCACTTGGCGCCGGCCGGCATCTGCAGCAGGGTCGAACGCATGGCAGCCATCTCGACTTCGCTCAGCTTGATCGACGGGATCGACTGGGCCGGACGGGCTTCGGTGGGACGCTGGCCGTACGGGAACGGACCGGCAACTTCCAGGGCAACGGTGCTGGCCTGGGTCGGCTTGGCGCCATTGCCAGCTTCGATCACGCGGTACTGCACGTTGTTGGCAAGGCTCTGCACGCCGGGCTTGGCCTTGTTGGCGGCCAGGAACTGGTCACTGCGGGTCTTGTTTTCAGCGGCAGCCTTTTCGTACTCGGCCTTGGCAGCCTGGGCACGGCCCTGCTCACGACGCTGGAAAGCCTCGACGGCCGGCTTCAGCTGGTCGGCGGTGATGGCCGGCTGCTTCTTGGCGTAGGCGTCCTGCAGGCCCTTGACCACCGAAGCGATGTCCAGCTGTTCGCCGCGGCCGGTGAGTTCAGCCAAGTTGTTGCCGTAATCGTAGCCAAAGTAATAGCTCAGCTTGCCCTTCTCGGACGAGACGTCCTGGGCGAATGCAGTGCCGGTGATGGCCAGGGCGGCCACGGCGACCGCGATAGAACGCAACTTCATCAAACAGTTCTCCAGGAAAGGTGTCTCAGGGCAACCATGCCGCTAGAGGCGACGGGTTAGGATAGCCGTCACAAAGGCTGTCCGCCACTGACGACGCCGATTCAGACAGGCCAAGGGTTCCGAGAGTTCCCGGCTCACTTTTTTTTAACTTTTCAGGAGTCCCGCTGTATGTCCGATGCCCCGGTTTCCACCCGCACCCAGGATGGCGTTCACACCATTACCGTGCAGCGCCCGGAGAAGCTCAATGCCCTCAACCGGCAGACCCTGGAAGCCCTGGATGCCGCGTTTGCCGCAGCCGCGCAGGATGACGCCGTGCGGGTGGTGGTGCTGACCGGGGCCGGCAACAAGGCGTTCGTGGCCGGCGCGGACATCGCGGAGATGAACACCTTGACGCCCGTACAGGGCCGGGATTTCTCGCTGGTCGGCCAGCGCCTGATGCGCCGGATCGAGCGTTTGAACAAGCCGGTCATCGCAATGGTGAATGGTTTTGCACTGGGCGGCGGCATGGAACTGGCCATGGCCTGCCACCTGCGCATCGCTGCGGACAGCGCCAAGGTCGGCCAACCGGAGATCAATCTGGGCCTGGTGCCCGGCTTTGGCGGCACCCAGCGCCTGCTGCGCCTGGGCGGCCGCGCCGCTGCGCTGGAGCTGTGCCTGCTGGGCGCACCCATCGGCGCGGAACGGGCGCAGCAGTTGGGTCTGGTCACCCGTGTCGTGCCGGCCGCCGAGCTGGAAGCGGAGACCACCAAGCTCGCCCAGCAACTGGCCAACGCCGCACCGCTTGCGCTGCGCGGCATCCTGGATGCCATCAACGTGGGCGGCGAATGCGGCATTGAAGAAGGGCTGGAATATGAAAGCGCGCAGTTCGGCCTGGTGTTCTCTACCCAGGACATGCGCGAAGGCACCAGTGCCTTCCTGGAACGCCGCAAGCCGGAATTCAAGAACTGCTGAGCCGCACCATGCCTGTAAGCACCCCACCCCGACAGCTGCTGCAACTGATACTGGATGACGACCTGGATGCGGCGCTACGCGCGGGTCTGATGGAGTACCAGCCACAGCCCGATCACGCGCAGTTGGACACGGCCTACCCCGACCTGCCGCAGCGCCTGCAGCACGCGCAGCAGCAGCTGCACACCGCCTGGGCCGCACGCGAACGCCATCGTGCCCGTGCGGCACGACTGGCACGGCGCGCCGCCGAACGCGAGGCGCGGCGCGCACCGCCACCGGCGCCGGACAGCAAACCCGCCCTGCCCTCGGCAGCGGCGGCCATCCTGGCCCGGGCCAAGGCACGTGCGGCAGGGACCCCGAACGCGTGATGGCCAGCGTCCTGAAGAAATCGACAAAGAAGGTCGTCAGCAAAAAGCGTACTGGCAAAACGCCGGCAAAGACCGCTGCCGCAAGCAAGTCCGCACCGACACGTGGCAGCAAACGCATGAATGCTGCCGAGGTGCTGGAGATGTTCACGCGCCTGCGCGAGCTCAACCCGCATCCGACCACCGAGCTGGAATACAGCACGCCGTTCGAGTTGCTGGTCGCGGTGACCCTGTCGGCACAGGCCACCGACGTGGGCGTCAACAAGGCCACGCGCAAACTGTTCCCGGTGGCCAATACCGCACAGGCGATCCTCGACCTGGGCGAAGAAGGCTTGAAGCGCTACATCGCCACCATCGGCCTGTTCAATGCCAAGGCCAAGAACGTGATCGCCGCCTGCGCCATCCTGATGGAAAAACATGGCGGCCAGGTCCCGGCTGATCGCGCGGCATTGGAGGCCTTGCCGGGGGTCGGACGCAAGACCGCCAACGTGGTCCTCAACACCGCTTTCGGCCAGCCAACCATGGCCGTGGATACGCATATCTTCCGCGTCGCCAACCGTACCGGGCTGGCACCGGGCAAGGATGTGCGGGCAGTCGAGGACGGGCTGGTCAAGGTCATCCCCACCGAGTTCCTGCAAGACGCCCACCATTGGCTGATCCTGCACGGGCGCTATGTCTGCAAGGCGCGCAAACCGGACTGCCCGCAATGCGTGATCCGCGACCTGTGCCACTTCAAGGACAAGACCGCCGACGCCGCCTGAGCGTTGGCAGCTGCCATCTGGACGACACTTCCCCGTAACAGCGCGCCTGCCCAATACGCAGGCGCTTGCCCCGTCGAGGGCAAGTCCGTCGCCGGACTGTCACATTTACGCAATCTTTACAGCCTAGCCTTCGCAGCAACCTCAACCTGCCTGCAAGGCTACCCACCCAATGAAACTGCATCGCCAACTCCTCACTGCGGCCGTGGCTGCTGCACTGTTTGCGCCGGCTGCACACGCTGAAGTCGCCATCGACGTTATTGGCGGTTCCGAAATCACCTTCGAAGGCCTGGTGCAGGCTGACGGCAATTGGTTCAGCAATGACCGTGCCGACCTCAACCCGGGCCCGAACGCCACCAATCCGAACGACGGCACCAAGAACGGCAAGAACAGCGAGTTCGAGCTGCGCCGCGCCGAGCTGGTGCTCAAGGGCAAGGGCCCGGGCAATATTGAATGGGTAGTGGGCTACGACGCCAAGGCTGACAAGTTCCTGGACACCAACCTGAAGTACAAGCTGGGCGGCAACAGCAACCACTTCCTGCAGGCCGGCCAGTTCAAGCAGCCCAACAGCCTGGAAGAGCTGTCCAGCACCAAGAACAACGACTTCATTTCCAAGGCCACGGTCACCAATACCTATGCCGTCGCGCGTCGCCTGGGTGTCGGCTACGGCGTAGGCGATGCCGACTGGTCGATCACCGCATCGGCCTTCGGCCGCGAGCTGACCCGCGACCTGGCACACGGCAGTGGCTACGGTGTGCGCGGCACCTTCGCGCCGATCAACGAGAAGGGCAATATCCTGCACTTCGGCCTGAGCTACGTTGACTACGATACCGACGCCGACACGCTGCGCCTGCGCGCACGCCCGAATGCTGACCTGGCGGGCGTTCGCCTGGTGGACAGCGGCGACATGAAGGACAGCGATCGCGTCAGCACCATCGGCGCCGAGGCGATGTACGTGCAGGGCCCGTTCAAGGCCCAAGCCGAGTATTACAACGCCAAGGTCAAGCGCTATGACCATGACAACTACAGCACCGATGGTTACTACATCAGCGGCGTGTGGAACGTCACCGGCGAGACCTGGGGCTACAAGGGCGGCACCCCGAGCCTGGGCCTGCCGGACGAGCCGGGCCGCGGCATGTGGCAGCTGGGCGCACGTTTCGACAGCATCGACCTGAACGATGGCGGCCTGCGTGCCCCGGCCGTGATCGGCGGCGCCCCGCTGGTGGACGGTGTGCTGGGCGGCAAGATGGACATCTGGACGGTGGGTGCCAACTGGTACTGGCGCTCCAACTTCAAGGCTTCGCTGAACTACGTGATGGTCGACAGCAAGAAGTACAACGCCGGCAAGACTGCCTTCCTCAGCGACAAGCCGGACATTCTGGAAGCGCGCCTGCAGTTCTTCTGGTAATACCCTCAGGAAAGCCCGACGATTAGGAGATCCCATGAAAGGATTTATGGCTGCAATCGTTATTGGTTTTTTTTCACTATTCTGCTTTGACGCCTCAGCACAACGTTATTTCGGCTACTACGGAAATGACGGCGACCTGATCCAGAACTACGACCACATCAATCTCCATCACATAATGTGGCCGCCATCAGATCCCGTCCAGGCAACCGATTTTATCCTCCGCGAACTGGATCAATCACGGATGCTAGGCGTCAAGGCAATGGTGACTGTTGACACACTACTGTTCAACTTTCCGAATCGAAAATGCCCGGCCAGTCCACGTCGTGACATTGAAGCGACACGCACCATCTGGGCCAATTTCGTAAAAAGACTGTCCACGGCTGGGCATCTCGGCCCGAATGGAACGGTTGTCGCCTTCTACCTAATCGATGAGCCTGAACTGTGTGGTTTACAGGATAGATTTGTACAGATAGAAAACGGAGCCGAAGGCTTTTTTTCGATTCCCGACAATCAGGCAATTCGGGATGCGACCGGAGTTATCCGCGCCAATCCACTATCTGCCAGCATCCCAATTACGGCAATTAGCCATGAAGTGATGACGGATGGTGGCAGGTACTTCGACTGGTTGGGCATAGACTATTACGGAAAGAACGATTCAACCGCGATTGGATACAATGACTTTTCGGGAATGCTCACATACTGTCATGACATGGATCCTCCACTAGGAGTAGACCAGCATCTTTGGTCTACCAACTGCAAGAATTGGACTCGATTGCCGAAGATCATTCTCGTCCCGCAGGCGGCAACTGGAGGATGTGGCCTTGATGGTAGTCCCCACAACCCACAAGCGTGGTTCGACGAATTCAAACGCCAATGGCTTGGGGAGGAAGTTCTATTAATGCCCTTCCTATGGAAAAGCCAGAACGGCGGTCAATGCCCGGGAACCAAGGATTTACCGGCCCTTCGAAGTCAATACAAGCAGATTGGGCTTCAGATCAAGAGCGGACAAATTCCATAGAGTTGCCGAGCTGATCCAGCCTATAAAAGACAAACGCCCCGCTAGGGGCGTTTGTCTTTTATAGGCTGGATGGTGATCGGAACAGGGTTAGTCGCGAAGCCGATTGCGTAATTGCGCAAGCGACCACCGTTGTGCCAGCTTCGCAGCTGCCGGCGCTCCGGAAAAGCCGATAGCACCTACGCACCTAATAGCCTCAATACACGAACGATGCCACAAGCTGAAGCTGTGTAAGCTTCGCGGCTCATGTCGCTCCTACGATAAACCCCGGGGGCGCATCAACTGGACGGATCCATGCGTACCTGCTTGCTTGTACTGCTGCTCTCCCTGCCCTTGACCGCCTTCGCCCAGGACTGTGGCGATGACAGCGCTACCCGCATCACTCAGGCCTATGAGCAACGCGATATCAGCACCCTACCCGATCGCCCCGGCTGGGCCATCGACATTGCGCGCAGCGTTTGCCGGGTCTGGCCAGCGGACACGTCATTGACCCTGATGGCCGTGCCGGTATTGGGCCCGGAAGAGTTCAATGGCGACGTTCAACAAGGCGACCTGGATGTACTGGTTGTCGACAGCGCTACGCTGCACCCGCGTGCTGGACTGCGCCTGCCCGACGCCATGAGCAGCGACGCGATCCGCGTGGATGGCGTGTATCTGGATACCGCGCGCTATCGCCTGTCGGCCGATACCCGCGCATTTGGCGTGCGCATCACGCGCAGTGGGTCCTCGCGAGCGAACCCGTTCGGCGATGAAAAGCTGCAGCTGTTCGTGAACGAAGGTAGTCGCCTGGAGGTGATCACCGACCCCATCGTCATGCAGCGCACCAACGGCGAATGGGACACCAACTGTGCCGGCGAGTTCCAGGAACTCAGCCGCACGCTGGAGGTGGGTGCGGTACCCAAGCAAGGCTGGGCTCCGCTGCGCATCCGCGAGCGCAGCAGCGAAACCCTGCAACGCGAGGACGCCGACGGCAGCTGCAACGAGACCCGCAAGACGCTGCCGGGCGCCGTCCATACGCTCACCCCGCAGGGCCGCCACTACCCCCTTCCGGAGGCCGTGAAAGCCGCGTTCTGAGGCGATGAAACGCTGTCATGCGAGCGTCATATGACAGACGCTGCGCTGTCATCAAATGGTTATGGAATAGGCGCCGGGCGGCACTCACCGCACATTAACTCCCAGGAGCCTTTCGTGATCCACGCCATCAAATCGCGCGCCGTCGTCGCCATCCTCGCCGCGTCGTCCGTGTTCGCCGCCAACGCTGCCGATGTCACCGGCGCTGGCGCTTCCTTCATCTACCCGGTCATGTCCAAGTGGTCGGCCGACTACGCAGCTGCGACCAACAAGCGCGTCAACTACCAGTCCATCGGTTCGGGCGGCGGCATTGCCCAGATCAAGGCCAACACCGTGGACTTCGGCTCGTCCGATGCGCCGCTGCGTCCGGAAGAACTGGCGTCTTCGGGCCTGGTGCAGTTTCCGTCGGTGATCGGCGGCGTGGTGCCGGTGCTGAACGTGGCTGGCGTGGAAGCCGGCGCAATGAAGCTCGACGGCCCGACCCTGGCCAACATCTTCCTGGGCAAGATCACCAAGTGGAATGATCCGGCCATCGTTGCCCTCAACGCCGGCCTGACCCTGCCCGACACCAAGATCACCGTCGTGCACCGCTCCGATGGTTCGGGCACCACCTTCAACTTCGTCAACTTCCTGTCCAAGGTCAATGCCGACTGGAAGACCAGCGTCGGCGAAGGCACCAGCGTCCAGTGGCCGGTCGGCATCGGCGGCAAGGGCAATGAAGGCGTGGCCGCCTACGTCAAGCAGATCAAGGGTTCGATCGGCTACGTGGAGTTCTCCTACGCGCTGCAGAATCGCCTGACCTTCTCGCGCATGAAGAACGCTGCCGGCAACTTCGTGCAGCCGCGCGATGAAACCTTCTCGGCGGCTGCTGCCAGCGCCGACTGGACCAACGCACGTGATTTCTACCTGGTCATGACCAACGCCCCGGGCGACCAGGCGTGGCCGATCACCGCCACCAATTTCATCCTGATGCGCAAGCAGCCCAAGACCGCTGAAGGCGCCAAGGCCACGATCGAGTACTTCCGCTGGATCTACGCCAACGGCGACGCCCAGGCCCGCCAGCTGGACTACGTGCCGCTGCCGGATCCGCTGGTGCGCCAGATCGAAACCTACTGGCAGCAGAACCTGAACTATTGAGTGTAGAGGCGACGAGTCCCTCTCCCTCGTCGCCTCAGGCGCGGATCGAGCGATCCGCGCCCTTTTTTTTGCTGACGCCCGGCCCGCTTCACCCGCTTCACCTGTAGAGCCGAGCCATGCTCGGCTGAGGCGCTACCGGGCAAGCCCCTTGCCGAGCATGGCTCGGCACTACCCTGCTCCGGCCGGCTTCACCCGCTTCACCTGTAGAGCCGAGCCATGCTCGGCTGGGGCGCTACCGGGCAAGCCGCTTGCCGAGCATGGCTCGGCACTACCCTGCTCCGGCCCGGTTTACCCGCTTCACCTGTAGAGCCGAGCCATGCTCGGCTGGGGCGCTACCGGGCAAGCCGCTTGCCGAGCATGGCTCGGCACTACCCTGCTCCGGCCCGGTTTACCCGCTTCACCTGTAGAGCCGAGCCATGCTCGGCTGGGGCGCTACCGGGCAAGC
>NZ_DAMBEF010000018.1:0-19357 GCF_032061965.1 Stenotrophomonas sp. | reverse complement strand
GCTACCGGGCAAGCCGCTTGCCGAGCATGGCTCGGCACTACCCTGCTCCGGCCCGCTTTACCCGCTTCACCTGTAGCGCCGATTCATGCTCGGCTGAGGCGCTACCGGGCAAGCCGCTTGCCGAGCATGGCTCGGCACTACCTCAGGCAGGTACCTTGTCATCCATCAGTGTCATCTTCAGGCGGATTCCGAGCCTTTCAGCCTCCTCCGCCCGCTGGCGATGGCCATTGATTCTGTTGCCTTTTTTAGATTTTTTTCACGATGTAATCAGGCTGTAACAAAAACATCATTTCATAGCCGCATCCGCCGGCGGTGCCGGCATTTCTCCCGCTATGGAGTGACGCATGAAGCTGCACACGACCGGTCTTGCCGCCCTCTCGCTGGCCATCGCCCTGGGCCTGTCAGCCTGTGGTGACAAGGGCAATCAGGCCGCCGCCAACCCGGACGCCGCAGGTGCCGCTGCACCGGCAGCCGGCGACAAGGTTGCCGCCGAAATTTCCGGCGCCGGCGCATCGTTCATCTTCCCGCTGGTGTCCAAGTGGTCGGCCGACTACAACGCCGCCACCGGCGCCAAGATCAATTACCAGTCGATCGGTTCGGGCGGCGGTATCGCCCAGATCAAGGCCGGCACCGTCGACTTCGGCTCGTCCGACAAGCCGCTGTCCACCGAGGAGCTGGCACAGGCTGGCCTGGGCCAGTTCCCGTCGGCCATCGGCGGCGTAGTGCCGGTGGTCAACCTGGAAGGCCTGCAGCCGGGCCAGCTGCGCCTGACCGGCACCCTGCTGGCTGACATCTTCCTGGGCAAGATCAAGAACTGGAACGACAAGGCCATCGTCGATGCCAATCCGGGCGTGACCCTGCCCGATACCAAGATCACCCTGGTGCACCGCTCCGACGGTTCGGGCACCACCTTCAACTTCTCCAACTACCTGTCCAAGGTCAGCGGCGAGTGGAAGGACAAGGTCGGCGAAGGCACCTCGGTGCAGTGGCCGGATGGCGTCGGCGGCAAGGGCAACGAAGGCGTTGCTTCCTATGTGCAGCAGATCAAGGGCTCGGTGGGTTACGTAGAACTGGCTTACGCACTGCAGAACAACATGCCGTACGCCTCGATGCAGAACGCCGCCGGCACCTGGGTGCAGCCGACCGCCGAAACCTTTGCCGCCGCTGCTGCCAGCGCCGACTGGGCCAACGCCAAGGACTTCAACCTGGTGATCACCAACGCGCCGGGCGCCAATGCATGGCCGATCACCGCCACCAACTTCATGCTGATGCACAAGCAGCCGAAGGACGCCAAGCGCAGCGCCGATACCCGCGCCTTCTTCAAGTGGGCCTTCGAAAATGGCCAGACGCAGGCCAACGAACTGCACTACGTTCCGCTGCCGGCTGAGCTGGTCACCCAGATCGAATCGTACTGGGCTGCCGAGTTCAAGTGACGCAATGACGCGGGCGCACCGCTGGTGCGCCCGCCTTTGTCATTGCGTCATCCCCGCGAAGGCGGGGATCGCTTTTGATCTTGCTGTTGTTGTTGGGGCTGTTGTTCCTGCATTTGCCGTTGAAGTCACACGCAAGATCAACGGCAAGAGCGATGACCTGACATTCGTCGGTTGAAACCCCCGCCTACGCGGGGATGACAGCTGAAAAGCCAGTTCCACCGTCTCAAAGATTTGTACTCCCCGATATCGGGGACAGAAATACCACCGCATCCACCTGGGCCCCTGCCGCTGCCATGAATGCCATTGCACCGTCCCTCGCTTCGTCGCCCACTTCGCGCGATCTGCGCGACGCCCGCAACGACCGGCTGTTCCGCTGGTTCCTTATCGCCACGGTGATCTTCGTCCTGGTCGCGTTGGCCAGCGCCGCACTGTCCATGCTCTGGGGCGGCCGCCATGCGCTGCAGGAACAGGGCCTGAGCTTCTTCTACTCCTCCGACTGGAATCCGGTCGAGAACAAGTTCGGTGCGCTGGCACCGATCTACGGCACCATCGTCACCGCCTTGATCGCGATGCTGATCGCGGTGCCGGTGAGCTTCGGCATTGCCTTCTTCCTGACCGAAGTGGCCCCGCGCTGGTTGCGTGGTCCGGTTGGCACCGCCATCGAACTGCTGGCCGGCATCCCCTCGATCATCTACGGCATGTGGGGCCTGTTCGTGCTGGTGCCGGTGATGACCGAATACGTCACCCCGTTCCTCAATGAAACGCTGGGCGAATGGCCGATCATCGGCCCGATGTTCCAGGGTCCGCCGCTGGGCATCGGCATGCTCACCGCCGGCTTCGTGCTGGCGATCATGGTCATCCCGTTCATCTCCTCGGTGATGCGCGAGGTCTTCCTCACCGTCCCCACCCGCCTGAAAGAATCGGCCTATGCGCTGGGTTCGACCAAGTGGGAAGTGAGTTGGGACATCGTCCTGCCCTATACCCGCTCGGCGGTGATCGGCGGCGTCTTCCTCGGCCTGGGCCGCGCACTGGGTGAAACCATGGCGGTGGCCTTCGTGATCGGCAACAGCGTGCGCCTGACGCCGTCGCTGCTGGAGCCGGGCACCACCATCGCCGCACTGATCGCCAACGACTTCGGCGAAGCCACCGAAACTTATCGCTCGGCCCTGCTGCTGCTCGGCTTCGTATTGTTCATCGTCACCTTCGTGGTGCTGGCGCTGGCCCGCCTGATGCTGATGCGCCTGTCCCGCAAGGAGGGCAACTGATGTCCACTTCCGCTGACTCCCTGTACCTGCGCCGCCGTGTCACCAATGTCGTGGCCTTGTTCCTGGGTTGCGCCACCGCCGCGTTCGGTCTGTTCTTCCTCGGCTGGATCCTGTGGACCCTGCTGTCCAAGGGCTTGCCGGGCATCAACCTCAACCTCTTCACCAAGATGACGCCGCCGCCCATGCAGGAAGGCGGCCTGCTCAACGCCTTCTTCGGCAGCGCGGTGATGTGTGCACTGGCGATCGGCATCGGCACGCCGCTGGGCGTGGCCGCCGGCACCTGGCTGGCCGAGTATGGCAATGCGCGCAAGGCCGGCACGGTAGTGCGCTTCGTCAATGACATCCTGCTGTCGGCACCGTCCATCGTGCTCGGCCTGTTCGTCTACACCTTGTACGTGATGCAGACCGGCGGCCAATTCTCCGCGTTTGCAGGTGCGTTGTCGCTGGCCTTCATCGTGCTGCCGGTGGTGATCCGCACTACCGATGAAATGCTGCGGCTGGTGCCGGTGCAGATGCGCGAAGCCGCCCTGGCACTCGGTGTACCGCAGTGGAAGGTGATCATGCAGGTGCTGTACCGCAGTGCCATGGCCGGCATCGTCACCGGCATCCTGCTCGCCCTGGCGCGCATCTCCGGCGAGACCGCACCGCTGCTGTTCACCGCCTTCGGCAACCAGTACTGGAACAGCAACGTGATGCAGCCGATGGCCTCGGTGCCGGTGGTAATGAACCAGTTTGCCGGCAGCCCGTATGAATCCTGGCAGGTATTGGCCTGGGCTGGCGCGCTGGTGCTGACCGTGTTCGTGCTGCTGGTCAGCCTCTCCGCGCGTGGCCTGCTGCTGCGCAACCGCATTTCGAACGACTGAACCCAAACGATTGACAGCCATGGACCTCCCCATGAACGACCTCAGCAATGCCGTACCGATGCAGCGCATCGCCGTGCCCGCCGCCAACCAGTCGCTGCATACGCCGGCGCCGGTCAAGCTGGCCGCACGCGGCCTGGATTTCTACTACGACAAGTTCCATGCGCTGAAGAGCATCAACCTGGAAATTCCCGAGAAGCGCGTCACCGCGCTGATCGGCCCGTCTGGTTGCGGCAAGTCCACCCTGCTGCGCATCTTCAACCGCATCTACGCGCTGTATCCGAAGCTTGAAGCCAAGGGTGAAGTGCTGCTGGACGGCGAGAACATCCTCTCGCCCAAGTACCCGATGAACCGCCTGCGCTCGAAGGTGGGCATGGTGTTCCAGAAGCCGGTACCGTTCCCGATGACCATCTTCGAGAACGTGGCCTATGGCATCCGCCACCACGAAAAGCTGTCCAAGGCCGAGATGAACGTGCGCGTGGAGCAGGCCCTGCGCCAGGGCGCGCTGTGGGACGAAGTGAAGGACAAGCTCAACCAGAGCGCGCTGGGCCTGTCCGGCGGCCAGCAGCAGCGTCTGTGTATCGCCCGCGCCGTGGCCCTGCGCCCGGACGTGCTGCTGCTCGACGAGCCGACCTCGGCACTGGACCCGATCTCCACCAGCCGCATCGAGCAGCTGGTTGAAGAGCTCAAGAACGATTACACCATCGCCATCGTCACCCACAACATGCAGCAGGCAGCGCGCGTGTCCGACTACACCGCCTTCATGTACCTGGGCGACCTGATCGAACACGACCGCACCGAAACCATCTTCTCCAACCCCTCCAAGCAGCAGACCGAAGACTACATCACCGGTCGCTTTGGCTGAGGCTGGCGCGCGCGGGCCGTACAACGGTTCGCCGCCCGCTGGATGCCGGGCCAAGGATGGCAACACAGTTTTCGAACGAATGCAGTCCCACTCAAACAGTTTCCAGCGAGCATTCCATGAATCTTCCCAACGACCACATCGTCAAGAGCTATGACGAAGAGCAGCAGCGGCTGGTAGCCGAGATCGTGCGCATGGGCGAAATGTCCGTTGCCCAGCTCGAAGCAGCGCTGGACGTGATCGAACGCCGCGACGAAAAAGCGGCCCAGCGCATCGTCGCCAACGACGAAGCCATCGACCAGCTGGAACAGCAGATCAGCCACGACGTGATGCGCCTGGCGCTGCGCGGACCGATGGCCCGTGACCTGCGCGAGATCCTCGCCGGCCTGCGCATCCCGGCCGACATCGAACGCATTGGCGACTACGCAGCCAACGTCGCCAAGCGCGCCATCGCGCTGGCCGCGGTGCCGCCGCTGCCGCAGATCCAGGGCCTTCGCGCCCTCGGCAGGCTGGCAGCACAGCAGGTACGCCGCGCCCTGGAAGCCTATCGCGACAACGATGCCGACGCCGCGCTCAGCCTGCGTGCGGACGATGCGCGGCTGGATGCGCAGTACACCGCGCTGTTCCGCGAGCTGCTGACCTACATGATGGAAGACCCGCGCAACATCACCCCGTGCACGCACCTGCTGTTCATGGCCAAGAACCTTGAGCGCATTGGTGACCACGCCACCAATATCGCCGAGAACGTCTGGTTCCTGGTGCATGGCGACGCCCCGCTGCCGCCGCGCGAGAAGCGCGACGAAACCAGCACGGTCGACCACGCCTGACCCTGTATCGGCCCGCGACGTTCAAGCCGTCCGCATCGGCCCGCCGCACCTCGTCGCGGCGGGCCGATACAGACGGGTACAAAGCGATACGCGCTGGTAGGTATTTTTAATTACGCATTCACGGAAATTTTCCGAGCATGGGGCTGTCCGCGGCACTTCCGCCGCGCACCAAGGAATTCCCCATGAAGCAGATTGCCGCCGCCCTCCTTTCCCTGTCCCTGCTGGCCTCCGGCGCCGTCTTTGCCGCACCGCCCAGCCAGGATCGCGACGCCCATCGTGACAACGCTCCGCATGCTGCGGCCGCGAACACCCAGGGCCATGCCGCGCCGGCGCCAGCCCCGCAGAACGGCGCCCGTCAGGCATCACCGGGTTCGGCCCAACACCATGCCCCACGCAAGGGCGAACGCCTGGCGCAGAACCAGCGCGGCAGCCGCGTGTCCGACTACAGCCGCCATGGCCTGCGCAAGCCGGGCCGCGGCAACGAATGGCGCAAGGTGGACGATCACTATGTGCTGATGACGGTTGCCACTGGACTCATCGTCGACATCCTTGCCGCCCAGCGCTGATCCATCACGTTTGGCTGAATTGAACGGGCCCGCAAGGGCCCGTTTTCCTTGCCGCGGTGGCACGCTGGGCCAAGGCCCTGTCGCTTGCTAAGCTCGGGCCTCCCCCAGCCTCTCAGCTACCGGAGATTCCGCATGGCCAACGACATCCGCAAACCCCTCACGCTTGTCCTGGGCGCCGCATTGCTGGGCGGCATGGCCGCGCCTGCTTTCGCCATCACTGACCTGGCCCAGGGCTATGCACTTGGCGCCGGCACGACGACCCCACCGACCTCAGAAAAACAGGCCACCAGCACCTCCTCCCAAAGCGGCGGCGATGCCGCCAAGCAACATGCCGAAGGCAAGTGCGGCGAGGGCAAATGCGGCGCGTCCAAGACCAACGCGGAGGCCACCGACGCTGCCGCTGCAGCGGCTGCGGCAGCCGCGGCTGCAGCCGAATCCACTTCCACGGCGGACAAGGCGCATGCCGAAGGCAAGTGCGGCGAGGGCAAATGTGGCGGTAACCACTAAACCCGAACCTGCACAGCGTATCCCCGCCATGATGAGCGCAGGCATTGGCCTGCGCCGTTCCCTGCTGGATGCGCTGCAACAGGCGCCGCTTGGCGCATTCGATTTCCTCGAATGCGCACCGGACAACTGGATCGATGTTGGCGGCGCATTGGGTGAGGCCTTGCGCGACTTGTCGCAACGGCATCCGCTCAGCTGCCATGGGCTATCCCTGTCCCTGGGCGGCCCCGCGCCGTTGGACATGGCGTTTCTGAGCCGGACCCGGCAGTTTCTCGACCAGCACCGGGTCGGGCTGTACAGCGAGCACCTGAGCTGGTGCAGCGACGACGGCCACCTGTACGAACTGCTGCCGTTGCCGTTCACGGCCGAGGCGGTGCGCCATGTGGCCAAGCGCATCGGCCAGGCCCAGGACGTGCTGGGCCGGCGTATCGCGGTGGAAAATGCCTCCTACTACGCACTGCCCGGTGCCGACATGGATGAGGCCGAGTTCATCACGGCGGTACTCGACGAGGCCGACTGCGACCTGTTGCTGGACGTCAACAACGTCTACGTCAACGCCATCAACCATGGCTACGACGCGCGTGCGTTTCTCGCCCGCCTGCCCACGCAGCGCATCGCCAGTTATCACATCGCCGGGCATCACGATCAGGCCGACGATCTGAAGATCGATACCCATGGCATGCCGGTGAAGGACGATGTCTGGGCGCTGCTGGCCGATACCTATTCCCTGCATGGGGTGCGCCCGACCCTGCTGGAGCGCGACTTCAACTTCCCCCCCTTGCAGGACCTGCTGGAGGAAGTGGCACGCATCCGCCAACTGCAGCATGCGACGAGCCAACACCATGGCTGAGTCACTGCGCGAGCTGCAACGGCGCTTCGCCGCGCACCTGCGCGACCCCGGTCGGCAGCCGCCACCGGCCGGCGTCACCGATGCGCGCATGCAGGTCTATCGCGAGCTGTATTTCAACAACATCACAGGCCTGCTGACAGCCAATTTTCCGGTGATCGCCCGCAGCCTGGGGCCGCAACGCTGGCCGCAACTGCTGCGTGATTTCTGCCGTGACCATCGTCCGCACACGCCGCTGTTCCCCGAGATCGGCCAGGAACTGATCGCCTTCCTCGACCAGCGCGCGCCCGATCCCGAGGCGCCGTGGCTGCTTGAGCTCGCGCACTACGAATGGATCGAACTGGCACTGAAGATCAGCAATGCCATCGCCCCCGCGCATGATCCTGCTGGCGACCTGCTGGCCGGGATTCCGGTTCTTTCACCCTGGTGCCGCGCCCTGGCTTATCGCTGGCCGGTACATCGGATTGGGCCGGACCACCAGCCCCTGCAACCGCCACCCCACCCCACCCTGCTGCTGGCACGACGCACGGATGATGGTTCGATTGTGTTCTCCGAGCTTTCGCCGCTGCTGTACCGCCTGCTGGAGCGCCTTGAGCAGTTGCCGGCGCTTGCCGGAGTGCAGCAACTGCAGGCGCTCGCGGGTGAAGCGGGCACGCAGCCGGATGAGGGCTTCATCGGCGATGGCCAGGCCATGTTGCGCCAATTGCGGGACAAGGGCTGTGTCCTGGGCACCGCGGTAGCGATTGCGTGATACCCACGACCGCCACCCGGCAGGCGCAATAGCGCCGCGCACGCCCGCGGACTGGTGATCGGGAGCGCGATATCTTCGCGGCCCATTCGGGAGCGTCAACCTCCCGGCCTACCCCCGGTCCTGGCGGGTAATGGGCGCGGCCGCTTGACGCGCTCTGCTACCCTATTGCGATGAACGACTCTGTTGAATCCCCCCGCCCCCAGTCCGCCTTCACGCCGATGGCGCAGCGCTTCCGGGGCTTTTTGCCGGTGGTGGTGGATGTGGAAACCGGCGGCTTCGACTGGAACCGTCATGCCCTGCTGGAAATCGCCGCCGTGCCGGTGGAGATGGATGAGAACGGCCTGCTCTACCCTGGCCAGACCGCCAGCGCGCATGTAATTCCTGCCGAAGGCACTGAAATCGACCCCAAATCGCTTGAAGTCACGGGCATCGTGCTTGATCACCCGTTCCGGCTGGCCAAGCCCGAGCGCGAAGCGTTGGAACATGTGTTCGCGCCGATCCGTGCGGCAATGAAGAAGTACAACTGCCAGCGCGCGATCCTGGTGGGGCACAACGCCCACTTCGACCTGAACTTCCTCAATGCCACCGTCGCCCGCAGCGGGCACAAGCGCAATCCGTTCCATCCCTTCAGCGTGTTCGACACGGTCACCCTGGCCGGCGTGGCCTATGGCCAGACGGTGCTGGCACGCTCGGTCCAGGCGGCCGGTTTCGAGTGGGATGCCAACGAGGCACACAGCGCGGTGTACGACACCGAGCAGACGGCACGCCTGTTCTGCAAGATCGTCAACGCCTGGCCAGCGCCCCTCGGCCGCTGACCGGAGTTCTGCGCCGGCTCAGCCGGCGCAGGTACGTGCGCGGCCTTCCTGCTTGGCCTGCGCCAGGGCATTCTTGGCGCGCTGGTAGAACAACACCGGCGCCTGGTCATCTTCGCCCAGCTGCACTACGCCGGCGCTGAAGCTGACCTTGATGTCGCCTTCCTTGTGGCCACCCCATTCGGCGTACTGGCCAAACAGCCGCTGCAACCGCTGGCAGGCGATTTCCGCGTCCGCCAAGGCGGTATCCGTGAGCAACACGGCAAATTCCTTGTTGCCCAGCCGCGCCGGCATGTCAGAGGCACGCAGGCTGCGCCGCAGCAGGTCACCGACCTCGCACAGCACCAGGTCGCCGACCGCGCGTGACCATTGCCCGTTGATCTGCTTGAGATGATCGATGCTCAGTACCACCAGGCTCAACGGGCGAGCGCCGCGCCGGGCCACGGCCATGTCGCGGGCCAGCGCATCGTCGAATGCGCGTCGGTTGGGTAGGCCGCTGAGATCGTCCTCATTGGCCAGCCGCTCGAATGCCTCGGCCTGCTCGCGGAGCTGCTGCTCCAACTGCGACCGTTCCAGCAAAGCGCCCTCAAGCCGCTGTTGCACCTGTGCCGATTCGCTGCGCGCCTGTGCGGCCAGTTGTTCGGCGTGATCACGCTGCCGGCGCAGCTGCATGCCCAACCAAAGCACCGCAAAGACCAGCAACACGCAGACCGCCGCTAGCACGCCCGACAAGCCAGTGAAGCCGGGCCCGCCACTGCTGGCCCATGCCGCAGGCGGCACGAAGCCCACGACCATCACGGCCAACGTGCCGACATTCCTGCCTGAAAAAAAACTGTTCCCCTTCGCCAGCAAGCGCATCCCCGCGCTCTGCTTGGCTGCCGCAACCGTGTCCACTGCCATTGTCCCTGCCCCAAGCTGGTCTGGGGATACTAGCAAACACCGGGACGATTTCAGCGATGCCGATCACGCTGCCCAGCCATAGGCTTGCCCGGCGCGACAGCACGATGATGCGGCCTGCACCAAGGGCGTCAGCGGGGGCGTGCCCATTGCGGTGCCTCCCACCGCACCACCGCCTCCAACCCGCCATCGGGATGGTTGCGCAGCACCAGGCTGGCGCCATCTTTTTCGGCCAGGGCGCGGGCGATGGTCAGGCCCAAGCCGGCGCCGCCGGTCTCGCGCGAACGCGAGGTTTCCAAGCGCAGGAAGGGTGTAAAAACCGCCTCCAACTCGTCTTCGGCCACGCCCGGCCCGCTGTCGCGAACGCGGACCTCGACCGCTTCACCGTCGCGACAGGCACTGACCTGCGCGCTGCGCCCGTACTTCAACGCGTTGTCCACCAGATTGGAGAACAACCGCCGCATGGCCAGCGGGCGCAGCATCAGCACCTCACCGCAACCCTGCAGAAGCACGGCATCGTGGCCGGATTCGGCGGCGTCCTCGACCACGCTTTCCAACAGCGAGTCCAGATCCAACGCAGCCCGCTGCTCGGCGCTCTCGGCACTGCGCGCCAGCTCCAGGCCCTCGCGGATCAGGGCCTGCATCGCGGCCAGATCGCCGACCAGGCGCTCGCGCAGCACTTCATCCTGGACGTTCTCAAGACGCAGGCGCAGACGGGTGAGCGGTGTCTGCAGATCGTGGGTGATCGCCGCCAGCATCTGCGTGCGCTCGCCCAGGTGACGCTGCAGGCGCAGCTGCATCGCGTTGAAGGCTTCGGCGGCCCGTCGCACTTCCAGCGGCCCGGCCACCGGCAAGGGATCGCGCTGCAGGTCGTGCCCCAGCGACGCGGCGTGACTGGCCAGGCGCTGCAGCGGTGAGCTGGCGATGCGCGCCACCACGTACGCCAACAGCCCGATCGCCAATACCAGCAGCGACAGGAACCACGGATCAAACGCCGACGCCGTGCGCCGTGCCACGGCGGGCGACTCCAGCGCCAACCGCAACGGCGTGCCATCACTCAGCTTCAGTTCGACCAGGCGGCAACGGGGCGGCGTAAACGCCGGGTCACGCTCACGCGGGCGGCCACTACGCTCGCGTGGAGGCGGCGGCAAAAACCCGGGCGGCGGTGGCATGCAGGTACGCATGCTGGTGCCGTGCACCGTAGCGGCCGCCACTACCCCATCACGGCCCGCCAGCACCTCCTGCAAGGCCAGGTCCGGCGCGCCGACGCGCACATCGTCCTTCACCAGGCGCACGCTGGGGCCACCCACCGCCAACAAGCGCGGTCGCAGCTCCGGGTTGCCATCCAGCAGATTGACGAAGCCCTGCAGGCGATCGGCCACGCGGACCAGGTTCTGCCGTTCGAACTCCTGCTGCCGGCGTGCCTCTGCCAGCAAGGTGGCGCCGATCGCAGCCACCATCATGCCGACCAGCAGGATGACGAACAGTCGCCCCGTCATCGACGACAGGAACAGGCGCAGCCGCTTCATTCCAGGCTCACCGCGCTGGCAAACACATAGCCTTCGTTGCGCACGGTTTTTATCAGGCCATCGCTGCCACCGGCATCGCCCAGCTTCTGCCGCAACCGGCTGATCTGCAGGTCGATGGCGCGGTCCTGCGACTCGTAGTTGCGGCCACTGCTCAGCGACACCAGCTGCTCGCGCGACAACACCTTGTTGGCATGTGCCACCAGTACCCGCAGCAGCCGGAACTCGGCGCCGGACAACATCACCACGCGTTTGGCCGGATCGATCAAATGGCGGTGTTCCAGATCGAACACCCAACCGGAGAACACCGCCCGGCGCATCGCCAGCGGCTCCATGTTGGCGGGCAACGCTTCGGTACGCCGCAATACGTTGCGGATGCGCGCCAGCAACTCGCGCGGCTCGAAGGGTTTGGCCAGGTAATCATCCGCGCCCATTTCCAGCCCCAGCACGCGATCGATCGGCTCGCTGCGTGCAGTCAGCATGATCACCGGCGTGGCCGAGCGCACGCGCAGCTCGCGGCATAGCGCCAGACCGTCTTCGCGTGGCAGGTTCAAGTCCAGCACGATCAGGTCGATGTGCTCACGCGCCAGCACCTGGCGCATGGCGTTGCCATCGGCCGCCGTGCTCACGGCATAGCCTGCCCGGCCCAGTTGCTCGGCCAGCAGGCTGCGGATATCGCTGTCGTCGTCTACCACCAGCAGGCGGTGCATGGTCTGTATGTCCGTCATGGCGCCATGATCCATGCTAGCGGATCGGCATGCGCGCCCGTGGATGTATCGCCACGTATCAGGCAAGTCGTTTGATACACAGCGATACGTGGGTGGCTGAACAGGATACATGCCGACACATAACGAGCATTGAGCCCCCCAAGCGTGCTGGCCACACTTGAATCCGACGCCGCTGCCGCGGCCAATGAGTGCCTGACCACCGTGAAGCTGCTGCCCACCTCCCCCCGCAACCGCATCCTGCTTGCCGCCGCCATAGTCGTGCTGGTCGCCGGCGCCGCCTACTGGGCCATGCGCAAACCCGCCACGCCGTCACTGGCAACCTCGCCGGTCAGCCGAGGCGACCTGGAACAGACCGTCGATGCCACCGGCGTGATCGATGCCTACAAGCTGGTCAGCGTAGGTGCGCAGGCCTCTGGCCAGATCAAGGTACTCAAGGTGCAGCTGGGCGATGTGGTCAAGCAGGGCGACCTGATCGCCGAGATCGATTCGGTCACCCAGGAAAACAGCCTGAAGAACGCCGAGGCCGCGCTGGAGAACATCCGCGCGCAACGCGCCGTGCAGACGGCTTCGCTGAAGGAATCCGAGCTGGCCTTTGCCCGCCAGAAGGAAATGCTGGCCGCCGAGGCGACCTCGCGCGCCGAGTACGAATCGGCCGAAGCCAACCTGGCCGGCACCCGCGCGCAGATCCGCGCACTCGACGCGCAGATCCGCCAGCGCGAAACCGAACTGGGCACCGCCCAGGCCAACCTGGGCTACACCCGCATCACGGCGCCCATCGACGGCACGGTGGTCGCGGTGGTGGCCGAAGAAGGCCGCACCGTGAACGCCAACCAGTCGGCGCCGACCATCGTCAAGCTGGCGCGCCTGGACCTGGTCACGGTCAACGCTGAAATCTCCGAAGCCGACGTGGTCAAGATCAAGCCCGGCATGCCGGTGTACTTCACCATCCTTGGCAACCCGGACCACAAGTACCAGGCCACCCTGCGCACGGTGAACCCGGCACCGGCCTCGATCAGCACCGACAGCACCAGTTCCAGCAGCTCGTCCTCGTCCAGCTCCAGCACGGCGGTGTACTACAACGCCTTGTTCGACGTCGAGAATCCGGACGGCACGCTGCGCATCGACATGACCGCGCAGGTATCGGTGATGCTGGCCCAGGCCAAGGATGCGTTGCTGATCCCCACCGTCGCGCTCGGCCCCAAGGTGCCCGAAGGTGGGCGAGGCCCCGGCGCTGCATCCGCCGATGGCGCGCAGCGTGCGGCCCGCAGCGCGAACGAAGCCCAGCGCCAGCAGCGTCGCCAGCCCGACGCCGCCGAACTGGCCAAGAGCAACAGCTATCTGGTCCGCGTGGTCAACAAGGACGGCCAGCCGGAGCCGCGCAAGGTCAAGGTCGGCCTCAACAACGGCACCAATGTCGAAGTATTGGAAGGCCTGAGCGAAGGCGACCTGGTGGTGGTTGGCGAAGTGACCGATGCCGAAAAAGCCAGCGCTCGCAGCAGCAACCAGCGTGGGCCGATGGGCCCGATGATGGGTGGCCCGCGTCGATGAGCCAGCCGCTGCTGCAACTGCGCGACCTGCGTCGCGAGTTCCCGGCCGGCGAGGAAACCATCGCCGTGCTCAAGGACATCAATCTCGACATCCGCGCCGGCGAGATGGTCGCCATCGTCGGCCAGTCCGGCTCGGGCAAGTCGACGCTGATGAACATCCTGGGCTGCCTGGACCGCCCCACCGTGGGCTCGTACAAAGTGGCCGGTCGCGAGACCGGGCGCATGCAGCCCGATGAACTGGCCGAACTGCGCCGCGAGCACTTCGGCTTCATCTTCCAGCGCTACCACCTGCTGGGCGATCTGGACGCGCGCGGCAATGTGGAGGTGCCTGCGATCTATGCCGGCACCCCGGCCGAGGCACGGCGCGCCCGCGCCGAAGCACTGCTGGACCGGTTGGGACTGAACGACCGCATGGGTCACAAGCCCGGCCAGTTGTCCGGCGGCCAGCAGCAGCGCGTGTCGATCGCGCGTGCGCTGATGAACGGTGGTGAGGTGATCCTGGCCGATGAACCCACCGGCGCGCTGGACACCGCCTCTGGCGAAGAGGTGATGAAGATCCTCGGCGAGCTGCATGCCGAAGGCCACACCATCATCATCGTTACCCACGACATGCACGTGGCCGAGTACGCGCAGCGCATTATCGAAATCCGCGACGGACTGATCATCGATGACCGCCGCAACGACAAGGTGCCCGCGCTCAAGGTGCAGGAGCGCCCTGCCCCGGTCAAAACCGGCGGCAGCGCCTTCCAGGCCGCGCGTGACCGCTTTGTCGAAGCCTTCCGGATGGCGTTGCTGGCGATGAACGCACACCGCCTGCGTACCTTCCTGACCATGCTCGGCATCATCATCGGTATCGCCTCGGTGGTGTCGGTGGTGGCGATGGGCAATGGCTCGCAGCAGCAGATCCTGCAGAACATCTCGGCGCTGGGTACCAATACCATCGACGTCTACCCGGGCAAGGGCTTTGGTGACATGCGCTCGGCACGGGTGCAGACGCTGAAGAGCAGCGATGCTGATGCACTGGCTACGCAGAGCTATATCGACAGCGTCACGCCCAGCGTTTCCAGCTCGGTGACCGCACGCGTCGGCAACAAGGCGGCATCGGCGCAGGTCAGTGGCATCGGCGACCAGTACTTCCGGGTCAAGGGCATGACCCTGGTCTCCGGCCGCTACTTCGATGTCAGCGAGGTCAAGAGCCTGGCCCAGGTGGTGGTGATCGATGAGAACACCCGCACCCAGCTGTTCGGCAGCGATGATCCGCTCGGCCAGATCGTGCTGTTGGGCAACGTGCCGGCACGCGTGATCGGCGTGGCCAAGCGCCAGTCGATGGGCTTTGGTGGCAGCACCAATCTCAGCGTGTGGGTGCCTTACACCACGGTGATGGCGCGCATGCTGGGCCAGACCTACCTGAGCAGCATCACCCTGCGGGTGCAGGACGACACGCCGATGGATGCGGCGCAATCGGCCATCACCAAACTGTTGACCCTGCGCCACGGCACCGAGGATTTCTTCCTCAGCAACACCGCCGAGATCCGCGAAACCATCGAGTCGACCACCAAGACCATGACCTTGCTGATCGGCGCCATTGCCGCGATTGCCCTGGTGGTGGGCGGCATCGGCGTGATGAACATCATGCTGGTATCGGTGACCGAACGTACCCGCGAGATCGGCGTGCGCATGGCGGTAGGCGCGCGGCAGAGCGATATCCGCCAGCAGTTCCTGATCGAGGCGGTGCTGGTCTGCCTGCTCGGCGGCGTGCTCGGCATCGTGCTGGCGCTGTCGATCGGCTGGGCATTCAAGACCTTTGGCGCCAGCTTCACCTTGATGTTCTCCACCGGCTCGATCATTGCCGCCTTCGCCTGCTCGACCCTGATTGGCGTGGCGTTCGGTTTCCTGCCGGCCCGCAATGCCGCCCAGCTGGATCCGGTGGAAGCATTGGCCCGCGAATGAAGATGACCATGAAAACACTCCATCCCCTGCTTCTCTCCGTCGCCCTGGGCGCCGTCCTGGCCGGTTGCGCCACCACGCCCAGCGCCGATCCTGCCGCCGACCTGCGCGTGCCCGCCGTCTACGGCCGTGGTGACGCCGCAGCCAATGCGCCGGTGCAGGCGATCGAACACGAAGTCACCGCTCCGGTAGCCGATGTCCGCGCCGATGCCTGGTGGCAGGGCTTTGCCGATCCCAACCTGGACCGGCTGATCGCCCGCGTGCTCGACAGCAACACCGACATGGCCTCGGCCGGGCTCAAGCTGGAACGCGCCCGCGCGCAAGCCGGCCTGGCCAATGCCGACCTGTGGCCGCAGGCCAGCGGCTCGGTAAGCACCGGTGGCAGCCGCAGCATCGACAGCAGTGACGACTGGTCGCGCAGCAACAGTGCCAGCGTGTCGTTGGGTTGGGAGCTGGACCTGTGGGGCAAGCTGCGTGGCCAGCGCGATATCGCCCAATGGGAAGCCCAAGCCACCGCACAGGACCTGCAGAACACCGCCTTGACCCTGGTCGGCCAGAGTGCCGAGCTGTATTGGCAGTTGGGCTACCTCAACCAGGCCATCGCCACTGGCCAGGCCAACCTGGAACGCCTGCAGCGCACCGCCTCGCTGGTGCAGACGCAGTTCGATGCCGGCGGCGTTTCGCGGCTGGAAGTGCGCCAGGCGCAGCAGAACATCGAAAGCCAGAAGGCCGCGCAATCGCAGCTGGAGCAGCAGCGGGTGGAAACCCGCAACGCACTGACCGTGCTGCTGGACGGCCAGCCCTGGCCGCTGGCCGAGGAACCGCAGAATCTGGATGTTGCGCACAGCCCGGCACTTGCCGAAGGCATGCCCGCCGAACTGCTGGCGCGTCGCCCAGACCTGCGTGCGGCCGAGCTGCGCCTGCGACAGTCCTTGAAGAACATCAAGGTCACTGCCACCAGCTATTACCCCAGCCTGAGCCTGAGTGGCTCGGTGGGCAGTTCCAGCACCGCGCTGGGCGATGTGCTGACCAACCCGGTGGCGACCCTGGGTGCAGGGCTGAGCCTGCCATTCCTGAAATTCCGGCAGATGCAGCTGGACATCAAATCGGCCGACCTGAGCTACCAGATCGCCGCCAATGATTTCCGCCGCTCGCTGTATACCGCGCTGTCGGAGGTGGACAACGCCTTGTCGGCGCGCACCCGACTGGCCGAGCAGGTGGCAGCGGCGCAGGCGTCCCATGACGAAGCAGTGGAGATCGCGCGCCTGTACGAAGTGCGATACCGCGCCGGCGCCACCGACCTGCGCACCTGGCTGGAAGCCGAGCAGACCCGTCGCAATGCGGAACTGTCATTGGCGCAGACCAAGCGCAGCCAGCTGCTCAATGATGTGACGCAGTACAAGGCGTTGGGTGGCGCGGCGACTTGAGCCCCTCTCCCTCCGGGAGAGGGGTTGGGGAGAGGGCCGAGCGGAGAAGTAGCAAACCAAAGGCCCATTAGCCAAAGCTCCCCTCATCCGCCCTCCGGGCACCTTCTCCCGCAGGCGGGAGAAGGGAGCTGCGGCAGGCATCGTTTGAAGAAGCAGTGGAGATCGCGCGCCTGTACGAAGTGCGATACCGCGCCGGCGCCACCGACCTGCGCACCTGGCTGGAAGCCGAGCAGACCCGTCGCAATGCGGAACTGTCATTGGCGCAGACCAAGCGCAGCCAGCTGCTCAATGATGTGACGCAGTACAAGGCGTTGGGTGGCGCGGCGACTTGAGCCCCTCTCCCTCCGGGAGAGGGGTTGGGGAGAGGGCCGAGCGGAGAAGTAGCAAACCAAAGGCCCATTAGCCAAAGCTCCCCTCATCCGCCCTCCGGGCACCTTCTCCCGCAGGCGGGAGAAGGGAGCTGCGGCAGGCATCGCTTGAATCTGCAGCACTCCTAGCCCCCGGCTACCTCGGTGCTTTTACCCCATGCCGCTGCAAAACCTCGCGCACCTTGTCCAGCGGAATCGCCTCCACCGTCTGCCCATTGCCACTGACCGTGGTCGCCATGAACAAGGCGTTGTAAACCGACTCTTCCACCGCATCCACGCTGGCCTGGAACACCGCGCTCATCTGCTCGTTCGCCAGCTCGGTGGTCTGCAACTGCGTCGCATCAAACCCGCGCCGCACCGATTCGGCGGTTGAAAACGCCAGCACATAATCGCCACTGCCGTTGGATGCCGAACTACCGGTACGCCCCAGGCCCATCATCCCGCGCGATGCGAGCCTGCGCAGGTTGCGATCCGACAACGGCGCATCGGTGGCGATGACGATAATCACCGAGCCATCTCCGCGATCATCGGCCAGCCCGCGCAGATTGCCCTGCGCCGCCACCGCATTCTGGAACGCGTAACGATCCAGCTCACGACCGACCGGCGCGCCTTCCACCTGCAGCACGCCGCCAAAATTCGCCTGTACCAGCACACCCACCGTCCAGCCACCCAGGCTCTCGGGCAGCTTGCGCGATGAGGTACCAATGCCGCCCTTCCAACCGAATGCCACCGTGCCGGTGCCGGCGCCGACGCTGCCTTCCTGCACCGGCCCACTCTTGGCACTCTCCAGCGCATGACGGACCGCATCGGCGGTGATCGGGCGGGCGCGGATATCGTTGAGGCCGCCGTCATTGGTCTCGCCCACAACCACGTTCAAGGAGCGCACCTGCTGCATGTCCGGCCGCGCCAGCATCCAATCGGCCATCGCATCGGCGGCCTTCCACACGCACAGCGTGCAGGTCAGCAGGATGGGGGTTTCCAGCTCGCCCAGTTCGTTGACCTGGGTGCTGCCGATGAACTTGCCGAAGCCATTGCCCACATGCACTGCCGCTGGCACGCGTGAGCGATAGGCATTGCCGGGGTGCGGCAGGATCGCGGTGACGCCAGTGCGTACCGTGTCGCCGCTGCGCAAGGTGACCTGACCCACACGCACACCGGCAACATCGGTGATCGCGTTGTTGGCGCCGGGGCTGAAGATGCCCGGCGCGACGCCCAGATCACGCGCGCGGACGCGCGGGGCGTCCTCGGCGGCAGCGCTCAGGGCGCAAAGCCCCGCCAGCGCCACAGTCAATCGGAGGAAAAGACGATGCGGCGTGCGGGGCATGGCATTCCTTTACAGGCGTTGGCGGACAGCCTCGAACAATGCCACACCGGTGGCCACCGAAACATTGAGGCTTTCGATGTCGCCCGGCATCGGGATGCGTACCAACTGGTCGCAGGTCTCACGCGTCAGGCGGCGCATGCCATCACCCTCGCCCCCCATCACCAGCGCCACGTTGCCGCGCAGGTCGAGCTGGTGGATGGTCTCGTCCACTTCACCGGCCAGGCCGTAAACCCAGACGCCGAGCTTCTGCATGTCCTTGATCGCGCGGACCAGGTTGGTCACCGCCACCACCGGGATACGGTCGGCCGCACCGGCACTGACCTTGCGCACGGTGGCATTGACCGGGGCGCTCTTGTCCTTGGGGATCACCACCGCAGTGACGCCGGCCGCCGCCGCACTGCGCAGGCAGGCGCCGAGGTTGTGGGGGTCCTGCACTTCGTCCAGCACCAGCACCAGCGCCTTGCCCTCGGCAGCCTCGATCAGGCCCGACAGCTCGTTCTCGGCCCACAGCTTGGGCGCGGCATAGCGTGCAACCACGCCCTGGTGGCGGACCTGGCCGGCCACACCGCCCAGTGCCTGCGCGTTGACCTTGCGCACGTCGATGCCCTTGCGCAGGGCCTCTTCCTCGATTTCGACCAGGCGCGGGTTCTTGGCACCGGCCTCGATCAGGACCTCACGGACGTTTTCCGGGTCTTTTTCAATCGACGAAGCTACGGCATTGACGCCGACGATCCATTGGTTCTGCTTGCTCATGGGCGTCACATGGGGGAATTCGGGGGGCAATGGTACTACTTGGGGCCAGAAACCAGCGGCCAGCTTGGGGCCAGAAACCAGAGGCCAGCTTGGGGCCAGAAACCAGAGGCCAG
>NZ_DAMBEF010000017.1:75056-86682 GCF_032061965.1 Stenotrophomonas sp. | reverse complement strand
GCCTTGCGGCACTGGAACCTAAATCCAGGGCGTCTACCAATTCCGCCACTTTCGCGAGGTTTGCGCAGGCCAGGCTGCGCAGGCGCTCATTGTTGCAGGAGGAGCAACAAAGCGAAAGGCGTGGCCAACGCCGGGGCGTGCGCCGGGCGCGACCACGGGCGCGGGCGCCCCCAGCCCGTGGCGGCCGCCGCCGCTCCCCTGCCCTGCCGTGCGCGGCCGTTCAGTCCTGCGACCAGCGCTGCGCCGGCTGCCAATCGCCGGCGGCCACCGCGTCGCGGATTTCGGTCACCGCAAAGGGATTGTGCCGCGCCGCCAGCCGGGAGCTGGCCGCGTGCAGGGCATCCCGGTCGGCCACCGATTCCAGCCGCACACCGGGCAGGAACGCCAGTTCGTGCTCCAGGCCGAAGACGCCCAGCACCTGATACGCATCGGCGGCGGCAAAGAACGGCAGCAGGATGTCATGGTCGTAGCTGACCAGCATGCCGTCGCGGAACACCAGCGAGTGCGAGAACGCCGCCTGCCGCTGCGCGTCCAGCCGCGCGAACGGCGAGGCCGCGTGCTCCGGCGAGCGCAGCCACTGCTCCCACTGGACCTGGCTCGTCACGACCTGCCGGCGAGCCGGCAACGGGGCGTCGCGGGCGTGCCTGGCCTCGTTGCCGCCAAGCGACGGCGTGTCGGCAACCACGACGGGGGCGGCGGCGATGCCGGCGATGAGGAGGACGGCACAGCCCAGCACGGTTGATTTGCCCATCACGATGCAACTCCAGGGTGGCGCCAACGTGGCGCAGGAATGTGCATTTGGCAGAACCGCGGGCCAGCAAACAGAGATGGCGTGGGCAGGATTGAGGATGGCTATGGCGCCAATGGCCCGGTTTCAGGCGACAGTCAGACCCGGAGACCATCGCCGCGCCTTTTCGGGCGCGAACAGCGGCCCTTGGCGCGAACTGCCGCGCATTCGCGCTGCAGCCCCACGCATCGCTGCGCACTACGCGGGCCGCTCTCATCCATCCCCAGATCCCCGCGGCTTCGCCGCGTCCCCTTGACTCAAGGGGGCTCCTCTCCAGGCAGCACACGGAATCCCGGGCAAGAAAAAAGCCGCCTGGCGGACCAGGCGGCTTTTTATCTTGGTGGGCTGTCAAGGATTCGAACCTTGGACCTATTGATTAAGAGTCAACTGCTCTACCAACTGAGCTAACAGCCCGAAAATCGGGAGGCGAATTATGCAGGATTTCCAGCCAGCCCTGCAAGTGTTTTGTTTGAACGGACGCCAACAGCGACTACATCGCGCCACGCCCTGCCCGCCGCCTCTGCGCCGACACCCCAGGCTTCGCCGCGCCCCCTTGACTCAAGGGGCTCCTCCACGGAATCCCGGGCAAGACAGAAGCCGCCTGGCGAACCAGGCGGCTTCTGTCTTGGTGGGGTCGCTGCCGCGCATTCGCGCTGCAGCCCCACGCATTGCTGCGCAATCCGTGGGCCCCTCTCATCCATCCCCACATCCCCGCGGCTTCGCCGCGCCCCCTTGACTCAAGGGGGCTCCTCTCCAGGCAGTACACGGAATCCCGGGCAAGAAAAAAGCCGCCTGGCGAACCAGGCGGCTTCTGTCTTGGTGGGCTGTCAAGGATTCGAACCTTGGACCTATTGATTAAGAGTCAACTGCTCTACCAACTGAGCTAACAGCCCTGAAAAATCAGGGTGCAGATAATATCCGCTTCCTGCTTTTTCCGCAAGCCCAATTCAACATCGGGCCCTTGAAACAGTGGGGTGGCTGAGGGGATTCGAACCCCCGACCACCGGAATCACAATCCGGTACTCTAACCAACTGAGCTACAGCCACCACTGAAAACCTGAAACACACCTATCGCATGCGCCGAATGGCGCGCCCGACAGGAATCGAACCTGTAACCGCCGGCTTAGAAGGCCGGTGCTCTATCCAGTTGAGCTACGGGCGCTCTGACCGGATTGTCGCATTCCAACGCGCGCTTGGTGCGTTGGATGGTCGGGGTAGAGGGATTCGAACCCCCGACATCCTGCTCCCAAAGCAGGCGCGCTACCAGACTGCGCTATACCCCGGCGGTGAATCTCTCCGGTGCCCCGGAAAGGTCGGCTATTGTCGTAACTGCAGCCCGGTCTGTCAACGGTAAATTTCACTTCAATTGATACGGGTATGCTTGCCGCAGTACCCGCCCCTTACATCCGCAACGGAGACTTGCATGCGCAGCGGTAACCCTGCCCTTTCCGAATCCACTTTCCTCGACCTTGGCAATGGCACCGTGGTGTCACGTGGCGCCGAGGCGATGACCATCAACGGCACCGTCAACAAGACCGGCATCCTGTTGTTGCTGGCCGTGCTCACCGCCGCTTTTGCGTGGAACGGCACGATCAGCGACAGCGGCGAATTGCTGCCGGCGGCAAAGCTGTACCTGTGGGGCGGCATGATCGTCGGCTTCATCCTGTCGCTGGTGACCATCTTCAAGAAGACCTGGGCACCGGTCAGCGCACCGCTGTATGCGCTGGCCGAAGGCCTGTTCCTGGGCTCGATCTCGGCCATCTACGAAGCGCGCTTCAACGGCATCGTGTTCCAGGCCGTGATCCTGACCTTCGGCACCTTGTTCGCCCTGCTGTTCGCCTACCGCAGCGGCCTGATCAAGGCCACCGAGAACTTCAAGCTGGGCGTGGTCGCGGCCACCGGTGGCATCGCGCTGGTCTACCTGGCGACGATCGTGCTGGGCTTCTTCAACATCAACATCCCCTTCATCCACGAGTCCGGCCTGATCGGCATCGGCTTCAGCCTGTTCGTGGTGGTGATTGCCGCCTTGAACCTGGTGCTGGATTTCGACTTCATCGAAAGCGGCGTGGACGCTGGCGCACCGAAGTACATGGAGTGGTACGGCGCGTTCGGCCTGATGGTCACCCTGGTGTGGCTGTACATCGAGTTCCTGCGCTTGCTGTCGAAACTGCAGTCGCGCAACTGAGGTTTTGCTGTTGGTTGTGTGCAAAGGGCGCCCATTGGGCGCCCTTTGTTTTGTAGTGCCGAGCCATGCTCGGCTGTGGCATTACCGACAAGACACCTGCCGAGCTTGGCTCGGTACTACCTCTACAAGCATTGTCGATAAAGCCCCTGCCGAGCATGGCTCGGCACTACCTCTACAAGCATTGCCGATAAAGCCCCTGCCGAGCATGGCTCGGCACTACACATACAAAAAAACGGAGCGCTTTCGCGCTCCATTTTTCGTACCGCCAACTACCGCAACTGCAATCAGATGCGGCTGGCGATGGCCTGGGCGAAGCCCATGGTGGTGCCGGTGCCACCGAGGTCGCCGGTCAGCGAATCCTTGGCTTCCATCGTGGCAACGATGGCCTTGCG
This sequence comes from Stenotrophomonas sp., assembly GCF_032061965.1. Taxonomy (GTDB): domain Bacteria; phylum Pseudomonadota; class Gammaproteobacteria; order Xanthomonadales; family Xanthomonadaceae; genus Stenotrophomonas. The sequence goes on along the minus strand of NZ_DAMBEF010000017.1, from coordinate 83,318 downwards.
CAGGCGCTCGGCATTTTCCGGCTGGCCGACGTGGTCCAGCATCTGTGCAGCAGCCAGCATCAGCGCAACCGGGTTGGCCTTGCCCTGACCGGCAATGTCCGGTGCAGTGCCGTGCACGGCTTCAAAGATCGCCGCGTCCTTGCCGATGTTGGCGCCCGGGGCCAGGCCCAAGCCGCCGACCAGACCCGCACACAGGTCGGAGATGATGTCGCCGAACAGGTTGGTGGTGACCAGGATGTCGAACTGCTCCGGACGCATCACCAGCTGCATGCAGGCGTTGTCGACGATCATTTCCTGGAATTCGATTTCCGGGTATTCGGCGGCGACTTCGCGGGCGACGTTCAGGAACAGGCCCGAGGTCGACTTGATGATGTTGGCCTTGTGCACGGCGGTGACCTTCTTGCGGCCGGTGCTCTTGGCCAGCTCGAAGGCGTAACGCACGATGCGCTCGGAGCCCTTGCGGGTGATGCGGGTGCCGGAGAACGCGGTCTCGCCGTCGGCCGACACTTCCTGGCCTTCAGCCAGGTAGGCGCCTTCGGTGTTCTCACGCACCGTGATCATGTTGATGTTCTCGTAGCGCGACTTGGTGTTCGGGAACGAGATGGCCGGGCGCACGTTGGCGTACAGGTCGAACTGGCGACGCAGGGCAACGTTGATCGAGCTGAAACCGCCACCGACCGGAGTGGTCAGCGGGCTCTTCAGGGCGACCTTGTGCTTGGTGATGGACTCCAGGGTGGAAGCCGGGATCAGCTCACCGTGCTTTTCCAGGGCAACCAGGCCGGCGTCGGCGTATTCGTAGTTCAGGCCAGCACCCAGCTTGTCCAATACGAACAGGGTGGCGTCCATGATTTCCGGGCCAATGCCATCGCCGCGGATGACGGTGATTGTCTGCGTCATTTCTTGATATTCCGAACAGGAGGAGGGAAAGCGCCATCCGGCTGCCCGGATACCGGCGCGTTTGAAACAGTTTCAACTGTCAATTATGCCTGATCGGGCACTGTTCCCCCAACTGGACCAAGGTCTGGGGTTCAGCTGTGGTCGTGTCCGGCCGGCACTTCGGCCGCCCCGCTCTCCAACTGGTCCAGGAAGTCCACCGCCCGCCGCAGGTGCGGGATCACGATCGAACCGCCCACCACCAGGCCGACCGAGAAGGTCTCGAAGAACTCCTCGCGGGTGACCCCGGCGTCCTTGCACTGGGCCACGTGGTAGCTGATGCAGTCATCACAGCGCAGCACCATCGAGGCCACTAGGCCCAGCAGCTCCTTGGTCTTCACATCGAGGGCGCCGGCCTGGTAGGTCTGGGTATCGAGTGCGAAGAAGCGCCGTACAACCTGGTTGGGCTCGGCGAGGATGCGCTGGTTCATGCGCTGGCGGAATTCGGTGAACTCAGCCAGACGGTCCTTGTCGGTGGGCTGGCTCATGCGCCCTGCCCGGCCAGCAACGGCTCCAGCTTGCCGGCGCGGTGCAGCGCCATCATGTCGTCGTAACCGCCGACATGGACGTCACCGACAAAAATCTGCGGCACGCTGGTGCGCTTGGTCATCGCCATCATCTTTTCGCGCTCGGCCGGGTCCAGGTCGATGCGGACCTCGGTCCAGGACTGGCCCTTGCTCTTCAGGAAGTTCTTGGCCGCCACGCAATAGGGGCAGACAGCGGTGGAGTAGATGGTGATCTCCGGTGTGCCGCTGGTGTTGGATTCGGTTGTCATGACGAAACTCCTGACGGGAAATGTTGTCTACATATGGTACCGACACGCCGGGATTTCCACGCCACCGTTGGAACACAGCAGGTTAACCTGTGCTTCACACCGGCATCCTGCTTACCGGTCATCCTCCGCCCTGTTCTCTCCGGAGTTTCCCGCTTGCGTACCCTGCTGCTTGCCACCGCTGTCACCCTGGCCCTGGCCGCGCCCCTGTCGCACGCCGACGATACCAAGCTGCCGGACATCGGCTCCTCGGCCGGTGAACTGCTGACCCCTGCACGCCAGGCCGAGTACGGCGGCATGATGCTGCGCGAGCTGCGCAACTACGGCTATCTACTGGACGATCCGCTGGTCAATGACTGGCTCAACACCATGGGGACGCGGCTGGGCTCCAACAGTGCCCTGCCGCAGCAGAAGTACACCTTCTTCATGATGAAGGACCGCCAGATCAACGCCTTCGCGACGCTGGGCGGTTATATCGGCATGAATGCCGGCCTGGTCCTCACCGCCGAGCGCGAAGACGAGGTGGCCGCGGTGCTGTCGCATGAAATCGCCCACGTCACCCAGCAGCATGTACTGCGCGGGGTGGAGCGTGCGCAGCGCGACCAGATCCCGATTCTGCTGGGCATGCTGGCGGCGGTGATCGCCGCGCAGCAGGCCGGCAGCAACTCCTCCGGCGACGCCACCATGGCTGCCATCACCTCGGGCATGGGGCTGATGCAGCAACGCCAGATCAACTTCACCCGCTCCAACGAATCCGAAGCGGACCGGCTGGGCATCCGTACCCTGGCCCGCAGCGGCTATGACGTGGACGCGATGGCCGGTTTCTTCGAGCGCATGTCCGCAGCGATGCGCGGCAATGAGGGCGGCTACTCCACCCCCGACTTCCTGCGCACCCACCCGGTCAACATCACCCGCATCAGCGAGGCCAAGGCTCGCGCCGAGCAGATGAAGAAGGACACGGTGCTGCTGACCACGCAGACCCCCACCGGGGTCCGCCAAGAGCGGGTCAACCCGTCCGAACCCGACGTCACCCGCGACCCACTCGGCAGCGGCAACCCGCTGCTGCCGGCCGGCCTGCAGCTGTCACTGCCGGCCGGGGGGGCCGCCATGCCGCGCGGCGCCAGTGGCCTGTTCGATTGGGCGCGCGAGCGTCTGCGTGTGCTCAGCGCCCCCACCCCGTCCGAGCTGGTGCGCGAATACGAAAGCCTCAAGCGCAGCCAGAAGGACGGGCTGACCGACGCCCAACGCTATGGCGTGGCCATCGCCCGCCTGCGCGACGGCGGCGCAGCCGCCGGCCAGGCCCTGCAGGACCTCAAACAGCTGGAAAGCGAACACCCCGACAATCTGTGGGTGGAGCTGGCACTGGGCGAGGCGGAATCGCGCAACGGCCAGCATGCCCAGGCCAACCAGCGCTTTGACGCACTGCTCAAGCGATTGCCGCAGAACCGCCCGGTGGCGCTGACCTATGCCACGGTGCTGAACGAACAGGGCGGCACCGAGGCCGGACAGCGCGCGCAGGCAATGCTGCGGCCACTGTTGGCCCGTTCGGCCGACGATCCGGTGTTCCAGGCCACCTTTGCCCGCGCCAGCGAACTGGCTGGCGACAGCAGCCGTGCCAGCGAAGCCTATGCCGAAGCAGCCTACCTGAACGGCCGCCCCGAGCAGGCGCTCATCCAGTTCCAGGCCCTGCTCAAGCGCCCTGACCTGGATTATGTGACCCGCGCGCGGGTCGACGCCCGCATCGAGTCGATCATGCCGACTGTGCTGGAGATGCGCCGGCTGGGCGAGCATGACCCGGAAATGTCACGCAACTGACCCCATCCTGCACGGACGGCCACCTTATGGCGCCGTCCGATGTCACAAACCCGTCATCAAACCGTAGTCTACTGGGCGCATCCCCCGCTTGATGGGCATTACGGTAGGACGACGTGCAGAAACGCATCCTGATTGTCGACGACGAACCCGCGATCCGTGACATGGTCGCCTTCGCCCTGCGCAAGGGCGAGTACGAACCGGTGCATGCCGGTGACGCGCTCGAAGCGCAGACCGCCATTGCCGACCGTGTCCCGGACATGATCCTGCTGGATTGGATGCTGCCGGGTACCAGTGGCCTGGAACTGGCCCGGCGCTGGCGCAAGGAGGCGCTGACCCGCGAGGTCCCCATCATCATGCTGACCGCGCGTGGCGAGGAAAACGACCGCGTCGGTGGCCTGGAGGCCGGCGTCGACGACTACGTGGTCAAGCCGTTCTCGGCCCGTGAACTGCTGGCACGCATCCGCGCGGTCATGCGCCGCACCCGCGATGATGACGAAGATGGCAGCGTCGGCGTCGGCAACATCCGCATCGACGGCGCCGCGCACCGCGTGTTCGCCGGCGATGTCCCGGTGCCGATCGGTCCCACCGAATACCGCCTGCTGCACTTCTTCATGACCCACCCGGAGCGCGTCTACACACGCTCGCAGTTGCTGGACCATGTGTGGGGCGGCAGCGTGTACGTGGAGGAACGCACCATCGACGTGCATATCCGCCGCCTGCGCAAAACCCTGGAGCCGTTTGGCGCTGAAAACATGGTGCAGACCGTGCGCGGTGCCGGCTACCGCTTCTCCGCGGCGATCTGACCGGACCGCCGCGTCGCAACACTTGATGCTATAACCGGCGTTCACGTCGACGGACCCACCCGCAACACCCGAGAACGCAATGCCCCGTAAATTCCGCTCTGCCTGGTTGAAGACGCTGGCCGCCGTGGCGGTGTTGCTGTTGCTGGCGTGGGGCATCGGGGTAGTGATCGGGCATCCGGCGTTGAGCGTGGCCATCGCAGCGCTCGGCATCCTGGGCTGGCATTACTGGCGCCTGCGGCAGGTGTTGCTGCGGTTGACCGCACGACAGCGCTGGGAAACCGCCAGCGGTGTCGGCGTCTGGAATGAGCTGGACCGCCTGCTCTACCGCAACCAGCAGGAAATGCGCGCCCGCAAGCGTCGCCTCATCGAAATGCTGCGCAGCTACCGCGCCGCTGCCGCCGCCCTTCCCGATGCCGTCGTGGTGGTGGATCGCAACACCCAGCGTGTGCAGTGGTTCAACGAGGCGGCCACCAGCCTGCTGGGCCTGCAGCACCCGGTCGACATGGGCGCGGCGCTGGTCGAACGCCTGCAACCCCTGCCGCTGGCCCACTGGCTGGCCGGCGGCCGCAACGCCGAACCCATCCTGGATGCGAACTCACCGGTCGATCCGGGCATCCGCCTGCACCTGCGGCTGATCCCCTATTCGGACCACCACTGGCTGCTGGTCGCACGCGATGTCACCAAGCTGCTGCACCTGGAGCAGGTGCGCCGCGATTTCGTCGCCAATGTCTCGCATGAGCTGCGCACCCCGCTGACCGTGGTGCATGGCTATCTGGACATGATGGACCCGGAAGACTTCCCGGACACCGGTCCGATGCTTGCGGAAATGCGCAAGCAATCGCAGCGCATGGCGCAGCTGGTCGAAGACCTGCTGACGCTGTCGCGGCTGGAGTCGCAACAACACACCGAACTGGAAACCGTGGCCATGACCTCGATGCTGGCCTCGCTGCGCCGCGAAGCCGAGGCACATAGCCAGGGACGCCACACCATCAGCGTCGAGGACCAGGCCGGTGTCGATCTGGCGGGTTCCAACAAGGAACTGCACAGCGCCTTCTCCAATCTGCTGACCAACGCGGTGCGCTACACCCCGGCGGGCGGCCGCATCAGCCTGGTATTCCGCCGCGAAGGCAACGGCGCGGTACTGGCGGTGACCGACACTGGCTACGGTATCCCGGCCAATCACCTGCCGCGCCTGACCGAGCGTTTCTACCGCGTCTCGAGCAGCCGCTCGCGCGAAAGCGGTGGCACCGGCCTGGGGCTGTCGATCGTCAAGCACATTCTTGGCCTGCACCAGGCCCGCCTGGAAATCCGCAGCGAGGTCGGCCAGGGCAGCACCTTTGCCTGTCACTTCGACGCCGAGCACGTCCGTCCGCGCAACGCCTCCCCTTCGCCTCTGTCCATGGAAGACTTTTCGGCATGACTCCTCCACCGCCCTCCCCCCTTCCGGTGACCACCGCCGATCCCCTGCGGGATCCGTCGCTGTACATCAACCGGGAACTGTCACAGCTGGATTTCAACTTCCGCGTGCTGGCACAGGCGATGGACGAACAGGTACCGCTGCTGGAGCGGCTGCGCTTCCTGTGCATCTCCTGCACCAACCTGGACGAGTTTTTCGAAATCCGCGCTGCCGCCGTGCGCCACGCACAGGAGTTCGGCCTGCCGCCGGCACCGGACGGGATGAGCCCGCAAGCCATCCTCACGGCCATCCATGATCGCGCCGCCGAGCTGGTGGACCAACAGTACCGCTGCTGGAACGACGTGCTGCGCCCCGCCCTGGCCGACGCCGGGGTAGGCATCCTCTCGCACAAGAGTTGGACCCAACGCCAGCGCCGCTGGCTGCGTGCGTACTTCCGCAACGAGATCATGCCGGTGCTGTCGCCGTTGGGCCTGGATCCGTCGCACCCGTTCCCGAAGATCCTCAACAAGTCCTTGAACATCGTGGTCGTGTTGAAGGGCACAGACGCCTTCGGCCGCGCCGGTCACCTTGCGCTGGTGCGCGCACCGCGTTCGTTGCCGCGCATCATCCAACTACCCGAGTCATTGGGCGGCCCACAGAACTTCGTACTGCTGTCGGCAGTACTGTCGGCCTTCGTCGACGAGCTGTTCCCGGGCATGGATGTGCAGGGCGCCTACCAGTTCCGCGTCACCCGCAACTCCGAGCTGGTGGTGGACGAGGAAGAAGTCGAGAACCTGGCCCTGGCGCTGCGTGACGAGCTGGTCGACCGCGGCTACCGGCCGGCGGTGCGGCTGGAGATCGCACACGACTGCCCGAAACCGATCATGCAGACCCTGCTGCAGAACTTCGGCCTGTCGGAAAACGCGGCCTACCGCATCGATGGCCCGGTCAACCTCAACCGCGTGATCCAGGTCTATGACCTGCTGTCACGGCCGGAGCTGAAGTACCCGCCGATGACCCCGCGCGTGTTCAAGTCGCCCGAAGGCATCTTCGAAACCGCCGCCCGTGGCGACATCCTGCTGCACCATCCGTTTGATTCCTTCAGCACCGTGCTGGACCTGATCCGCGAAGCGGCCATCGACCCCAATGTGCTGGCGATCAAGCAGACGCTTTATCGCACTGGCAAGGACTCGGGCATTGTCGAGGCGCTGATCCTGGCCGCGCGCAACGGCAAGGACGTGACCGTGGTGGTCGAACTGCGCGCGCGCTTCGACGAAGAGGCCAACCTTGGCCTGGCCGATCGCCTGCAGGACGCAGGCGTGCAGGTGGTGTACGGCGTGGTCGGCTACAAGACCCACGCCAAGATGTTGCTGATCGTGCGCCGGGAAGGCCGCAAGCTGCGCCGTTATGTCCACTTGGGCACCGGCAATTACCACAGCGGCACCGCCCGTGCGTACACCGACTTGAGCCTGATCACGGCCGATCCCGACATCGGCAATGACGTGCACCTGCTGTTCCAGCAGTTGTCCGGGCTGGCGCCGAAGATGAAGCTCAAGTGCCTGCTGCAATCGCCCTTCACCCTGCATACCGGCCTGATCAAGCGCATCGAGCGCGAGACCAAGCTGGCATTGGACGGCAAGCCCGGCCGCATCATCGCCAAGATGAACGCGCTCAACGAAGCGCAGGTGATCCGCGCCCTTTATGCCGCCGCGCAGGCCGGCGTGCAGATCGATCTGATCGTACGCGGTGCCTGCACCCTGCGCCCCGGCGTGGAGGGCGTGTCGGACAACATCCGCGTACGCTCGATCGTCGGCCGCTTCCTCGAACACAGCCGCGTCTACTGGTTCGGCAACAACGGGGCACCGGAGCTGTACTGCGCCAGCGCCGACTGGCTGGAACGCAATCTGCTGCGGCGCGTGGAAACCTGCTTCCCTATCCTGGACAGCGATCTCGCTCGGCGCATCTACCGCGAAGTCCTGCAGAACTATCTGGACGACAACCTCAACGCCTGGGAACTGCAGGAGGACGGCCGCTACAGCAAGTGCGAACCGGCCCCGGGGCACCCGCCGCATTCAGCGCAGCAGGCACTGCTGGAAGGGCTTTGAGGCAGGAACCAGGGGATAGGAACGCGGAGCCAGTGGGGGCAACGGCGAGGCTGCCGGCTTTCACTGGCCCCTACGTTGCTGGCTTTGAAGCAGAAACCAGAGGACAGGAACGAGGAACCAGTGGGGGCAACGGCGAGGCTGCCGGCTTTCACTGGCCCCTACGTTGCTTGCTTTGAAGCAGAAACCAGAGGATAGGAACGAGGAACCAGTGGGGGCAACGGCGATCTGCCTGCTTTCACTGGCCCCTACGTTGCTTGCTCTGAAGCAGAAACCAGAGGGCAGGAACGAGGAACCAATGGCGGTAACGGCGAGCAGCCGGCTTTCACTGGCCCCTACGTTGCTTGCTCTGAAGCAGAAACCAGAGGGCAGGAACGAGGAACCAATGGCGGTAACGGCGAGCAGCCGGCTTTCACTGGCCCCTACGTTGCTTGCTCTGAA
>NZ_DAMBEF010000017.1:61799-74956 GCF_032061965.1 Stenotrophomonas sp. | reverse complement strand
AGCAGCCGGCTTTCACTGGCCCCTACGTTGCTTGCTCTGAAGCAGAAACCAGAGGACAGGAACGAGGAACCAGTGGGGGCAACGGCGATCTGGCGGCTTTCACTGGCCCCTACCTTGCTTGCTCTGAAGCAGAAACCAGAGGGCAGGAACGAGGAACCAGTGGCGGTAACGGCTATCTGCCTGCTTTCACTGGCCCCTACGTTGCTTGCTCTGAAGCAGAAACCAGAGGGCAGGAACGAGGAACCAGTGGGGACAACGGCGATCTGCCGGCGTTCACCGGCTCCTACGTTGCTGCCCGTTAGCGTCAGGCCCATGAGCATGTCCGGCGCCAACTCCCGTTCCTTGTTCCTGCCCACTATGTTCCTGGCCTCTACTTTCCTGCCCACTACGTTCCTGGCCCTTTCATCCGCTACCATTCCGCCATGCCCCAGTCCTCAATGACCCCACCGCCCCTGCAGGACGGCGACCTGCTGGCCGCCATCGACCTGGGTTCCAACAGCTTCCACATGGTCATCGCGCGCTACCTGCTCGGGCAGCTGCGCGTTGTCGACCGCCTGCGTGAAACCGTGCGCATGGCCGATGGCCTGGATGGCAAGGGCGGCCTGTCGCCCGAAGCCCGCCAGCGCGCGCTGGAGTGCCTGGCCCGTTTCGGCCAGCGCATCCGCAACATCCCGTCCTATCGCGTGCGCGCCCTGGCCACCAATACCGTGCGCCAGCTGCGTTCGCCGCTGTCGTTCCTGATGCCGGCCGAGACTGCGCTGGGCCACGCCATTGAAGTGGTCAGTGGCCGTGAAGAAGCACGCCTTATCTACCTCGGCGTTGCCCACGCGCAGCCGCCCAAGCCGGGCCAGCACCGGCTGGTGATCGACATCGGCGGCGGCTCCACCGAATTCATCATCGGCGAAGGCATGCAGACGCTCGAACGCGAAAGCCTGCAGGCCGGCTGCATCGCCAGCACCCGTCGCTTCTTCCCTGGCGGCAAGCTGAGCAAGAAGCGCTGGAAGGATGCACTCACCGAGATCGGCGCCGAGTTCCAGCCCTTTGCCAACAAGTACAAGACGCTGGGCTGGCAGGAGGCACTGGGCTCGTCCGGTACGCACAAGGCCATCAGCGAGATCTGCGCGGCGATGAAGCTGAGTAAGGGCGCGATCACCGCCGAAGCGTTGCCGCAGCTGCGTGAAGAGCTGCTGCGCGCCAAGCACATCAACGAGATCGAGCTGCCCACGCTGTCCAACGAGCGCCGCCCGATCATCGCCGGCGGTGTGCTGGTGCTGGAAGCCGCCTTCCAGGCGCTGGGCCTGCAGAAGCTGCTGGTCAGCAAGGCAGCCATGCGTGAGGGCATCCTCTACGACATCATGGGCCGCGCCAGCGACAACGATCCGCGTGACGAGTCGGTTGCCGCGTTGACCAACCGCTACGCCATCGACGAAAGCCAGGCCGGTCGTGTCGAGGAAACCGCACAACGTCTGTTCGCACAGGTGGCCGATACCTGGAAGCTGGATGCCGACGACGCCCGCATGCTGGGCTGGGCGGCACGCCTGCATGAGCTGGGCTTGATGATCGCGCACAGCGGCTATCACACCCATGGCAGCTACGTGATCGAGCATTCGGATATCGCCGGCTTCTCGCGGCAGGAGCAGCAGATGCTTGCCGCACTGATCCGCACCCATCGCCGGGGTATCCCCAAGACCGCATTCGACGCATTGCCCGAGCGCCTGCTGCTGCCCGCCAAGCGGACGGCAGCACTGCTGCGACTGGCCGTGCTGCTGCACCGTGCGCATGAAGCCGATCCCATTCCGACGCTGGAACTGTCGGTGGATGGCACGACCTTGTCACTGGTCTTGTCCAAGGCGTTCATCGATGCACGACCACTCTTGCGTGCCGACCTCATCGGCGAGACCGAGGGCATGACCGGCCTCGGCATCACCTTCCGCCCGTTCGTGGCCTGACCCCGCCTGCGGCGGTCCGGGCAGACGCCCGCGCCGCCGACAGCATGTGAGCGGATGGTCCCGCCAGCGCGCCCTGGATCCGCCCGCATCTGCCCGCAGCGCTGTCACACAGCCTGCATACCCTTGAAACATAGGCGCCACAGCCCACGCGCATCCTTCCGCTAAAACCGGGAGGCAGCCATGCGCTACGCGATCGTCACCGAGACCTATCCGCCGGAGGTCAACGGCGTGGCCCTGACCGTTCAGGGGCTGGAAAACGGGCTGCGCAAACGCGGCCATGACGTGGATGTGGTCCGTCCGCGGCAGCAACACGACGGCGATCCCGCCCCTCACGAAGTGCTGGTACGCAGCGCAGCGCTGCCGCGCTACCCCGGCCTGCGCTTTGGATTGCCGGCGCCGCTGCTGCTGGCACGGCAATGGCAGCAACAGCGCCCGGATGCGATCTACGTGGCCACGGAAGGCCCGTTGGGATGGTCGGCAATGCGCACTGCACGACGCCTGGGCATACCGGTCGCTTCCGGCCTGCATACGCGCTTTGACCAATACCTGCCGGACTATGGCGCCGCCTGGCTGCAAGGCACCGCCCTGCGCTGGATGCGTCGCTTCCACAACCAGGCCGAAGCCACGCTGGTGCCCACCCGCGAACTGCAGCAGTTCCTGCAGGAGAACGGCTTCAACCGCGCCCGCCTGCTGGCGCGCGCCGTCGATGGCAGCCAGTTCGACCCCAACAAGCGCGATGCCGCCCTGCGTGCTGGCTGGGGCGTGCAGGATGATGGCCTGGTGGTGATCTACGTGGGCCGCATTGCCGCGGAAAAAAACCTTGGCTTGGCGATCAGCGCCTTCCGTCGGATCCAGCAACAGCGCCCGGATGCCCGCTTTGTCTGGGTAGGCGATGGCCCGATGCGCGAGACGCTGGCGCAGCAGCACCCGGACTTTATTTTCTGCGGCGTGCAGCGTGGCCAAGCACTGGCCCGCCATTTTGCCAGTGGCGACCTTTTCCTGTTCGCCAGCCGCAGCGAGACCTTCGGCAACGTGACGCTCGAGGCGATGGCCAGTGGCGTGGCGACGGTCGCGTTCAACTATGGCGCGGCCCGCGAACATCTGCAGAACGGATATAGCGGAATTGCCGTGGACAATGATGAAACCTTCGTTGCCGCCGCAACACGCTTGGCCAATGACGATGAAATACGCGCCACCCTGGGCGCCAATGCCAGCCGCGCGATGCAGCGCCTGCATCCGGACCAGGTGGTCGCCGAGTTCGACGCCCTGCTGAGCGAACTGGCCAACCGGAGACGCTGCCATGCCGTTGCTGCCGCCTGAAGGCATCGCCGCACGCGAGGCACGCTGGTGCCGTCGCGCCAATCGCTATGGCCGCCGGCGCGGCATCCGCGTGGTGTTCTCCACGCTGAGTCGGCTTGGCGACGGGGTGTTCTGGTACCTGCTGATGGGCGCCTTGGTGCTGGCCGACGGCCTGGACGGCCTGCAGGCCTCGGTCCACATGGCCGCCACCGGCGTGTTGGCATTGACCCTGTACAAGGCGCTCAAACGCTGGACGCGCCGCCCCCGCCCGTTCGCTGCCGACCTGCGCATACGCGCCTGGGTCGCGCCGCTGGATGAATACAGCTTCCCGTCCGGCCACACCCTGCATGCGGTGTCCTTCACCGTGGTAGCGCTGGCGTACTACCCGTGGCTGGCGCCGGTGCTGTTGCCCTTCACGGTCGGCGTTGCGATGTCCAGGGTCGTGCTGGGCCTGCACTATCCCAGTGACGTGCTGGCCGCCACCGGCATCGGCCTGCTGCTGGGCACGGCTTCGCTGCAGATCGGATCACTGCTGCTGGCCTGATCAGGCCCTACAATGCGGGCATGACCACGCTGTTCATCTCCGATCTGCATCTGGACCCGAGTCGTCCAGCCATCACCGCACTGTTCCTGGACTTCGTGCACAACGAAGCGCGCCAGGCCGAGGCGCTGTACATCCTGGGCGACCTGTTCGAGGCATGGATCGGCGATGACACACCGTCCAGCGCTGCCGACGCGGTTGCACAGGCATTGCGCGAACTCAGCCAGAGCGGCGTGCCGGTGTACTTCATCCGTGGCAACCGGGATTTCCTGGTCGGCAATGATTACGCCGCGCGCGCCGGCATGCGTATCCTGCCCGACCCGGCGGTGATCGAGCTGTACGGCAAGCCGGTACTGCTGCAGCACGGTGATCTGCTGTGCACCGACGACGTGGCCTACCAGGCCTTCCGCGCGCAGAGCCGAAACCCGGCATTCATTGCCCAGTTCCTGGCCCAGCCACTGGAAGCCCGCGTTGCCTTCGCGCAGAAGGCCCGCGCCGCCAGCCAGGCCCACCAATCGGAAATGAAGCAGGGCGACAACGCCAAGTTCGAGACCGTTACCGACGTGGCGCCGGCCGAAGTAGTGGCCACGTTCAAGCGTTACGGCATCGACACCATGATCCACGGCCACACCCACCGCCCGGCGATCCACAACCTGCAGACCGGCGAGCACCGCTGCACCCGCATCGTGCTGGGCGACTGGTACGAGCAGGGTTCGGTATTGCGGGTGGATGCCGATGGCTTCCGCCTGGAAGCCTTGCAGCTGCCGCAAGGCTGACGCGATCGCCCGCAGCGGCATACGCCGCGAAGCCGCAAATGCAAAAGCCGCCTGACGGGACTGCAATCGCAATCACGTCTGGCGGCTTTCTGTTTGTTCGCTGCGTGGCTTTCGCCGCTCCTGCCGTTGGATCAAGGGGCTTCCACTGCAACCGCCGGATCGCGCGCACAGCCCTTGAAGGTGTCCTTGCCCAACACGAACTCCGCCGTATAGGGATGACTCAGGTCAGACATTCCGTCCGAGCAGGGCGCATGTTCCAGGGTCAGGCGGAACGCGGCATCACCTTCGCCGCCCTGCACCACCAGCAGGCCATCGTTCAATGTCCGCTCACCTTCAAAATGACGCGGCGCGTCCTGCGTTTCCGGCGTGGTGTAGTCCAGCTTGCCGCCATCCACGCGCACGCCCCAGAACGGCTCGGTACCCGATGCCTGCAATACCTGCGGAAAATCGTCCTTGAGCACGCTGTCGGCCTTCGCCGTCATCGGTGCAGGCGCAGGGGCCGCCGCATTGCTGTCCTCGGGCGCCGGCTTCTGCGCATCGCAGGCAGACAGTGCCACCAGCATCAAGGCGGAAATGCAGAATTGCTTCATCGGACTCTCCTGGCTACGTTGCCACGGCGACCGTGTCGGCACCGTTCGTCCCGCCGATGGTGTTGCCTGTGCAAGCCCGCCGTCAACCGACGAAAGAGCGCTCAGCCAGCCTGCTCCACGAGATTGGCCAGCTCCTCTTCATCAAAGCCGGCCAGCAGGCGCGCTTCGATGTTGAACGGGCCGTGCAGGTAACCGCCGGCGTACTCGCGCAACAGCTCCTTGAAGCGCCCGCGCGGCTCCACCCCGGCACGCTCGCAATACCAGCGGTACCAGCGCGAACCGGCGGCAACATGCGCCACTTCTTCGCGCAGGATCACCTCCAGCACATCGGCGGTCGCCGCATCGCCCAGCGCACGCAACTTGCTGATCATCGCCGGGGTTACGTCCAGCCCGCGCGCCTCCAATACGCGCGGCACCAGGGCCATGCGCGCCAGGCCATCGTGCGCGGTCTTCTCGCACATTTCCCACAGGCCATTGTGGGCGGGGAAATCCGCGTAGTCGTGGCCGTGCGCCAACAGGCGCTCGCGCAACAGCATGAAGTGGCGCGACTCATCGTCGGCACAACTCACCCAGTCGGCATGGAAACTGCCAGGCAAGCCCCGGAAGCGATACACCGCGTCCCAGGCCAGGTCGATGGCATTGAGTTCGATGTGGGCAATGGCATGAATGAACGCCGCGCGTCCATCGGTTGAACCCAGGCCGCGACGTGGCAGGTCACGCGGGTGCACCAGCACCAGTTGCGGTGGCCGACCCGGCATGCGGATGGGATCGGGGTCTGGCGCTTCTGTTGGCAGCTTCAAAGTGCCGGCTCGGTAGCGCGCGGCGTAGTGCTGGGTAAGCGCGACTTTCTCAAGCGGATCGGCGGCGGCCATGCAGATGCAGGCGGCGTCGAGCAGGGAGAAGTCTGCGGCTTCGGCCGGTGGTACGAATGCAGCGGTCACAGGCTGTGCTTGTTGCGTGTTCATGGCTGCTCGCGGATTGCCGCTTCGTTCTGCCCTTATCCCAACCCCTCTCCGCAGGGAGAGGGGCTTATGAGTCAGGCGCGACGCTTGTTCTTGGCTTCGTCCGAGCGCAGCTGCTGGATGCGTTCGAAATAGCCCGGCTCGATGCCGGTGACGTATTCGCCGTTGAAGCAGGACGAATCGAATTCCTTCAGCTCCGGGTTGCCTTCGCGTACGGCAACTTCCAGGTCTTCCAGGTCCTGGTACACCAGCCAGTCGCAGCCCAGGTGCTTTTCGATTTCCTCGACGCTGCGGTTGTGCGCGACCAGTTCCTCGGCGGCCGGCATGTCGATGCCGTAGATGTTTGGGTAACGCACCGGCGGCGCAGCGCTGGCCAGGTAGACCTTGCGTGCGCCGGCATCGCGCGCCATCTGCACGATCTGCTGGCTGGTGGTGCCACGCACGATGGAGTCGTCCACCAGCAGCACCACGCGGTTGCGAAATTCAAGGTGGATCGGATTGAGCTTGCGGCGCACCGACTTAACGCGTTCGCCCTGCCCCGGCATGATGAAGGTACGACCGACGTAACGGTTCTTGACGAAGCCTTCGCGGTACTTCACGCCGAGCACGTTGGACATCTCCAGCGCGGCATCGCGCGAGGTATCCGGGATCGGGATGATGGTATCGATGTCGTGATCCGGACGCAGGCGCAGGATCTTCTCGCCCAGCTTCTGGCCCATGCGCATGCGCGCCTTGTGCACCGAGACGTTGTCCATCATCGAGTCCGGGCGCGCGAAGTACACGTACTCGAAGATGCACGGGGTCTGCTGGGTATTGGTCGCGCAGATTTCGGTGAACAGTTCGCCGCGCTCGGTGATGACCACGGCTTCACCCGGGGCGACATCGCGCATGCGCTCGAAGCCGAGCACATCCAGCGCCACCGATTCGGAGGCCACTGCGTATTCGATGCCTTCGGCATGCTCGCGCTTGCCCAGTACCAGCGGGCGGATGCCATGCGGGTCGCGGAACGCCACCAGGCCCAGGCCCAGCACCACACTGACCACCGCATAGCCGCCCTTGCAGCGGCGGTGCACGCCGGCCACGGCACGGATGGCCGCTTCCGGGGTCAGCATGCGCTGCGCGTCCAGCTCGTAGGCGAACACGTTCAACAGCACTTCGCTGTCCGAATCGGTGTTGATATTGCGGCGGTCGGCCTCGAACACCTGGCGACGCAGCGCCTCGGTATTGATCAGGTTGCCGTTGTGCGCCAGGGCGATGCCGTAAGGCGAGTTGACGTAAAACGGCTGTGCCTCGTCCGTGCCTTCCGAACCGGCGGTCGGATAGCGCACGTGGGCGATGCCGATGCGTCCCTGCAGCAGCCCCATGCGCCGCTCGTCGAACACGTCGCGCACCAGGCCATTTGCCTTCTCCACACGCAGCCGGGTGCCATCGGCGGTGGCGATACCGGCCGCGTCCTGGCCACGATGTTGGAGGACGGTCAGGCCGTCATAAAGCTGCCCGGCGACGTTCTGGTTGCCGACGATTCCGACGATGCCACACATGTTGCGCGATCTCCGCTGGGCAATGCCCGTTAACGTGAAGGTGGCCGTGCCTGGCCTTGAGCCTCGACCCGTTTGGGGTCGGGTTGACCCGGGCGCACCTGCGCCGGATCGATGTTGGCGGGCAATGCCCCCGCCGGGTCGGCTGGACTGCTGTCATTCGCACGCTGCGCCTGGCCCTTGAGCCCCAACAGCGCTGCGGGCAGCCCACTGCCCTGGTCTTGATCGTTCGGTCCGGCATTATCGCCTGTCAGCACCGACTTGCCCAAGTCCATCATCGGCACTGACTGTATCGAAGGCATGGACGGCATCGATGGCAGCTCCGGCGGTTCAGGCAACTGCGCCCGCATCCAACCCGCCATGGGTTGCAGCATCGGCACCACGCTGGACTGCTGCCAGGCGGGTTTGCGCGGCAGGGACGTGAATCCGAGCAGGAACACCGCCAACACCGCAAACAACAAGCCCCGCACTGCCCCCAGGCACAGGCCCAGCAGGCGATCGGGCACCCGCAGGAACTGGGTCGAGTCGACCAGGCTGCGCAACAGCAGGCGCAGCAACAACATCCCCAGCCAGGTGCCGATGAATACCATCAGGAACCCACCGACGTAGTCACCCGCGCCAGGCTGATTGGACAGCAGCTGCGCCGCCGGCTCGCCGAACTGGACGGCGGCCCAGCCGGCGATCAGCCAGGTGGTCACGCCCAGAACCGTGGCCAGCAGGCCCCGCATCAGCCCCAACAGGGCGGACAGGCCAACGATCCCGAGCAGGATCAGATCAATCATGGCGCGGCCCGCACGCGCAGGTGCGTTGGTTGCGCCGGGCCTTCAGCGATTGCCCGCATCAGGGATGGGGTCGAACCATGCCGGCAACGCCCACCTTGGCCGCGACCTGCGCCTTGAGCTGCTCGGCGGCGGCACGGTTGGCGACCGGCCCGACCCGCACCCGGTTCAGCACGCCATTGTCGGTACGCACCTGCTCGACGAAGGCGCTGAAGCCGGCCGCGCGTGCGCGGTCGCGCAGTGCATTGGCATCGGCCGCCTGACCAAAGGCCCCCAACTGCACGGCAAAACCGACGTTACTGGCTGCCGGGGCTGCCGGCGCGGCCGCAACCGGCTTGGGCTCGGGCTTGGGTTCCGGCTTGGGAGTAGCCGGCTTGGGCGGTTCAGGCTTGGCCGGTTCCGGACGGGGCGCTGCCGCCACCGGCTTGGGCTCGGGCGGCAGCGGCTCGCTGCGCACCGGTGCCGGTGCCGGCGCCGGGGTCGCCGTGCTGGGTGCCGCAGCCACCGGCGCGGCGGGCGCAGCGTCGGCGTTGAGTACCACTACCTGCGCATTCACGTCATTGCGGACCTTGCCTGCTTCCAGCCGGACCAACTCGGCCTGCGCGCGGTCGGCATACGGGCCAATACGCACCCGCCACGCCTGGCGCCCATTGATGGTGTCAGCCTGGCGGAAACCGGGCAGGTTGGATTTCTTGAGGTGCGCGATCACCGCGTCGGCATCGGCCTCGCTGGCATAGGCGCCGAAATTGACCGCGTAGTTGCCCGCAGCGACAGCGGCTGGCAAGCCATTGGCTGCGGCGGCCGGCGCCGCCGGTGCAGCGGTGTCGGCAGGCACGGTCGCCGGCATGCCGACCGCGCCGCCTGCGGGCGCGGTGGGTGCAACCAGCGGCAGTTCACGGGTTTCGAACTGTCCCGGCGCTGGCGCTGCGGGGGCCTGCAACGGCACGTCCTGCACACCACTGTCCGGCGCCGGTCCTTTGACCAGCATCGGCAGAAAGATCACGGCCAAAGCCACCAGAACGATGGCACCAATCAGTCGCTGTTTCAGGGGAGTTTCCACAATGGGCGTATCAGGCGGCGCGGCGGAGTGCCTACGCGATTATATGCGGCGTGGGCGCAATGGCGTCTCAGTCAGCTGAACGGAGCAACGGCAAGGCTTCGGCTACGGTGTGAAAGGAACCAAACACCAGCACCCGGTCCCCCTCGCCCGCAGCGGCCAACGCCGCGGCCAATGCCTGCGCCACGGTGTCGGAAAGCACCGCATCACCGGCGTCGTTGGTGGCCAGACGGGCCTGCAGTTGGGCGGCGGTCTGACCACGCGGACCTTCCAACCCGGCGAAGAACCAGGCCTCCACCTGCGCCTGCAAGGCTGCGGCAACGCCCTCGGCATCCTTGTCGGCCAGCGCCGCGTAGACCGCCAACGTACGGCCCGCTATCGGCTGCGCCTTGAGCGCAGTGGCCAGCGCCGCCGCGGCCTGCGGGTTGTGCCCCACATCCAGCAGCACCTCCACGCCCTGGTGCTGGAACCGCTGCAGGCGCCCGGCGATCCGGGCCTCGGCCACGCCCTGCGCCCAGGCCGCGCGCGGCACCGGCTTGTCCAGCGCCCGCAGGGCGGCAATGGCAGTGGCGGCGTTGTTGCACTGGATCGGTGCCCACAGTGCCGGCTGCGGCAACTCGATGCGGAAGGACACATCGCGCCAGCGCCAGCGCTCGCCATCGATGGCCTCGGCAAAGAAGTCGCTGCCAAAACGAATGGCATTGGCGCCCAGTACATAGGCGCGGCGCAGCACGCTGGACGGCGGATCGATCTCCCCCAGGATCACCGGCTTCCAGCCGCGGATGATCCCGGCCTTTTCTTCACCGATGGTTTCGCGGTCATTGCCCAGCCAGTCGGCGTGGTCGATATCGACGGTGGTGATCACCGACACGTCGGCATCGACGATATTGACGGCATCCAGGCGGCCTCCCAGGCCCACCTCCAGCACCGCCAGGTCCAGCCCGGCCTGCTGGAACAACCACAGCGCACACAGCGTGCCGTACTCGAAATAGGTCAGTGCGGTGTCGCCGCGCGCGTCTTCCACGGCGTTGAAGCCGGCCACCAGGCGGGCGTCATCCACATCGGTGCCATCAATGCGCACGCGTTCGTTGTAGGACAACAGGTGCGGCGAGGTGTATGCGCCCACCTTCCAACCCGCGGCACGGGCGATGGATTCGATGAATGCCACCGTGGAGCCCTTGCCGTTGGTCCCACCGACCACGATGCTGCGCGCGGCCGGCTTTCCCAACTGCATGCGCTGGGCAACCTCACGCACGCGATCGAGCCCCATCGCGATGGCCTGCGGGTGCTGCTGTTCGATATGGGCGAGCCACTGCTCAAGCGTGGCGGGACGGGCGGAAGACATGCGGAAGGACTCTCTGGATCATGGGCCGACAGTGCATGCCGGCTGCGCGTTGCGCGCGGGAATGGCGCCCATGATACAGGGGCCGCTGCACGCAGCCGCCAAACATTCCCCAAAGGGAGAGAGCACAGCGGTGGTGCCGAGCCATGCTCGGCAGAGGCTTTACCGGCAATGCCCCAGCCGAGCATGGCTCGGCTCTACAGGCGCACCGGGCCTGCGTTACAGCGCGCGATGCTTGGCCTCACCGAAGAACGGGGTGTGATGGGCACAGTCGTTCAGGCGCACCACTTCCAGATGTTCTACATCCGGCCCTTCGAGCAGGTTGAGCGTGGTCGGGGCCTGGCGGAAGGTCCACAGCTTGGCGATCGGCAAACCCAGGATTTTGCACAGAATCACCCGGTTGACCGCGTCATGGGCCACTACCAGCAAGGTGTCGTCTTCGCCCAGGCCTTCGGCAGCTGCGGTCAGCCCACGCCAGCTGCGGTCCAGCACCTGGCGCAGCGATTCACCGCCCGGCATCAGCACGGTATCCGGTTCCTCGCGCCAGGCGCGCAGACGGGCGGGGTCCTTGTCGTTGATCTCACTGGCCAGCAACCCTTCCCACTCACCGTGGGCGATTTCCTGCAGGTCTGGCTCGGTCAGCAGCATGTCCGCGCGGGCGCTGCCCAGCGCGGCCTTGGCGGTGCTCTGCGCACGGCTCAACGGCGACGCCACGGCGCGGGTGATCTGCACATCGGCCAGCCGCTCGCCCAGCGCCTTGGCCTGGGCCTCACCTACCGGCGAGAGGGGAATGTCGATCTGGCCCTGGTAGCGGCCTTCGGCGTTCCACGGCGTTTCGCCGTGACGGGCAAGCAGGATGCGCATGCAGCTGATTCCATTGTGGTGTGGGGCCCGCCGGTTGAAGCCGGCGGGACGCGCATCATAGCCCGGCCGCATGGCAATACCGCCCAAGGTTACCGTCGATACGGATCCGCCAACGGCATCCCATCCGTACCCACGCGGCATCGGCAACGGCCCTGACACATGGCCCAACACCATGCCTGCAACAAACGGCGGCAACGTTGACACAGATGCAGGCGGGCTCCTGGCGTAGGATACCGGCTCCCTATCAGTGGCACGGTTCGACTTCCGCATGAGGGTCAGCAACCAGCCCTCCCCTCCTCGACGCGGCATGCGCAACCCTTCCAGTCTCCCGCAACATCCCGGCACCCCGTTCTGGAACGAGCCCCGCAACCGCTGGGCCGCCGCCCTGATCAGCGCATTGCTGCATCTGCTGATGCTGCTGCTTTTGCTGCATTCGAACCCGCCCGTGGTGTCTTCACCCCAGGGTGCCTCCGGTGGCGGTCGGGTCAAGGTGGACTTCGTCGGTGACGCGCCGCCCTCGCCCGACGCCGAGCAGAAACCTGTCCCCCGCAAACCCACGCATACGCCGCGCCCGACCAGCAAGGCGACCGCACAGCGGCGCAGTGAGCCGCGCAAGCCGGTTCCCGAAGCCCGCTACATCGAACCGCCTGCGGAACCGGAGCAGACGCCGGAACAATTACAGGCCCAGGCGCAACCTGAAACCAGCGCCGCACCTGCGAGCAATCCTGCCGATAGCGCGACGCGCCGGCCGCAGACCTGGACCGGGCGCCCCCCCGGATCACTGGACCGAACCACCGCCCAGGACAACATGGGGCGGTCTGCCGGCATGGGCGACGACAGCGGCCGACGCGTCGATCGCAGCGCTGGCGCCCCGGCCATGGAAGTGGGCGGCTACCAGATCGTCTATGACCTGCTCAGCGAGGAAAAGCTGCGCGCGTGGATGGACGGAGCCAAGGAAGTCGATGGCAAGAAGGAGCTGTCCATTCCGCTGCCCGGCACCACCTACCTGATGGTCTGCCCGGCTGAAGTTGCCCTGCGCCGCGGCTCCAGCAAATGCCGCATGCTGCAGGCCGGATCGCCGGAACTGCAGGACATCGGTGACGCACGCCAGTTCGTCATCGTGATGTACGTGTACCGCTATGGCGAACTGCTGTGGCGCGGGCCTGGGCCGTACCGCTAAGCAGGGAACTCCTCCCCAGCCCCCCCTTCGCTACGCAAAAGGGAGGGGGGCACGGCGGTAGTGCCGAGCCATGCTCGGCAGGGGCTTTACCGGTAAGGCCTCAGCCGAGCATGGCTCGGCTCTACAACAGTGCAGTGTGCGTTGCGACGCATTGGCTGTCTCGGCCCGCGAAGGGCCTCCCCTTCCCAGCCCTCCCCTTCGCTGTGCAAAAGGGTGAGGGCGGAACGGTAGTGCCGAGCCATGCTCGGCAGGGGCTTTACCGGTAAGGCCTCAGCCGAGC